>NZ_JAUSXO010000001.1:3214357-3857229 GCF_030816075.1 Arthrobacter agilis | reverse complement strand
ACGTTCGATTACTTGCAAGACCAGCGCTTCTGCACTTTGTCGGCTTGCTTTCCTTCGCCGTTGTGTTTACAGCTTATTTCATTTCCTTTTCTCTTGTCAAATCCTCTGCTTTGGCTTACTGCCTGCGGAAAGACATATGACAAGACAATCCCATGACAATTAGAGGCCAAATTCCGGGCCGCTTTAGAGCGCACGAACTGACCGCTAGTTTTTGAAGGGGTTGGCTACCCTCACCGGGGCAACTCATGAAACATTACACGCCGCTCAGCATCGGAGCAAACTGAGCGGACGTTGTCTACGTCACCCCTGGCCGGACCCCTTCTGGACGCCGTTCCCCCGAGTCGCTACGGGGATCACTCCGCCCCTTTTAGCCGCCGGAGCCTCCCTGGAACCTGGGGCTACACGCAAGGCTCTGCCAACCGCGGTTCCTCGAGGAGGGTGTCTCCCCCCCCCCCCCCCCCCCCCCCCCCCCCTTCCGCCACTGTGCTTCCGAGCGGGTGAAGGATTTCCTGGTCCCCTGGCTGTCACGGTCCGATGAGTACTCGATTCTGGCTCTCGCGGGCCGGCAAGCACCTGGCCTCGGCCGTTATGGTCCGACAAGTGGAATGCCCTGGCAGGGCGGGGGCGGTGCCTCGCCCTCTCCACCCACTCGGCTTCGAGCCGTGTCTTGTACTGATGGGTGTATCCAGCGTCGGGTGCAGCTCCATCTACTGGTCGTCGGGAATGCGATCTGCCCGTCACCGGCGGAGCTTCGGCCAGGGAGTACCTGCTTGCCGGTCTGCGGGGTGCCCGCGGAGACCGCCGCCGGGATCGACCGGGGCTGGACCGAATCGGTACAGCACAGCTCGGTACGGCACGGCACGGCACGGCACGGCACGGCACGGCACGGCACGGCACGGCACGGCACGGCACGGCACGGCACGGCACGGCACGGCACGGCACGGCACGGCACGGCACGGCACGGCACGGCACGGCACGGCACGGCACGGATGACGTGAGCCTGCCCGAAGGCTTGGGCACACCCCGGCCGACAGACACCCTCTCCAGTTGCCGGCAGGCCATCGTTCCGTAGCCCGTGGCGCCTGCCTGTCACCAGCGCCGGGCGAGTGCCGGCGCTGCCTCTATCTGCGTATCGTCCATGTCGCGTCTTCGTACCGCAGCGCAGCCCAGTTACCCATACGTCACCAGTTGAAGGTTCCTACGGGGTACTCCCTGTCTCCCGGCTCTGAATGTTGGCGGTCGAGCAGCCCGAAGCCTGCTCGATCTTCACCGGGCCCCGTATCCGCGATGCCACGACGAAGAGGCGCACCTCCCGGCAGCGCCAACCTATCCGGCGTCGGGCGTCGCCCTTTGCACTGTCGCGGCCGACAAGCCTGCGGCAAACAAAGCAGCCTCCAATCGGAACGACGTACAAGGCGTGGGCGGCGGCGTACAACTGAGCGTGCTCCTTCACCGGACGGTGCTCCATCGCTCCATCCGCCCCGCACCTCGAGGTGTGGGGCACTAGGGGAGCGCCAGAATCCCCATCACAAGCAAGCCTTGGCGCGGGCGAAGCACGGCGCTCTCGGATCCTTCCCATGACGCGGTCATCCAACTGAGGAGTGCGGCCGCACCTACTGGCTGCAGTAGTCCGCCCACCCGCCGCCGACCTGAAGTGGCTCGACACTCCACCTGCGGCTTCTGCAACTCCTGCGGCATGGACCATTGAGGATCATGCGACCCGATCAGGCTCCTGCCGACCCCACATGAAGCAACCCCGCTGCCGGTTAGCGGCACCATCGCCGTCGCCGTCCACGTTCCTGGATGCTGAAGTGCGAGTGTGTTGCATGACTCGCTGATGCCGGGTCACCTGCCAAGCGGCTGTGGGAGTCGCTGTACGAGAGCTGAATGAGTAGCGTGCGCGGCCCTCATGGTTCAGGAGTACCTCGAGTGCAGGCGCCCGAGCTGGTGGCGCAGCGTCGGGCGGTCGGCGGACGGTCGGCGGACGGTCGGCGGACGGTCGGCGGACGGTCGGCGGGCGGTCGGCGGGCGGTCGGCGGACGGTCGGCGGACGGTCGGCGGACGGTCGGCGGACGGTCGGCGGACGGTCGGCGGGCGGTGCTGAGCGTGATCGTTGCGTGTCGGGCAGCGCATGTGCCGATCCGGAGCGGGTGCGCCGCCCCGATAGTCAGCCTTGCTAGCAGCAACAAGAATCAAAGTCGCCGGCCGCGGGTACTGGCTCAGACGTACCGTGGGTGCCGGCTTGGTGTGCTGAGCTATCCCAAGTGGTAGCGGACATCACCGTTGCCGACCCAGGTCGTCGGCGATACGGCTCCGGAACGGGTGCACGGCACGGTTAGTCGGTCCGGACTATCGGCAACACGAAGTAAGGCCGCCGGCCGCGGGTAGCGGCCAAGACGTGCAGTGCGTGCCGGCACGCTCTGGTGGCCGATCCCAAGTGGTAGCGGGCTTCACAGTTGCCGACGCAGATCGTCGGCGCTGCAGCTCAGGTGCAGTGCCCGGTCCGAATGGCAGCTCCGTATGCTGCTCAGGATGCCGGCGGCAGCGCAGCATCGACACAGGGGCGTGCGTCAGCCGCCGGGTGCGGCACCGTCACCGGGCGCGGGCATCGCCGCCAGCCGCGGCACCGTCACCGGGCGCGGGCGTCAGCCGCCGGATGCGGGCATCGTCACCGCCTGCGGGCGTCGGCCGTCATCGTTATCGAGCCGGCTTGTTGAGGCGAAAAGAGATGGTCCCGCGTGCCATCGCTACCGGCCAAATCTGGTGGTGGGCGGCCCTGTTGCTGCCTGTGCAGGACCGAGGTCCGCTTCTGGCGTTACTGCCAGCGTGCCGGGCTGTAGCTCTCTAGTGGTTCATGGGTGTTTCGGCCGGATCCGCCGACGTGCTGGCCCCGGGGTTGCCGCGCGGTTGGTTTGCCGGCGGCTGGGTGGCATTGTTGCCGGGCTGCCTATGCCGGACAGAGGTCCGCTCCTGGCGCTACTGCCGGCGTGCCGGGCTGTAGCTCTGATGCATGGGTGTTTCGGCCGGATCCGCCGACCTGCTGGCCCCGGGGCTGCCGCGCGGTTGGCTTGCCGGCGGCCGAGCCGCCCGGGTTGCCGGGCTTCCTGGGGTGTCTGGGGGTGGTTAAAGGGGTGAGGCCCCACCGGTGGTGGGGCCTCGTCCTTGTAATGGTTGTCCGGCGGTGTCCTACTCTCCCACACTCTCTCGGGTGCAGTACCATCGGCGCTGTGGGTCTTAGCTTCCGGGTTCGGAATGGGACCGGGCGTTTCCCCCACGCTATGACCGCCGTAACCCTTGCTACCTGCCTGACCGGGCGCCCTGACCCCGTGGTGGACTGTGGTGTGCAGTGTCCGTGGTGGGGTTTCGGGTTCGGTGGCGGTAAATCTGTGGGTGTTGGTCGTGTTGTGCTGGTTGGACCTATTCAGTTATGTGTGCCCCCTGGTGTGGGGCCCGTGTCCTTGCCTGCCCTGGTGGGGGCGGGGTGGGGACGGGTCCCGGTGGGGGTGGTTCCTGTTGTTGGTTGGGAACCGCATAGTGGACGCGTAGCATGTCGATCTTTCACCTGCCCCTGTGTCACCGTTCGTGAGGGTGGTTCGGGGTCCTGGTTGCCCGGGATCCCGTGGCCACCGTGTGAAGGGTGGGGGTGGGTGTGTGGTGTAAGTTATCGGCTTATTAGTACCGGTCAGCTTCACAGGTCTTTAGTCCCTGCTTCCACGTCCGGCCTATCAACCCAGTGGTCTGGCTGGGGGCCTCTCACACTCTTGGTGTATGGAAATCTCATCTTGAAGCAGGCTTCCCGCTTAGATGCTTTCAGCGGTTATCCCATCCGAACGTAGCTAATCAGCGGTGCACTTGGCAGTACAACTGACACACCAGAGGTTCGTCCGTCCCGGTCCTCTCGTACTAAGGACAGCCCTTCTCAAATTTCCTGCGCGCGCAGCGGATAGGGACCGAACTGTCTCACGACGTTCTAAACCCAGCTCGCGTACCGCTTTAATGGGCGAACAGCCCAACCCTTGGGACCTACTCCAGCCCCAGGATGCGACGAGCCGACATCGAGGTGCCAAACCATGCCGTCGATATGGACTCTTGGGCAAGATCAGCCTGTTATCCCCGAGGTACCTTTTATCCGTTGAGCGACGGCCATTCCACAATGTGCCGCCGGATCACTAGTCCCGACTTTCGTCCCTGCTTGAGATGTCTCTCTCACAGTCAAGCTCCCTTGTGCACTTACACTCGCCACCTGATTGCCAACCAGGCTGAGGGAACCTTTGGGCGCCTCCGTTACTTTTTAGGAGGCAACCGCCCCAGTTAAACTACCCATCAGGCACTGTCCCTGACCCGGATTACGGGCCGAAGTTAGATATCCAGAGTGACCAGAGTGGTATTTCAACGATGACTCCACGTGAACTGGCGTCCACGCTTCACAGTCTCCCACCTATCCTACACAAGCCACACCGAACACCAATACCAAACTATAGTGAAGGTCTCGGGGTCTTTCCGTCCTGCTGCGCGTAACGAGCATCTTTACTCGTACTGCAATTTCGCCGAGTTTATGGTTGAGACAGCGGGGAAGTCGTTACTCCATTCGTGCAGGTCGGAACTTACCCGACAAGGAATTTCGCTACCTTAGGATGGTTATAGTTACCACCGCCGTTTACTGGGGCTTAAATTCCCAGCTTCGTCCCACGCAAGCGTGAAACTAACCGGTCCTCTTAACCTTCCAGCACCGGGCAGGAGTCAGTCCGTATACATCGTCTTGCGACTTCGCACGGACCTGTGTTTTTAGTAAACAGTCGCTTCCCCCTGGTCTCTGCGGCCCCGATCCGCTCCGGCGAGCTAGTCGCCTTCACAGTTGGGGCCCCCCTTCTCCCGAAGTTACGGGGGCATTTTGCCGAGTTCCTTAACCATAATTCTCTCGATCGCCTTAGTATTCTCTACCTGATCACCTGTGTCGGTTTGGGGTACGGGCGGCTGGAACCTCGCGCCGATGCTTTTCTCGGCAGCATAGGATCACCGAATCCCCCCTTGACGGGGGTCCCATCAGATCTCAGGCTCGTGACTGAACACGAGGACGCGGATTTGCCTACGCCCTGCCCTACATCCTTAGACCGGGACAACCATCGCCCGGCTCGGCTACCTTCCTGCGTCACACCTGTTAATACGCTTACCTCCCGAGATCAGGTCCCGCGATCCACAAAAAACCACGTCACCACAAGGGTGGGCGGTCATGCTTCTGGCGGTTAGTATCCCTCGATCAGTATTGGCGGTTCTTCGCCGGTACGGGAATATCAACCCGTTGTCCATCGACTACGCCTGTCGGCCTCGCCTTAGGTCCCGACTTACCCAGGGCAGATTAGCTTGACCCTGGAACCCTTGATCATTCGGCGGACGGGTTTCTCACCCGTCTTTCGCTACTCATGCCTGCATTCTCACTCGTGTAGGCTCCACCGCTGGTTTCCACCGCGACTTCACTGCCCACACGACGCTCCCCTACCCATCCACATCCTTGAACCAAGAGAACAAGTCTCCGGCTTGGGATCTATGTGAATGCCACAACTTCGGCGGTGTACTTGAGCCCCGCTACATTGTCGGCGCGGAATCACTTGACCAGTGAGCTATTACGCACTCTTTCAAGGGTGGCTGCTTCTAAGCCAACCTCCTGGTTGTCTGGGCAACTCCACATCCTTTCCCACTTAGCACACGCTTAGGGGCCTTAGTTGGTGGTCTGGGCTGTTTCCCTCTCGACTATGAAGCTTATCCCCCACAGTCTCACTGCTGCGCTCTCACTTACCGGCATTCGGAGTTTGGCTGACGTCAGTAACCTTGTAGGGCCCATTAGCCATCCAGTAGCTCTACCTCCGGTAAGAAACACGCAACGCTGCACCTAAATGCATTTCGGGGAGAACCAGCTATCACGAAGTTTGATTGGCCTTTCACCCCTACCCACAGCTCATCCCCTCCATTTTCAACTGAAGTGGGTTCGGTCCTCCACGACGTCTTACCGTCGCTTCAACCTGGCCATGGGTAGATCACTTCGCTTCGGGTCTAGATCACGCCACTCACTCGCCCTATTCAGACTCGCTTTCGCTACGGCTTCCCCACACGGGTTAACCTCGCGACGTAACACTAACTCGCAGGCTCATTCTTCAAAAGGCACGCCATCACAGCTACAAGGCTGCTCTGACGGTTTGTAGGCACACGGTTTCAGGTACTGTTTCACTCCCCTCCCGGGGTACTTTTCACCTTTCCCTCACGGTACTGGTCCGCTATCGGTCATCAGGGAGTATTTAGGCTTACCAGGTGGTCCTGGCAGATTCGCACGGGATTTCTCGGGCCCCGTGCTACTTGGGATCCTCTCCAAACGGCGTCACGCATTACGGTTACGGGACTAACACCCTCTCCGGCCGGGCTTTCAAACCCGTTCACCTATACGCACGCACTCATTTCACCAGTCCGGCAGAACTGGAACGGAAAGTCCCACAACCCCAGTGATGCAACGCCCGCCGGCTATCACACACCACTGGTTTAGCCTCGTCCGCGTTCGCTCGCCACTACTAACGGAATCACTATTGTTTTCTCTTCCTGTGGGTACTGAGATGTTTCACTTCCCCACGTTCCCTCCACGTACCCTATGTGTTCAGATACGGGTCACCCGGTCACTCGCGCGCCGGGCGGGGTTTCCCCATTCGGACATCCTGGGATCAAAGTTCGGTTATCAACTCCCCCAGGCTTATCGCAGATTCCCACGTCCTTCTTCGGCTCCTGATGCCAAGGCATCCACCGTGTGCCCTTAAAAACTTGACCACAAAAGATCAAAAAACATATCGAGAAAACCAGGCCCGAACATACGTCCGAAACCAGATTTATCTTAGAAATTGCTTCTTTTTAAGATGCTCGCGTCCACTATGCAGTTCTCAACCAACAACCCCGTCACACCCGAACACCCGACCCCACACCCCCCACAATGAGGAGAACCAGGGAACAAACCGGGCGCGCAGCATGCGCGGGAAAACCAGAAACAACCAAACCCCACCCCCCGACACGCGGCACCAACCCCACACCAGGAACACCGACACGCACGAAGGAAGAACCACCCAAGGAATCCCAAAGGACCCCCCACGTCGCCTTCCTCGCACACGCACCCGGTACCCGGTCCACGACCGACACCACCCACGAAGAACAGGGCCCTGTTATCTCAGGACCCAACAGTGTGCCAAACGATTACCCGAACAAACCCCGACACGCGCTTTCCAGACACCAGCCGGCCACCATCCCCTTCCAGGGACACCAGCACCACCGGTGCGTACTCACACGCCACCAGGACCCCTCCGGGACCTATCCGTTGATATTCCACCCATGAGCACCCACCGCGGAACAAACGCCCGCGCTATGGGCTGACTCCTGCAGGCCACACACCCACCACTGAGGATGGACGACATGAACCTGAGGCGCTCCTTAGAAAGGAGGTGATCCAGCCGCACCTTCCGGTACGGCTACCTTGTTACGACTTAGTCCCAATCGCCGGTCCCACCTTCGACGGCTCCCTCCCACAAGGGGTTAGGCCACCGGCTTCGGGTGTTACCAACTTTCGTGACTTGACGGGCGGTGTGTACAAGGCCCGGGAACGTATTCACCGCAGCGTTGCTGATCTGCGATTACTAGCGACTCCAACTTCATGAGGTCGAGTTGCAGACCTCAATCCGAACTGAGACCGGCTTTTTGGGATTAGCTCCACCTCACAGTATCGCAACCCTTTGTACCGGCCATTGTAGCATGCGTGAAGCCCAAGACATAAGGGGCATGATGATTTGACGTCGTCCCCACCTTCCTCCGAGTTGACCCCGGCAGTCTCCCATGAGTCCCCGGCATAACCCGCTGGCAACATGGAACGAGGGTTGCGCTCGTTGCGGGACTTAACCCAACATCTCACGACACGAGCTGACGACAACCATGCACCACCTGTAAACCGGCCACAAGTGGCTGACACATCTCTGCATCATTCCGGTTCATGTCAAGCCTTGGTAAGGTTCTTCGCGTTGCATCGAATTAATCCGCATGCTCCGCCGCTTGTGCGGGCCCCCGTCAATTCCTTTGAGTTTTAGCCTTGCGGCCGTACTCCCCAGGCGGGGCACTTAATGCGTTAGCTACGGCGCGGAAAACGTGGAATGTCCCCCACACCTAGTGCCCAACGTTTACGGCATGGACTACCAGGGTATCTAATCCTGTTCGCTCCCCATGCTTTCGCTCCTCAGCGTCAGTTACAGCCCAGAGACCTGCCTTCGCCATCGGTGTTCCTCCTGATATCTGCGCATTTCACCGCTACACCAGGAATTCCAGTCTCCCCTACTGCACTCTAGTCTGCCCGTACCCACCGCAGATCCGGAGTTAAGCCCCGGACTTTCACGGCAGACGCGACAAACCGCCTACGAGCTCTTTACGCCCAATAATTCCGGATAACGCTTGCGCCCTACGTATTACCGCGGCTGCTGGCACGTAGTTAGCCGGCGCTTCTTCTGCAGGTACCGTCACCCACCCAAAAGATGGACTTCTTCCCTACTGAAAGAGGTTTACAACCCGAAGGCCTTCATCCCTCACGCGGCGTCGCTGCATCAGGCTTGCGCCCATTGTGCAATATTCCCCACTGCTGCCTCCCGTAGGAGTCTGGGCCGTGTCTCAGTCCCAGTGTGGCCGGTCACCCTCTCAGGCCGGCTACCCGTCGTCGCCTTGGTAGGCCATTACCCCCACCAACAAGCTGATAGGCCGCGAGTCCATCCAAAACCACAAAAGCTTTCCACCAACATGGCATGCGCCAGAAGGTCGTATCCAGTATTAGACCCGGTTTCCCAGGCTTATCCCAGAGTCAAGGGCAGGTTACTCACGTGTTACTCACCCGTTCGCCACTAATCCCCCCACAAGTGAGGTTCATCGTTCGACTTGCATGTGTTAAGCACGCCGCCAGCGTTCATCCTGAGCCAGGATCAAACTCTCCGTAAATGCATTACAGACACAACAACACCACCCGGGAAAACGGGTGACACCATTGCACAAAATTCGAAACCAGCCAAAAAAACCAGCCACCACACGGGGTGCGGCAACCAGCAAATTCAACCAATCAAAAAACAATCGGTATCAACAAACTTGGCACACTATTGAGTTCTCAAACAACAGGAGCTACCGGCACCAAACACAACCAAACCGTCATGTTCTCGCTCCGAAGCAACTTTACAAGCCTACCCGCTCTGTCTCGGTTTGTCCAAATCGGCCGGTTCCCACATCTCCCGTTCTCCGTTCCCGCCCAAGCGGACAGGAGAGGCATCCAGGTTCTGTGGTTGTCGGCCGACCAGATAACTTCATCAGCGCGGATATAAACAGTAGCACCCCCTGCCGGTGGATGCAAAACAGCGGCGGCCCCCGATGATCGGGGGCCGCCGCCGTCGTGCCGACTCGGGGATCAGGACGTCGCGGGCTTCAGGTACAGCACGCCGAGAGGCGGCACGCGCACGTCTCCGTAGGCAGGCTGCCCGTTGTGTGCGCCCTCCCGGGCAGTGATGGGGCTGGCGTTGCCAACACCCGATCCGCCGAACTCGGCGGAGTCGGTGTTGAGGACCTCGGTCCACTCGCCCGCCCACGGCAGTCCGACGCGGAATCCCTCGTGCGGCCCTCCCGCGAAGTTGGCGATACAGACGAGCGGATTGCCCTGGTGGTCCCACCGGATGAAGGACAGGGTGTTGTGCTCGCCGTCGTTCTCGTCGATCCACTGGAAGCCGGCCGGCTCGTTGTCCCTCGCATACAGGGCCGGGGTGTCCCGGTAGACCGTGTTGAGCGACCGGACGAGTTCCTGCACGCCCTTGTGGGAGGGGGTCTCGGTGAGCCACCAGTCGAGGCTGTGGTGCTCGGCCCACTCGGACTCCTGCGCGAACTCCGAGCCCATGAAGATCAGCTGCTTGCCGGGGTGCGCCCACTGGAAGGCCAGGTAGGCGCGGACGTTGGCGAGCTGCTGCCAGCGGTCACCGGGCATCTTGCGCAGGAGTGATCCCTTGCCGTGCACGACCTCGTCGTGGCTGATGGGCAGCATGAAGTTCTCGGTGTAGGCGTACACCATGGAGAACGTCGCCTTGCCGTGGTGGTGCACCCGGTTGATCGGATCCTCCGAGATGTACTGGAGGGTGTCGTGCATCCAGCCCATGTTCCACTTGATGCCGAACCCGAGCCCGCCCGAGCTGGTGGGCCGAGTGACGCCGTCGAACGCCGTCGACTCCTCGGCGACCATGACGATTCCCGGCGCCCGCTTGTAGGCGGTCGCGTTGACCTCCTGCAGGAAGGAGATGGCCTCGAGGTTCTCGCGACCCCCGAACCTGTTCGGGCGCCACTGTCCTTCCTCCCGCGAGTAGTCCAGGTAGAGCATCGAGGCGACGGCGTCCACGCGGAGCCCGTCGATGTGGAACTCCTCGAGCCAGTACAGCGCGTTCGCCACCAGGAAGTTGCGCACCTCGCGACGGCCGAAGTCGAAGATCAGCGTGCCCCAGTCCTGGTGCTCACCGAGGAACGGGTCGCCGTGCTCGTACAGCGTGCCGCCGTCGAACTTGGCCAGCGCCCACGCGTCCTTCGGGAAGTGGGCCGGGACCCAGTCCATGATGACGCCGATACCGGCCTGGTGGAGCGTGTCGATCAGGTACTTGAAGTCGTCCGGCGAACCGAAGCGGGAGGTGGGCGCGAAGTAGGACGTCACCTGGTAGCCCCAGGACCCGCCGAACGGGTGCTCCGCGACCGGCATGAGCTCGACGTGCGTGAACCCCTGCCAGGTCACGTACTCCGCGAGCTGCTCCGCCAGTTCGCGGTAGCTCAGGCCCTGGCGCCAGGATCCGAGGTGCACCTCGTAGACGCTCATGGGGCCGTTGTGCGGATCGGCGGCCGCACGGGCCTGCATCCACTCGTCGTCCTTGAAGGAGTAGGTGGATTCGACGACCTTCGAGCCGGTGAGCGGCGGGATCTCGGTGCCGCGCGCCATCGGGTCTGCCTTCTCGCGCCACTGTCCGTCGCTGCCGAGGATCTCGAACTTGTAGCAGGTGCCCGCGCCGGCCCCGGGAATGAAAATCTCCCAGATGCCCGAGCTGCCGAGGGATCGCATGGCGTTGACGGTGCCGTCCCAGCCGTTGAAGTCGCCCATGACGCGGACGGCACGTGCGCTGGGCGCCCACACAGCGAAGGACACGCCCTCGATCTCGCCGAGGACGGACGAGTAGTGGCGGACGTGCGCCCCGAGGGCGGTCCACAGGGTCTCGTGCCGGCCCTCACCGATCAGGTGCATGTCGATCTCGCCGAGTGTCGGCAGGAACCGGTACGGGTCGTCGACGGTGATCGGGTCGCCCTCGTACGTCACCTCGAGCCGGTAGTCGGGGACGTGGCCCGGGTTCTCCGCCGCGAGGGCGCCGACCCAGATGCCGTTGTGCTCGTGCCGGAGCTCCGTACGGCCGGACCCGGTGACGACCACGACGGACCGCGCGAGACGGCGCAGCGTCCGGACGGTGACGACGTCGTCGCTGTCGAGGTGGGCGCCCAGCACCGCGTGGGGCTGGTGGTACACGCCCTCCGACACCTGCTGCAGGACGGACTGCTCGACAGGGGCGGGCGTGAGGTCGGCGGTGCCGGCCTCGGCCCGCGGCGCCTCGGTCGGGCCGGAGCCCACCTCGCGGGCCTTGTCCGCGACCTCCGCGGCGGCGCTGATGGCCTTGTCCGCTGCGGCCCTTCGCTGTCCCGGCGACGGTCTTGGCCGCCTTGGCGACGAGATTCGTCTGGCCCGCACCCTTGTCCGGGCCGGTGTTCTTCGGAGTGTTCATGTCAGCTGCTTTCGTTGCGTCGGCACCGGACTGTGCGCCCAGGGCGCGACGGACGTCCCGTGCGGGCATCTCGACCCAGTCGGGCCTGTTGCGGATCTCGTAGACGACTTCGTACAGGGCCTTGTCGAGCCAGAGGGCACGGAACAGCGGGCCGGCGGTGTCCACGGGGGCACCGATCTCCTCCGCGTACCCCTCGAGGAAGGCACCGCGTGCGGCGTCGGACCACTGCTCGGTCGCGGCGGCGTCGGGGGAACCGAGCGGAGCGGCGCCGCGGGACGCGGCCGCGTATTCGAGCGAACGGACCATGCCGACGACGTCGCGCACGGTCACGTCGGGCACGCTCCGCTCGGCGGTGGGCCGGAGTGGCTCCCCCTCGAAGTCGATGATGAGCCAGGCGCCGTCGGGTGCCTGGAGCACCTGGCCGAGGTGGAGGTCCGCATGGATCCGCTGCAGCGGGGGGATGCCCTCGACGGCCTGGATCTCGCGGATGATGCGCTCGACCTCGCCGTCGAGGGGACCGACGACGTCGCCGGCCTCCTCCCATGCCCAGCGGATGCGCTGTGCGAGGGCGTCCTTGAACTCCTTCTCCTCCACCTCGGTGGCCGTCCGGCTGCCGAAGGCGCCGTCGAGCTGCTGGTGGATGCGTGCCACCGCCCGGCCGAGGCCGCGCGCCGCCGCCGTGAAATCAGCGGCACTCGAGGCGGCGGCCGACGCGGTGCGCCAGGCATCGGTGCTGCCCTCGACGAAGTCCCGCAGCACGCTGACGTGGCCCGTCACGTGCTGGCCGGGTTCGCCGTCGGGTACCTGCCAGGTCCCCGTGACCCAGCCGAAGGTGTCGGGCGTGTCGGTGGACCCGCCGGCGGTGAGCTCGGCGCTGATCTGCACGTCAGGGCTCTCGCCGGCTGCGAGCACCCGGAAGAATTTCACGATCATCGATCCCGGTCCGGACCCGTAGACCACGGAGGTGTTGGACTGCTCACCCTGCAGCACCTTCACGGGCTGCTCGGTGCCAGGCTCCTGGCCGGCGGGCGCCTTGACGACGACGCCGGCGAGCCGGCCGTCGGGCGTGGACCGCCGCGACAGGATGAAGTCCACCCAGAGGCGCACGAAGTCCGCGTCATGGGTGGCGTCGTACGCCCAGCGCGCACCGAGCTCCGGGTGGTCCACCTGGCCGATGAGGCCGGCTGCGGCGTCGTCGAGCGGTCCGGAACGGTAGCTGATGGGCACGCTGACGACATCGGTGCGCTTCCCGGAGGTCACGGCCAGGAAGTGCACCTCGAAGCCGGCGTCGCCGGCCGGGTCCTCGAGGACGGTCCCGCCGACGACCGTCAGGTCGACCGTCTCCCCCTTCACGGGGAACCAGCGCTGCGCCGGGAGCCATTCGGTGAGGATCTCGGGGATGAAGGGCGTATGGGCTGCCACTACCTGACCGCCTCCGACATGGAGATGACGGGCATCGCCTCGGTGAGGGGCGATGACGCGTTGGAGTTCGCCGAGCGGACGCGGAGCCAGAAGAAGTCGTGGCTGCCGAGCGTCAGCGAGATCTCACCGTCCTCCCCGAACGCCGGGAAGATCGCGCCGCCGAACAGGTCACGCAGTCCGCGGCCCGCGAACTGCGGAAGGCGCATCTTCGCCGCGACGGGGTGCTGCGAGAGGTTGAAGACGCACAGCACCGACTCGGCGGGCTCGCCCTCGACGTTGCCCTCACCGATCTCGCGGAGGAAGGCCAGGACGGACTCCGACTCCACCGGGACGTTGCGGTAGCCGCCCAGTCCGAAGGCGGGGTGGGTCTTGCGCACGGCGAGCATCTGGCGGACCCAGTGCAGCAGCGAGCTCGACGTCGCCATCTGCGCTTCCACGTTCACGTGGTTGAAGTGGTAGACGAGCGACTGCACGACCGGCAGGTACAGCTTGCCCGGGTCCACCGGGGAGAAGCCGGCGTTGCGGTCCGGGTTCCACTGCATCGGGGTCCGCGACGCGTCGCGGTCCTCGAGCCAGATGTTGTCGCCCATACCGATCTCGTCACCGTAGTAGAGGAACGGGCTGCCGGGCAGGGACAGCAGCAGGGCGTGGATCAGCTCCACCTCCGCGCGGGAGTTGTCCAGCAGCGGGGACAGCCGACGGCGGATACCGACGTTGGCGCGCATGCGCGGATCCGGCGCGTACCAGCCGAGCATCGCCTCCCGCTCCTCGTTGGTGACCATCTCGAGCGTCAGCTCGTCGTGGTTGCGGAGGAACGTACCCCACTGGGCGCCGACGGGGATGTCCGGGGTCTCGGCCATCGTCTCGATGATCGGGGCTGCCTTCTGGTCCCGCAGGGCGTAGAACAGCCGCGGCATGATCGGGAAGTGGAAGGACATGTGGCACTCGGGCTCGTCCTCGCTGCCGAAGTACTCCACCACCTCGTCCGGCATCTGGTTCGCCTCGGCGATGATGACGCGGCCCGGGTAGTTCTCGTCCACCATGGCACGGAGCCGCTTGAGGAACTCGTGCGTCTGCGGCAGGTTCTCGCAGTTGGTGCCCTCCTCCTCGAAGAGGTAGGGGATGGCGTCGGCGCGGAAGCCGTCGATACCCTGGTCCAGCCAGAACCGCACGACGTCGAAGATGGCCTCCTGCACCTTGGGGTTCTCGAAGTTGAGATCCGGCTGGTGGCTGAAGAAGCGGTGCCAGAAGAACTGGCGGCGCACCGGGTCGAACGTCCAGTTCGACTCCTCGGTGTCCACGAAGATGATGCGCGCGTCCTCGTACTTCTCGTCGGTGTCGCTCCAGACGTAGAAGTCGCCGTAGGGGCCCTCGGGATCCCGGCGTGACTCCTGGAACCAGTGGTGCTGGTCCGAGGTGTGGTTCATGGGCAGGTCGATGATGACCCGGACGCCGCGGGCGTGGGCCTCGGCGACAAGCCTCTTGAAGTCCCCGAGGGAACCGAACTCGTCGAGGACGTCGTAGTAGTCCGAGATGTCGTAGCCGCCGTCGCGCAGGGGCGACTTGAAGAACGGCGGCAGCCACAGGCAGTCCACGCCGAGCCACTGGAGGTAGTCCATCTTCTCGATCAGGCCGGAGAGATCACCGGAGCCGTCCCCGTTCGCATCGGCGAAACCACGGACCAGGACCTCGTAGAAGACCGCCTTGCGGTACCAGTGGGGGTCGTGGGCCAGTCCAGGTGCGTTGAGCTGGAAGGGGTTGGGCACTAGCGCTGCCTCCTGATTGAGAGAATGTGGGCGGGTTCCACGTAGGGATCGAGCCGGACGTAGTTGTGCTCGCCCCAGGTGAAGGTCTGACCTGTGAGGAGATCGTCCACGAGGAACGTACCGTTCTCGTCCATATCCGCGGCATCGAGACCGAGACGCGCGAGATCCAGCGACACCGTGCTCTCCCGGGTACTATGCGGGTCCACGTTGACGACGACGATGACGGTGTCCTTGCCCTCGGCCGTCTGCTTGTGCTTGGCGAAGACCACGGTGGCGGGATCGGTGCTGCCGTGGATGGTGAGGTTCTCGAGGTCCCCCAGTGCGGGGTGCGCACGGCGGATCGCGTTGAGGCGCGTGATGAAGGGGGCCAGGGAGCGGCCCTCCGCCTCGGCGGCGGCGTAGTCACGGGGGCGGTACTGGAACTTCTCGTTGTCGATGTACTCCTCGGCGCCCGGCCGGGCCACGTGCTCGAACAGTTCGTAGCCCGAGTACACGCCCCACAGGGGGCTGGCCATCGAGGCGAGCACGGCGCGGATCTTGAAGGCCGCCGGCCCGCCGTACTGGAGGTACTCGGTGAGGATGTCCGGCGTGTTCACGAAGAAGTTGGGCCGGAAGTAGGCCGGCGAGACCGTGCTGATCTCGGTGAAGTACTCCTCGAGCTCCGTCTTCGTGTTGCGCCACGTGAAGTACGAGTACGACTGCTGGAACCCGGCCCGGCCGAGGGCGTGCATCATCGGCGGCCGGGTGAAGGCCTCGGCCAGGAAGATGACGTCGGGGTGCTTCTTGTTCACCCGGGCGATCAGCCACTCCCAGAACTGCACCGGCTTCGTGTGCGGGTTGTCCACACGGAAGATCTTCACGCCGTGCTGGATCCACATCAGGACGATCCGCAGGATCTCCTTCGACAGTCCCCCGGGGTCGTTGTCGAAGTTGATCGGGTAGATGTCCTGGTACTTCTTCGGCGGGTTCTCGGCGTAGGCGATGGACCCGTCCACGCGCGTGGTGAACCACTCGGGGTGCGTCTGGACCCACGGGTGGTCCGGCGCGGCCTGCAGTGCGAGGTCCAGGGCCACTTCGAGATCGAGTTCCCGGGCCCGGGCGACGAACGCGTCGAAGTCCTCGAACGTACCGAGATCGGGGTGGATGGCGTCGTGGCCGCCGTCCGCCGACCCGATGGCCCACGGCGAACCGGGATCCGCGGGCCCGGCCGTCAGCGTGTTGTTCGGCCCCTTGCGGTGCGTCCGGCCGATCGGGTGGATGGGAGGCAGGTATACGACGTCGAAGTTCATGGCCGCCACGGCGTCGAGCCGTTTCGTGGCCTCGCGGAACGTCCCGGAGGTCCACTCCGCCGTCTCGGGGTTGTAGGAGGCCCCTTCGGAGCGGGGGAAGAACTCGTACCAGGCGGCCCGTCCTGCCAGTTCGCGCTCGACGTTGATGGGGTACGCCCGGGAGGCGGTCACCAGCGACCGGATGGGCTTGCGTGCGATGGCCTCGTGGATCTCGGGGGACAGCCCGGCGGCGAGGCGGGCGTCGACGCCCTGATCGGCGTCGGCCAGCACCTCCGCTGCACGGCGGAACAGCGTCGCGTCCCGGCCGGTCCGCTCCCCGGCGGCCCTGGTGAAGAGTGCCGCGCCCTCGGCGAGCATCAGCTCGACGTCGACTCCAGCGGCGATCTTGATGGTGGCGTCGTGCTCCCAGGTGCCGAAGACGTCCGACCATCCCTCGATGGTGAACGTGTGCAGCCCCTTGGCGCGCGGCGTCAGCGTGCCGGCCCAGCGGTCGAGGCCGGATCCCACCGGCGTCATGCGGACGCGCTGCACCTCCTTGCCGCGGGGATCGTAGAGGACGGCCGAGACGCCGAGCTGGTCGTGGCCCTCCCTGAAGACGGTCGCGCCCACGGCGATGTCCGAGCCGGGGATGCCTTTCGCGGGGAAGCGGCCGTCCTCGACGACGGGACTGACCGCCGTGATGGGAATGCGGCCGAAGCGCAGTCCCTCGGGATACTGGGCATTTCGATTCTGCTCGGTAGTGGTGGTCACCCGTACGACGTTAGCGAGTAATGGCCCGAATTGCTAAGGGGGCTTGGCGTAATGTCAGCGACCCTCCCGTATTAAGCAAGCGTTTACGCATCCGCTCCCCAGGGTGGGGCAAGTGCGCTAGCGTAATCGGGGTGAAGGCCATCCGCAGATTTACCGTCCGAACCGTCCTCCCCGAGAACATCGCACCGCTGGGCAAGCTCGCCAGCAATCTGCGCTGGTCGTGGCATCTGCCCACCTCGCGCCTGTTCGAGGAGATAGACCCCGCAGCCTGGGAGGCGAGCGACCACGATCCCGTGTCCTTCCTCGGGTCCGTGACGCGCGAGAAGCTTCAGCAGCTCGCCGCCGACGAGAAACTGGTGCAGCGCATCCAGGAGCTCGGCGCCGACCTCGACAGCTACCTGACGGAACCGCGCTGGTACCAGGGCCTCGGCGAGGACGCGCCCCGCAGCATCGCCTACTTCTCCCCCGAGTACGGCATCAGCGCCGTCCTGCCCCAGTACTCCGGTGGCCTCGGCATCCTGGCCGGCGACCACCTCAAGTCCGCGTCCGATCTCGGCGTCCCCCTGATCGGCGTCGGCCTGCTCTACCAGGCCGGGTACTTCAAGCAGTCGCTCTCCCGCGATGCCTGGCAGCAGGAGACCTACCCCGTCCTCGACCCCGACGGCCTGCCGCTGACCCTGCTCCGCGAGGAGGACGGCTCCGCCGCGATGGTGGTGCTGCCCCTGCCCAACGGCCGGCAGCTGTCGGCGCACATCTGGCGCGCCGACGTCGGCCGTGTCCCCCTCCTGCTCCTGGACTCGAACGTGGCCGCGAACGACGATGCGGCACGCAACGTCACCGACCGCCTCTACGGCGGCGGCGGGGACCAGCGCCTCCAGCAGGAACTGCTCCTCGGCATGGGCGGGGTCAAGGCCCTGCGCATCTTCCAGCGCCTCACCGGCACACCCGCGCCGGAGGTGTTCCACACCAACGAGGGACACGCCGGCTTCCTCGGCATCGAGCGCATCCGTGAGCTCATGGACCCCTCCAACGAGTCGCCCATGAGCTGGGAGGAGGCGCTCACGGCGGGACGGGCGTCGACGGTGTTCACCACCCACACCCCGGTACCGGCCGGGATCGACCGCTTCGAGCGCTCCCAGATCGAGCACTTCTTCCACGCGGGCCTTGCGCCGGCCGTGCCCACGGACCGCGTCCTCGCGCTCGGGGCCGAGAACTACGCGGACGGCGACCCGACGAAGTTCAACATGGCCGTCATGGGCCTGCGTCTCGCGCAGCGCGCCAACGGCGTCGCGAAACTGCACGGCGAGGTCTCCCGCGGCATGTTCTCCGGGCTCTGGCCGGGGTTCGACACCCGCGAGGTCCCCATCACCTCCGTGACGAACGGCGTGCACGTCCCGAGCTGGGTGGATCCGCAGATCGCGGACTTCGCCCTCGAGCACTTCGGCGCCGAGTCCGTCCTCGACCCCCAGTGGGCCAAGGTCTACGACGTGCCCGACACGGACATCTGGGCGCTGCGCCGCCGCCTGCGCTCCAACCTGGTCGACGACGTACGCCAGCGGCTGCGCTCCTCCTGGAAGAAGCGCGGGGCGGCCGACGCCGAACTCGCGTGGACCGACTCCGTGCTGGACCCTGACGTCCTGACGATCGGCTTCGCCCGCCGCGTCCCGACGTACAAGCGCCTCACGCTCATGCTGCGCAACCCCGCCCGCCTCAAGGCGCTGCTGCTGCACCCGGAGCACCCCATCCAGCTCGTGATCGCCGGCAAGTCGCACCCCGCCGACGAGCAGGGCAAGCGCATGATCCAGGACCTGGTCCGGTTCACGGACGATCCCGAGGTACGCCACCGCATCGTCTTCCTGCCCAACTACGACATCGCCATGGCCCGCACGCTCTTCCCGGGCTGCGACGTCTGGCTGAACAACCCGCTGCGGCCCCTCGAGGCCTGCGGCACGTCGGGCATGAAGGCCGCGATCAACGGCGGCCTGAACCTGTCCGTCCTCGATGGCTGGTGGGACGAGATGTACGACGGCGACAACGGCTGGGCGATCCCGACGGCCAACAACGGCGCCTCGGCCGACGAGCGCGACGACATCGAGGCCGCAGCCCTGTACGACCTCCTCGAGACCCAGGTGGGCCCGCGCTTCTACTCGCTCGTCCCCGCCGAGGGTGCGGGAGCGGCCGGGCCGTCGGAGCCCTCGCGCGACGGCGTCCCGCACCAGTGGATCGCGATGATCAAGCACACCATGGCCACACTCGGCCCGGCGGTGTCCGCCGAGCGCATGCTGCAGGACTACGTCGAGAAGCTGTACCGTCCCGCCTGGCGTTCCGGGCAGGAGGCCGCCGCCGATTCCTTCGCCCTCGCGAAGCGGACCGCCGCGTGGCGGTCCCGGGTCCAGGGCAACTGGCCGGCCGTCCAGGTGGAACACGTGGACTCCACGGGCGTCTCGGAGAACCCGCAGATCGGTGACTCGCTGACCGTCAACGCGTACGTGTCGCTCGGTGGCCTCGACCCCGACGACGTCACCGTCGAGGTGGCCTACGGCCGCGCCCTCGACAGCGACGAGCTGAGCGACGTCACGGTCGAGGATCTCGACGTCTCCGAGAACCTGGGCAGCGGACGCTACCTGTTCACGGGCGGCGTCCGGATCGACCACTCCGGGTCCTTCGGCTACACCGTGCGGGTGCTCCCGAAGCACGCGACGCTGGCCACGAAGGCCGAGCTGGGACTCATCGTCAACGCCTGATCGGCTGCCCGACACCCAGACCGAAGCCCGGGACCCTGCGGTCCCGGGCTTCGTCGTTCCCGGGTCCCCTGCGTGCGTCGCTCCGGCGACTCGTCGTCGTTCCCGGGTTTCAGCAGACTCGGCCCGTGTTGCCCGCGCCACGCCGCTGATCGGCGGCGTGGCGCGGGGAAAAGCGGGAACGACGGCGGCTCCCGCCCGGGGGTCAGCGGGTGCAGGGAGCCAAGGGGGGGGTCAGCAGCGGTAGATGCGCACCGAGTCGCCGGCCACGGTATCGCCGTCACCCGAGAGCAGGCGTACCCGTTCCCCGAGCGGGCCGGGGACCGCCGAGTCGAAGGTGGGGCTGAACCAGCGCGGCTGCTCCCCCTCGACGCCCTGGCCCTGCAGGATCCATGCCGAGGGCAGGTGGATCCGGGTGGCCTCGAGCGAGCCGTTGATCACCACGAGCCCGTTGATGGTGCCGCCCGTCGAGCCGAGGAGGAGTTGCACGGTCCTCGTGTGCGGGTCGTTCCACTCCTGCGAGGTCATGGGCAGCCCGGCGGCGTTGAACCAGAGCAGCGTGGACTGGTCGCGGCGGGAGGGGAACGTGGCGGGCTGCCGGGCCAGGAAGTCCCTCCGGATGGACAGCAGCGTGCGCGTCGCCCCGAGCATGCGGCGCGACGCGGCGTCGTCGGGCCAGTGCACCCACGTGAGCTCGTTGTCCTGGCAGTAGGCGTTGTTGTTGCCGCCCTGGCTGCGTCCGAGCTCGTCCCCGGCCATCAGCATCGGGACGCCCAGCGAGATGAGCAGCGACGCCATGATGTTGCGGGCGCTCCGCTCCCTTCGGGCGAGGATGGCCTCGTCCTCCGTACGCCCCTCGGCACCGTGGTTGTAGCTGCGGTTGTCGTTGGAGCCGTCGCGGTTCTCCTCCCCGTTGGCCTCGTTGTGCTTGCGCTCGTACGCCGTGAGATCCGCGAGCGTGAAGCCGTCGTGCGCCGTCACGAGGTTGATCGAGGCCAGTGCACTCCGGCCGGACGCCGCGAACATCTCGGCGGACCCGGCCAGGCGTCCGGCCAGTCGTCCCAGTGAGGCCCCGGTCCCGCCATGCTCGATCGCGGCCACGTCGTGCAGCCAGAAGTCCCGCACGGTGTCCCGGAAGCCGTCGTTCCAGTCCGCCCAGCCGACGGGGAACTGCCCGGTGCGCCAGCCGTCCGGCCCGAGGTCCCACGGCTCCGCGATGAGCTTGGTGCCGCGGAGGGCCTCGGAGGCCCTGACGGCCACGAGGAAGGGATGCCTCGGGGTGAACGCGTTGCGCTCGTCGCGGGCGAGGCTCACGGCGAGGTCGAACCGGAAGCCGTCGATCCTGAACTCCTCGACCCAGTACCGCAGCGAGTCGAGCGCGAACTCGACGACGCGGGGCTCGGAGAAGTCCAGGGTGTTCCCGCACCCCGTCGTGTCGTCGTACCGTCCGGCGTCGTCGTGCCGGTAGTAGTCGTGGTCCCCCAGCCCGCGCCAGCACAGCGCGGGGCGGTGCTGCTCCCCCTCGGCGGTGTGGTTGTAGACGACGTCGAGGATCACCTCGAGGCCGGCGTCGTGCAGTGCGCGGACCATGCCCTTGAATTCGTCGAGCACGGCGGACGGCCCCGCCGCCCGGGCCGCGGCCGTGGCGTAGTCGGTGTGCGCCGCGAAGAAGCCGAGCGTGTTGTAGCCCCAGTAGTTGCTGAGTCCCAGGGGCTCGAGGTGCGGCTCGTCGATGTGGAAGTGCACCGGGAGGAGCTGGACGGCGGTCACCCCGAGGTCCCGCAGATGGGCGATCATCACGGGGTGGGCGAGGCCCGCGTACGTCCCACGGAGTTCCTCCGGCACGTCGGGATGAAGCTTCGTGAGGCCTTTGACGTGGGCCTCGTAGATGACCGTGTCCCGCCACGGGGTGAGGGGCCGCTCGCCCGTCCCCCAGTCGAACGCATGCTCGAGGAACACCGAGTAGTAGGAGCGCGACGCCGACTCCTCCGGATCGGCCTGGACGGTCTCGATGGCCCGGGCGTACGGATCGAGGAGCAGTTGCGCCTCGCCGACGGACCCCGGCAGGTCCCGGCCCGTGGGCCAGAACGCGTAGAGGGCGCCCGGCGCCACCGGACCCACCACACCGTGGTGGACGCCGCCGTCGAGCCCGACCAGCGTGTCCGAGGTCCAGGTCCCATCCGCGCGGCGCCAGTGCACGTCCATGGAGGCGATGCCCGGCGCCCACACCGCCGCATTGACGTGGTCGTCCCGGCGCCAGGCCCCCCTGACGGGATGGAGTCCGAGCGGGAACTCGCGGGAAGCGCGCGGCAGGGGCGCGGGGTTCGTCATGCCCGGGGTCAGGCGGAGCGCTGGCGGGACACCTCGTAGAGCGTGATTCCCACCGCCATCGACGCGTTCAGCGACTCCATGGCGGAGTCGATGGGGATGGACACGATCTGGTCGCAGTTCTCGCGGACGAGCCGGGAGAGCCCCTTGCCCTCCGAGCCGACGACGATGCAGATGGGATCGCGGCCGAGCGACAGCTCCGGCAGTGAGACGTCACCGTCGCCGTCCAGCCCGAGGACGAAGATGCCCTTCTCCTTGAAGGACTTCAGCGCGGCATTGAGGTTGCCCACACGGGCCACGGGTACGCGCACCGCGGCACCCGCGCTGGTCTTCCAGGCGGACGCCGTCACGCCGACCGAGCGACGCTCGGGCACGATGACGCCGTGGCTGCTGAAGGCCGACGCGGAGCGGATGATGGCCCCGAGGTTGCGGGGATCGGTGATGCCGTCCAGCGCCACGAAGAGCGGGGCGTTGCCGATGTGCCCGCGCCGGAAACGTTCGATGGTCTCGTCCACGAGGTCCAGCGCGTCGGCGTACTCGTACGGCGGGATCTGCAGCATGAGCCCCTGGTGCACGGCGCCGTCGGTCATGCGGTCCAGCTCCGGCTTGCCGGTCTCCATCACGGGGATGCCGCGCTCGGCGGCCATCTTCAGCGACTCGCGGACGCGGTCGTCCACCTCGATGCGGATGGCGACGTGGAGGGCCTTCGCGGGGATGCCCGCCCGCAGCGCCTCCACGACGGAGTTGCGGCCGGTGACGACCTCCTCGGCCGCCTTGCCCCGGGTACGACCGGTGCCAGCGCCCTTGCCGTCGCGCTTGGCGGCCGAACGCTCCGCCAGCTCCTTGTTCTTGTACGCCTTGTGGTACGGGCGGTCCTCCGCCTTGGGCGTGGGGCCCTTGCCCTCGAGCGACTTGCGCCCATGTCCGCCGGTGCCGATGGTGGGGCCCTTTTTCGTTTTGCGAACCGCGCCTGGACGTCCGTGACTGGCCATGGGAGAACACCTTTATATAGAGGAAGAATCGCCTCCAGTTTACGCGGACCCGACGGGGTGGACCGGCACGGGCGTCCGTCCGGCCGCGCCGGCGGCCCGGCGCAGGACGCCGACCGGGCCGGTCAGTCGCCCGAGAGGGACCACCGGACGCCGTCGGCGGCGTCCTCGAGGACGATCCCGGCGGCGGCCAGCGCATCGCGGATGGCGTCCGCCCGCGCCCAGTCGCGCGCGGTCCGGGCGTCGCCCCGTTCGGCGATCCGATCCCCCACCAGCGCCTCGAGGGCGCGGGTGGCGGCCGCATCCGCGGCCGTACCGGCGACGGCGTCCCCGGCGTCGTCGAGACCGAGCACGGCGGTCATGGCGACGACGGCGGCGAGAGCCGCCCGGGTGGCGTCGTCGTCGCCCGCGGCCAGCGCCGTGTTGCCGCCGCGCACCGTGGTGTGGAGGACCGCGAGGGCCTGGGGGACGTTGAGGTCGTCGTCCATGGCCTCCGCGAAGGCCGCCGGGAGATCGGCGGCGCGGACGGCACCGCGGGCCGGGGCACCGACGCGCGAGGAGGCCTTCGCGATGAACCCGTCGATCCGCGCCACCGCGGACGCCGCCTCCTGCAGCGACGTCCCGCGGTAGTCGAGGACGGACCGGTAGTGGGCCTGGCCGAGGTAGTAGCGCACCACCCGGGGCCCGGCCGCGTCGATCATCTCCTGGGGGCTGACGGTGTTGCCGATCGACTTCGACATCTTCTCGCCGCCGTACGTGACCATGCCGTTGTGCATCCAGAACCGGGCGAACGCGTGGCCTGCGGCCTGCGACTGTGCCATCTCGTTCTCGTGGTGCGGGAAGCGCAGGTCGAGACCCCCACCGTGGATGTCGAACTCCGTGCCGAGGTACTTGGTGACCATGCTGGAGCACTCGAGGTGCCAGCCGGGCCGTCCGGTGCCCCACGGGCTCGACCAGGACGCGCTCGCGGGGTCGGTGTCCTTCGAGCCCTTCCACAGCGCGAAATCGCGTGGGTCCCGCTTGCCGCGCGGGTCGGCGTCGGGCGCGGCCTGCATGTCGTCGATGTCCTGGCGCGTGAGGCTGCCGTAGGCGGGCCAGGACCGGACGTCGAAGTAGACGTCGCCGGAGCCATCCGGCGCCGGATAGGCGTGGCCGCGCTCGATCAGCCGCTGGATGAGGGCGTGCATCTCGGGGATGTGCCCGGTGGCCCGTGGCTCGTAGGTGGGGGGCCGGACCCCGAGGGCGGTGTAGGCGCTGTCGAAGGCGCGCTCGAAGCGGTAGGCGAGGGCCCACCACTGCTCCTCGGGCACCACCGTCGGGTCGTCAAGGGACGCTCCGTCGCTGAACGAGTCGGCGGACTTGGCGAGGATCTTGTCGTCGATGTCCGTGACGTTCCGCACCACCGTGACGCGGAGACCCCGCGCTTCGAGCCACCGCGTCAGCTGGTCGAACGCGATCGCGGAGCGGACGTGGCCGACGTGCGGCATGCCCTGCACCGTGGCACCGCAGTAGTAGAGACTCGCCCTGCCCGGTTCGAGGGGTTCGAAGGGGCGCACCTCGGCGCGGGCGGTGTCATAGAATCGCAGGCTCACCGGTCCAGATTACCCGGCGGGTCGGCTCAGCCCTGCGGGCCCCCGGGCGTCGCCTGCTCGCGGGAGCGCACGACGACGGCGGTCGCGATGGCCGCGATGCCCTCTCCCCTGCCGGTCAGGCCCAGTCCGTCCGTGGTGGTGGCGGAGATGCTCACGGGTGCCTGCGCGGCGTCGGACAGGACGGCCTCCGCCTCGGCGCGGCGGGGACCGAACTTCGGGCGGTTGCCGATGAGCTGGACCGCGATGTTGCCGATGTCGAACCCCGCCTCGCGGACGATCGACGCGGCCGCACCGAGGAGCGCATGCCCGGAGGCGCCCGCGTACTCGGGGCGGTCGGTGCCGAAGTGCGTGCCGAGGTCGCCGACACCGGCGGCGGAGAACAGGGCGTCGGCCGCGGCATGGGCGACCGCGTCGCCGTCTGAGTGCCCCGACAGGCCCCGCTCCCCCTCCCACAGCAGGCCCGCGAGCCAGAGGGGCGCCGGCGCGTCGGCCGGCGCGTAGGCGTGGACGTCCACGCCGATGCCCGTGCGGGGAAGGTGGGTGTGTTCGCTCAGGTACACGGCTGCTCCTGGTGCTGGTAGGGGTCGGCGGCCGAATCAGCCGGCGATGCGGGAGGCGGCGGGATCCCGCGCGAGGACCGCCTCGGCGACGACGAGGTCCAGGGGCGTGGTGATCTTGAAGGCGAGGGGGTCGCCCTCGACGACCCGCACGGTGGCGCCGTGCGCCTCCATCAGCATGGCGTCGTCGGTGACCGCCGGATCGGCCGGACCGCCTGCCGCGTGTGCCGCCCGCAGTGCCGCCGCGTCGAAGCCCTGCGGGGTCTGCACGGCCCGCAGGCCCCCACGGTCCGGCGTCGCAGTGACGACGTCGCCGTCCACCACCTTGACCGTGTCCACGACCGGCAGCACCGGGATCACGGCCGGGGCGCCTGCGGCGACGGCCTCCGCGACGCGCCGGAACACGTCCGGCGGGGTGAGGGCCCGGGCGGCGTCGTGGACGAGGACGACGGCGGTCGGGGGAGGGAGCGCATCGAGGCCGGCGCGGACGGAGGCCGTCCGCGTGGTGCCACCGGTCACGGCGACGATGGCCGGGCCGCCGGTACGCCGTGCGGCGTCGGAGACCACGGCGGCGAGGACGGCGTCGTCCTGCGGCAGGACCACGACGACATGCGTGGCGACACCGGATGCGATCACGGCGTCGAGGGAGCGTTGGAGGAGGGTGCGCCCACCGCACAGGACACGGGCCTTGGGGATGCCCTGGCCCAGGCGCTGCCCGGACCCTGCGGCCACGACCACGACGCCCACCCCGGCGGGGAGGGGATGCTTCTTCTCGGACACCCCGTCACCCTATGTCAGGACCACGAAAAAGAGGGACCCGAAGGTCCCTCTTCCGCGCCGGCCCGTCTCCTAGGAGGCGAGGACGTCGTCGAGAACGCTTGCTGCCTTCTCTTCGTCGGTCTTCTCCGCGAGTGCGAGCTCGGAGATGAGGATCTGGCGCGCTTTCGCGAGCATCCTCTTCTCACCGGCCGACAGTCCGCGGTCGTGGTCGCGGCGCCACAGGTCCCGGACCACCTCGGCGACCTTGATGACGTCGCCGGAGGCGAGCTTCTCGAGGTTCGCCTTGTAGCGGCGCGACCAGTTGGTCGGCTCTTCCGTGAACTCGGCCCGCAGGACGTCGAACACGTGCTCGAGGCCTTCCTTGCCCACCACGTCGCGGACCCCTACGAGGTCAACGTTCTCTGCTGGTACTTCTATCGTCAGATCACCCTGTGCCACCTTGAGCTTGAGATACATCTTCTCTTCGCCCTTGATGACGCGCATCTTGATCTCCTCGATCTTCGCTGCGCCGTGGTGAGGGTAAACAACTGTTTCGCCGACCTCAAAAACCATGTGGACTTTCCCCTTTCCCGGCCATCAGTTTATCACGGTAACGACACGCCGATGCCGCGTTTTCGCAGGTCAGACGGCCGAAACAAGCGGAAAGAACTATAGTTCGCCCCTTGACGACCGGAGTTTTTGGTGATCCGGGCTGCGGGTGGGCCACGAAACCGACACCACGATTCGACGGCGTTGCCGATAGTCTGTTGAGTAGGTCCGCTCCGGATTATCCACCCGTCCCACCTGTAGAACCCCCAGGAGTCTGTGCTGTGAATAGTGCACCGAAGAACCGCGTGCAGCAGTCCGTTGCTGCCGGCGCCGTACTGCTGATGCTGGGCGTCTCCGGCTGCAGCTTCACCGCCGAGCAGTCGACGACGACGCGATACGCCGCGTCCGACGGCATCGTCAAGGACCTCGGCCCGGTGCTCCTGCGCAACATCCTGATCGTCGGCCGCGACGACGAGACGGCCGGGCGCCTCGTCGGCACCGTGTTCAACACGAGCGACGACCCCGTGAGCCTCTCCATCCGCGCCGGCGGAGCGTCCACCGACGTGACGATCGAGGGCCAGGGCCAGTTCAGGTTCGAGGAGGAGTCCTCGGACGACGCCACCCTCGAGGGCCTCGACGACATCCCGGGCTCCCTGATCGACGTCGAGTTCGACGTCGAGGGCGAGCAGGCCGTCTTCGAGGTGCCGGTCCTCGACGGGACGCTCGAGGAGTACCGCGAGTACGTCCCGGGCGGGTACACCCCGCGTCCGAGCGAGCCCGCCGCGACCGAGGAAGCCGCCGAGGGCGAGTAGCCCCGCCCCACGTAGACGACTGCCCGCCTCCGGGATCCGGAGGCGGGCAGTCGTGTGTCCGGGACCGTCCCGGCGCCGCTCAGGGCTCGTACTTGTAGCCGAGGCCTCGGACGGTGACGAGGTAGCGCGGGTTGGACGGGTCGGGCTCCACCTTGCCGCGGAGCCGCTTCACATGGACGTCGAGGGTCTTGGTGTCCCCCACGTAGTCCGATCCCCACACCCGGTCGATCAGCTGGCCGCGCGTCAGGACCCTGCCGGAGTTCCGGAGCAGCATCTCGAGCAGCTCGAACTCCTTGAGCGGCAGTGCCACCTGCTCGCCGTCGACGCTCACCACGTGGCGCTCGATGTCCATCCGGACCGGTCCGGCCTGGATGGTGTTGGAGATCAGCTCCTCGGGGTCGCCCTGCCGCCGGAGCACCGCACGCACGCGTGCCACGAGTTCGCGGGACGAGTACGGCTTGGTCACGTAGTCGTCGGCACCGAGTTCGAGGCCCACCACCTTGTCGATCTCCGCGTCCTTGGCCGTCAGCATGATGACCGGCACGCTGGAGCGCTGGCGGAGCTGGCGGCACACCTCGGTGCCGGAGAGCCCGGGCAGCTGGAGGTCCAGCAGCACGAGGTCCGCTCCCGAGCGGTCGAACTCCGTGATGGCGTCGAGGCCGTTGTCCACGACGGACACCTCGTACCCCTCCTTGCCCAGGAGGTAGGACAGCGGGTCGCTGAACGATTCCTCGTCCTCGACGATCATGATGCGGCTCAAGCCGTGACTCCCTGCTCGTGGGCAGCGGTGCTGCCCTTCCTCGCCGACTTCCTGTCGGCGCCCTGCACCACCGCGCCGTCCGATCCGGCCGATGCGTCGTCCTCGGTGGACCCCTCCATCTCGGGCAGGCGGACCGTGAACGTGCTGCCCTGCCCGGTCTGCGACCACACGGTCACCTCACCGCCGTGGTTCGAGACCACGTGCTTGACGATGCTGAGGCCGAGGCCCGTGCCGCCGGTCTGGCGGGAGCGGGCGGCGTCGATCCGGTAGAACCGCTCGAAGATGCGCTCCTGTTCCTCCGGGGTGATCCCCGGGCCCTGGTCCGTGACCGAGACCTGCACGAGTCCCTCCCGCGACCGGACGCCCACCCCCACACGGGTGCCCTCGGGCGAGTAGCGGATGGCGTTGTCGATGAGGTTGCGGAACGCCGTCATGAGCAGGTCGCGGTCGCCGTACACGGGGGTGGGAGCCGAGCCGCCGACGACGATGTCGATCTGCTTGCTCTCGGCGGGCAGCTTGTTGCGGTCCACGGCCTCGGCGATGACCGAGTTCAGGTCCACGGCCTTGCCGCGGCGCACCACGTCGGCGCCCTGCAGGCGGGAGAGCTCGATGATGTCCTGCACGAGCGCCGAGAGGCGCCCCGACTCCTTGTGCATGCGCTGCGCGAACCGGCGCACCGCCACCTCGTCCTCGGCGGCGTCGTCGATCGCCTCGGCGAGGAGGGAGATGGCGCCCACGGGCGTCTTCAGCTCGTGGGACACGTTCGCGACGAAGTCGTTGCGGATCTCCTCGCTGCGGGTGATCTCGGTGCGGTCGTCCGCCAGGATCAGGATGTACTCGGCGCCCAGGGCCGCCACGCGGACCTGGACCACGATCATGCCCTGGCCGAGGGGCCCCCGGGGGAGCTCGAGCTGCTGCTGCTCGATCACCCCATCGCGCCGGACGCGGGCGGTGAGCTCCAGGAGTTCTGAATGGACCACGGTGTGGCCCCGCACGAGCCCGAAGGCGTAGGCCGCGGGGCTGGCGCGCACGACGCCGTCGATCGCGTCCACGATGACATACGCGCGGCCGATGATCGACAGGACCTCGGCGGGCGCCGTCGGGCAGGGAGGGCTCGTCCTCGTAGAGGAGCCGGAGCCGCTGCGCCTCACTCGCACGGAACGCCGCCATGCCGCTCACGCCGAGGGCAAGGCCGACCAGCCCGGCCACGAGCGTCAGGAGAAGGGGGTCCACGGTCATAGCTTATGCGTTGCGATTTCCGGTCCCGGCCGATCCGGTGGCAATAGCTCAGTGGTTCAACTAACGTTCACACAAAGCGGGGCAACCGTTCATCGCCGGCTGGAACGCTCGTCGGGAGACTGCACCGTTGGACGACACAGAATGGGAAGGACGCCTACGTGCGTAAGGTTTTTCAGGCCGAGCTACATCAGATCGGCGAGGAGCTGATCGAGATCTCGCAGCTCGTGTCCGAGGCGATCCAGAAGGCCAACACGGCCTTCCAGGGAGCCGACACCGAGCTCGCACAGGAAGTCATCGCCGCCGACGCGCGCATCGACTTCCTCCAGAACTCCCTCGACGAACGGGCGATCGACATCCTCGCCCTGCAGGGGCCCGTGGCATCCGACCTGCGCATGATCGTCGGCGCGCTGCGGATGAGCGCCTCCCTCGAACGGATGGGGGACCTCGCCCGCCACGTGGCCCAGCTCGCCCGCCTGCGCTTCCCCGCGAACGTCATCCCCGAGGGCATCCGGGCCACCTTCGACGAGTTCGCCGAGCTCGACGTGCAGATCGCCGCGAAGGTCACGGAGCTCCTCGAGACGCGCAACCTCGACCTGAGCAACGAGATCAACGCCGCCAACAGCCGGGTGAACGAACTGCACGCCAGCGTGTTCAGGACCGTCGCCGCCGAGGACTGGAACGAGACCGCACCGACCACCGTCGATGTCACCCTCGCCAGCCGCTACTACGAGCGCTTCGCGGACCACGGCGTCTCGGTGGCCCGCAAGGTCACCTACCTCGTCACCGGCGAATGGCAGCCCAGCGCACCGCTGAACTGACGCCCACCCGAAGCGACTGTACGACAGAACGACGGCGGCCCTGCGAGGGGCCGCCGTCGTTCCTGCGAATGCAGGGGTCAGAGAGTGCAGGGGTCAGTGCTTGCCCTGGTTCGCGACCGCCTCGATGGCGGCTGCCGCAGCGTCGGCGTCGAGGTAGGTGCCGCCGGCCTTGACCGGCTTGAGGTCCTCGTCCAGTTCGTACACGAGCGGGATGCCCGTGGGGATGTTCAGCGAGGCGATGTCCTTGTCGCTGATGCCGTCGAGGTGCTTCACGAGGGCGCGCAGCGAGTTGCCGTGCGCGGCGATCAGGACGGTCCTGCCGGCCCTGATGTCCGCCGTGATGTCGGACTCCCAGTAGGGCAGGAAGCGGTCGAGGACGTCCTTGAGGCACTCGGTGCGGGGGACGTCGTCGCCGAGGTCCGCGTAGCGCGGATCGTTCGCCTGCGAGTACTCGCTGGCGTCGTCGAGCGGCGGCGGCGGGGTGTCGTAGGACCGGCGCCATTCCATGAACTGCTCCTCGCCGAACTCCGCGAGGGTCTGGGCCTTGTCCTTGCCCTGGAGCGCACCGTAGTGGCGCTCGTTGAGCCGCCAGTTGCGCTTGACGTCGATCCAGCTGCGGTCGGCGGCCTCGAGGGCGAGATTCGCGGTGATGATGGCGCGCTTCTGCCGTGACGTGTAGACGATGTCGGGAAGGATGCCGGCCTCGACCAGCAGGTGTCCGCCGCGGGTGGCCTCCTCGCGGCCCTTCTCCGTGAGTGCGACGTCCACCCAGCCGGTGAAGAGGTTCTTCTCGTTCCATTCGCTCTGCCCGTGGCGCAGCAGGATCAGTGTGTAGGTCATGGGTTCCAGTCTGCCGTATCGCACTGCCGGCGGTCATGCCGCAGGCGTCGTATGACGATGGTCACGCGCCGGCCCGCTGCAACGGCGTGGACTGGGCGAAGGGCCCCTGTGGGGGCGGCCGCGCGGCGCGGCAACCTGCCGGCGGTGCCCTACCCTTGACGGGTGCCTTCGCGTCCCCGTCCCCCGAAACCCCTCGGGACCATCACCCGCGGCACCACCAACCCCAACCGCCTCCGGCGCATGGACCGCTGGCTGGCCGGCCCCCAGGGGCATCGCCTCCGCCGCGCCGCGGACCCGCTCGTCGTCGACCTCGGCTACGGGGCGGCCCCGGTCACCGCCGTCGAGCTGTTCACCCGCCTGCGCGCCCTGCGCGACGACGTCGAGGTGGTCGGCATCGAGATCGACCCCGCCCGGGTGGCCGCCGCGGAGCCGCTCGCCCGCCCGGGCCTCTGCTTCCGGCAGGGCGGCTTCGAACTGCCGCTGGACGGCCGGCGGCCAGTCGTCGTGCGCGCCTTCAACGTGCTGCGGCAGTACGACGAGGACGAGTACGCCGCCTACTGGGACGAGGTGCGTGCCCGCCTGGCACCCGGAGGGATGTTCATCGACGGGACGTGCGACGAGATCGGACGCCGCGCCACGTGGGCGACCCTCGACCGCGAGGGCCCGGTGTCACTGAGCATCTCGCTGCGCTTCGGGGCCTTCGGGCTGCCCTCCGACGTCGCGGAGCGGCTGCCGAAGGCGCTGATCCACCGCAACGTCCCCAGCGAACGCGTCCACGCGTACCTCCGGGCCCTGGACAAGGCCTGGCTCGACGCCGCGGCACTCGCGTCCTTCGGCAACCGGCAGCGCTGGATGGCGACGTGCGCGGCGATGAAGGCGGACGGCTGGCCGTTGCTGGACGGTCCGTCCCGGTGGCGGCTCGGCGAGGTCACCGTGGCGTGGGACGCCGTGCGGCCGGGCTGACGCCCCGGCCGGACGACCGGCCTACCAGGGGCCGTACGGTCCGTAGTTGCCGCCGCGACCGGTGGTCTGGCTGACGGCCGGCTTGACGTCGGCGAGGTACACGCACGCCGCGATGATGGCGACGAGCTGGAAGAGGTTGAAGCCGCCCTGGCTGCTCAGCGTGGACAGCAGGCCGACGACGACGGCGCCGCCCGTGAGGGCGAGCCAGAAACCCTTGGTCCGCTTGAAGGCGGCCTCGAAGGCCGTCCCGGGGCGCCGCACGCAGTCGGTGAAGGCCCACACCTCGATACCGAGCGCGACCAGGCCGAGCGCGAGGTAGAGGTAGTACTGGGTTGCGTAAACGAGAGCCACGGGTTCAGCTTAGCTGGCCCGCCTCGCGGGATGCACGGGAGGCGGTGAGCTCCGGGAGGACCTCCCCGCCGGCGGCCCGGCGGAGGGCCTGGTCGAGGTCCTCCCAGAGGTCGTCGGGATTCTCGATGCCGACGGACAGGCGCACGAGCGCCTCGGGCACGGTGAGCGGTTCGGCGGGCTGGCGCCGTCGTCGCTCGACCAGCGACTCGACGCCCCCGAGGGAGGTGGCGGGGAGCCACAGGCGGACGGCCGCGACGAGCGCGTCCGCGGTGGCGACGTCGTCGAGCTCGATGCTCACGATCCCGCCGAAGCCGTTGAACTGCGACGCCGCACGCTCGTGGCCCGGATCCGATGGGAGGCCCGGGTACCGCACGCGGCGGACGGCGGGATGCTCGGCGAGGCGGTAGGCGAGCGCCAGGGCGGTGCCCTGGCTCCGCTCCATGCGCAGCGCGAGCGTGCGCAGCCCCCGGAGCGCGAGCCAGACCTCGAACGGTCCCGCGATCGCGCCGTGCAGCGTCCGGTGGGCCAGGAGGCGCTCGCGCAGCGCGGCGTCGGACGTCACGAGCGCCCCGAGCACGACGTCGGAGTGGCCGGCCAGCCACTTGGTGACGGAATGCAGGACGACGTCGACGCCGGCCTCCAGGGGTCGGTGCACGATGGGCGTGTTGAACGTGTTGTCGGCGACGACGACGGCGCCGGCCGCGTGGGCGGCATCGGTCAGGACGGTGAGTTCGGCGACCTCGAGCATCGGGTTCGTGGGGCTCTCGAGCCACAGCATCACCTGGCCGGCGTCGAACCGCCCCGCGAGCGCGGCCAGTTCCGCGAGGACGGCGGCGGTGTCCGCGACGTCGACGACGCGCAGCTCGAAGCGGCCCTGGGCGGCGAGATCGGCGGCGAGGCCGAGCGAGCCGGCGTAGGCGTGGCGCGGCATGAGGACCGCTCCCCCGCCGGGGACGAGTGAGAGGGCGGCCGCCGCGGCCCCGAGGCCCGAGGAGAAGACGAGCGCCGGCAGCTCCGCCCCTTCGAGGGCGCCGAGCGCCTCCTCGAACGGGTCCCAGGTGGGGTTGGAGCCGCGCGCGTAGATGCGGTCGCCCGGCTGGGGGGCGCGTGTCTCGTGGTAGGTCGTCGTGAGGACGATCGGCGCGTTGACGGGGGCGTCGTGCTCGCGGGGAGGGCGCCCCGCCGCGACGGTGAGGGTGTCGGGGGCCAGGTCGGAGCGCAGGGATGCCATGGGCCGAGCCTAGCGCCGTGGCCGATCCCGCCTGCAACTGTTACCGGGCCAAAGGTCGCCGCCACTCGGTAGGCTGAACCTGTGACCTCTCACCTCCCGCACGGACTCCCCGGGCTCTTCGTCGCCCTCGAAGGCGGCGACGGTGCCGGCAAGTCCACCCAGGCGACGCTGCTCTGCCGGGCCCTCGAGGCCGACGGCCACACGGTGGTCCGGACGCGGGAACCGGGCGGCACCCCGATCGGCGAGGCGCTGCGCTCCCTCGTCCTCGAGCACGGCCACGGCGAGATCGACGCGCGGACTGAGGCCCTCATGTTCGCCGCCTCACGCGCAGCACACGTCCACCAGGTGATCCTGCCCGCCCTGCGGCGCGGCGACGTCGTCGTCTGCGACCGCTACATCGATTCCTCCGTCGCCTACCAGGGGGCCGGCCGCGGCCTCGGGACGGCTCCCGTCCTCGACGTGAACCTCTGGGCCACCGAGGGCCTCCGCCCGGACCTCACCGTCCTGCTCGACGTCGACCCGGCGGAGGGCCGCAGCCGGCGCACCGCCGGCGCCGCTCCCGAGGACCGCCTCGAGTCCGAACCCGACGGCTTCCACGCCAGCATCCGGGCCGCCTTCCTGGACCTCGCGCGCCTCGCCCCGGAGCGGTACCTCGTGCTGAACGCGTCCGGCGCACCCGAGGAACTGCACGCGGCGATCCTCGGGGCCCTGCCCCGGGTGTCCGCGTGAGCGCCGTCCCGCACACCCTGCCGACCACGGGCGTGTGGGCCGAGCTGCGCGGCCAGGAGCAGGTGGTGGAGCAGTTGCGCCGCGCCGCGGAGTCCGGTGCCCCCACGCACGCCTGGCTCTTCACCGGCCCGCCCGGCTCGGGACGCTCCAACGCCGCCCGGGCGTTCGCCGCGGCGCTGCTCTGCGAGCGGGAAGCCCTCACCGAGCGCGGGTGCGGCGTGTGCAAGGCCTGCCGCACCGTGCTCTCCGGGACCCACGCGGACCTCACCAACGTCACCACGGAGAAGGTGACCATCAGCATCGACGAGGCCCGTGAACTCGTCCGCAAGGCGCAGGACAAACCGTCGACGGGCCGGTGGCGGATCATCATCGTCGAGGACGCCGACCGCATGCAGGAGCGCAGCACCAACGTGCTGCTCAAGGCCATCGAGGAGCCGCCGCCGCGCACCATCTGGCTGCTCTGCGCGCCCAGCCCCGGCGACGTGCTCGTCACCATCCGGTCGCGCTGCCGGTCCGTGGGCCTCCGGCTGCCCCCCGTGCAGGACGTCGCCGATCTGCTCGTGGCCCGCGACGGCATCGATCCGGCCACGGCCGAGGCGGCCGCCCGGGCCGCGCAGAGCCACATCGGCGTCGCGAAGCGCCTCGCGACCGACGACGGCGCCCGTGAGCGGCGCAACCAGATCGTCCGGCTCCCGCTGACCCTGCGCTCCGTGGCCGGCGCCATGCGTGCAGCCGCCGACCTCGTGAAGCTCGCGGAGGCGGAGGCGCAGAGCTCCTTCGAGCAGCGCGACGCCGAGGAGCGGGCCGCCCTGCTGGCCACGCTCGGCGCCCCCGAGACGGGGACCCTGCCGCCGTCCCTGCGCGCGCAGATCAAACGCCTCGAGGAGGACCAGACACGCCGTGCGAAGCGCACCAAGAACGACTACTTCGACCGCGCGCTGACGGACCTCATCTCCTTCTACCGGGATGTCCTCATGCTGCAGGTGTCCACGGGGCAGCCGCTCGTGAACGAACCGCTGCGGCCCGAGCTCGAGGAGTTCGCGCGCCGCGAGAGCGCCGAGGACACCCTGCTGCGGCTCGAGGCCATCAACGAGGTCCGTACGCGGCTCGTGAGCACCAATGTGTCGCCCCTCCTCGCCATCGAAGCGATGACCGTCAGCCTGCTGTCCCGGAAGGACCTCGACCGATGACCCCTGGAACGCTCTCCCCCGGCCCGGCGCCGCGCCGTCGCCCCCTGAGCGTCCTCGCCGCGGCCGCCGCCGTCGTGCTCGGCCTGTCCGGGTGCACGCTGTTCTCCCCCGGGGACGCCGACGCTCCCGCGACCGGCGTGGAGACCGCTGATCCGGCGGCCATCGGCGAGGTGCCCGGAGACCTCCGCGGCTTCTACACGCAGGAGGTGCACTGGGAGGACTGCGAGGGGTCGTTCTCGTGCGCCACGATCGAGGTGCCACTGGACTACAGCGATCCCGGCCGCAGCAGCATCGACATCGCGGCCATCCGGTCCAGCGCCACGGGCGAGGCGCAGGGCACCATCCTCGTGAACCCCGGCGGGCCCGGGGGCTCCGGCGTGAACATCGTGAAGGACTCCCTCGACTACGTCACGAGCGAGCGGCTGCGCGAGGACTACGACATCCTCGGCTTCGACCCCCGCGGGGTCAACCGCTCCAGTGCGGTGAAGTGCCTCACGGACGCCGAGCAGGACGAGGCCCGGCAGGAGACCTTTCCGGCCGACGCCTCCGAGGACCAGATGCTGGCGCTGATGGTCGCGGACGCCCAGGAGTACGCGGACGCCTGCGCCGACCGCACCGGCGAACTGCTCGGGTTCGTGGACACCGCGTCCGCGGCGCGCGACATGGACATCCTGCGCGCGCTCGTCAGCGATCAGAAGCTCAACTACCTCGGTTTCTCGTACGGCACCCAGCTCGGGGCGACCTATGCGGACCTGTTCCCCGGGCGGGTGGGCCGTCTCGTGCTCGACGGCGCGATCGACCCGTCCCTGAGCAACGAGAACATCACCCTCGGGCAGGCGGGCGGATTCGAGCGAGCGCTCAGGGCGTACGTGACGGCCTGCCAGCAGGGGGCCGACTGCCCGTACACGGGCAGCGCCGACGACGGCGTGCGCCAGATCCAGGACCTGTTCGCCGCCGTCGAGCGGGAACCCCTGACGGCGAAGGACGGCCGCCTCGTGCCGATCTCCACCTTCGTGCAGGGCTTCATCCTGCCGCTCTACGACAACGGCAACTGGCCCACGCTCACGCAGGCGGTCACCGAGGCCCTCGGCGGTGACCCGACCAGCATGCTGTACCTCGCGGACCTCGCCGCCGAGCGTCAGCCGGACGGGACGTACGCCTCCAATGCGACGGCGGCCTTCCAGGCGGTGAACTGCCTCGACTACCCCATGACGAGCGATCCGACGCAGATGCGCGCGGACGAGCAGGAACTCATCGCCGCATCACCGACCTTCGGACGGTTCCTCGCATACGGCGGCATCACGTGCGCGCCGTGGAAGTACCCACCGGTCCTCGGCCCGGCTCCCCTGCGGGCGGCGGGCGCGGACCCCATCGTCGTGATCGGCACCACCGGCGACCCGGCCACCCCGTACGCATGGTCGACGGCCCTGGCCGAGCAGCTCGAGTCCGGCGTGCACGTGACCTGGCAGGGCGAGGGGCACACCGCCTACGGGCGCTCCAACGACTGCATCCTGGACCTCGTCGACTCCTACTTCATCGACGGGACGGTCCCCGCGGACGGTACACGCTGCTGATCGGTGCCGGCCCCTGACGGGAGCCACTGCGGCAGGTGGCACATGGAGGGCAGCACGACGTCCGCCCCGGCGAGCCGCAGCTCGGCCTCCGCATACACACCCGTCAGGACCCCGACGACCGCCCCCGCACCCGCCCGCCGACCCGCGAGGACGTCCGATGTGGTGTCCCCCGCCACCAGGACCGAGCGGACGTCCTCGATGTCGAGGGCGAGGACCGCGGTGAGGATGATGTCCGGGTACGGGCGGCCCCGGCCCGCGTCGGAGGGGCAGAGGCTGAGGTCGGCAAGGCCCATCCAGCCGAGCGAGTCCAGGATCATGTTCTGGGTGTGGCGGCCGGCGCCGGTGGCGAGGCAGATCCTCAGACCCGCATCGCGCAGGGCAAGGATGGCCTCCTCGGCGCCGGGGACGGGCTGCACGCCGTACCGGGCGAGCAGGGTGTCGTACGCCGCCTCGAAGGTGCGGTTCGCGTCGGCGGCCGTAGCGGCGTCGTCGAAGAGGCGGCGGAAGACGAGCTCCCTGGGGGTGCCCATCGCGCGGCGGGCGGAGGCGGTCATGGCGTCGAAGGCGGCCGTGCCCTCGTGCACCCCCTGCGCGCCGAGCGCACAGGTGAGGGCCTCCTCCTGCAGGGCGCCGTCGTCCACCGTGGTCCCCGCCATGTCGATCACGGCGAGCGAGAATGTGCGGTCGTGGGCCACGCGGCGTCCCCCTGTGCTGCCGGATCCGCTCCGGTGCGGGCCTCGGGTCCCCTCAGGGTTCCCGGTCCTGCTGACGCTGCCGCCTACGCGAGGCGGCATCGGGGTGAACAGGACGCGAATTCCCGCCCTGCGCGGCCATTTTGACCGCGGGCCGGGCACTCCTATAAAGTTGTGGCTTGTGGATCGGCCCCGGGTACTTCCCGGATCCGGGAAGCATTGCCTCCTTAGCTCAGTCGGTAGAGCGTCTCACTCGTAATGAGAAGGTCGCCAGTTCGACTCTGGCAGGAGGCTCTTTTCGAAGCCCCGGACGGTACGCCGCCGGGGTTTTTTCGTGCGCCGCTGTCGCTCGCGCCGTGCCGGGCAGCTGTGGCGGGTCCGGCGGGCCGCACACCCGCCACAGCTGCGGGCTCGGGGTCGGGCCCCGGTCAGCCCATCGCCGGACCGGACTCCGAGGACCCGGTCAGCTCCCCCAGGAACGCGTGGCACTTCGCGGCCCGCTCGGAATCCTGGGCCATGACCTGCTCGAAGAAGTCGGCGATGTCGTCACGGCCGGCGTTGCGGGCGTCGCGCACGTACTGGCCGTAATCGTGACCGGCCTTCAGGGAGTGGTACTGCAGGGAGATGAGGTCGAACGAGACGTCGTCGAATCCGGTTTCTCCAGTAGCCATGAGGCACCTCCGTGTCGATGTGAACAGGTGGTGTCAGGCTAGATCCGTGGATTTTCGGCGGCAACGGCGAAATGGGCCGACAGCGATCCTCGCCACGCCCCGGAGAGTCTGTTAGACGCCGGGCGGGTCGTCCTGGCCGCCGTCGGTACTGACCACCGCTCCGGACTGCAGCAGGGCCTTCAGGGCGTCGGCACCCGCGGCGTCGGCGGCCGCGGCGGCGAGGTTCGCCTCCGTGACGGCACGCAGGACCTCCTCGCGCTGGATCTTCACGCCCCGCGGCGCGTCGATCCCGATGCGGATGCCGTCGCCGCGGGAATCGAGCACCGTGATGACGATGTCGTCGCCGATCAGGATCTGCTCCCCGACCTTTCGCGTTAGAACAAGCATCGTGTCACTCTATCCCGGCCGGCCGGGCTCGTCGGCGACCGCCGGGCCTGGTGCGTCCCGGCCGCCCGTCCTGCCAGCCCACCGGCAGTCCCAGTGCGAGGACGGTGTCGGGCGTCGACGTCGCCCCCTGTCCGACGACGGCGAGGCCCGCCGGCTCGAGCCCGGCGCGCTCCATGCTCCTGCGCAGCGCCCCGGCCCAGGCGGCGGTGTCCGCCTCCTTGCGCCCGGCGTCGACCGCGAGCCACACCTGGTCCGGGCGCAGGGCGAGCAGCAGGCGGGCATCCTCCACGGGATCACCGGACCACAGCGCGAGGAACACCGGATGCCCGCCGTCCACTCCTGCGGCGCGGGCGGCGTTGGCGTCGAGGTGGTCCCCGATCCTGCGGGCGTCCGGTCGCAGCCAGCCCGTGGTCTCCCCCGCGACCGCGACCGCGGCGGGGGCTCCCCCGCCGAAGGCCGTGGCCATCGCCTGGACGACCTCCCAGCTCGCGGCGGGTGACCCGATGACGGTCACGAGATCGCCGGGGTCCCGGAGGACGGCGGGGACGGGTATCCGTACGGCAGACCGGCTGATGGCGTGTCCGCCCAGATCGGGCAGCATCGCGGGGTCGCCCGGCGCCGCGGCGAGATGCGGGACGACAGCGGGCGCGTCGTCGGCCCCGGCACTGCCCGGACCCCCGACCGCACTGCCGGCCGCGGCGGCACCCGCGTCGGGCTCCGCTGCCGCCCGGGAAGGGCGCGCCGCCGGACGGGCGTGCTGATCTCCCGCCGGGACGGCCGGTGCCGGGACCGGGCCCGTGGGGGACGGCGCCGGGTCGGTCGCGAAGGTCAGGTTGTCCATGAGCGCGGCGAAGAGGCCCGAGTCGGTGGAGACGGCGACGGGCGCCGGCTCCCCCTGCGGTCCGGGACGGCTGCCGGTGCCTGCACTGCCGGTCCCGGTGAGGCGCACCTCGTCGAGTTCGGCCTGTTCCAGGAGCGCGTGGATGCCGGAGGGCTGCGCTGCGGCGCTGCGCCGCCCGCGTGGACGCTCGGCGGCCGGGGCGTCGTCCTGCTGCGGCACTTCCACGAGGATCTCGTAGTGCTTGCGCGCGAAGACGCCGCGGATCCCGCCGACCGTCACGAGTTCGGCGGAGACGATGAGCGCGCGCGGCCCGTACAGGGCGGCGGCCTGCGCCTTCAGTTCCTCGAGGGAGGAACCCTCAAGATGAAACAGCTGCTGTGCCACGCACCACTCCTACGGTCTCGATGGCCACGTTCGCACTGGTGACCTCCTGGTAGGACAGCACGGGCAGTCCTGCGGCCTGCGGCCCGACGAGCCGCTTCAGCGCGGGCCGCAGCGCCGGCGCGCAGACGAGCACGGCGCTCTGCCCGGAGGCCTCGATGTCTCCCGCCGTGGAGCGGATGGAGGCGAGGACGGCCTCGGTCCGGGCAGGGTCGAGGAGGATCTGCGTGCCCTGGTCGGACGGGCGGAGGCCCTCGAGCATGGACTGTTCGAGCAGCGGGTCGATCATGATGACGCGCAGCAGGCTGCCGTCGAGGTACTGCTGCGTCACGGCGGGTCCGAGAGCCAGCCGGGCCGCCTCGACGAGGCCCTCCGGGTCCGACGACGACTTCGCCTTCAGCGTCAGGGCCTCGTAGATGCGCGCGAGGTCGTTGATGGGTACCTGCTCCGACAGCAGGCCCTGCAGCACGCGCTGCACCTCGGCCAGCGACAGCAGACCGGGCACGAGTTCCTCGACGGCGGACGGGTTCACCTGCCGCACGCCGTCGGTGAGGACGCGGACGTCCTCGCGGGTCAGGAGGCGGGCGGCGTTCGCGGTGATGACCGCGGAGAGGTGGGTCACCAGCACCGACACGCGGTCGATGACCGTGGCGCCGGAGAGCTCGGCGTTGTGGCGGAGCTCGGACGGCACCCACTTGCCCGCGAGGCCGAACACGGGTTCGACGACCGCGGTGCCGGGCAGGTGGGCGAGGTGGTCGCCCAGGGCGAGGACCTTGCCGCGCGGAGCCTCGCCCCGCCCGGCCTCGACGCCGGCGATCTTGATGACGTAGGTGGCCGGCGGCAGGTCGATGCTGTCCCGTGTGCGGACGGGAGGGACCACGACACCGAGTTCGAGGGCGATCTTCCGGCGGAGTGCGCGGACGCGTCCGAGGAGGTCGTCGGGGGCGCCGGTGACGACGTCCACCAGGTCCGGGGCGAGCAGCACCTCGAGGGCGTGGACGCGCATCTGCTCGAGCAGGTCGTCCGTGCTGTCGGTCGAGGGTACGGCGGCATCGGCCTCGAGCGCGGCGGCCGCCGTCCTGGCCTCGGCGTCGGACTTCCTGATCCGCTGCGCGATCACGATGAGCCCCGCGCCCACCACGATGAACGGCAGCTTCGGCATGCCGGGGATCAGCGCCATGACGATCGCCGCCGCTCCGGCGATGCGCAGGGCGTTCTGTGACTGGCCGAGCTGCTGCGCCGCCGTCGAGCCCATGTCCGCCTCGGCGTTCGAGCGGGTCACGATCATGCCGGTGGAGACCGCCATGAGCAGCGCCGGGATCTGGGTGACGAGGCCGTCGCCGATGGTGAGCAGCCCGTAGGTGGTGAGGGCTTCGGAGATGGGCAGGCCGTCCTGCAGCATGCCGATCGCGATGCCGCCCACGATGTTGATGATGATGATGATGATGCCGGCGATGGCGTCGCCCTTCACGAACTTCGACGCGCCGTCCATGGCCCCGTAGAAGTCGGCCTCCGCGGAGACCTCCGCCCGGCGCTCGCGGGCATGGGTGTCGGTGATCAACCCGGCGTTGAGGTCGGCGTCGATGGCCATCTGCTTGCCCGGCATGGCGTCCAGGGTGAAGCGCGCTCCCACCTCGGCGACGCGCTCGGCGCCCTTGGTGACCACGACGAACTGGATGACGACGAGGATCAGGAAGACGACGGCGCCGATGATGATCGACCCGCCGACGGCGACGTGCCCGAACGCGGCGATGACCTCGCCCGCATAGCCCTCACCGAGCACCAGCCGGGTGGAGGCGACGTTGAGGCCGAGGCGGAACAGCGTCGCGACGAGCAGCAGGGACGGGAACACCGAGAAGTCCAGGGGCTTGCGCACGAACATGGTGTTCAGCAGGATCACGAGCGCCAGCAGGATGTTCACGATGATCAGCACATCCAGCAGCACCGACGGCACCGGCACCACGAGGAGCAGGATGATGCCGACGACCCCGACGGGCACCAGGAACTTGGGCAGGGAAGAACGCATTATCGGAGGCCTCCGGCGGCTGCGGGTCGGGCGGGCAGGGTATGGACGCCGCGGGCGGCCCCCCTGGTCTTCAGGGACATGACGAACGCCAGGATGCGGGCCACCTGGTCGTAGTTCTCGAACGGGATCTCCTGGCCGAGGTCGCACGCCGCGTGCAGGGCGCGTGCGAGCGGGATGTCCGCCACCATCGGCACGTGCTTCTTCTCGGCCTCCTCGCGGATCTTCGTGGCGATCACACCTGCGCCCTTCGCGACGACGCGCGGCGCGGACCGGCCCGGCTCGTACTTGAGGGCGACCGCGACGTGCGTCGGATTGACGAGCACGACGTCGGCCCCGCCCACCGCGGCGATCATACGGTTGCGGCTCATGGCGAGCTGGCGGGAGCGCCGCTGCGACTTGATGAGGGGGTCGCCGTCGGAGTTCTTGTTCTCGTCCTTGACCTCTTTCTTGGTCATGCGCGTCTTCTTGCGGTTGCGGCGCATCACCACGAGGACATCGAGCGCCGCGAGGGCGAGGCCCGCGACGACGGCGGCCTGCAGCAGGGCGGCCGTCCCTTCCCCGGCGGTGGACAGGAGCGAGGCGACGGAGAGCCCCCCGGCCGCCATGAGGGCCGGCATGAGGTTCTGCACGACGACGACGAGCACCAGGGCGACCACCCCGGTCTTCAGGAGCGCCTTCGCGCCCTGCCACAGTGCCTGGCCGCCGAGGATCCGCTTCAGGCCCGTGACGATGTTGAACTGCTCGAACTTGCCCGAGAACTTCTTCACGTGGATGCCGCCCTGCAGTGCGGCGGTGCCGAGCACGGCCACGAGTAGCACGCCGAGGAACGGCCCCAGGATGGTGGCGAGAGAGGCGCCGCCGTCGGCGAGGGCGTCGAGGGCCGCCGCGGGGTCGGGGTTCGCGATGGTGTCCGTGACGCGCACGAGCTGCTCCGTGGCGACATCCGAGGACCGCGCGATGAGGGACGGCAGCATGAGCGCTGCGGCGCCGACGCCGATCCAGGCCGTGAAGTCCTCGGACTTGGCGAGCTGGCCCTTGGAGCGGACGTCCTTCATCCGCTTGTCGGTGGCCTGCTCGGTCCGCTCGCCGGAATCCTCCGCCATCGTCAGCCCACCCCCATCAGGGCCGCTGCGGCCTCGTCGGTGAGGGTCGCGACGACGCGGGGCAGGGCCACGAACACCACGCCGCCGAGGCTGAGCGTGATGAAGATCTTGAGCGGGAAGCCGAGCGCGAAGGCGTTCAGAGCCGGGGCGACCCGCGTCAGCAGCCCGAGGCCGACGTCGGCCAGGAAGAGGACCACGATGAGCGGGCCGGCGATCTGGACGGAGGCGAGGAAGAGCCCGGTGACGGCGCCGGTGAGGGCCTCGGCGGGCTCGGCGAGGTCGAGTGCGCCGCCGAGCGGCAGGGCGTTGAACGTCCGCATCAGGCCGCCGATGATGAGCTGGTAGCCGTCGGAGGTGAACAGCAGCGTCAGGGCGGTGAGCTGGAACAGGCGCGCGAACTGGGCGCCGTTGACCATGGACTGCGGGTCGAAGCCCTGCGCCAGCGAGAAGCCGCCGAAGAGGTCGATCAGGGCGCCGGCGGACTGGATGGCGGAGAAGATCACGAGCACGAGGAACCCCAGGGCCGCACCGATCACGAGTTCGAGGACGAGCGCGCCGACGTACTGTCCCGTACCGCCCGTGGCGTAGCCCTCGGTGACCCGCGGGGACACCACGAGGGCGAGCCCGACGGCGAGCATCGCCTTGATGCGCGCCGGGATGCCCTTGTAGGAGAAGGGCGGGGCGATCACGAGGAACGCGACGATCCTCACGCCGGCGAGCATCATCGCCTCGATGCGGGCCTGGTCGAGCTCGATGTCCATGTCAGCCGCCCCCGAGCAGGCCCGGGATGCGCTCGAACATCTCGTGGGTGAACGAGATCATCTCGGCGATCATCCAATGGCCGCAGATCAGCAGGGCGACGCACACGGCGGCGGCCTTCGGCACGAACGAGAGCGTGACCTCCTGGATCTGGGTGATGGACTGCAGCAGCGAGATGGCGAATCCCACCACGAGGGCCGTCAGGAGGACGGGCGCGGAGAGTTTCGCGGCGGCCCAGATGCCGGCGAGGCCGATGTCGAGGACGGCGTTGGTATCCACGTCAACCGCCCTGGTAGCTGTTGATGAGCGAGGTGATGATCAGGCCCCACCCGTCCACGAGGACGAACAGCAGGATCTTGAAGGGCAGCGAGATCATGACCGGCGGGAGCATCATCATGCCCATGGACATGAGCGCGGCGGACACCACGAGGTCGATCACGAGGAACGGCACGAAGATGACGAATCCGATGATGAACGCGGCCCGGAGTTCGGAGATCATGAACGCCGGGATGAGCGTGGTCAGCGGCACGCTCGCGGCGTCCTGCGGGTTCGGTTGTCCGGCCGCGCGGGTCATGAGCGCGAGGTCCTCCTCACGGGTGTGGCCCATCATGAACGTCTGCAGCGGCCCAGCGCCGTCGGCCAGTGCCTGCGAGAACGTCGTCGCGCCGTCGAGGTAGGGCTGCACGGCGAGGTCGTTGATCTCGGTCAGGACCGGCGCCATGATGAACAGCGACAGGAACAGGGCCAGCCCGGCGAGCACCTGGTTGGGCGGGATGGACGGCAGCGAGAGGGCGTTCCGGGTCATCGCCAGGACCACGAAGATCTTGGTGAAGGACGTCATCATCAGCAGCAGCGCCGGCGCCACCGAGAGCAGGGTGATGCCGATGAGTGTGAGGACCGCCGAGCTCGGTGCCCCGTCCACGCCGTTGATCTCGACCGACAGGCCGTCGTCGCTCCCGGGCGGGGTGGGGGCCGTGGGGTCGGCGGGGGCGGACGGCGCCGTGGGTGCCGGGACGGTCGGGTCCAGCTCGCCGGCGTGCCCCGCAGCCGCTCCGAGGAGGACGACGACGACGGCCAGCACGAAGGCGGCCACCACGGCGAGGGCGCGGGAGCGGCGGGCGGGGCGCGCCGGGAGGAGTGCGGCCGCGGTCACCCCGCCCGTCCCTGGCGCAGGAACGCTGCGGTCTGCTTCCAGGTGGCGGGCGAGAGGATCGAGCCGTTGAGCGGCGCTCCGGGACGCGCCGACTCCGTGGCCCGGGCCGCGCGGCGGCTCGTCGGAGACGCGGTGGCCGGCGCCGGAGCGACATCGGCCGCCGGCAGGGTGTCGACCGCCCCGCCGGCCAGCTTCAGCGAGGCCGCGAAGCGGGCGTCGGACGTCTCCGCCGGCCCGGCGACGGCGGGGGCCGTGCGTCCTGCAGCGTCGTCGGAACCCGGGACCGCCTGCAGTGCGCGCGGGGCGGCCGATGAGTGGAGGACCGACACCGACTGCTCGGTGACCCCGAGGTAGAAGCGGGTCCCCTCGGCGTCGAGCACGACCACCGAGGCCTTCGCGCCGATGCCCTGGCGGGCCACGACGGACACGAGGCCCGCTCCGGCACGGTTGCCGTTGATCCTCGAGACCTTCCGGTGCAGCACGAAGAGCAGCGCGAGGACCACGCCGAGGGACAGCAGCACGCGCAGCGCGAGGACCACCACGTCCACTAGAGGGTGCCGTCCGCGACGTCGAGGATCTGGGTGATGCGCACGGCGTAGTCCTGGTCCACGACGACGACCTCGCCGTGCGCGACGAGGCGCCCGTTGAGCAGGACGTCCGCGGGAGCGCCGGCGGACCGGTCGAGTTCGATGACGGCGCCCGGCTCGAGGTCCAGCACGTCGCGGACGGACATGCGGGTCCGTCCGATCTCGACGGTCATGGCCATCTCGACGTTGCTGATGCGGCCGAGGTTGGCGGCCCCGGCGGGTGCCGACGAGCGGCGCGGAGCCGCACCGGGCCGGGCCCCGCGCAGCCGCACGGCGAACCAGCCGACCGTGCCGGACGGGCCGGCGAGGCGGAAGACGGAGGTCTCGGCGTCGCGGAATAGGGGCAGCGCGTCCTGCACGGCCGGGACGCCGAGCACGCCGTCGCCGAGGGAGTTCGAGGCGGCTTCGAGGGCGGGCACGAGCACGTCGGCCGGGGAGACCAGCGGTGACGACGTGCCGGCGGCGACGGCGAGGGGCTGCGCGTCGATCAGGACGACGGCGAGGTCCGCGGAGAAGGCCCCCACGAAGGAGGCGACGACGGCGGTCGAGGCACTCGCGGGACGGCACCTCGGCGGCGTTGCAGGGCTCGGCCGTGAGCGGACCGGGAAGCGGCAATCTCGCTGCGAGGGACGTGGCGGCCTGGTGCTCGGCGGTGGTGGTGTTCATGGTGCGGTGTTCTCCTCGGTGGTCACTACTACGCAGGCCAGGCGTGAGCCGTTCTGGCCCAGGGCTGCCTCGCCGAGCCGCTGTCCGCTGACGGCGAGCTCGAAGGGTCGGTGCTGCGGGTGCGGCAGCTTCAGCACGTCCCCGACGGCGAGGTCGAGGATGCGGGACGGCAGGACGGGCAGGGCGGCGAGCTGCACCGACACGTCGACGGGCACGTGTGTCACCTGCAGTTCGATCAGCTCGCGGGCGTCCTCGCTCGTGGCCGTCGGGTTCGCGTCGCCGAGCTGTGCGAGCAGGAGGTGCGCCGGGATGGCGATGGTCGCCCGGCTGACGCGGTCACCCACGCGGATCTCGAAGACCCCGACGATCATGAGTTCGGTGGTCGAGGCCGCCTGGGCGAACTGGGCGTTGTACTGGATCGAGTCGATGCTCAGCTGGTGGGACAGGACGGACCCGAGGGAGTAGTGCAGCCCTTCGAGGGCGTCGTCCATGAGGCGGCGGATCAGGGCCTGCTCGATCTGCGTGAACTTCCGCTCCTCGAGGGGAACCGCGCCGTGGCCGCCGAGCATCGAGTCCACCCAGTACAGTCCCGCCGATGCGGGGAACTGGATGACCGCCTTGCTCGCGTGGCCGGTGACCGCGCACAGCACCATCGCCGTCGTGGGTGGCAGGGAGGCCGCGTACTCGTTGTACGTCTGCAGGAGGAGCTGTTCGCTGGTCACCTGCGCGATCGCGCGGATCTTCGCTGTCAGCTGCGTACCCCACTGGCGGGCGAGTGTCTCGAATCCGAGTTCGAGCACACGGGAGTGTTCACGCGCGAGCGTGGTGGGCCGGCGGAAGTCATAGACATCCACCGCCCGGGGCGTTGCCGAGGGCACGCCAAAGGAGAGTTGTTCCTGGACCGTCACGCCATCGACTATCGGACGCCGGGCACGGGGTGTTAGTGATCCGCGCGCGCGGTCAGCCGGCGGCGATCTCCGGGATCAGGGCGCGCACGCTCTCCGGCTGGTCGGAGTGCACCACGATGTCCACGCGCCGGTTCAGTTCGAGCTCCGCCGCCGTGGTCCCGGGAGCGAGGGGACGCGACTCGCCGTACCCGATGGCCGAGAGCCGGGGTGCCGGGACGCCGCCCGTGTCGATGAGGTGCCGCACCACGTTGACGGCCCGCTCGGTGGACAGCTCCCAGTCCAGCGGACGCGGGACGGAGTCTGGCAGGCGGGCGGTGTGCCCTTCGACGCCCACCTCGTTGGGGATGGACGCCAGGATGGGCCCCACCCCCTCGAGCACGCGGAGTGTCTGGTCGGTGAGCTGCGCACTGTCGGGGAGGAAGAACGTCTCGGACCCGACGAGGCGGATGGTGAGGCCGCGCTCGTCGATGACGTAGCGGACGGCGTCGGCGAGGTCGCGTCCGCGCAGCTCCGCGTCGATCCGCTCCTGCAGGGCACGCAGGTTCTCGACCTCCGCGGTGGCACGCTCGCGGTCCGTGGCGGGCTCGGCGGCGTCACCGCCCGCGGACGGCGAGGGCGACGGCGTGGGTGCGGCGACGTCGGCCGCTCCCGGTTCCTGCTTCTGCGTCTCCGCGTCCGTGAGCGCAGCTCCCCCGGCGAAGGACTCGCCCTCGTCGTTGGCATGCTCGGCGGGGACGATGGTGCCCTCGGCGGTGTCCACGGTCGCCGTCTCGACGGCACCGAAGCCCGTGGCCAGGGAGGTGCGCAGCTGCTCGAACTTCTGCTGGTCCACCGTGGACATGGCGTACAGGACGATGAACATGCACATCAGCACGGTGACCATGTCCATGTAGGACGCCATCCAGCGCTCGTCCGGGTGCTCCTCGCCGTGCTCCTCGCCGTGCCGCTTCCGGTGGGGGCGTCTGCTCACGCTGCGGCCTTGCCCTGCGCGGTGATCGTCTCGTCCGATCCCTTCGCGCCCTTTCCGCCGCCCTTGCCGTCTTTGCCGTCTTTGCCGTCCTTGCCCTTGCCCTGGGCGTGCTGCGGCACCATGGCCTTCAGCCGTTCGCCGAGCAGCCGTGGCTGGCTCCCGGCCTGGACGGCGAGGACACCCTCCATGAGGAGGGTCATGCGGGCGGTCTCCATCTCGCCGAGGCGCTTGATGCGTGTGCCGATGGGGAGCCAGAGGAAGTTCGCCGAGAGCAGGCCCCAGAGCGTCGCCACGAACGCCGCGGCGATCATGTGGCCCAGTTCGTCAGGCTTGGAGAGATTCTCGAGCACGTGGGTCAGGGACACCACCGTTCCGACGATGCCCACGGTCGGGGCGTAGCCGCCGAGGCTCATGAAGAATTTGGATGCGGTGCGGTGGGTCGCCGACGCGGAGTCGATCTCGTCCTCAAGGATCTCGCGCAATTCCTCGCCGTCGGTGCCGTCGGCGATGTTCTGCAGGGCGCCGCGGAGGAACGGGTCGGAGACGGTGTTGGCCTCCTCCTCGAGAGCCAGCAGCCCCTCGCTCCGGGCCTTCTCCGCGAGGACCACCACGCTGTCGATGGTGTCCTGGGGCGGGGTGCTCCTGCCCATGACAGCAGGTGGGACGGCCTTCACGGCGACCAGAAAATCCTTGAGGGTGCCACCGGCGATGCCGACGGCGATCGTCGCGGCGAACACCAGGATCATGGGCGCGGGCAGGAGGAGGGACTGGACGTGCGCACCCTCGAGGGTGATCATCGCGTAGAGCGCCCCGAAGGCGAGGAGAATGCCGACGAGTGTTGCGGGATCCATTACGTGTTCCTTGGTCGGAGCGGGACGGGAGCGCCGGCATCGGTCGCGTCGGAGGACCCGGCGTCATCTCCTGCATCACGGACGATGCCGAGCGGACGCGGGCCCGCCGGGTCCTCGTCGGCCGGGCCGGGCATGAACCGGGCGAGCGAGATGATCCGCGCCCGGTAGTCGGCGATCAGGTCGACCACTTCACCGAGCGACTCGGTGACGATGTACTTGGCGCCGTCGACCATCACGAGCGTGGTGTCCGGGTTCTCGTGGATGCGCTCGATGAGGTCAGGGTTCACCGCGAACTGGCTCTCGTTGAGCCGGGTCACCACGATCATCGGACATCCTGGGGTCGGGACGCCCCGGACGGGGCCTCTTCCCTCCACTGTCGGCACCCGCCGCGGCTTCGTAAGCACGTCGGAGGTGTCGGGGGTGTCGGTGACGAGCGTGGACGGGCGGCTGCGGTGCGCGGGCGGGTCCCCGATCTCCAGGGATAGTCCGCGGGCGGTGTTACGAAGCGAGCCGCTGACCCGTCCCGGACGCGGAGCCGGCCGTCTCGGCGCCCGGCCTGTTGATCTCGGCCCACACGTCGTCGAGGGAGAGTCCGACGACGGCGGCGATGGCCGCGATGGTCGGGAAGGCAGGGGTGGCGACCCGGCCCGATTCGATCTTCCGGAGCGTCTCCGGTGAGACGCCGGCGTCCAGGGCGGTCTCGAGCATCGGGCGCTCTCCCCTGGCGCGACGCAGCAGGGTGCCGAGGCGCTGTCCGCGCTCGACGTCCGCGGGGGTGAGTGGCAATCTGACCATGAGACAGAGTCTAGTCCTGGGATACTATTACCGGGATAGTTATTGGTCCTTCGGAGAGTAGGCAACGCATGATCGAGATCCTGAGCCCCGCCGAAGTGGGCCGGGCGAGAGCCACGGGCGCCCTGGTGGCCGACATCCTGCAGACGCTCAAGGGCCGCGCCACCACGGGGACCAACCTGCTGGACATCGACCGGTGGGCCCAGGAGATGATCGTCGAGGCCGGCGCCCAGTCCTGCTACGTCGACTACGCGCCCTCCTTCGGACGCGGTCCGTTCGGGCACTACATCTGCACGTCCGTCAACGACGCCGTCCTCCACGGACTGCCGTTCGACTACGCCCTGGCCGACGGCGACCTGCTGTCCCTCGATCTCGCCGTGTCCCTGGGCGGGGTGGTCGCGGACTCCGCCATCAGCTTCCTCGTGGGCGGGTCCGCTGACCCGGCCGGCACCGCGATGATCGCCGCGACGGAACGTGCGCTCGCTGCCGGGATCGCCGCCGCGCGGCCGGGCGCCCGCATCGGCGACCTCTCCCACGCGATCGGCTCGGTCCTCCGCGAGGCGGGATACCCGATCAACACCGACTTCGGAGGTCACGGCGTCGGGTCGACGATGCACCAGGACCCGCACATCCCGAACACCGGACGGGCCGGTCGCGGCTACGAGCTGCGCCCCGGGCTGCTGCTGGCGCTGGAGCCGTGGGTCATGGTGGACACCGCCGCGCTCGTCACGGATGCCGACGGGTGGACGCTCCGCAGTGCCACGGGTTGCCGGACGGCGCACACCGAGCACACCATCGCCATCACCGAGGACGGCGCCGAGATCCTCACCCTGCCCAGCCGGTAGGGAGCTCCACCCTGGCCGGCCGGACCGTTCCCTCGAGCGGTGGCGCCGGCCGGTCCGCCCGGCCGGCACCTACGCCTAGCGCTTCAGGTTCGCGAGTTCCTGCAGCACCTCGTCGGAGGTGGTGATGATGCGGGCGTTCGCCTGGAAGCCGCGCTGCGCCACGATCAGGTTGGTGAACTCCTGCGAGAGGTCCACATTGGACATCTCGAGCGTGCCCGCGTCGAGCGACCCGAGGCCGTTGGCGCCGGCAGCGCCGATCTCCGCCGCACCCGAGTTCGCCGTCGCGCGGTAGGACGAGGCTCCGGCCTTCTCCAGGCCGGCGGGGTTCACGAAGCCGGCGAGCGCCACGCGGCCCAGCGGCTGGCGGCTGCCGTTGCTGAACGCCCCCACCAGGGTGCCGTCGGCGCCGACCGTGAAGGACTCGAGGGTGCCGGCGGTGCGGCCGTCCCGCTCCGAGATGGAGACGGTCTTGAGCTGCGCGAAGCCGGTGACGGCGGAGAGGTCGACGGCGATGCCGCCCACCGTGACCGAGGAGCCCGCGGCGGCCTGGCCGTTCGGCAGCAGGAGTTCCGTGCTGCCTGCCGCACCGTTCGCGTCCTGACCGGCGACCGTCCAGCCCGTGGCCGAGCGGGTGAAGGTGAGCGTGAGGTCGCGGGCCGTCCCGTCCGCGCCGTAGACCTCCTTCTCCTGCAGGATCTGCGTGCCGACGGCCGCGTCGGAGGGCAGGTTGCCCGTGACCCGTGCCGTCGTCGTCGCCTGGGCCGGGGAGACCGCCCCCTTGGGCATGCGCAGGTCGCCGACCGCGCCACCCTGCTGGACGACGCCGTTGACGGCGGGCCAGCCCTGGACGAGGGAGCCGTCCGGGGTCACGAGGCGGCCCTCGGCGTCGGGGGTGAAGGCGCCCGCCCGGGTGTAGAGGGTCTCGCCGCCGAGGCGCGTGATGAAGAACCCGTCTCCGGAGATCATCATGTCCGTGGCACGGCCGGTGGCCTGGGCCGAGCCCTGGGAGAAGTTGGTGACGATGCCCGCCACCTGCACGCCGAGGCCCACCTGGGCCGGGTTGGTGCCGCCGAAGGCTTCCTGGGGTGCGCCCGCACCCTGTGTCAACTGGGACAGGGTGTCCTGGAACTGGGTGGCGGACGCCTTGAAGCCCGTGGTGTTGACGTTGGCGATGTTGTTGCCGGTGACGTCGAGCATGGTCTGGTGGGAGCGGAGCCCCGAGATGCCGGAGTAGAGCGAGCGAAGCATGGTGGTGCCTTTCGGTGCGGAAGGGGCGGAGCGGAAGGGTGCGTGGATCAGGGAGCGGCCGGAGCCGGCAGGGCGCCGACACCGGACACGAGGTCGAGCGCGATGCTCCTGCCGCCGATGGTGACGGTGGGGACGGGGCCGCTGTAGGAGACGGCGGTGGCCAGGCCACGGGCCTCGACGCCGTCGGTCCCCGTGTAGGAGACCTCGTTACCGATGAGCGCGGCCGCCGAGGACCGCATCTGGAGGTGGAAGTTCTCCTCGCTGAGGCCGGTCATCTGCGTGATCTTCTCCATCATGGCCAGCTGCGTGGTCTGGGAGATCATCTGGTTGGTGTCCATCGGGGCACTCGGGTCCTGGTTGCGCAGCTGGCTCACGAGCAGTGACATGAAGACCTCGGAGTCCATGGCCTGCTTCCGGGTTCCGGCAGCGGGTGTCGTGGTGGGGGCGAAGGTCGCGGACGCGACCGGATCTATGGGCATGGCTGTCCTTCCGGGTTCAGGCGAAGAGGTCGAGGGTCGAGGTGCCCGCCGCCGGGCGGGCTGCCCAGGTGGGTGGAGCCGGTGCCGGGCGTACCTCTGCTGTCCGGGCGTGCCGTGGGCCGTGGTCCCGCGCTCCGTCCCGAGGATCGTCGGGGGTGCCGGTGCCGAGATCGAGCGACGCGGACAGGCCCGACGACGACGCCTCCCGGCGCAGGTCTGGCAGCGCCTGCTTCAGGGCCTCCCGCCCGCCGTCGGTGGCCGAGAAGAACTCGATCCTGGCTCCGTCCGGCGACAGGCTCGCGCGGATGGTGATGGGCCCGAGATCGTCCGGCGCGACGGTGACGGTGATGGTGCTCGTCCCGCCCGGTGCGCCGGCCGCCGCCTGTGCGAGCGCGAAGGCGGGCCCGCCGAGCTGCCGGGGCAGGGGCGCGGCGTGGCGTGCGGGCGCGGGGGCGTCCGCCGGTGCGACGACGACGGACGGCGTCTGCTGCAGGGGCAGCTCGGCGCGGGCGGCCGGAGGAAGCTGGGGAGCGCCGGCCTGCTCGGTGGTCCCCGCTTGCGGTGCGGCGGCGGGCGTGCCGGGCTCCGCAGTCTGTCCTGCGTCAGTCCGTCCTGCGTCCGTCCCTCCGGCTTCCGTCCCTCCGGCTGCTGCCTGTCCCGCCGCATCGGTGACAGGGTGAATGCCCACCGGGAGGGAGTGGGCGCTGGCAGCGCCTGCACCCGCGGGGGTGGGCGCGGTGGACGGCACTCCACCGGCATCTGCCGCTACCGGCACGGGAGTCCCCGGGGCAACGGCAACGGCTCCGGCTCCCGGGAGCGGACCCGCCGCCACGCCCTGCGCCTCCGGGGCCAGGGCTCCTGCCGCGGGGTGTGCCGATGCCGGCCCGGTCGGCCCCGACGTCGGAGGGACCGCGCCCGACCGGATCTCCGGGACGGGCGTCGCGGTCGCCGTGGAGGTGACCGGTGACCCATCTGCAGCGGCCGTCGGCGCGCTCGGGGCGGCCACCGTCGGCGTGGCAGCCGGGGTCGTCAGCGGGGAGGCCGGCACGCCGGCGCCGGCGGCGCCGGCAGGATCGGAGGCATCGGCAGGGTCCGTATCCGCCGTCGGCTCCACGGGGGCGGCCGTTTCGACCGTGACGTGTTCTGCCGTGATGCCGGCCTTGACCCCTAGGGCCGTCGGGACGTCACCGGACGGTGCCTGCGGGTCCGCGGAGGCCTGGCGTGCCGCATGTGCCGCCGGATCCGATGCCGTCACGGCACCTTCCGCGGCCGAGGACTGCCGTGGGCCGCGGCGGGAGTCGGACCTGATCGCCGACGACGGGACTGGCTCCGCCTCACGGCGTATCGGGCCCGTCGATCCCCCGAGTCCTGCAGGTGTTCCAGCGGGCCCACCGGAGCGGGCGTCGTCGGCGGTCCGGGTCATGGGCCGGTCCAGGCGCTCCGCATGCCGACGGTACGCCTCGCCGAAGGACGATGCCGACCGGGACGTGGACCGGGATGCCGACAGCGACGACACCTCGGAGCCGTCGCGATTCCCGGCGGCCGGTCGGACGGCACGCAGGGTGTCGCGCGGAGCGGCCGTGGCGGGAGAACCCTGGACGAGGCTCATCGGGCCATGCTCGCGAGGAAGGCGGCCTGCGCCGCGTAGGCCGCATCGGCGGATCCCGAGGCGCTCGACGTCGACACGGAGGACGCCATGGCGGCGGGCGCCATGGACGCCGCCCCTGCAGGGGCCGCGGGCAGGATACGACGGATGGTGGTGATGTTCGCGTCCGTCTCCCACATGTCGCGGACGGCGACGGTCTGCCCCGGCTGGGGGGCGTCGATGGCCTTGCCTCCCCCGAGGTACATGGACACGTGCCCGCCGTCGTGGCTGAACATCAGGTCCCCGGGCTGCGCCTCGGCGAGCGACGGGACGTGCGTTCCGGCATTCATCTGGTCCCAGGTGACGCGCGGCAGCTGGATGCCGATGTCCGCGTAGGCGCGCTGCACGAAGCCCGAGCAGTCCAGCCCCGTGGCCGGGTCCGTTCCGCCCCACACGTACGGGATGCCCTCGTAGGAACGCGCCGCCTCGATGAGCCGTGCGGCGTCGCCCGAGGCCGGCACGGGAACGGGGGTGGCGCCGGTGACCGTGGCGGAGGAGTCCGTTGCGGCAGGTGCAGTGGCACCCGCGAGAGCGTCGGCGAAGAGATCGGCCGTCGCGGCCGGGGCGGCGGTGGAACCGGCCCCCGTCGAGGAGCCCGTGATCTTCGAACCGACCGGCGGGGTGATGCCGGCCGTGGACCGTGCCGGTGCGGCGAGCATGGTGAGGGTGGACTGGATCTGCTGGATGCGGCCCACCGCGTCGGTCATGGTCATGCCCGGTCCTTCCCTGTGTGCTGGAGTCTTCCGGCCGCGGCGATCTCGTCGAGGACCCGCTGTTCGGCGCCGAGCAGTGCGCTCGCCTCGCCCTCGCTGTGCCGTGCCTCGAGCTTCTCGAGGCCCTTCGTGTCGGCCCGGGCACCCCGGTAGGTGACCTGGGCACGCTCCCGCTCGGCCTGCAGCCGGCCCTCGAGCGCGTGCAGGTCGGCGAGCATGCTGCGGGCAGATGCGCGGGCCGCGGCCACCGCGTACAGCGACGCCGACCCTGCCGGATCGAGGTCGGTACCCTCGAGGGCCTCGCTGACGCCATGGGTCCGGGCCCTCGATACCCGCAGGCGCTCGTTGGCGTCGGCGAGCCTGCCGGCGGCTTCGTCCTCGCGTAGCTGCTTCAGCCGGAGCAGGCCTGCGAGGGGGAACTGTCGTGCCATCAGGAGATTCCCATCGATGCTGTGAGGTGGGCGAGCCGGTTCCAGGCGTCGTCGAACGGGGTCTGCTCGTCCATGCGCTGCTGCAGGAACGCGTTCACGGCGGCCTCATGATCCATCGCGGCGTCCACGAGCGGATTGGAGCCGCGGGAGTAGGCGCCGACGTCGATGAGGTCCTGTGCGGCCTTCCGCGCGGCCAGGGCTCGGCGGAGTACGGCGGCGATCCCCGCCTGGTCGCGGCTGGTGACACGGGAGGCCACCCGCGAGATGGACGCGAGCGGGTCGATCGACGGGAAGTGCCCGGCGACCGCGAGCTTGCGGTCGAGCACCACGTGGCCGTCGAGGATGGAGCGCGCGGCGTCGGCGACCGGCTCGTTGTGGTCGTCGCCGTCGACCAGCACCGTGTACATGCCGGTCACGGACCCCGTGGCTCCGGTGCCTGCCCGTTCGAGGAGCTGGGCGAGGAGCGCGAAGGTGGACGGCGGGTACCCGCGCGTCGCGGGGGGCTCGCCGACGCTGAGGCCGATCTCGCGCTGCGCCATCGCCACGCGGGTCAGCGAGTCCATCATGAGCATGACGTCAGCCCCGCGGTCGCGGAACGACTCGGCAATCCGCGTGGCGACGAACGCGGCACGCAGGCGTAGGAGCGCGGGCTCGTCGGAGGTGGAGACCACCACGATGGACCGCGCGAGGCCCTCGGGCCCGAGGTCGTCCTCGAGGAACTCGCGGACCTCGCGGCCCCGCTCCCCCACGAGGGCGATCACCGAGACCGCGGCGTCCGTCCCGCGCGCGATCATCGACAGCAGCGAGGACTTGCCGACGCCGGAGCCCGCGAAGAGGCCCATGCGCTGGCCGCGGCCCACCGTGGTGAGCGTGTCCATGACGCGGACACCGAGTTGCAGGGGTTCGGTGATGCGGGTGCGCTCGAGGGCCGCGGGCGGCGTGTTCTCGAGGGACACCCAGGAGACGTCGGTGAGGGGACCACGACCGTCGATGGGGCGTCCGACGCCGTCGAGCACGCGGCCGAGGAGCCCCGGGCCGGCCGGCACGAGGAGGGGCCGTCCCTGCGCACGGACGGGTGCACCGGCCTGGATGCCGACGAGGTGGGCGTAGGGCATGCAGCGCAGCCCGGTCAGCGACGCGGCGACCACCTCGGCGTCCACGGGTGAATCGTCGCCGATGGTCACGAGGTCGCCGATCGCGCAGTCGAGGCCCACGACGTCCACGCCGAGCCCGACGACGGAGGCCACGCGGCCCACGCGCTGGGGCGCTGCGGCAGTGCTGGCGAGCCGGATGGTCTCGTCGAAGGTGAGTGTCATGCCGCACCCTCCGTCAGTGCGGCGCGGACGCGTGCCAGCGCCACCCCGAGGCGTGCGTCGACGAAGCCGTTCGGGCAGTCGGCGACGGCGTCGCCGCGGTGCAGGGTGGCATCTGCGACGAGGGCGACGCCGGCGGGGACCGCGTCGGGTCCCAGCACGTCGAGGTCGGCCGGATGCAGCCGGACCGCACGGACCTCCTCGCCGTCCGCTGCGGTGAGGGCCCGCACGACGGCGGCCCGCGCCGAGGAGGGTGCGTCCTCCAGTGCACGCCCGAGCAGGGCCTCCGTGATGGAGAAGGCGGCGTCGAGGATGCGCGAGCGGGCCTGGTCGAGGACCGGCGCGGTCCGCGCCTCGAGAGCGCGTGCGGCGGTCTCGAGCACTCCGAGCTGCTGCGCAAGGAGCGCGTCCGCGCGGGCGCGGGCGGCGGCGTGCTCGGCGTCGAGCCGTGCGCGGTGCTCGGCGAGTTCGGCACGTGCGAGGACCAGCCCGTCGGCGTACCCGGCGGCATGCCCCTGGGCGAGGGCGGTGTCGTGGGCGGCCCGGCCGGAGCCGGGACCGAGGCGCGGGAAGGAGATCGGGGTGAGTGCGTCAGTCGACAATCTCGTCCTCCTCCCCGCGCATGATGGTGATGGTGCCCTGCGCCTCGAGATCGCGGATGGCGCGCACCACCTCGGCGCGGGCCTCCTCCACCTGCGACATCCGTACGGGCCCCATGCCCCGGATCTCGTCGTCGAGGATCTCCCTGTTGCGCTCGGAGACGTTCGCACGGATCACGGTGATCACGGCTTCGGCGGCGCCCTTCATGGCGAGTGCGAGGACGGCGGAGTCGATACCGCGCAGCACCTGCTGGACGTCGCGGCGCTCGAAGTTGACGATGTCCGCGAACGTCAGCATGCGGGCACGCACCTCTTCGGCGAGCGCCGGATCGCGGCTCTCGAGCCCGTCGAGCAGTTCACGCTCGGTGCTGACATCCGCACGGTTGATGATGTCGACGAGGGGCTGGATGCCACCGATCCTGGACGCCCCACGGTCGGGTGCGGCGACGGCGCCGGCCCTGATCTTGATGGTCTCGGCGACGACGGACACCGCCTCCGGCGTCGCCGCTCCCATGGTCGCGATGCACTGCGCGACGTCGGTCCGGGTCTCGGGGGCGAGCCCGGCGAGGACCGTGGAGGCCCGCTCGGGCTTCAGGTGGGCGAGGACGAGGGCGATGGTCTGAGGCAGCTCGTGCTCGAGGACCGTCTGGATCTGGCCGGGCTCCACGGTGTCGAGGAACTCGAAGGACTTGCCCGCCACGGTCGAGGCCAGGCGTCCCACGACGCCGGCGGCGCGTTCGGCGCCGAAGGAGGACTCGAGGAGCCCGACGGCCACCTCCATGCCGCCGCGGGTGCGGCGCCGTCCGCTCGTGGTTAGTTCGTGGAACTCCGCGAGCGCCTCCTCGGCCGCGGCCGGTTCGACGCGGCGCAGGCGCACGATCTCCGCGACGATCTCCTCGGCCTCCGCCTCGGACAACTGCCGGAGGATCTCGGCGGCGCGGTCCTGGTCGAGCTGCATGAGGACCATCGCGGCCTTCTGGGTACCGGTGACCGCCCGTACGGCACTCATACGCTCTGCCTGTCATCCATCATGCTGCGCAGGAACTCGGCGGTCTTCGCCGGGTCCTGCGTGGCGAGGGCGTCGATGTCGGCGCGCATGCGGTCCAGATCGGATTCCGCCGACCCCGCCTGCAGGGCACTCTGCACTGCAGCGACGTCGATCGTGGTGGTGTTCGGGGCCGGTTCCAGCGGGGTGAGGAGCGCGACGGCCGGATCGAGGGCCGGTGTCCCGGGGCCCGGAAGGGCCGGGTAGACGCCCTGCAGCTCGCCGAGGTCGAGGGGCTCGCGCCGCTGGCGGCGTGAGCGGCGGGCGTACACGATGAGCGCGACGATGACGACCACGAGGATGGCCGCGACGATCGACAGCGTGCGGATGAGGTCCGCCCGCTGCTGCGCCGCCTGCGCCTCCTCCGCCTCGGCGAGGGCCTCTGCTGCGGCGTCCGCGCCTGCCTCGTTGAACGGCAGTTCCTCGACCGTCACCACGTCGCCGCGGGCGGCATCGACGCCCGCTGCGCTGGAGACGAGGGCAGTCAGCGCCGTGACGTCCATGTTGGCGGTGGCGCCCTGGTTCACCGCGACGGAGATGGTCTGGCGGTTGATGCCGCCGGCCGGCACGGTGGTGGACTCGGTGGTCTTGTTCACGGCGTTGTTGCGCGTGCTGGTCTCCGAGTTGAACGTGCCGTCACCGTTCGCGCCGTCCTCCGGGACGGCGATGTTGTCCGGTCCGAGGATGCCGGCATTGCCCCCACCGGCCCCCTCGTAGGCCTCGGTGGTGGTGGATTCGTTGAGGGCGGGCGCGTTCTCGGGCGTCGTGAAGCTCTCCTCGACGCGTTCTGCGCTCTCGAGCTTCATGTCCGCGGCCACGGCGACGGTGGCGTTGCCGGCTCCGACCACGCGGTCCAGCATCGACTGAACGGAGGCCTGAATGCGCTGCTCGTAGTCGGAGGCCTGCTGGTCCGCTCCCCCGGTGGCGCCGACGCCGACGGCGGAGAGCACGTGGCCCTCGGCGTCGATCACGGCGACGTCCGCGGCGTCCATGCGGTCGATGGAGGCGGACGTCAGGTGGGTGATGGCCTGCACTTGGTCGCTCGAGAGCGTGGCGCCGGGGTTCGTCTCGACGAACACGGAGGCGGTCGGCTTGCCCTGCTCCGCGACGAACACCGTGTCCTCGGGGATGGCGAGGCGCACGGTGGCGGCCTTGACGCCGTCGATCGCGGACACCGTGGCGGCGAGCTCGCCCTCCAGGGCACGCTTGTAGGTGGTGGACTGCTGGAACTCGGACGACGTGACGCCCATGTCGTCGAGCAGCGAGTAGCCTCCGGTGGACGACGACGGGAGGCCGGCCGAGGCCGCCTTGATCCGCTGGTCGTACACGACGCCCTCGGGGACGAGGATGGTGCCACCGCCCTGCGTCAGCTCGTACGGCACGCCGTCGGTCTGCAGCTGGTCCACGATGGTGCTGGCGTCCTCGCCGCTGAGCCCGGAGAACAGGGGCGTGTAGGAGGGCTTGGACAGCCAGGACGTGAGCGCGATCCCGCCGAGCACGAGCATGGCGACGCCGATGATGGCGATGGTGCGCTGGGCGATGGTGAAGCTCTTCACGGCGTCGCCGAGGCGGGTCGCGGTGGCGGACAGGGGGGTGGGCATCAGGCCTGCATCCTCATGATCTCGTTGAAGGCGTCAACACCCTTGTTCCGGACGGCCGCGACGAGCTCGAGCGTCACCTGGGCACGGGTGGAGGCGAGGGTGGCGTTGTGGATGTCGGTCAGGTCGCCGGTGACGGCCTGCACGGCGAGCTCGTTGGACGTCGACTGCAGGGACCTCACGTTGTCCACGGCGGAGGTGAGCGACGTGGCGAAGCCCTGCCCGCCGGCGCCGGACACCGGTTCCGTGCCGACGGACGGCAGGTAGGTGGTGGCGGCGGGCTGGACCGCGCCGATCGCGGGAACAGGCATCAGGAACGTCCAATCTGGAGGGCGGCCTCGTAGGTGGCCTTCGCGCGGTCGACGACGGCGGCGTTGGCCTGGTAGCCGCGCTGCGCCATGATGAGCTGCCCCATCTGCGCGCTCATGTCGATGTCGGGGTAGCGGACGTAGCCGTCCTCGTCCGCGAGGGGGTGGTCGGGTTCGTGCACCAGGCGGCCCTCGGCGCTGCCGAACTCGGCCCCGGCCACGTAGGCGCCCTGACCGTTCTCGTCGGCACGCGCCGTGATGTAGCGCTGCTGGAACGCGGCGCCGTCGGTGGAGGTGACCGTGTTGGCGTTGGCCATGTTGTCTGCGACGGCGTCGAGCCATTTGCGGTGCAGGGTGAGGCCGGTGCCGGAGATGCCGATCGCGTCGAAGGTCATCAGGACGTCCTGAGGGCGGTGCGGATGCTGGTGAAGGGCCCCTCGACGGCACGCGCGGCGAACTGGAAGCGCAGCACGGTGTCGATGTTCGAGAGCGTCTCGGTATCCAGGTTGACGTTGCTGCCGTTCAGCCGGGTCGGTTCGAGGGATGTCTCCGTGGTGGCCTGCGCGCTGCCGTCGCCCAGCGACACCGAGCGGGCCAGGGCGTCCTCGAAGCTGACACGCTGGGCGTGGAAGCCGGGGGTGTTGACGTTCGCGATGTTGTTCGCGGTGACGCGCTGGCGCAGGGCGAGCCCATCGAGGGCGCTGCGCATGGCGAGCGAGGACACGGAATCGAGCACGACTGCAGAACCTCTTCCAACAAGGTCGAGCGGCCGATCCATGGCCTGAGGGTGAGCGATCCGTGCTCACCGGCGACTATCGGATGGCAGCAGGCCACCTGTTAGGAGCTCGGACGAAGAACTTTCAGCCCGTGACGTCGAGGTAGATGGACGACTGCAGCGGGGCCGTCGCCGCCCGGACCGAGCCGATGGCGCTCTGATGGCGGCGCAGGGTCTCGGCGTCGCCGGTCAGCCGGGTGAGCACGGCCTGCTGGCGCTCGCGGATGCGCCGGGCCCGCGGCACGAGCGACGCGGGGATGGGACCGTCGACCTGCGGCGGTGTCCAGTCCACGGAGGCGGCGGTGCGGCGCAGGAACTCCGGGTCACCTGCGGTCGCTTCAGCGGTACCGGCGGTGGGCGCAGCTGCGGAATCAGCGGAGGTATCGGCTGCGGAATCAGCGGTGGACTCCGAGGTGGTGTCGCCAGCGGTGTCCGCGGCAGCTTCGAGAGTGTCGAGGATCCTCTCCAGCGCATCGAGGGCGGAGGTCCAGGCCGTGAGGGCGGAGTGCTGGCCGGATTCTCCTCCGGTGGCCGCATCGGTTCTGGGATCGTCAGCCAACGCCGAGGACTCCGAGTGAGCGTGGCGCGTCCTGGTTCTGGGCCACTGGCGCCGGCTGGCCCGTGCGAGCGGCCTCGTGCCATGCCTGACGCAGGGGCTCCAGGATCTCGGCGCATTCCGCGGTCCTGGTGCGGTCCCGCCGGGTGTTGGCCTCGAGGAGCGTCTGGCGTACGTAGGTGTAGAGGGACATCAGGCCCTCCGCTCCGTCCCACACGTCGGTGCGGAGCGAGGACATGAGCTCGCCGACGATGTCCTGTGCGTGCAGCAGGTTCGACGAGGCCGTGCCCCAGTCCCCCGCCTCCTGGGCGGCACCGGCCCGGGCGAGGTCGAGCAGCAGCCGGTCGTAGAGCATGGTCAGCAGCCCCGCCGGCGTTGCGGACAGGACGGCGTCCTGCACGTACTGCGAGCGCTTGGCCTGGTATCCGTTCATCTGCAGCATCTTGACTAGCTTCCGGTGGTGGGCAGGCCGGCCAGCTGGGATGACAGCCAGTCGCCCTGCGATTGGAGTTGTGACAGTTGGACCTCGAGCGCCGAGTATGTGCGTTCAAGGGTCGCCCGGCGCTTCTCGAGCCGCTGGTCCCAGCCGGACACCTGGTCATTGAGGTTGCGGACCGTCGACTCCTGGCTCTTGATCCGGCTCGTGAGTTCGCCGTCGTACTTGTCCGAGGCCGCCTTCCCTGCATCGGCTACGCGGACGGACAGCTGCGTGAGGGCGTCCTTCACCTGGTCCGGGTTGGCGGCGAGTGCTTTGGCGAACTTCTCGGCGTCGAATTCCACGGTTCCGGAGCGGGTCAGCGTGATGCCGAGCTCCGACGTCGACCGCCCGTTGATGGGCGCCGTCGCCGCGGTGAGCACGGACTGGGCGATGCCCCGGACGGCACTGTCACCCGTGAATCGGCCCGAGATGGGGGCAGCACTGGCCGTCGCGCCCGGCGTGACCTTGGTGTTGGTGTCCACGAAGGAAAAGACGCTGCGCAGCGCCTCCACCAGTTCCTTCGCCTTCGCCGAGGTGGCTTCGGCGTCACGGGAGACGGTCACGGACACGGGTTCGGTGGTGGTCTTGCTGACCGTGACGGAGACACCGGGGAGGATGTCGGCGAAGGTGTTCGACGACGACGTGACGGTCTGCTCGGCCGCCGTGCCACCCCAGAGGACCACCTCGGCGTTCCGGGCAGTGCGGACGGTGGCGGCGCCGGTCTCGGTGAAGAGGTTGGTCGCGGTCCCTGCGGTGACGTCGGCGGCAGTGCCGCGGAACACGGAGAAGCCGTGTTCGGTGCCCGATTCCTTCGCGGTGAACTGCAGCCGGTACTGGGCGACGCCGTCGGCGTCCTTCCCGGCGCTGACCTTCGTGGCCGTGATGCCGACGTCGGCCTTGTTCACCTGGGCGACGACGTCGTCGAGGGTGCCGGTGGTCGCCACCTCGGTGGTGGTGCCGTCCGCCGCACGCAGGGTCAGGGTGGTGGGTCCCGGCGAGAACGCCGTCATCACGCCCGTGACGGAGGACTGTGAGGAGGCGAGCTGCTTCACGGTGAAGTCGAGGGTGCCGGCGCCGGCGGACGAGGTCGCCGTGGCGGTGACGGTGTCACTCGTGGAGGCGGCCTTGTAGAGATCGAGCGCCTGGGGCTTGGCGGTCTTCGTCGCGAGCTCGGTCAGGGAACTCAAACGGGTGTTCAGTTGCTGCAGGACCGTGATGAAGCCCTGCGTCGAGGTTGCCTTCGCCTTGAGCAGCGTCTGAGGGCGTGCTTCCAGCTGCATGAGCTGGTTGATCATGTTCGTGGTGTCCAGCCCGCTGGCGATGCCGTCGATGGAGAACGCCATGGGTCTACCTCTCGGGGCTGGATGTACTGCCGGTCGATCTAATGGTCTGTCAGGACTGCTATCTGGCGAATGCGCGGTGGGGGGACCTCTCGGTCCAGGATCAGTCCCGCCACCGTGCACCTTTCGCCTACATACTCACCGCTTAGCGGAGGAGCTGAAGGACACCCTGGTTCATCTGGTTGGCCTGCGCCAGCATCGCGGTGCCGGCCTGCGAGAGGATGTTCGAACGGGTGAAGTCCGCCATCTCCTTCGCCATGTCGGTGTCGGTGATGCGGGACTTGGCCGCCGAGAGGTTCTCCTGCGAGACGTTGATGCTGTTGATCGCCGACTCGAAGCGGTTCTGCACGGCACCGAGCTCCGAGCGAGCCTGCGACACCTTCTCAATCTGCGCATCGATCGCTGTGATCGACTTAAGCGCCTCGCCAGCTGAGTCAAACTTCAACCCACCTGTCCTCGCGCCAGGAGTGCCGTTAGCATCAGCGGCGCCCGGGGTGCCGCCGATAGCATTCGCGATCGTCGTGACGTTAGTCAGCTTGACACTGACCTGATCGTTTGATGCTTTGTCACCGGCGCCGACCTGGAACGTCAGGGACTTGTCCGCGGCGAGGAGGTCGATGCCATTGAAGTTCGTCGAGCTGCCGATCCGGGTGAGTTCGTCCGCGAGTGCGGTGACCTCGGTCTGGATCGCGATGCGCGCCTCCGTGTTGTTCGAGTCGTTGCCCGATTGAACAGCCAGGTCGCGGACGCGCTGCAGGATGCTGTGGACCTCGGTCAGTGCACCTTCAGCGGTCTGGACAACGCTGATGCCGTCCTGGGCGTTGCGGGCTGCAACCCCAAGCCCGCTGATCTGCGAACGCAGGCCCTCGGAGATGGACAGGCCGGCAGCGTCATCGGCTGCACGGTTGATGCGGAGACCGCTGGACAGCTTCTCGAGCGACTTGGACATGTCGCCCTGGGTGCTGGAGAGGTTGCGGTATGCGGTGTTGGCCGCGGTGTTGGTGTTGATCTGGAAACCCATGATGTATTCCTCCGTGAAAGGGCTGCTATCGCCGGCCCATCCATGGGCCTGCAACCGTAGCTATCGGAGGCATGCGGGAGAACGTTAGAACTCGGCGCAAACTTTTTCCGACGTCGCCCCTGGGATCTGAATAGGCGCAAGGTAGCCCAAGGTTTGACAGCAAGTTGGAGCGCAACAGGCCGAATCCGGGTTTGCGCCCGCGCCACCGCCCTAAGCTCGTCGATGGTCAGGTTCCTGATCGTCGATGCGAAGGATGTGCAGGGTGGGTGCTGATGCCCGTGTGGCCGGCAGGGCTGGTGCGATGCGGGCGGATGTCTCCCGCGTCCTGGTCATCGTGACCGTCATGGCGCTACCGCTGTACATCGCCGTCCTCCTGCTCGGCGACCCCGCCCGGTTCAACCTGTTCGGCGCATGGCTCGGCATGGTCGTGGAACTCGGTGCCGTCGCCGTGTGCGTCAGCGCACTTCGGCGGACACGCTGGTCCCAGTGGCAGATCCTGTTCGGTGCCGCCGCCGTCGCCGTCTACACCGCCGGGGACCTCTACTATCTCGTGGCGGCGAACGGGGAGGAGTCCCTCGCCGTCGTCTCGGTCGCGGATGTGGCGTACCTCCTGTTCTATCCGTTCATGATCGGCGCCCTCGCCGTGACGGTACGGAAGCTGAAGGGCGTGGCCTGGCCGCTGCTGCTGGACAGCCTCGTGGGGGCATTGGCTGCCGCCTCCCTCATGGCCGTGATCCTCGCGCCGGTCCTGCGCTCCGGGGCGACCGGCGGCACCACGCTCGAAGTGGTCCTCGCTGTCATCTACCCCCTGCTCGATCTCCTGCTCGTCACCACCGTGGGCGGCCTGCTGGCCTCCCGTGGGCTCGATCTGGGACCGCGCTGGCCACTGCTCATCGCCGGCCTGATCCTCTTCTCCGCCGCGGACATCGCCTATGCGCTGGGCATGGCGGACTACGCGGTCGGCACGGTCACCGACGCCGGTTGGATCGTGGGGCTCGTGGGGATCGCGGTGTGGGTCGACGGCGTCGCCCGGTCCGATCCGTCGGTCCGCCACCGTGACCGTGGCCTGCCCGCCCTCACCACGCTGATGGTGTCCACGGTGTCGGCGCTCGCCGTCCTGATCATCGGCTGCCAGGTCTCCATCCCGCTGGTCGCCCAGGTGCTCGCCGCCCTCACCCTGCTCCTGACGGCTGCGCCTCTCCTCTTCCGGAACCGCATGCTGGGGATCCTCGCGACCACGGACGAGCTGACAGGGCTTCCGAACCGCCGGGGGCTGGTCGCCGATCTTCCCCGACGCGTGGGCGGGAATCGCGTCGGCGCCCTGCTTTTCATGGACCTCGACCGGTTCAAGGACGTCAACGACGCGCTGGGACACGACGTCGGCGACGCCCTCCTCGTGCAGGTCAGCGAGCGCTTCACCCGGCAGGTGCGGTCCAGTGATCTGCTGGCACGCCTTGGCGGTGACGAGTTCGCGGTGTTCCTGAACGACGTGTCGAGGGAGGAAGCCCTCATCGTGGCCCGGCGGCTTGAAGCGGAACTCGACGAGCCGATCCAGGTGGGCACGGCCTCCCTGAAGGTGAGCGTCAGCATCGGCATCGCGCTCACCCCGGACAACGGCACCGACGTCACCCTGCTGATGCGCAAGGCGGACATCGCGATGTTCCGGGCGAAGTCGGACCGGAGCGGGCACCACATCTACAGCTCGATGGACGACGACGGCGGCGCACGGAAACTGAAGACCCTCGAGGAACTGCGCCTGGCGCTCGTCGAGGGCCAGTTCGAGCTGAACTACCAGCCCAAGGTGAACCTGCCCGACGGCGCCGTGACCAGCGTCGAGGCCCTCATCCGCTGGAACCACCCCCTCCTCGGGCAGCTGCCGCCGACGTCGTTCCTGCCCCTCGCGGAGGAGGCGGGCCTGATGCCGGCGATCTCCGCGCTCGTGCTCAGGGACGCCGTGGAGCAGGCCGCCCGGTGGAGGGCCGAGGGACTGGAGATCAGCGTCGCCGTGAACCTGTCCGGTTCGTGCATCCAGGACGGACTCCCCCGGCAGATCCGCCTCCTCCTCGAGGAGTGCGGGACCCTGCCCGAGTGCCTCATGCTCGAGATCACCGAGGACATGCTGATGAGGAACCCGGCCCATACGGCGAAGATCCTCGCGCGGCTTCGCGCGAAGGGCATCCAGATCTCCATCGACGACTTCGGCACCGGGTACAGCTCCCTGGCGTACCTGCGCGATCTCCCCGCCGACGAACTCAAGCTCGACCGGTCCTTCATCACGGCCATGCGGACCGATCGGCGCGCGCAGGGTCTCGTAGGCTCCATCATCGACCTGGCGCACAGCCTGGACCTGCGGGTGGTCGCCGAAGGAGTGGACAACGAGGCGACCCGGGCGGAACTGCGGGCGCTCGGGTGCGATCTCGCGCAGGGCTTCCACTTCGCCCGGCCCCTTCCGGCCGCCGGCGTGGCCCCCTGGATCAGCGCCCACGCCCTGGCCACGGACCCCGACGGCAGCCCCCTGGTGGTCCAGCGGGGCTGACGGACAGGGAAAAGTATTCTCGGCGTACAGACCGGTACAGGCGGATGAACTTCCGCTGAACGGGTAGCGTGGGAGTACCAGTATTTTCCGAGCCCTAGGACGGGTTGGATGTCAAGGGCCTTCGGCGAACATCGGCATCCTGAACGCGAGGTGTTGCCATGATCAGCCGGATTCCCCACGTCACCCGACGGGTCGGTCTCGTCGGCGCGCACCTTCTCGTGTACCTCCTCATCTGGGCAGGGCTCGCGCTGCTCATCGCCGGCATCGGCATCCGCGCCTACTGGGGCGAGATCTCCGTGGGCCAGATGCTCCTGAACCTCGTCACCGTCGACCCCGATGGTGGGGGCGGCGCCATCGTCTGGACCGGCATCCTGGGCATCGGCGTCCTGCCCCTGCTCATCACCGTGGGCATCGCCGTGGGACAGCACCTCCGACGCCGCAGGCGCCGGAACGACGACGTCGTCCGCCCCCGCCGCTCGCAGTGGGTCCTGCGCACCGTCTCCACCGCCCTGGTCGCCGCCGTGGTCGTCGGCGGCACCACGGCCTTCGCCACCGCCGTGGGTGTCGGGGACTACATCAGGGCCACGAACTCCGAGTACGACATCGCGGACTACTACGCGGAGCCGACGGTCACCGGCACCGAGGACAAGCGCAACCTCGTGCTGATCTACCTCGAATCCGGCGAGGCGACCCTGGCGGACGACGAGCTCTTCGAGAAGGACGCGTTCACGCCCCTCGAGGATGCCACCGAGGCCTCGGACGGCTGGCGGGGCGTGGACGATCTCCAGCAGTACAAGGGCGGGGGGTGGACCATGGCCGGACTGATCGGCACGCAGTGCGGCGTCCCCCTGAAGGGCGCGGGAGCCACCGCGGGCAGCAGTTCCAGCGGGTCCACCGAGCCCGCCGACGACGTCGAGAGCTATTTGGGCGGTTCCACCTGCCTGGGTGACATCCTGGAAGAGAACGGCTACACCAACGTCTTCCTGGGCGGCGCCAGCGCCTCCTTCGCCGCGAAGGGCACCTTCCTGGCCGGGCACGGCTACTCCGAGGTGAAGGACCTCTCCGACTGGCGGGCCGCCGGGGAACCGGAGACGAATTTCCGCAGCGACTGGGGCCTGAGCGACGAACGCCTCCTGGCGCACGCCCGGGACGAGATCGACCGGCTGTACGCCGAGGCGGAGCAGACCGGTCAACCGTTCAACCTCTCCCTGCTGACGCTGGACACCCACGAGCCCGTGCACGTCTTCGACTACTGTCCCGTGGACACGCAGAACGAGGTCACCTCCGTGTTCTCCTGTTCGCTGACGCAGGTGGCCGGATTCGTGGAGTACATGGAGGAGAAGGGTTACCTCGACGACACCGCGGTGGTGATCATGGGCGACCACCTCAAGCACATGAGTGCCGGTGACGCCTTCCACGAGCAGCTGGACGACCACCCCAACCGCACCATCTTCAACCGGATCCGGGTCCCGGGCCAGGACGGGAACAGCACGCTGCGCCCCGCCGTGGACCAGCTGAACATGTACCCCACGCTCCTGGAGGCCGCCGGCCTCACCCTGCAGGACCACGAGGCCGGGCTGGGCGTGTCCGCCTTCGCCCCGGAGGTACCGGACCATTCGGCGCAGGCGCTGGAACCCGACACCTACGCCGAACTGCTCGACTCCCATTCCCCCCGGTTCTACACCGAGGCCTGGGCCGACGGGGACGACCCCCGGTAACGCCGCCGATGAGCAGGGCGCACGCGGCATCGCTTACAACCGGGCACCCGGTGCCGATAGTTCTCCCGGTTCCACATGACGGTGGCACCGGGAGAGGAGGGGCACCGTGAGCACACAGGATCTGTCCGCCCTGCTCTGGCAGGAGCGTGAACTGCTCGAACTCCTCGTCTTCAAGCTCGAGGAGGAGCAGCTGCTGCTCACCTCCGGCAAGACCCGCTGGCTGCACCACGCCACCCGGGAGGTGGAGCAGGTCCTCGAACGGCTGCGTGAGACCGGCCTGGCCCGCGCCGTGCACGCCTCCGGTGTGGCCACCGCGTGGGGTATCGACGACGGCGCCTCCCTCCGCGAACTGGCGGCGGCAGCCCCCGACGGGCCCTGGCAGGAACTGCTCTCCGCGCACCTCCAGGCCATGACGGCACTGGTCGCCCAGATCGCCGCGCTGCGCGACACCAACCAGCAGTTCCTGAAGGCGGCCAGCCGGTCGACCCAGGAGACCCTCGCGGGCATCGGCACGGGAGCAGGCACCTATGCCGCCGACGGTGCAGCCCTGCAGGGCCACGGCCAACCGACCCTCCTCAACAAGGATCTGTAGCGGAACAATGAGCACCTTCAGCGGACTCACCACGGCCTACTCCGGCCTCGCCGCCGCGCGCGCGGGCCTGGACGTGACCGGGCAGAACATCGCCAACGCGACCACCCAGGGGTACACACGCCAACGGCTCGAGACGTCCGCGGCAGCGCCGGTCCGGGCCACGCTCTTCAGCACCGGCACCCGTGCCGGTGAGGGCGTGCTCGCGCAGGGCATCGCCCGCCTCGGTGACACCCACCTCGAGGCGCGGGTCCGCATCACGGCCGGCGCCGCCGGCTACACCGCCGTGCGCGCCCAGGCGTACTCCGCGCTCGAGGACGGACTGAAGGAGCCCGGCACCAACGGTGTCTCCGACTCCCTCCAGAAGTTCTGGGCGGGCTGGCAGGGCCTGTCGAACCAGCCCGACAAGGACGCCCCGGCGTCCGCGCTCCTCGCCTCGGCAGGGCAGCTCACCTCCCGCATCGCGGCGGGCTACCGCGAGGTCCAGACGCAGTGGGAGTCCACCCGGTCCTCGGCCGCCGGACTCGTCACCGAGGTCAACGACGCCGCAGCGCAGGTCGCCGACCTCAACCGGCAGATCCGCTCCAGTGTCGCCTCCGGCGCCCCCGCCAACGAGCTCGTCGACCGCCGCACCACGCTGACGGCGACGCTCGCCGGCCTGACCGGGGCCACCGTCCGCGACAACGCGGACGGAACCGCTGACGTCCTGCTGGCCGGCAACCCGCTCGTCGCGGGCACCACCGCGCGCGCGCTGCAGGTCACCGGTCCCCTCCAGCTCGACGGCACCGGCACGGTCCAGGTCGAGTGGACGCACCGGCCCGGCGCCTCCGCCGGCGTGGAGAGCGGCGAGCTCGCAGCGACGCTCTCCCTCCTCGCCCCCGCCGACGCGGGCGGTGCCCTCGCGCAGGCCGCCGCCGGCTACGACGCCTTCGCCGTGAAGCTCGCCGACCAGGTGAATGCACTCCATGCGGACGCGGGCAAGGGACAGTTCTTCGCCTACCAGCCCGACCGCCCCGCCGCGTCGCTCGCCGTCGTGCCGACGCGCCGAGAGGACATCGCGGCGGGCGCAGCCGGCGCGGGCGCCTTCGACGGCTCGGTGGCGGACGCGACCTCCGGACTGGGCACCGGCACGGCATCCCCCGACGCCGCGTGGTCCGCCTTCGTCACGGACCTCGGCGCCGCAGCACGCGCCGAACTGCAGGGCAACTCCCTCGCGGAGGTGTCGGCCACCACCGCGCTGCAGCAACAGCTCGGCGCCACCTCGGTGAGCATGGACGAGGAACAGGTCAACCTGCTGGAGTACCAGCACGCCTACCAGGGCGCCGCGCGCGTGATGACGGCCGTCGACGAGATGCTCGACGTCCTGATCAACCGCATGGGAATCGTAGGACGGTAGGAAGGCATCATGATCACCCGCGTCACCAACCAGACCATGCTGCACGGAGCCCAGCGCTCCCTGCAGGTGAACCTCGCCCGCCTCGCGGACCTGCAGGAGAAGGCGTCCAGCCAGAAGGCCATCGGCCGCCCGTCGGACGACCCCGCCGCCGCGGCCGAGGCCCTCCGGGTCCGCGCCGAGATCGGCGCCAACCAGCAGTACGGCCGGAACATCGCCGACGGAGAAGGGTGGCTGACCCAGCTCGACAACGCGATGACGATGTCGAAGCGGGCCCTCGACACCGCGAACGACCTGACGCTGCAGGGCTCCAACTCGGCCCTGCCGCCGACCGCCCGCGAGGCGCTGGCACTGAACATCGAGTCGCTGCGCACCGAGCTCATGGCCCAGGCCAATGCCACCTATGGGGGCCGCTTCCTGTTCGCCGGGAACTCCGACGCCCCCGCCGCCGTCGCACCGGATCTCACGTTCACGCCGGGCGGGACCGTCGAGCGCCGGGTCGGCTCGCACGAGACCATCCGTGTCGACGCCGACGGCGCCGCCGTCTTCGGGAGCGGACCCGGCTCGGCCTTCGCCCTGCTGGACACCATCGCCGCGGACCTGCGGGCCGGCAAGGACGTGTCCGTGCACCTCGCACCGCTGCAGCAGCGCATCCAGGACCTCACCGCCCACCACAGTGAGATCGGCACCCGCCACGCACGCCTGCTCGGTGCCAAGGATGTCGTCGCCGATGCCTCGCTGGCTCTCGAAGGAGAACGCGCCGCCGTGGAAGACGTCGACCTCGCGTCCATCATCCTGGACCTCAAACTGCAGGAGACCGCCTACCAGGGCGCGCTCGCCGTCTCGGCCCGCGTCCTGCAGCCCTCGCTGATGGACTTCCTGCGATGAGGGCCGCCTTCGTCACCCCTCCCCCGGGCCTCGCGCCCCGCACACGCTTCGACCTCGAGCAGGTGCCGGGCGCGGACGGGCTGTTCACGCTCACCGCAGCCGACGAGCCGGGCGTCCGCCTGTTCCTCCTGGACGCCGCCACCTATGTGCCGCACTACAGCCCGCGCTTCTCCGACGCGCAGCGCGACGTGCTCGGCTCCGACGTGCCGGAGGCGCACCTGTTCGTCGTCGCCAACCCGGGAACCGGGGGCACCACCGTCAATCTCGCCGCGCCGATCGTCCTGGATCCCTCGACGGGGCGCTGTGCCCAGCTGATCCTGGACGGGGCGGATTATCCGCTGAAGGCGGCGCTGGCCCAGGCCGCCTGAGGCCACGGGCAGGAACGAGAAGAGCCGCCCGGCGCGATGCCGGGCGGCTTTTCTCGTCTTCGGTCGCGCTGCGGCGGAACCCCGCCGCCGTGCGACCCCCGCGACGCGGGGAGGAACTACCGGCGCACGGGCCGGCAGGGGCTAGGCGAAGTCCGAGGTTGCCGGATCGGCGCCGATGCGGCCTGCGGCACCCTTGTCGAGGCCGTTGATGGCCTCGATGTCCTCGTCCTCGAGCTTCACGTCGAGCGACTCCCAGTTCTCGATGATGCGGGACTCGGTGACGGACTTGGGGATGACCACGTTGCCGAGCGCGAGGTGCCAGGCGAGGACCACCTGGGCGGGCGTCGCGTTGCGCTTCTGCGCGATGTCCTGCAGCACGGCGTCGTCGAGCAGTCCCTTGCCGGAGCCGATGGGCGACCACGACTCGTGCAGGATGCCCTTCTCCGCCTCGAAGGCACGCAGCTCGGCCTGGTTCAGGTACGGGTGGGTCTCCACCTGGTTGATGACCGGGACCACGCCGGTCGCGTCGATGATCTCGGTGAGCGCTTCGATGGTGAAGTTCGAGACACCGATGCTCTTCACGCGTCCCTGCTTCTGCAGTTCGATGAACGCCTTCCACGTGTCCACGTACTTGCCCTGCTTGGGCTGCAGCCAGTGGATGAGGTAGAGGTCGAGCGTCTCGAGGCCCAGGCGCTCCATGGACTCGTCGAACGCCTTCAGCGTGCTCTCGTAGCCCTGGTCAGCGTTCCACAGCTTCGTGGTGATGAACATCTCGTCGTGGCTCAGGCCCGACGACGCGATCGCCCGGCCGACGCCTGCTTCATTCCCGTAGATCTTGGCGGTGTCAATGTGACGGTAGCCGGCCTTGAAGGCCTTGCCCACGACGTCCTCGGCCACATTGTCCTCGACCTGCCACACGCCGTACCCGAGCTGAGGGATCGTGAGGCCGTCATTGAACGTAAGGTTTGGTGATGTAGTCATATAGGCGGGAACGAACGGGTCCGTTCATTTATTTCTGTTTCCACCGACAACTATCAGCCCGCGAGGTATTCGCTCCCCGGAGCCCACCACGCGGACCAGCCTGCGATGACGGAGGTATGGGATGAGCGCGGCTGATGATCCGGAACGGATCACCCTCCATGACGACGCCTACCGGTACGCGTTCCGCCGGTCCCGGTCCGTGCGGCTCGCCGCGCAGGCGGCCTTCGACGCCGTCGAGGCCGTCGAGGCCGTCGAGGCTACTCGGGACACCCCGGGCGGGGAGTCCGGGACGACGTCCGACGGCGCGGCGTCCACGTGCATCCTCCTGGTCGGTGCGGCCCGGGCCGTCCTCGAACGTTATCTCCCGCCGTCCCTGCCTCCGCGGGTCCAGGCCGGGCCCGGCCTCCAGGCAGCCCTCGCCGCCCTCACGCCCGCCGAGCGCGAGTTCCTCCTCCTCTGCCACTGGGACGGCCTCGACGTCGACGCCGCAGCGAGGTCCTCGGGGGAGGACCCCGGACGGTTGCACGACATCGAGACCGCCTGCGCACGCCACCTGCCCGCCACCGCGGGATCGTCGGCCTCCCTCACCGCCTCCCTCGCCGCCGTCCTCGCCGACGCCGACCCGGCCCGCACCGTCGCCGAGGAGGACCTCGGGCGCAGCCGTCGCGCACTCCCGGCCCGGGAGCCGCCCTCGCCCGGGCCCGCGGCGGCGGCAGCCCGCGAACCCGCCCCTGCCGTACCGGTGGAGGAGGAACGGCCCGCCCGGCCCCACGCCGACGGCGGCAGGTCCCGGACGCGGCGGATCCAGCTGATCGTCGGCGCCGCGTGCCTGCTGCTGGTCATCGCGGCCCTCACCACGGCGCTTCTCCCCCGCCGGGCCGCGGGACCGGCGGAGGAGACGGCCCGCCTGTACGATCTCGCCGACGTGGTGGCCGTCGTGGCCGCCTCGAACATCCAGCCGACGGTCGTCGACGGGGAGGTGCGGATCCTGCGGAGCGCCTCCGTGGTGCAGATCATCAAGGGCGAGGAGACGGGCCGGGTCCTCACGATCGACGTCACGGGTCGGAGCACCCTCGAGCGCACGTACAGCCGCAGCTTCTTCCCGCCCAACCAGCTCATGTTCCTCGAGCACGCCGAACGCGGCGTCCTCGCGCCGATCGAGGGCGAGGGCTCCGTGCTGACCCTCGTGAACCGCCGGGCGCCGGAGACCACGACGATCACGGGCGAACCCGTCCCCCTGCCGGACGGGCTGCGCGACGCCATCCGGGCCCTACCGGCCGGAGAACTGCCGCTCGAGACGAGTGGTGAGGCTCCCGGGGCCCTGAACCCCGCGGCCGTCGTGGGCGTCGAGCCACCGCCGGGCCGCGATCCGCAGGACATGCCGGGCACCCTGCTGGGCACCTTCCGCATCGAGGCGGCGGACGGGGAGGCGTGCGTGCTCTTCACCTTCAACGGTCGCGCGATCCTGCTGCGCTGGCCGGAGGGCTTCACCGCCTACGAGCGGGAGCAGTCGGGCTACGCCGACGGCGATCCCGCCATCGAGCGCCGCGTCCTCACCGTCCTGAACGAACGCGGATACCCCTACGTGGACGACAACCGGGCGGCGCCGTTCATCCGCGGCGTGCCGACAGGTACGCGGGGCGACTGCGACGGGCGGGAGGTCGAGGTGTGGGACATCTCCGTCGACCCGGGGAGCACACTGCTCTTCTACTGATCCCCCCACCCGATCCCGGTGTGGTGCCGCGCATCACGGGACCTGCCGGCCGGCATCCGGCATGGCCCGTTCGGCCTCCTCGACGTCGTCCGCCACGAGCTGGGCGCGGCGCCGTACGTTGTCGAGACCGGAGGACGCGATGCCCCACCGTTCGCCGTCGAGCCTCGTCATCGCGGCGGCCTCGGCCGTCGTCGCGAGCGTGTTGCCGGCGCGGGACAGTGCCCGGTGCACCTGCATGAGCGCGCCCGGGATGTCGAGTCCGGTGCTCGGCGAGGAGCTCTGGGCACGCACGCAGAGCTCCCGGACGCGCGGGAGCATCGCGCTGAGGTCGTTGGCGATCCCCACGAGCTCGTTGTAGACGTCGTCGTCGTCGATGCCCTCGAGGATCTGGTGGTAGCGGTCGAGCCCGCGGCGGAAGCGGTCATGCGCCCGCCGCCACACCCCGGTGCCCAGCTCGGCGTCGTCCTTCCGCCCCTGCCGTGCCGCCGCGAAGAACGCCACGGACGCCCTAGAGGTACTGGCCGGGCCCGTGGGTGTCCGCGGGGGACGCCTGGGCATGTCGTGCAGGCGGGATGCGCCTCGGCTCGCCGTCCTCGCCGACCACCACGCCGGGAGCGATCACCGTGCCGGGCGGCAGTTCACGCAGCTGGAGCCGGGCGGCGAGCTGCTGGTTCGCCATCTGCTGGGCCGCGAGCGCGGTCTGGATCCCGTGGAAGAGGCCCTCGAGCCAGCCGACGAGCTGAGCCTGCGCCACCCGCAGTTCCGCGTCGGTGGGAACGGCATCGCGGTCGAACGGCAGGTTGATGCGGTGCAGCTCCTCCACCAGTTCCGGGGCCAGGCCGTCCTCGAGCTCCTGGACCGAGCGCTCGTGGATGGAGGCGAGGCGGGCGCGGCCGGCGTCGTCGAGCGGGGCGGACCGGACCTCCTCCAGCAGCTGCTTGAGCATGGTGCCGATCCGCATGACCTTCGCCGGTTCGTCCACGAGCTCCGCGAGCGAGGCGGGCCGGCTGTCCGGGGCGGCGGGAGCCTCGGGCCCTCCGGCCTGCGAGGTATCCGGCGGGCCGGGAGCAGGAACCACGGGACCGGCCGGCTGCTGTTCAGTCATGACGCAATGCTCCCACAACAGCTGGAGGCCGGGCACGTCAGATCCAGCCTTGTTCCCATGCCCGGGTGGCGGCCTCGTGGCGCGACGCCGCATCGAGCTTCGCCATCGCGGAGGACACGTAGTTCCGCACCGTTCCCGGCGCCAGGTGCAGTTCGCGGGCGATCGCCTGCACACTGGCTCCCTGGCGGCCGTGGCGCAGGACGTCGAGTTCGCGCACCGTCAACGGGCAGGACTCCCCCGTCAGGGCGCTCGCGGCGATGTCCGGGTCCACGTACCGTCGCCCGGCGGCGACGTCCCGGATGACGTCCGCCAGCTTGTCCGCGGGCGTGGACTTCGGCACGAACCCTGAGACCCTGCTGGCGAGCGCGCGCCGCAGGACACCCGGCCGGGCATGCCGTGTGACGATCACGACGCGCGTCGCGACCGTCCGGAGGATCTCCTCCGCCGCGTAGATCCCGTCGGTCGGGGGCATCTCGAGATCGAGCACGCACACGTCCGGGGAGTGTTCCTTCGCGAGCCGCACGGCGTCCGCCCCGTTGTCGGTGCTCGCCACGACCGCGAGATCGGGTTCGAGTCCCAGCAGGGCCTCCAGGGCGCCGCGGATCAGGTGCTCGTCATCGGCGAGGATCAGGCGGATCATCGCCGATCCCGCCCTGCGCCGGCCGCGGAGGCAGGCGCATCGACGCGCCCGGTGCCGACGGCGTCCGGTCCGTCCCCGGCACGCGACGCGTTCCGCGACGACGCATCGCGCGAGGACCCATCGGCGGGCCCGGGGGCGGAGGCGGCCAGCACGAACAGGCCACCCACGAGGCCGGCATCGACCGATCCCCCGACGGCCTCGAACCGCTGCCGCAGGCCCTCGATCCCGGAGCCGCCGGTCCGGGGCGCGGCGTCGGCGACGCCGTCGTTCGTCACGGAGAGCACCGATCCCGCTCCGGTCCGCACGAGGCGGAACGTCACGCAGGTGGCCTCGCTGTGGCGCAGGATGTTCGTGGTCGTCTCCCGGATGACGAGCCCGAACAGGGTCCGTTCCTCCGGCGGCAGCCCGTCGGCGTCCACCTCGACGGAGGCTTCGATGCCGGCGGCACGAAGCACCTCCGCCGCATTGGCCGCCTCTGCGGCGAAGGACACCGCCCGGTAGCCGTGCACCAGGGCACGGGTGTCCTCCAGGGCCGTGCGGGCGAGCTGCTGGGCCTCGCCGATCTGCAGGCGGGCGGCCTCGGGATCGGTGTCGAGGAGGCGTCCCGCAAGCTCCGTCTTGAGGGCGATGACCTGGAGGTGGTGGCCCTGGATGTCGTGCAGGTCCGCCGCGAAGCGCAGCCGCTCCTGCGCCACGGCGAGCTCCCCGGAGGTGCGGCGGCTGTCGTCGAGGCGCAGCACGATCTCCCACCACCAGATGCTGCCGAGGAACAGCAGGGGCGTCATCAGCGCCCAGAGGCCGACCGAGAACAGCCCCCCGGCGTCGGAGACGGGACCGCCGGCAGGGGTGCCGAGGAGGATCCCGAGCATCCCGTGGAGCACCAGGGCGGCGAGCGCCGCCCCGAGCACCCACCAGCGGGCGCGGCGGCCGAGGACGACGGCGAGGGCGTTGGCCGCGAACCAGAGCGGCAGCGCGGCGACCCAGAGGGTGTGGGACTGGAGGAGCCCCAGGAACCACAGACCGGCAGGTGGCAGCAGGAGCCACAGCGTGTACCCCCGCTCCGGCAGCCCGCCGCCGAGGCCGCTCCGGAAGAACCAGCCGTAGCGGGTCAGGGCGATGACGGCCACGACGGCGAGCACGATGAGGACGATATCGAGGAACTGCAGCCCGTAGTCGCCGCCGGAGAGCATGAACAGCGTGTTCACGGCGCTGATGAGGATGCCGTAGAACACGATCGACGCGATGGTGTACCGCCAGGTGGCGCGGACCCCGCGTCCGGTCTCGGGGACCGGCGCCGTACCGGCCGCCCCCGGGTCACCGTCCCGGTCCCGGTCCCGGTCGGAAGCCTTGAAGTGCGCCATGCCGTCCATCGTAGGACCATGACATTTGTCATGGTCCCGGTGTGAGGACGGACAGGGGAAGAGGTGACGTGCGGGCACTGACCTCGTGCTGGGCGGCCCGGAAGGATTGAACCATGACCACTTCACCCGGAACTCCGCCGCTTCCCGCCCTGCAGGACCGCCCGGCCCCTGCGGCACCCGTGGACACCATCGCGGTGTCCGCCGAGGGCCTGCGCTGCTCCTACGGTTCGTACGAGGCCGTCCGCGGCATCGACCTGTCCATCCGCAACGGCGAGTTCTTCGCCCTGCTCGGCACCAACGGGGCCGGCAAGACCACCACCATGGAGACGCTCGAGGGCCACCGTGCCGCGACATCCGGCGCCCTGAGCGTGCTCGGTGCCGACCCCTACCGTGACAAGGCCTCGATCAGGCCCCGCCTCGGCATCATGCTTCAGGAGGCGGGCTTCGCCGACGACCTCACCGTGGAGGAGACGTGCCGGCTGTGGCTCCGGCTGTCCACGGGCGATCCGCGCGGCAGGCCCCGCGAGGAGGTCATCGCACAGGGCCTCGACGTCCTGGATCTCAGCGCGAAGGGCTCCACCCGCGTCAAGATGCTCTCGGGCGGGCAGCGCCGCCGGCTGGACCTCCTCCTCGCGACGGCCAACGAGCCGGACCTCCTCTTCCTGGACGAACCGACCACGGGCCTCGACCCGGAATCGCGCGAGCGGACATGGGAGCTCGTCCGCGGCCTGAACGACGCCGGGACCACGGTGGTCCTCACCACCCACTACCTCGAGGAGGCGGAGAGCTACGCGGACCGGCTCGCGATCATGCACGACGGCGAGATCGCCGTCGACGGCACGCTCGCGGAGGTCCTGCGGCGCGAGCCGTCGACCATCTCCTTCGAGGTGGAGGCCTCCGTCGACGTCGTCGAGCTCACGCGTCTCGGTCTGTCCCCCGATTTCGTGCCCACCCCGGCCAGCACGCAGGTGGCCGTCCCGTCGCTCGACCTGCAGCAGGACCTCTGGAAGGTCCTGTCCTGGGCCGATGCCCACCGCATCCGGCTGGACCGCCTGTCCGCCTCCGAGGCGTCCCTCGCCGCCGTCTTCCACCGGGTCAGCGTCGGCGACGCCGCCTAGTCTCCGCACGCCGAGACCACCGCCCCGACCAGGAGAGAACCATGACAACCCTCACCCACGCCCCATCCCCCTCCGCCGCCACCCGCATCGGCGCGATCGCGCTCATGGAACTGCGCATCATCTTCCGCAACAAGACGGTGCTGACCGGCGCGGTACTCATGCCCGTCGCCATGGCCGTCTACATGTTCTACATCGGTGCCGACCAGATGACGGGCCCGTCGGGAGCGGCCGTGCTGGCCGGGCTGACCCTCATGATCGTGGCTCTCCTGGGGGTCTATCTGACCGCGACGACGACCCTCGCGACGCGCCGGCAGGAGCTGTTCCTCAAGCGGCTGCGCAGCGGGGAATCCTCGGACACGGTCATCTGGCTCGGCATGCTCACGCCCATCGTGGCGCTCGTCGCGGCGCAGCTCGCGATCGTGGCCGCCGGCTTCGGCATCGCCGGGGTCGACGTCCCGGCCCGGCCGCTGGTCGTGGTCGGCGCGGTGCTCGGCTTCCTGGCGCTGTGCGCGACCACCGGCATGCTCACCAGCATCTACACGCCCTCCGCCGCCGCGGCGCAGATCACCACGCTCCCGTTCCTCGTCGCCGTGATCGGCTCCTTCTTCTGGACCGCGTTCGACGACGGCTTCGAAATGGTCTCCCGGCTCACCCCGGGCGGCGCCCTGCAGAACCTCCTGATGGCGGGCTGGGGTGTCGAGGCCCTCGACGCCTCGGTGGCCGGCGCCGGCGTCGTGCTGCTGGCCTGGGTCGTGCTGCCGTACCTGATCGCCGCGAAGCGCTTCCGGTGGGAGAAGCGCTGACCGACGACGGAGCCGGCACCCCCCGAGGGGGATGCCGGCTCCATGTCCCCGACCGGCAGCGTGCTCAGCAGCAGCGGCCCTCGGGGTTGGCGTCCTGGCGGTCCGTCTTGTCCCGCCAGAACTCACGCTCGGTCATGGGGAGTCCGCCGGGGTGGGTCCGCTCGTGGTGGTCGAGGTAGGCCTGGTAGGCGTTCTCCCCCATGACCCCCTTGAAGAGCCATGCCAGTTCGCGGGCGGTGTCCCGTGCCCGGTGGAGCACCTGTGGCACGGTCATCAGTGCCCCGTCCTCGCCGGACGCCTGCCGGGCTCCAGGGCCGCCCACTGCGCCTGCAGTTCCTTCTCGGCGGGGGTCGCGATCAGCCCGGCCGGCGCGAAGATGCGCGAGGCCACCGGGGCGTCCTCGTTCTCCTTGCCGCCGCCGTGCCGGTAGGCCCTGATGGTGGCGAGGATCGCCGTCAGGATCACGATGATGGAGAGCACCACGAAGAAGATCGACAGCGTGCCCTGGATGAACGTGTTGCGGACCACCGCCTCCATGGCGGCCACCGTCTTCGCGGTGCCGAAGCTCTCCTCGCCGGCGGCCAGCGCATTCTTGAACGCCGTGTGCTGCGCCCAGTAACCCACCGCCGGGACGGGGGAGAAGATCTTCTGGAACGACGCCGTGATGGTCACCACCGAGGCGAAGGCCAGCGGGAGGGCCGGGATCCACAGGAGCCGGAAGAGTCCCTTCTTGGCGCAGATCGCCATGCAGACCGCGAGGGCGATCGCCGCGAGCAGCTGGTTCGCGATACCGAACAGCGGGAACAGCGTGTTGATGCCGCCGAGCGGGTCCGTGACGCCCATGATCAGGATCGCCCCCCAGCCAGCCACCATGATCGCCGTGCAGATCCAGGCCCCGGCACGCCACGAGGTGTCGCGGAAGCGGGGCACGAAGTTGCCGATGCTGTCCTGCAGCATGAAGCGCGCGACGCGGGTTCCGGCGTCGACCGCCGTGAGGATGAACAGCGCCTCGAACATGATGGCGAAGTGGTACCAGAAGGCCATCATCGACGGGCCGCCGATGACGCTGTGCATGATCTGCGCGAGGCCCACGGCGAGGGTCGGGGCCCCTCCCGTACGGGACACGACGGTCTCCTCGCCGACGTTCGAGGCGAGGGTGCTCAGCATGTCCGGCGTCAGGTTGACCCCGGTGAGGCCGAGCCCGTTGACGAACGCCACGGCACCCTCCACGGTGCCGCCGGTCGCTGCCGCGGAGGAGTTCATGGCGAAGTAGATGCCGCGGTCGATCGACAGCGCGGCGACGAGCGCCATGATGGCCACGAAGGACTCCATGAGCATGCCGCCGTAGCCGATGAAGCGGGTCTGGCGTTCCTTCTCGATCATCTTGGGGGTGGTGCCGGAGGAGATCAGCGCGTGGAACCCGGAGAGGGCGCCGCAGGCGATCGTCACGAAGAGGAACGGGAACAGCGACCCCGCGACGATCGGGCCGTCGGCGCGTCCCGCGTATTCGCTGAACGCCGGCACGCTGATCTCCGGGCGGACGATCACGATGGCCACGGCGAGCATGACGATGGTGCCGATCTTCATGAAGGTGGAGAGGTAGTCGCGGGGGGCCAGCAGGAGCCAGACCGGCAGGACGGCGGCGATGAAGCCGTAGATGATGATGCCCCAGGCGATGGTGATGCGGTCCAGGGTGAAGAGCTCCACGCCCCAGGTGGTCTCCGAGATCCAGCCGCCGCCGATGATCGCGAGCATGAGCAGGACGAAGCCGATGATGGAGACCTCGGTGACCTTGCCCGGGCGCAGGTACCGCAGGTACACGCCCATGAAGAGGGCGATCGGGATGGTCATCGCGACGGAGAAGACGCCCCAGGGGCTCTCGCCGAGGGCGTTGACGACGACGAGCGCCAGGATGGCCACGATGATGATCATGATGGCGAGGGTCGCGATCAGGGCGGCGGTGCCGCCGATGACGCCGAGTTCCTCGCGCGCCATCTGCCCGAGGGACCGTCCGCCGCGCCGCATGGAGAAGAACATGACGAGGTAGTCCTGCACCGCGCCTGCGAAGACGACGCCGATGATGATCCACAGGGTCCCGGGGAGGTAACCCATCTGCGCCGCGAGGACGGGGCCCACGAGGGGGCCGGCGCCGGCGATGGCCGCGAAGTGGTGGCCGTAGAGGACCCGGCGGTCGGTGGCGGCGTAGTCCTTGCCGTCGGCCTTGTACTCGGCGGGGGTGGCTCGCCGGTCGTCGGGCCGCAGGAGGTGGCGCTCGATGAACTTCGAGTAGAACCGGTAACCGATGAGGTACGTGCAGACCGCCGCGAAGACGAACCAGATGGCGTTGACGGTCTCGCCGCGCACGATGGCGAGCATGGTCCAGGCGATCCCGCCCAGGAGTGCGATGCCCACCCAGAGGGCGATCTTCGCCGGGGTCCACCGACGGTCTTCTGCTTCGATCTCCTGCGGGTCGACGGCGACCGCGGGCAGGTCCGGATCCGTCACCAGCACGTCGGCGTGCCGGTGCGACCCGTTCTGCTTCTTACTCATGATGCTCCTCGGGTGCGAGAGTGTGTGCACTCGAAGGTAGCAACGTAGTGAGGCCGGCGTCACACCACAAGCAGGCAGGCCCGGTCATTGCGCCGAACGGCCCCGAGGGTGCGGCGAGCGGCCGCGCACAGGCAGCGGCGGAGCTGCCTGAGGAAGGACGTCAGGAGGTGCGGCGGGTGCTGCCGTCGGGGCCGTCGTCGAGCACGGCGGGCGGCTCGTCGTCGTCGTTCGCGTTCATGCCCTCGCTGATGCTCGCGTGCGTCCGGGTGCGATCGTCCGCGGGCTCGTCCGCGTCGTCCGTCGGCCCGTTGTCGACGCCGTCGGGCACCTGGTCGCCGAGGTTCTCGGCGAAGCTGTCGGCTGCCTGCGCGAGGCCGCTCTCCTCGCCGTCGTTCTGCGTGCTGGCCACGGTGCTCTCCTTCGGATTGGCTGTCCTGCCAGCCTCGCACAGCCAGCGGATAATCGAAAGCATGCTGATTGTCTTGCTCCGGCGGCGCCCGGCGGCAGGACGGGAGTAGGGTTGATCGGTGGCATTCCGCCACCCGATGCCAGCGGCGCCGATCCCTCCGACCGGAAGTCCGCTGTCCGTGCCCCTCCTCCGCGACCTCGTGCACATGGCCCCCTCGGCCTCCGACCACCACCCGGCGCTCCGCTGCGCCGTCGGCGTGGGGGTCCCCCTCTTCGTCGTCCTGCTCCTCGGCCGGCTCGACCTCGCCGTGTTCGCCACCTTCGGTGCCTTCGCCGGTATCTACGGGCGGAACGAGGCCCACCGTCCGCGCCTCGCCACCCAGTTGCGCGGGGGCGGCCTCATGTTCGCGGTGATCCTCGCGGCGGCGCTGACCGCACGCGCCGACGTCGGCCCGTGGGGCCTGGTCCTGCTGACCAGCGCGGTCGCCGGACTCGGCACCTTCCTCGCGGGCCTGTTCCGCCTGCGCCCGGGCGGGTCGCTGTTCCACATCTTCGCCTTCGCGGCCATCGCGTCCGTGCCGGTCCAGCCACCGCTGGGGCAGGGGCTCATGACGGCGGCGGCCACGGTGGTCTTCGCCGTGGCCCTCGGGCAGGCGGGCAATCTCTGGCCGAGCCACCGCACGGGCTGGCGCAGGGCACCCGCCGACCGGCCGACGGCCCGGCACCTCGCGGCCCTCGGGCGTGAGGCGGCCCTCTACGTCATCGCGGCCCTGCTCGCGGGCAGCGCGGCCACGCTGCTCGGGATCGGCCACACCTACTGGGCCATGGTCGCGGCGACCGTCCCGCTGGTCGGCCAGTCGGCGCGGGCACGCGTGACCCGGGGTCTCCAGCGTCTCCTCGGCACCGTCGCCGGGCTGGTCCTGACCGGGCTGATCCTGCTTCCGGGGCTTCCGGCCTGGCAGCTCGTCGTCGTGATCGCCGTCGCGCAGTTCGCTGCCGAGATGTTCATCCTCCGGCAGTATGCGCTCGCGCAGGTCTTCGTGACGCCCCTCGCCCTGGTGTCCACGGAACTGGCCCACCCCACCTCACCCGCGGGCCTCCTGACGGACCGGGCCGTCGAGACCGGCATCGGGGCGTTCGTGGGAATCGCCCTGGTGCTCGCGCTGCACCTCCGTCAGCGCGCGGTGCAGACGCGGTCCCGCACCGCCTAGCCCATCACGAGCAGGACCTTGCCGGTATGTTCCCCGGAGTCGAAGTAGGTGTGCGCCTCGGCCACCCGGGCGAGCGGGAAGGTCCGGCCGACGAATGGCTTCACCGCCCCCGTGGCAACCAGCGGCCACACGCTGTCGCGGACCGCCTGCATGATGGCCGCCTTCTCCGCCACGGGGCGGGCCCGCAGCGTCGTGCCGGCCACGCTCGCCCGCTTGCCCATGAGCATCCCGAGGTCGAGCTCCGCCGTCGCACCGCCCTGCAGTCCGATGACCACGAGCCGGCCGCCGGTCGCGAGGGATGCGACGTTCCGTGCGAGGTACTTCGCGCCGACGACGTCGAGGATGACGTCCGCGCCCCGGCCGTTCGTCGCCGCCCTGAGTTCCTCGACGAAGTCCTGCTCGTGGTAGTCGATGAGCGTGCGCACGCCGAGCGAGCGGGCGATGTCGAGCTTCGCGGCCGACCCCGCGGTCACGTGGGGTACCGCGCCGAGGGCGAGGCTCACCTGGACGGCCATCACGCCGATCCCGCCGGAGGCACCGTGGATCAGGACGTCGTCCCCCGCGGCCAGGCCCGCCTGCAGGACGAGGTTCGACCACACGGTCGCGGCGGTCTCGGGAAGGCCGGCCGCCTCGACGAGGTCCACGCCGTCCGGCGCCGGGACCACCTGCCCGGCCGGGACGGCGACCCGCTCCGCGTAGCCTCCGCCGGCCAGCAGGGCGACGACGGCGTCGCCCACCGCGAAGGCGGAATCCCCCGCCTCCGCGATGCGGCCGGACACCTCGAGGCCCGGCACCGACGACGCACCCCGGGGCGGCGGGTAGAGGCCGCGGCGCTGCTGGACGTCCGCCCGGTTCAGGCCGGCGGCGGCGACGTCGATGAGCACCTCGCCCGCCTGCAGGACGGGGTCGGGGACGTCCCGCACCGCGAGGACCTCCGGCCCGCCGGCACCCTCGATCATCACTGCACGCATGCCGGCCTCCGGTTCCAGGTATTTGGGCGTCGCCAGCCCTTCATGAAAGACTAGCGGCGGAAGGTTGTCCGAGCGGCCGAAGGAGCTGGTCTTGAAAACCAGTGGGCGGTCACCCCGTCTCAAGGGTTCGAATCCCTTACCTTCCGCTCCAGGAGAGGCCCCGCACTGCGGGGCCTCTCCTTTTCTGTCCCCGGCGCTCGCCTGACCTCCGCGGGCATGTGCCCGCGGTCCGAAGTGCGGTACTGTCCCGAGAAGCAACAGCCGTGCCACGCCCGCCGTGGCCGATGACGGGGTCTCCATGCGTACTGGACAACACACGAGGACCGGGCCGCGCCGCGGGACGGCGGCCCTGGCCGTGATCGGCCTGCTCGCGCTCGTCCCCGGGTGCAGCGTCTTCGGCTCACCCGGTCCGGAACGCGGCGCGGACGGCGCCGTGACCGCCGAGGCGCGCACCGATGCCTTCTCCCTCCAGGTGGGCGACTGCATCAACGACCCCGGGACGGAGGACGTCTCGGACATCATCGTGCTGCCGTGCGACGAGCCGCACGTCTTCGAGCTGTTCGCCCGCACCGACATGCCCGACGGCGACTACCCGGGCGTGCCTGCGGCCAACACCGCCGCGAGCGAGTTCTGCGCGCCGGAGTTCGCCACCTACGTGGGCCTCGAGTACGACGCCTCGGTCCTGGAACTGCTCTACTTCTACCCGGTCGAGGACAGCTGGACCGCGGCGGACGACCGCGAGATCGTCTGCTTCGTCGCGGAGCAGGGCGAGAAACCGGTGACAGGGACACTCCGGGACGCCCGCCGGTAACGCAGGACGTCCACAAAAAGCAGCCAAGAGCCCCGAATCTTCCGTAGCCACTGGTGTTTTGGTAACCGGGAGTTAACGATGTTCTGGTTGGCTACCACTGGGGATGGAATGTCACCTGCGTCACATAAGGTGCTCATGCCGAACACGCTCACCCATCGACGGGTCGGCGGGCTACACTCGCGGCCGCTTCGCGGCCATCGTCAAGGAGAAGAACGAACGAATGGTTTATTCGTCATGGAAGGGAGCGCTCGGTGCGGCGCTGTCGGTGGGGCTGATCGCCTCACCGATGATCGCACTGCCGGCCAATGCCGTGGAGACACCACCGGCAACGGCGTCCGCCGCGGGAACCGGCGTCATCATCAATGAGGCCTATCTGTCGGGTGGCTCGGCGGGGACGCCGTTCACCAACAAGTACGTGGAGCTCTACAACCCCACCGATGCACCGGTGAGCCTCGACGGCTGGTCGCTGCAGTACCGTGCCCCGGGATCCTCCGCGACACCCGCCGCGACCGCCCTCCGCGGCACCATCCCGGCCAAGGGCTACTTCCTGATCCAGGGTGGCTCCAACGGCACGGCCGGGTCCGCCCTGCCCACCCCCGACCTCGCGACGGGCCTCAACCCCGGCGCCGCGGGCGGAGTCCTCGTGCTGTCCGATCAGGCCGCGACCGTCGGCGCCCTCCGTATCGGCAGCATCGTCGGTACGCCCGGCGTCGTCGATGCCCTGGGCTACGGCTCGGCCAACGCGTTCGAAGGAACGGCCGCACCGACACCCGGCGCCGGAAGCACGAAGTCCGCCAACCGCACCGGCTTCGCCGACACGGACGACAACGGTGCCGACTTCACGCTGCAGGACACGACGCCGATGAACAGCGCGTCCTCCGGCTCCACCCCGACGCCGACACCGACGCCCACCCCGACCCCGACGGTCCCTCCGACGCCGGGCGCTGTCGTCCCCATCCGTGACATCCAGGGCACCGGGTCCGCCACGCCGCTGTCCGGCCAGACGGTCACCACGCGCGGCAAGGTCACCGCGGCATACCCCACGGGTGGATTCGCCGGCTTCTACCTCCAGACCGCGGGCAGCTCGGCGGCAGCCGACCAGACCGCGTCGGACGCCATCTTCGTCTTCTCCCCCGACTCCGTCGCATCCGTCGCCGTGGGTGACTACGTGGAGGTCACCGGCACCGCCGGGGAGTTCTTCAACCTGACCCAGCTCACCGTCCCCGCCGGCGGCACCACGAAGCTCACCGAGGCTGCCGAGGAGCCCAAGGCCTCCGCCATCGCGCTGCCCGCCACCGACGCCGCACGTGAAGCCGTCGAGGGCATGCTCTTCCAGCCCTCCGGCGCCTACACGGTCGCCGACAACTTCACGCTCAACCAGTACGGCGAGGTCACCCTCGCAGCCGGCACCGAGCGCCTCCTCCAGCCCACCGACGTCGCGCGTCCGGGCACCCCGGAGAACGCGGCCGTCATCGCCGACAACGCGGCGCGGAGCATCCGGCTCGACGACGGCGCCACGACCAACTTCTTCGCCCAGGCCAACCGCGGCAAGGTGCTCCCGTACCTCACGGCGTCCCAGCCGGTCCGCGTGGGCTCCAGCGCGGCGTTCACCTCCCCGGTGGTCCTCGACTACCGCAACAGCACCTGGAAGTTCCAGCCGCTCGCCGAGCTGAACGGCGCGAGCCCCGACGCACAGCCCGTGCAGTTCGCCGGTGAGCGCCCGGCCGCGCCCCAGCCGGTCGGCGGCAACCTGAAGATCGCCTCCTTCAACGTGCTGAACTACTTCCCCACCACCGGTGAGGAACTCGCCGGGTGCAAGTACTTCACGGACCGCGCGGGCAACCCGATCACCGTCGACGGCGGCTGCGACTCCCGCGGCGCCGCGAACAAGGAGAACCTCGAGCGCCAGGAAGCGAAGATCGTCGCCGCGATCAACGGCCTCGGCGCCGACGTCGTCACCCTCATGGAGGTCGAGAACTCCGCCAAGTTCGGCAAGGACCGCGACTTCGCCCTCGCGACCCTCGTCGAGGCGCTGAACGAGAAGGCCCCCGGCACCTGGGACTACGTCCGCTCCCCCGCGGCCGTCCCCGCCCTCGCCGACGAGGACTTCATCCGCACCGCACTGATCTACAAGAAGGCCGTCGCGGAACCCGTCGGCGAGTCGGTCATCCTCAACGACAACGTGGTGTTCTCGAACGCCCGCAAGCCCCTCGCGCAGGCCTTCAAGCCGGTCGGCGGCAGCGACGCGGAGACCTTCCTCGCGATCGTCAACCACCTCAAGTCCAAGGGCTCCGGCCCGAGCTCCGGCGGCAACGCCGACACCGGTGACGGCCAGGGCGCCTGGAACGCCGCGCGCGTCGCCCAGGCACAGGCCCTCGTGACCTTCGCCGACTCGATGAAGACGGCGGCGAAGACCGACAAGGTCTTCCTGACCGGCGACTTCAACGCCTACACGATGGAGGACCCCATGCAGGTCCTCTACGAGGCCGGGTATGTCGACCAGGGCAAGAAGGACGGCAAGTACTCCTACGTCTTCTCGGGCCTCAGCGGATCCCTCGACCACATCCTCGCGTCACCCGCGGCGGACGCCACCGTCACCGGTGTGGATACGTGGAACATCAACTCGGCCGAGTCGGTCGCCCTCGAGTACAGCCGCTTCAACAACAACGTCACCGACTACTACGTCGCCGATCCCTACCGCGCCAGCGACCACGACCCCGTGATCGTCGGCATGGACCTCGCACCGGCCGACACCACGGCGGAGCTCAACCTGCTCAACATCAACGATTTCCACGGACGCATCGACGCCAACACGGTGCGCTTCGCGGGGACCGTCGAGCAGCTGCGCGCCGAGTTCGGTGAGGACAAGACGGCGTTCCTCTCCGCCGGCGACAACATCGGCGCGTCGCTCTTCGCCTCCTCGCTGCAGGAGGACAAGCCGACGCTCGACGTCCTGGACGCCCTGGAGCTCAAGACCTCGGCAGTGGGCAACCACGAGTTCGACAAGGGCTTCGCGGACCTGACCGGCCGCGTCTCCGACACGGCGGACTTCCCGTACCTGGGCGCGAACGTCTACACCAAGGGGACCACCGAGCCCGCGCTCGATGAGTACTCCATCATCACGGTCGACGGCGTCGACGTCGCCGTGATCGGCGTCGTCACCGAGGAGACCGCGTCACTCGTCAGCCCCGGCGGCATCGCGAACGTCGACTTCGGCGACCCCGTCGAGGCCGTCAACCGCGTCGCGCAGGAGATCGAGGACCAGGACCTCGCCGACGTGATCGTCGCCGAGTACCACGAGGGCGCCGGCGACGGCGTCGTCGAGAAGTCGACCCTCGAGCAGGAGATCGCCGCGGGCGGAGCCTTCGCGAAGGTCGTCACGGAGACCACTCCCCTCGTGGACGCGATCTTCACCGGCCACACGCACAAGCAGTACGCGTGGGACGCCCCCGTCCCGGGCATCGCGGGCAAGACCCGGCCTGTCCTGCAGACCGGCTCCTACGGCGAGTTCATCGGCCAGATCACGCTGACCGTCGACAAGGCCACCGGCGACGTCCAGTCCTACACGGCCCGCAACGTCGCCCGCACCACGGAGGCCGACGCGGCCCTCGTGGCCGGCTTCCCGCGGGTCGCCGAGGTCAAGACCATCGTCGACGCGGCCGTTGCGCAGGCGGCGGTCATCGGCAACCAGCCCGTCGGATCCGTCACGAAGGACATCACGTCCGCCTTCACCGGCACGACCCGTGACGACCGAACCTCGGAGTCGACGCTGGGCAACCTCGTGGCCGACTCCCTGCGGGCGAGCCTCTCCTCCGCCGAACGCGGCGGAGCGCAGATCGGCGTCGTCAACCCGGGCGGGCTCCGCAACGAGCTCTACTACGCGCCCGACGGCGTCGTGACGTTCGCCGAGGCGAACGCCGTGCTGCCGTTCGTGAACGACCTCTGGACCACCACCCTGACCGGTGCGCAGTTCAAGGCGATGCTCGAGCAGCAGTGGCAGCCCGACGGCAGTTCGCGGTCCTTCCTGGCCCTCGGCCTGTCGGACAACGTGAGTGTCACCTACGATCCCACGCTCGCTCGCGGTTCGCGGATCACGTCGGTCCTGATCGACGGCGTACCGCTCGACCCGGCGAAGGGGTACCGCATCGGTACCTTCAGCTTCCTGGCCCAGGGTGGCGACAACTTCACGGCCTTCCGTGAGGGCACCGACACCCGCGAGTCGGGGCTGGTGGATCGTGACGCGTGGATCGACTACATCCGGGCGAACAGCCCGCTGTCGCCGTCGTTCGACCGACGCAGCGTGCAGGTGCAGGGCGCGCCGACCACGGTGAAGGCCGGCACGGCCGTCTCCTTCACGGTGTCGAAGCTGGACCTCACCTCGCTCGGCAGTCCCGTGAACACCACGCTGGCCGCGAGCTTCGTGGCCGCGAACGGCACCACCACGCAGCTCGGGTCCGTCCCGGTCGCGGGCGGTAGCGCCACCGTGAACCTCACGGTCCCGGCGACGGCGAGCGGCCAGGGGCGGATCGTCCTGACGGCCGCACCGAGCGCGACGACGGTGACCCTGCCGGTCACCGTGGAGGCCGGCGTGGTCTTCTCCGACATCCAAGGCAACCTCCACGAAGATGCCATCAAGTGGTTGGCGAACCGCGGACTCGCCGAGGGCTACTCGGACGGCACCTACAAGCCGCTGGGTGCCATCAACCGCGACGCCATGGCAGCTTTCCTCTATCGCCTGGCGGGGGAACCCGAGTACACGGCGCCGAAGGTCTCGCCCTTCAAGGACATCTCCCCGGATGTCCAGTTCTACAAGGAAATGTCGTGGCTCGCGGAAACCGGTATCACCACCGGCTTCAGTGACGGTACGTTCCGTCCCGTCACCCCCGTGAACCGCGACGCGATGGCGGCGTTCATGAACCGCTTTGCCGGCGACTACTGCAATATCGCCCAAGCTGCGGACTACCCGAACCCCACGACCTCCTCCTTCACCGACGTTCCCGCGAACCTGCAGTTCGCACGCGAGATCGCGTGGATGAAGAAGTCCGGCATCAGCACCGGCTGGCCGGACGGCACCTACCGACCGGTGGTACCCGTCGCACGCGACGCCATGGCCGCTTTCATCCAGCGGCTGGACGCGTACGAAGGTGCGAACGGGGGGTGCAGGCCCTGACACGATGACCGGGTCGGTCCGCTGACCCGGTCATCCCCTCCATAGAGAAGGGGTTGGACCCGTCAAGGTCCAACCCCTTCTCTGCGTCCGGCCTGCCGCCTGTGATGCGCGACGGCCCGCAGTGCCTAGTTCGCTGCTCGCTCCAGGAGGGCTGCGGCAATCAGGTCGGCGTCGAGCAGGGTCCGGCCGCCCGCTTCCAGCGGGGCCCCGGCCTCGGCCGCGATGGCCGTCCCCCACTGGACCGAGGACAGCTGGAGGCCGATCACGAACAGGTCGTCCTGGGCCGTGCCGGTGCTGTCGACGGCGCGGTAGGGCGGCAGCGTGACGTCCAGCCCGGCAGCGGTCACCGGCACGCCGTCCTCCCCCATGAGGGTCCGTGGGCGGACCGTGCCGTCCTCGAGGAGGGTCCGCATGAGCGGGGACAGGCTCGTGGTCACCCGGTTCGCGGGCATCATGGCCTCCACGAGGTAGCGCGCCGTGAACGAGTCGCCATGCACCCAGGGGGAGGTCGCGCGGAAGAGCCCCTCGTCCTGGTCGAAGCCGAAGCTCGGATTCGGTCCCACGAACCGCACGATCCCGGCGCGCACGAGCGCGGCGAGCTGCGCGATCCGCACCGGCGGCGGTCCGCTCGCGAGGCCTTCGACGAGCGGCTCGAACCATCCGCGGAGCTCGGCGTTCCACGACGAGTCCGAGATCCCGCCGTCCGCCACGGCCTGCTTGATGACCGACCTCCCGGCGTTCATCGCGCCGATCGCCATCTTCAGGGGGTCGTCCTCGCCGTCCGCGGAGCCCGCGGCGTCGGCGTCGAGGTAGGCGAGGACGGCCGCCGCGTACTCCTCGCCGTCCGCGAAGCGTCGCCGCGCGAACGGCTGCGCGAGGGCTTCGACGTCGAGCCGGAGGTCGGCGGGGACCGCGCGGGCGACGGCGTCCCCGGCCGCGGCCTCCCAGGCCGGGCCCTCCAGGCCCAACGCGGTGTCCAGTCCGGCGAGGAAGGCCTCGGGTGCCGCAGGTGCGCGGCCGGTGGGGCGGCAGAGCGTCGTGTAGTACGCCCACAGCACGTCGCGGTGCAGCAGCGGCCACAGGTCGTGGTCGAAGCCGGGTTGCACCCCTGACTGCCGGAACGCGAGGACCCGGGCCGGCGTGCAGAAGCGCAGCGTGACGGTGCGGGGGATGTAGGTGTCGAGGGACGCCTTGGCCCGGTACGGCACCCCGCGGCGGGAGGCCGCGACGATCCGGGGTTCCCGGCCGGACGGGGCGTAGTCGAGCCGTCCCCCGTCCATGGGCGAGAACGTCCCCCCGCGGCCCTCGGTCAGCTGGATCATGGCATCGAAGAAGTTGAGCCCGAGCCCGCGGACCAGGACGGTCTTCCGTGCGGGGAGGCGGGCCCAGGCGACATCGGCGGGGACGGCAGGCGGCCAGTACTGGAGCCCGTGGCGTGCCGCGACGTCCTGCAGTCTCTCCTGCTCCGGCGTGAGGGTGGCCGCCAGGTGCCCCAGCGCCAGGACGACGTCGTCGGCATGGAGCCGCGAGCCGTCGTCGAGGAGGATGCGCCACCCGCCGGCGGACCAGGGTTCGTCGTCGTCCTGGAGGTCGTCCTCCGCGGCGTCCTCGAGCCGCCGGAGCCCGACGGCCTCCTTGCGGTGGTGGACGACGGTGACCCCGTCCGGGGCCTGGCGCACGACCTCCGCGAAGATCCAGGCGAGATACCGGCCGTAGAGCGCCCGGCTCGGGAAGTCCCGTGAGGCCAGGCGGGCGCATTCGGCGAGGTCGTCGTCGCCCAGTCCGGGAACCAGGCCGTCATTGACGCGCGTCCGCCACGCGTCGAAGGAGATACCGCCGGGCGAGGCGGCGACGTCCGCGGCGGCCGGGCCGGCGGGGACGACCGTCGGGTACAGGCAGGGCGTGTTCATGAGGAACAGCCGCGACTGGCCGGTCTGCCAGACGTGTCCCGGACCGGGCTCGTAGGGCTCGATCACGTGCAGGGCGAGGGCGGGAGCCCCCGGCCCCAGGTCACGATGCTGCGCGATCAGCCGCTCCACCACGGAGGTGCCACGGGGTCCGCCTCCGATGACGGCCACGCGCCTTGCCTCCTGGTTCTCCACGCCGCAAGCCTATCCAACACCGCTCCCGCACCCTGCCGCGAACGTCGTCCCGTGATCGCTGCGCCTCCGGAGGGCTGCATAGGATGGGCGGATGACGCACTCGACGGAGACCACCGCGCCCACGGACGATCCCTTCCTCTGGCTCGAGGACATCTACGCCGAGGAAGGCCTCGACTGGGTGCGCGCGCAGAACGCGCTGACCGAGGACGCCCTGCTCACCCCGGACTTCGGCGTCCGGGAACGCGGCATCCTCGAGGTGCTCGATTCCACGGACCGTATCCCGATGGCGGGCAAGCACGGGAGCCACTACTACAACTTCTGGCGCGACGCCGAGCACCGGCAGGGCATCTGGCGCCGGACCACCTGGGACAGCTACGCCTCCGACGCCCCCGACTGGGAGATCCTGCTCGACGTCGACGCCCTGAGCGCCGTCGAGGGGACGGAGTGGGTCTGGGGCGGGGCGCTCTTCCTCCGCCCGGCCGAGGGCGCACCGCACGAGCGGGTCCTCGTGGTCCTCTCCCCCGACGGCGGGGACGCCGCGCGCTACCGGGAGTTCAGCCTCGAGACCCTGGCGTTCGTCGACGGCGGCTTCGACATCCCCACGGCGAAGAGCCGCATCAGCTGGGCCGCCCCGGACGCCCTCCACGTCGGCACCGACTTCGGGCCGGGGTCCATGACGTCGAGCTCCTACCCCCGGACGGTACGGACCCTGCGGCGCGGGGCCGGCCTCGCCTCGGCCGAGCCGTACTTCGAGGTGGAGGAGGACCACATGATGGCCCTCGTGCTGCACGATTCCACGCCGGGGTTCGAGCGCGACATCGCCGTCGACACCATCGACTTCTACACGCGCCGCACCTACCTCCGGCAGGACGGCGACTGGCGGCTCATCGAGGTGCCCGAGGACGCCAGCATCTCCCTGCACCGCGAGTGGCTGATCATCCGGCCCCGCACGGACTGGACCGCCGGTGGGACCATGCACGCGGCAGGGTCCCTCCTCGTCGTCCCCCTGGACGCGTTCCTCGCGGGAGAGCGGACCTTCGTGACCGTCTTCGCCCCCGACCCCTCCACGTCCCTGCAGTCCTGGAGCTGGACCCGCGATTTCCTCCTGCTGAACCTGCTGCGCGACGTGTCCTCGGAAATCCGCATCCTGGACCCCGCGAAGGACTGGGCCGCCGACCTGCTCGACGCCTGCCCGCCGCTGCACTCCGTGGACGCCTACGCGGTGGACGACGAGGACGACGCGGCAGGCAACGACTACTGGCTCGTCGCCACGGGCTTCCTGACGCCGTCGACGCTCTACCGCGGGACCATCGGCGGCGGGTACACGGCCGTCAAGTCCTCGCCGTCCTACTTCGACGAGGACCGCTTCGCCGTCGAGCAGCACTTCGCGGTCTCGGCCGACGGTACGCGCGTGCCCTACTTCCAGCTCGCGGCGAAGGGCCTGGTGCTCGACGGCGGCAACCCCACCCTGCTGTCCGGCTACGGCGGCTTCGAACACTCGATGACGCCCGCCTACAGCGGCGTGATCGGGCGCGGCTGGCTCGAACGCACCACGGAGGACGGCCGGAACGGCGTCTACGTGCTCGCCAATATCCGCGGCGGCGGCGAGTACGGGCCGCAGTGGCACCTTGCCGCGCTGCACGCCAACCGGCACCGGGCCTACGAGGACTTCGCGGCCATCGCCGAAGACCTGGTGCGGCGCGGCGTGACCTCGCCGGCACTCCTCGGCTGCACGGGCCGGAGCAACGGCGGCCTGCTCGTGGGCAACATGCTCACCACGTACCCGCACCTGTTCGGCGCCATCTCGTGCGGCGTGCCCCTGCTGGACATGCGCCGGTACACCAAGCTGTCCGCCGGGTACTCCTGGATCGCCGAGTACGGCGACCCGGACAAGCCCGAGGAGTGGGAGTACGTGCAGACCTTCTCGCCGTACCACCTGCTGCGGGACGACGTCGCCTATCCGAAGACGCTCCTCTGGACGGCGACCAGCGATGACCGGGTGGGGCCGGTGCAGGCCCGCAAGATGGCCGCGAAGATGAAGGACCTCGGCATCCCGGACGTCTGGTTCCACGAGGCGCTCGAAGGGGGCCATGCAGGCGCGGCCGACAACCGGCAGGCCGCGAGGATGCACGCCATGAGCTTCGAGTTCCTCTGGCGGGCCCTCACCGGTTCTCTCTGACACCCGCGCTCCGCGAGCACCTGCCCGGCAACGCGCCGAGGGAGCGGGGCGGTTTTGCTCTTGCCGTCCCCTTCTGGGTAACCTTGGGAGGCTAGAGATAGCCGATGGAGACGTGCCAGAGCGGCCGAATGGGCTTCACTGCTAATGAAGTGTGGGCCTAAAGCCTACCGGGGGTTCAAATCCCCCCGTCTCCGCGTCAGGGCCCCCGGTATTCCGGGGGCCCTTCTGCATGTCCGGGGCGGCTGCTACGCCTTGAGCGCCAGGGCGAACGGCAGCACTCCCGAGGCGCCCGCGGTGCGCAGCGCCCGCCCCGCCTCGGTGATGGTCCAGCGGCTGTCCGCGAAGTCGTCGACCAGCAGCACCGGCCCGGGATGCTCGGCGAACCAGGCGGCGCCGCCCTCGGGCACCGCGAAGTGGTCCCACACCGAGGCCAGGCGGAACGCACTGTTGCCCCCGGGCTGGCCCTGCGGGAAGCCGTGCGGGGTGGCCAGCTGACCGAGGTATGGGATGCGGCCCACCTGGGCGAGCGCCCGGGCGAGGGACCCGATGAGCTCCGGGCGGCGCCGGGAGGGGACGCTGACCACGGCGACCGGCCGCTCGTCCCAGCCCCACTGCGCCAGGACGCGGACCACGGCCTCGATCACCGCGGGGTCCAGCGGTGCATCCGGGGTGGTGTCCGCCATCAGCTCGCGGAGTCGGTTGCCCCAGCCGAGGTCGGTGAGCCGCGCCAGCGCCCGTCCGGGCAGGCTGACCTCGCCCGGCTTCAGCTTCCCCTTCAGGGGCACGCCCAGCTTGTCCATGCCGGACGGCCACTGGCCGCGGGGCTCGAGTTCCACGCCGACCCGGCTGAGGGCCTGGCTCGCTGAGTCGGATGCCTCGTGCGCCACCTCGTCGGAGTACCAGGGACCGGCGCAGTTGTCGCAGCGGCCGCACGGGCTGGCTGCCGGGTCGTCGAGGGACCGCGAGAGGAACTCCATGCGGCAGCCGGCGGTGTTCTCGTAGTCGAGCATGGCCTTCTGCTCCACGACGCGGGCCTCACTGATGCGGCGGTACCGCTCGGCGTCGTAGGTCCAGGGCGCCCCGGTGCTCTCCCACCCGCCGGTCACCTTGCGGACGGCGCCGTCGACGTCGAGCACCTTGAGGAGGAGTTCGAGGGGTGAGCGCTTCAGGTTGACCCGCGTCTCGAGCGCCGGCGTGGACAGGACGACGCCGGGCTCGAGCGCCTCGAGCACCCGCAGGGCGGCGTCCTGCGAGGGCATGGACGCGGTGGCGAAGTACTCCCAGATGTCGCGGTCCTCGGCGCCGGGCAGCAGCAGCACATCGGCATTCGGCGTCCCGCGGCCCGCACGCCCCACCTGCTGGTAGTAGGCCACGGGCGAGGACGGAGCCCCGAGGTGCACCACGAAGCCGAGGTCCGGCTTGTCGAAGCCCATGCCGAGCGCACTGGTGGCCACGAGCGCCTTGACCTCGTTGGCCTTCAGGGCGGCCTCCGCCGCCTCGCGGTCCGCCGGGTCGGTGCGTCCCGTGTACGCGCGGACGGCGTGCCCGTTCTCGCGCAGCAGGCGGGCGGTGTCCTCCGCGGCCGACACGGTGAGGGCGTAGATGATCCCGCTGCCCGGCAGGTCCGACAGGTGCGTGAGGAGCCAAGCGAGGCGCGAGCGGGGGCTCGGCAGGCGCAGCACCCCGAGGCGCAGGGACTTGCGTGCCAGCTCGCCGCGCAGCGTGAACACGTCCGTACCGCCCGCGCCGAGCTGCTCCTCGACGTCCTTCACCACGCGGGAGTTCGCCGTCGCCGTGGTGGCCAGTACTGGCACCCCCTGCGGCAGGCCCAGGATCAGCTCTCGCAGGCGGCGGTAGTCGGGACGGAAGTCGTGGCCCCAGTCGGAGATGCAGTGGGCCTCGTCGATCACCAGCAGGCCCGTGCGCCGCATGAGCTCCGGCAGGTACAGCTCCCGGAAGGACGGGTTGTTGAGGCGTTCGGGCGAGACGAGGAGGACGTCCACCTCGTCGGCCTGGAGCTTCGCCTCGATCTCCTGCCACTCGGTCTGGTTGGCCGAGTTGATGGCCTCGGCGCGCACCCCGGCCCGAGCGGCGGCGGCCACCTGGTCCCGCATGAGCGCGAGCAGGGGTGAGACGATCAGCGTGGGGCCGGCTCCGCGGGCGCGCAGGAGCAGGCTCGCCACGAAATACACCGCGGACTTCCCCCACCCGGTCCGCTGGACGACGAGGGCACGCCGCCCGCCTTCGACGAGTGCCTCGATGGCCTCGAACTGCCCCTCGTGGAACTGGGCCTCCGGTGATCCGACGAGGGTGTGCAGGATGGCTGTGGCTTGCTCGTTCAGCGTGGTGGTCGACGACATCTGCCCAGTATCCCAGCCGCCTCCCCCAGTCCGGGCGGGCGGTCTGGCCATGTGTGCAGCCGGGCCGCAGCCCCACCGATACACTTTCCAGCGTGACTACAACCTTCGATCTCTCACCATCCTTCAAGGCCTACGACGTCCGCGGCATCGTCGGCGAGACCATCACGGTGGACTCGGTCCGCGCGGTCGGCGCGGCCTTCGTGGACTCCCTGGAGCTGGCGGGCGAGACCATCCTCGTCGGCGGGGACATGCGCCCCTCGTCGCCCGAGTTCTCGAAGGCGTTCGCCGAAGGGGCCACCCTGCGCGGCGCGAACGTGCTCTTCCTCGACCTCATCTCCACCGATGAGCTGTACTACGCCAGCGGCACGCTGCGCGCGGCCGGCGTGACCTTCACGGCCAGCCACAACCCGGCACAGTACAACGGCATGAAGATGACGCGCCCGGGCGCCGTGCCCGTCTCCTCCGAGACCGGCCTGAAGGACATCCAGGAACGCGCCGAGCGCTACCTCGCGGACGGCTCCGTGCCGGCCGCGGCCGTGCAGGGCACCACCAGCGTCCGCGACGTCCTCGACGAGTACTCGCGGTTCCTCCGCTCGCAGGTGGACCTCTCGTCGTCGCGGCCGCTGAAGATCGTGGTCGACGCCGGCAACGGCATGGCGGGGCTGACCACCCCCGCCGTCCTCGGCGACCGGATCCTCCCCGCCCTGCCGTTCGACATCGTGCCCCTCTACTTCGAGCTCGACGGCTCGTTCCCCAACCACCCCGCCAACCCGCTGGAGCCGGAGAACCTGCTCGACCTGCAGGCCGCCGTCGTCCAGCACGGCGCGGACATCGGGATCGCGTTCGACGGCGACGCCGACCGCTGCTTCATCATCGACGAGAAGGGCGAGCCCGTCTCACCGAGCGCCATCACCGCGATGGTCGCGCGCCGCGAGATCGCGCGCGCCCAGGCCGCCGGTGAGGCCGAGCCCGTCATCATCCACAACCTCATCACCTCCCGCGCGGTGCCGGAACTGATCCGGCACGACGGCGGCCGCCCGGTCCGCACGCGCGTGGGCCACTCCTTCATCAAGGCCGTCATGGCCGAGGAGGGCGCGGTGTTCGGCGGCGAGCACTCGGCGCACTACTACTTCCGCGACTTCTGGAACGCCGACACCGGCATGCTGGCCGCGATGCACGTCCTCGCGGCGCTCGGCGAGCAGGACGGCCCGCTGTCCGAGCTGGGCCGCGAGTACGAGCCCTACTTCTCCTCGGGCGAGGTCAACTCGAAGGTTCAGGACCTCCAGGGGGCCATCGCCCGGGCACGCACCGAGTTCGAGCAGGAGGGCGTGGTGGTGGACGACCTCGACGGCCTGACCTTCACCCCGGAGCACGGCGACTGGTGGTTCAACCTCCGCCCCTCGAACACCGAGCCCTACCTCCGGCTCAACGCCGAGGCCGTGGATCCGCAGACGCTCGAGGACCTCGTGCAGCGCGTCCTCGTGGTGATCCGCGACTGACCCGGATCACGAGCATGAAAGAGGCCCCTTCCCGCCGGGAAGGGGCCTCTTGTCGTCAGGGGCGGCTCAGGCGACGCTGAAGCGCTGCTTGAGCTCCTCGAGCTGTCCCTTGAGCTCCTCGGGCAGCGAGTCGCCGAAGCGCTCGTACCACTGCTCGATGCCCTCGAGCTCCTGGGCCCACTCCACGGCGTCGACGTGCACGGCGGCCTCGACCTCGGCGGGCGTCATGTCAAGCCCGGTCAGGTCGAGGGCGTCGCCCGTCGGGACGAACCCGATCGGCGTCTCGACGGCGTCGGCCGTGCCCTCGAGCCGCTCGATGACCCACTTGAGGACCCGCGAGTTGTCACCGAAGCCCGGCCAGGCGAAGCCACCCGAGGCGGTCCGGCGGAACCAGTTCACGAGGAAGATCTTCGGCAGCCGCGCCTGGTCCGCGCCGGCGCTGAGGGTGAGCCAGTGGCGGAGGTAGTCGCCGGCGTCGTACCCGATGAACGGCAGCATGGCCATCGGATCGCGGCGCACCCGCCCCACCTGGCCCGCGGCCGCGGCCGTGGTCTCCGAGGACAGGGTCGAGCCCATGAAGATGCCGTTGGCCCAGTTGCGGGACTGCGTCACGAGCGGGACGGTCGTCTTGCGGCGGCCTCCGAAGAGGATCGCCGAGAGTTCCACGCCGTCGGGCCGGTTGTACTCCTCGGCGAGCATGTCGATCTGGTCGATGGGCGTGCAGAACCGGGCGTTCGGGTGCGCGGCCGGGTGATCCATGTCCGGCGTCCAGTCCCGGCCCTGCCAGTCGGTCAGGTGCGCCGGCACCTCGTCGGTCATGCCCTCCCACCAGACACCGCCGTCGTCGGTGAGTGCCACGTTGGTGAAGACAGAGTTTCCCTTGGCGATGGCGCGCATGGCGTTGGGGTTGGTGCCCCAGCCGGTGCCGGGGGCGACGCCGAAGAGGCCCGCCTCGGGGTTGACCGCGCGGAGCTCGCCTTCCTTGCCGAAGCGCATCCACGTGATGTCGTCGCCCAGGGTCTCGACCTTCCAGCCCTCGATCGTGGGATCGAGCAGCGCGAGGTTGGTCTTGCCACAGGCGGAGGGGAACGCCGCCGAGAGGTAGTAGGTCTTGTCCTGGGGAGAGGTGAGCTTGAGGATCAGCATGTGCTCGGCCAGCCAGCCCTCGTCGCGGGCCATGACGGACGCGATCCGCAGCGCGTAGCACTTCTTGCCGAGCAGGGCGTTGCCGCCGTAGCCGGAGCCGTAGGACCAGATGGAGCGCTCCTCGGGGAAGTGGACGATCCACTTCTCCTCGTTGCACGGCCACGGGACGTCGGCCTCACCCTCGGCCAGCGGTGCGCCGAGGGAGTGGAGCGCGGGGACGAACGGCGCGTCGAGCTCCGTCATCCGGTCGAGGACGGCCGTGCCGATGGTCGCCATGATCCGCATGGAGGTCACCACGTAGGCGCTGTCGGTGATCTCGACACCGAACTTGGGGTCCTCGGCGTCGAGGTGGCCCATGACGAAGGGGATGACGTACATGGTGCGCCCGCGCATCGACCCCGAGAAGAGGCCCGTGAGCTTCGCCTTCATCTCGTCCGGGTCCATCCAGTTGTTGGTGAAGCCGGCCTCGCGTTCGTCCCTGGAGCAGATGAAGGTCTGCTCCTCCACACGGGCCACGTCCTTGGGGTCCGAGAACGCCGCGAAGGAGTTGGGGAACGTCTCGGGGTTCAGCCGGACGAACGTCCCGCTGTCCACGAGCCCGTCGGTGAGCCGCCTGTTCTCCTCCTCAGAGCCGTCCACCCAGACGACATCGGCCGGCTGCGTGAGCTCCCGCACCTCCCGCACCCAGTCGAGGAGGGCCGGATGAGTGGTCGGCGCTGCGCCGGAGGCATCCGGCAGCGAGCTGCCGTCAGGATTTATGGGGGGTGTGCCGACCTCATCAAGCTGACGCGCAGTATGGCCCATTAGTCTTCCCTTCGTCGGGTGTTCGGTGTACCGATGCTAGGGGCGCCGTATTTCAGGCAAAGGTCCCGCCTGCGAAACACTCCCCAGAGCATTTCCACGATCCGCGTCATGACGGCGATGTCCAGCGCTTACGTGACAGTCGTTTGTGACAAAGGTCACGTAGACCGGTCTAGTTGTGCCGGGAGGAATGAGCTGATTAGGCGTCCCGCGGATTCCACGCTAAAGTTGTCTACGGCCAAACGGCCCGCTTGTAGGACTCATCCGCTGGTCGGTTTGAAGGTCTACGGATGCGTGCGTAGCTCAACGGATAGAGCATCTGACTACGGATCAGAAGGTTGGGGGTTCGAATCCCTTCGCGCGCACCACGGTTGAGAACAACCACTGAAAGGCCCCGGCTCCGGCCGGGGCCTTTCCTGTTGGGTTGCTCCCCCGCAGGTCCGATGGAAGGCTCTGCCTATGAGCGAACCCCAGAGCATCGATGTCATCGTGATCGGAGCCGGCGCGGTCGGCGAGAACGTCGCAGGGCGGGTGGTCGAGAAAGGCCTCTCCGCCGTCCTGGTCGAGGCCGACCTCGTCGGTGGTGAATGCTCCTACTGGGCGTGCATGCCGTCCAAGGCGCTGCTCCGGCCCGGCACGGTCCTCAACGCCGCCCGCGGCGTCGCCGGGGCGCGCGAGGCGGTCACCGGCTCCCTCGATGCGCAGCAGGTCCTGGACCGCCGCACCTCCTTCACCTCCGACTGGGACGACTCCTCACAGGAGGAGTGGGTCGCCTCCGCCGGCATCACCCTGGAACGCGGCTGGGCGCGGATCTCCGGCGAACGGGAGGTGACGGTCAGCCACGACGACGGTTCCGAGACGCGCTACCGCGCCGGCCACGCCGTCGTCCTGGCCACCGGTTCGACACCGACCGTGCCGCCCATCGACGGTCTCGCCGAACTGGACTACTGGACCACCCGCGAGGCCACCTCGGCCAGGGAGGTGCCGGCGAGCCTCGCCGTCCTCGGCGGTGGCGTGGCAGGCGTCGAACTGGCCCAGGCCTACGCCCGGCTCGGCACGGAGGTCACGGTCGTCGCGCGCAGCGGCATCCTCGGCAACTATCCGAAGGAGGCGTCCGGTCTCGTCCTCGACGCGCTCCGCGGCGAGGGCATCACCATCCTGACGGACACCGCGACGGCGTCGGTCCGCAAGGAGGACGGCCTGTTCGTGCTCGACGTCGGCGACGGCCGGACCGTCACGGCCGAGCGGCTCCTGGTCTCCACCGGCCGCCACCCCCACACCGCAGGGTTCGGACTCGAGGAGCTCGGGCTGGACGTCAGGAAGATCCGGGCCGACGACACCGGACGCGTGCCCGGCGCCGGCGGCTGGCTCTACGCCGTCGGCGACGCCGGCGGCAGGGTGCAGCTCACCCACCAGGGCAAGTACGAGGCGCGCCTGACGGGAGACGCCATCGCCGCCCGGGCCGCCGGCTCGCTCGGTGACACCGCGGCGGACTGGAGCCCGTACACCGCCACCGCGGACCACGCGGCCGTGCCTCAGGTGGTCTTCACCGACCCTGAGATCGCGATGGTCGGCCGCACCCTCGACCAGGCACGGAAGGACGGCGTCAACGCGTCCGAGACATCGCTGCCCATCTCCGTGGCCGGCTCCTCACTCCACTCCGACGGCTACACCGGCTGGGCGCAGATGGTGGTGGACGAGGACCGCAAGGTGCTCGTCGGCGTGACGTTCGCCGGCCCCGAGGTCTCCGAGCTGCTGCATGCCGCCACCATCGCCGTCGTCGGCGAGGTACCCCTCGACCGGTTGTGGCACGCCGTCCCCGCCTACCCGACCATCAGCGAGGTCTGGCTGCGGCTGCTCGAGCAGTACGGGCTGTAGCGGCGGCGGACGGCTACACGCACGTCAGGCGGGCCGATCCGGAATTGCCCCGCCCAGCACCTCCGAACGACGGAGCACGGCGCACCCGTCCGGCGATCGGCGCGCCCGGGTGCGGTCAGCGCAGGGTCGACGCCCGGCGCACCACGAAGTCGGTGACCTCTGCGTCACGCCCGTCGAGCTCGGCCCACTCGCCGTCGTAGGACAGGACCGTGAGCCCGGCGGTGGGGTAGTCGGTGGCGAGATCCATGACGGCGTGCTCACTCGACCGCACCGACGCGAGGCGCATCGCGAGTTCCTGGATGCCGGGATTGTGCGCGATGACGAGGAGGCTCGTCACGGTCGGCGGCACGTGGTTGATGAGCGCCAGCATCTCCGAGGGATGTGCCGCGTACAGGTCGTCCTCGAGCTTGGGCGTGGGCGCCTTGTCCCCGAGTTCCTTGCACACCCAGGTGCAGGTCTGCCGGGTCCGGAGGGCCGAGGAGACGAGGATGAAATCGGGCACGGAGTCGTGTTCCACCATCCACCGGCCCACCAGCGGGGCGTCGGCATGCCCCCTGGAGCTGAGCGACCGCTCGTGGTCCGGGACACCCTCCTGGAACTCGGCCTTCGCGTGGCGCAGCAGCATGAGCGTCTTCCGGTGGTGGGCCATCCCCGCAGTCTATGGCGTCCGGGCAGCAGCCAGAGGCGCTAGATCGAGTACTCCGGAGCAGCCCAGACGATCACTTCGGGGTGGTCGTAGAAGCGGTAGCCCTGTCCGCGCACGGTGCGCACGGTGTTGGCCAGACGACCGAGCTTGGAGCGCAACCGCCGGATGTGGACGTCGATGGTGCGCTCGTTCGGCACCTCGTCCGCGTTCCGCCACAGCCCGCTGAGGAGTTCCTCGCGGCCCACGGTGCGGGTCGCGTTCTCGACGAGGTAGTTCAGGAGCTCGAACTCCTTGAAGGTGAGGTTCAGCGTCTCGCCGTCGAGGTGGACCTCGCGCCGGGAGAGGTCGATGAGCACACCCGTCGGACGCGCCGGCTGGGCCTGCGGGGCCGCCGGGGCGGCGTCGGGGCGGGGACGGCGGGCGACCGTGGGATCACCGAGCGCGGCACGGACGACGTCGATATCGGATCCGGGGGCGTCCGCCGGTGCGAGCGCAACGGCGGCATGGCTCTCCGCGGTCGGCACGAGCGAGCGCACATAGGCACGGACGTCCTGCGCGAGTTTCGAGAAGGTCGTCCCGGCGGCCGCGGCCGTGGCTTCGTCCAGCGCGACATAGAGCACGAAGCCGCGCGCTGTCGTGTCCCCCGTGACGACCTGCGGACCGGGGACCCCGTTGGGTGCGACGACGGGGACGGGAGCGCTCAGGTGCTGCACGTCGCCGGGCACCGCCTGGAGACGCGAATGCTGGCGCGGCACCTGCTGGCCCTGCTGGGTGAACGACGGCGCGAAGGACTGGCGTGTCTGCGCGCCCTGCGGGGAGCGGAGTGAGATATGGACGTAGCCCGGATTTACTGACATGAAAACCACCTCGTGAAGTGTGCCGTCATCGCGGCTCGAATGCGGGATGAGCCCGGTCGGGATGAAGAGGAATGCCCGCCGTTGGGCTCTAGGTGCGTAGGAAGAGGTTGGGTGTAACCGCTACGCGTGCATTCGACGACAGCGCGGCCCGTTCCCGGACATGACGTTCGGGGCAGCAGGCCACAGCTGCAGATGCGAGTGAGTGGGTGTTCACGCAAGGAATTATTGCATGTAACAATCGCCTACGCGCAAGTAACAAAGGAACTTTGTCCGCCATGCGAGACGGCTGAGGCAGCGGCCGGCGGTGACGCCGGCACCCGTGCCGGCTACTGCGACACGCGCCCCTCGCGCTTCCGCCCGGCGCGGGCTGCCAGGAACAGCCCCGACCCGACCACGATGTACACGATGGAGGCCAGCCAGACGACCCCGCTCTGCTGGGTCAGCAGCGCGATGCTCGCGATCATCGCGAGCATGGGCACGATCCGTGGGGCCGAGAAGTGCGCGTGCTCCACCTTGTCCTTCTTGAGGACGAGCACGCTGATATTGGCCGAGAGGAACACCAGCAGCAGGAGGAGCACCGTGGTCTCCGCCAGAGTGGCGAGGTCCCCGACGAGGGTCAGCACGATGGTCAGCCCGGCGACGACGACGATCGAGACCCACGGCGTGCGCCGGTTCGGCAGCACCCGGGCGAACGCGCGCGGCAGGAGGTCGGCCTCCGCGAGTCCGTAGCCGACGCGGCTGGCCATGACCATGAACAGCAGCGCGCCGTTGGCGATCGCGACCAGCGCGATCAGGCCGAACAGCCACGGAGGGATGGCCACCCCGCTGGCGTTCACGACGTCCAGCAGGGGTCCGGTCGACTGGGCGAGTTCGGTCGGCGGGAGGACGATGACCGCGCCGATCGCGATCAGGAGGTAGACGACCGCCGCCGTGCCGATGGCACCGAAGAGGGCCCGGGGATACGCCTTCGAGGGGTTGCGCACCTCCTCGGCCATGTTCGCGGCGGCCTCGAAGCCCAGGAAGGAGAAGAAGGCGATGACGGAGGCCGCGAAGGCACCCTCCAGCGGGGGCACGTCGGGGGCGAACTCGAGCAGCCGGGCCGGCTGCCCGTTGCCGCTGCCGAGGACGATGGCGGCAAGGACGATGACGAGGACGAGGCCGCTCACCTCGATGATGGATGCCACGAGGTTCGCGGTGAGGGATTCCCGGACGCCACGGAGATTGATCAGCGTCAGCAGGATGATGAAGACCACGGCGGCCGGAGCGGCCGGGACGTCGATGAGTGCGGCGAGGTAGTCACCGGCGAAGGCGTTCGCCAGGGCCGCCGCGGTGGTGATGCCCGAGGCCATCATGAGGAAGCCGACGAGGAACGAGACGTACGGGATGCCGAAGGCCCTGTCGATGTACCGGGCCGCACCGCCGGCGTGCGGGTACTTGGTGATGAGCTCCGCGTACGTTCCCGCAGTGAGCAGCGCCAGGACCAGGGCGATGAGCAGCGGCAGCCAGATCACGCCCCCGACGTCGTCGGCCATGGTGCCCACGAGCGTGTAGATGCCCGCCCCGAGGGTGTCGCCGACGATGAACGCGAACAGCAGCGGCGCACCGATCGCCCGCTTCAATCCGCCCTGAGTGCTCGCCTCGGTCGTGCCGCTATCGGTCGCCATCGCACCATTGCAGTCGTTCACACGCGCCGGCGCAACCCCTTGCGCGGTTCGGGAGGTTGTGTTGCCCGGGATGCGCCGGAGGCGGGAGAACCCGTCCGCGGCGCCGGCCGTCGCTAGCCGACGACGCCGTAGAGGCGGTCTCCCGCGTCTCCGAGGCCCGGCACGATGTACGACTTCTCGTTGAGCTTCTCGTCGATCGAGGCCAGCACGATGGTGACGTTGCGGCCCTCGAGCTCCTCCTGCAGCGTGGCGAGGCCCTCGGGCGCGGCGAGCAGGCAGATGCAGGTGATGTCGGCGGCGCCGCGGGCGAACAGGAACTTGATGGCCTCGCGGAGGGTGCCTCCCGTCGCGAGCATGGGGTCGAGCACGAAGACCTGGCGGCCCGTGAGGTCGTCCGGCAGACGCTCGGCGTAGGTGATGGCCTCGAGGGTCTCCTCGTTCCGGGCCATTCCGAGGAAGCCGACCTCCGCGGTCGGTACGAGGCGCGTCATGCCCTCGAGCATCCCGAGGCCCGCGCGGAGGATGGGGACCACGAGCGGGGTGGGCTTCACGAGCCCGGTGCCCTGGGTGGCCGTGACGGGCGTCTCGATGGACACGGTCTCCACGCGGACGTCGCGGGTGGCCTCGTAGGCCAGCAGGGTCACGAGTTCCTCGGTGAGGAGCCGGAACACCGGCGACGACGTGTCCTTGTCCCGGAGAACCGTGAGTTTGTGGGCTACCAGGGGGTGGTCGACTACCAGTACACGCATGGGTCAAAAGTACCATTGTGCCCATGAACCCCGCCCTGCCGCCCGTGGATCCCGAGCACCGGGCGTGGATGGGCCTGGCCCTGAAGGCCGCCCGGCTGACGAGCGTGAGCGCGGACGTGCCGATCGGCGCCGTCGTCATCGGCCCGGACGGTGAGGTGCTGGGGATGGGCTGGAACCAGCGTGAGGAGCTCGGGGACCCGACGGCGCACGCCGAGGTGCAGGCCATCCGCGCCGCCGCGGCCCGGCTCGGCGCCTGGCGGCTCGAGGGCTGCACCCTGGTGGTGACGCTGGAGCCCTGCGCCATGTGTGCCGGGGCGTCCGTCCTGGCGCGCATCCCCCGCGTGGTGTTCGGCGCCTGGGACGAGAAGGCAGGGGCCTCGGGTTCGGTGTTCGACGTGCTGCGCGAACGACGGCTGAACCACTGGACGGACGTCGTCCCCGGCGTGCGGGAGGACGAGTGCGCGGCGCTGCTCAGGGACTTCTTCGCCGCCCGCCGGTCCGGTTCCGGCGCTCTCTGATACTGCGTAGGCTGATGAATACGCAGCATCCCTTCGAGAAGGAGTAGACGTGGCAGATCAGCAGGACGGTTTGAAGGAAGTACAGGACATCCTCGGCAAGGCCGACATCGCGATCCTCACCACGGTGAGCCTCGACGGGCAGCTCGTGAGCCGTCCTCTCGCCCTGCAGGCGAAGGACTTCGACGGCGACCTCTGGTTCTTCACCGAGGACCCCTCCCCCAAGGCCGACGAGATCCGCGCGAACCCGCAGGTCAACGTCTCGGCGAGTACGGGCAAGGGCTATGTCTCCATCGCCGGCACCGCGACGCTCACGAAGGACCAGGCGAAGATCGACGAACTCTGGGGCCCCTCGGTCTCCGCATGGTTCGAGAACGGGCGCGACGACCCCGCCGTCGCACTCATCCACGTCGACGCCGACACCGCCGAGTACTGGTCGATGGACGCGCCGCGCGTCGTCTCTGCCGTGAAGATGGTCAAGGGTCTCGTGACGGGCACCAAGCCGGACTCCGGCAAGAACGAGGTCATCGAGCTTCCGTAGGTCCGTACCGGCCCGTTTTGGGTCTGGAGCGTTGCAACCGGTAACGTAGAGGCGTTGGTGACGTGTCCGAGCGGCCGAAGGTGCAACACTCGAAATGTTGTTTGGTGTAAAAGCCAACGTGGGTTCAAATCCCACCGTCACCGCCACCTGAGAAGGCCCCTGCTTCCCCGTATTCCTGGGGAGGGAGGGGCCTTCGCTTTGCCCGGAGAGATCAGGCAGGCTTGGCGTAGACGGCCGCGCTCATGACCTCGTACCCCACGAACGTCTCATCGTTCTGGACCCAGGCGTCATGACCGGCGGGGATCGAATAGGCGTCGCCGGCATGGATGGTGGTGCGGGTACCGTCTTCCATCTCCACTTCGAGCGTCCCGGCAGCGCAGACCCCCAGGTGGTTGTTCTGGCAGCTCTCGGTGTGCACCACCGTCTTGACGGTCTCGGACCATCGCCAGCCGGGCTCGAAGGTGAACCTGCCCAGTGTGGTGTTGCCGAGGCTGACCACGTCGACCTTGGTCTTGGGCGGACGGCGCTCCTCATCGGGATCGTCGAACGACCTGGACTCAAGGGCATTGACAGTGATTGCGGACATCGTGTCCTCCTCGGTGAGCGGGTTCCAACCATGGGTCCGGAGGAGAGACCGGGTGCTCCGGCGATGAGGGTTCGGCGACGACCGGTCGGGTCCGGGCCGAACACGTGCGAGCGAGGCTCACAGCCTGCTCCCGGCCGGAGCGGATGTCAGTGCACGTACACCGGCCTCATGACCCAGTACACCCGGCCCAGGATCACCTGGCCACTAGCGAACCATCCCCGGTGGGTGAACATCAACGCTGCACTCTCCCGGCTTCCTGGTCGAGCACTGCGGGTGATGTGGTGTTGAGATGGAGTGGGTCACCGACCCATTGAGGTGACCCGAACATCGGATGGGTGGCCGGAGAACCTCACCACCCCCACCTTCGACCCGGAGACAGGAAGCCCACATGAGCGAGGACCGCAGACGGGAACTGGGCGAATCGAACGCCCCGGTCGAGGACGAGCTGAAGGAGTCCTTCGACAAGACGGTGGGAGAAGGAGCCGAAAGACTCCACCGCACCCTGAGGAACGTCCTCGTGACCGGGGTGTTCGGAGGGTTCGAGATCGGCCTCGGCATCATGGCCTACCTGGCCGTCATGCATGAGACGGGCGATCACCTGCTGGCCGGCCTCGCGTTCAGCATCGGCCTCGTGGCACTCCTGCTGGCCCACAGCGAGCTCTTCACCGAGAACTTCCTCATGCCCGTCGCCGCCGTCGTCGCCAAGGAGGGAAGCATCGCACAGCTCGGAAAACTATGGGCTGGCACCCTCGTAGCCAATCTCGCCGGCGGGTGGGTCTTCGTCTGGATCGTCATGCAGGCCTTCCCGCAGTGGACCGACACCGTCAGCGAGAGCGCACACCACTACGTCGATGCACCCTTCTCCCTGCAAGCCGTGGCCCTCGCCGTCCTCGGGGGAAGCACCATCACCCTCATGAGCCGCATGCAGCAAGGGACCAGCAACGATGTCGCCCGGATCGTCGCTACCATCATCGGCGGGTTCCTCCTGGCCGGGCTCCAGCTGTTCCACTCCATCCTCGACTCGCTGCTCATCTTCGCGGCCATTCACGCGGGTGCCGATATCAGCTACGGGCAGTGGCTCGGCTGGTTCGGCTATACCCTGCTCTTCAACATGCTGGGCGGTCTGGTGCTGGTCACCCTCCTCCGGCTCGTGCGCACCAAGGAGCTCCTCGAGAAGCGCAGGGACGAAGCACCCACCGACCCGGCAGCACCCCACGACCGCTAGCTGAACCGTAGATCTTCCGCCTCGCCGTCCGACAGCCTCGGCAAGGGTCGTCCTCAGCGGCCGCGGAAATGGAGCTGCGAGGCCTGCGTCCGATCAGTCCAGCACGGCCGTGGCTTCGATCTCGACGAGGAGGGCGGGGGCCCACAGCGACTGGACGCCGATGACGGTGATGGGCGGCAGCGGCGAGCCGAAACCCTCGGACTCCTGGGCCCGCGCCGTACCCGCCCAGAGGTCATCGGCCCGCTCCGGTGTCCAGTCGACGACGTAGAAGGTCAACCGGGCGATGTCCCCGACATCACCTCCTGCACCCCTGACACCCGTTGCGACATTGCGCAGCGCGGAGTGGACCTGGCCCGCCAGATCCGTCGATGTCGGAGCCCCGGCGGATGTCACCGCCACCTGCCCGGCGAGCAGGAGCAGGCGGGTCCCGGTGGCCAGGGCGACGGGTGCGTAGTCGGTCTGCTCGAGCAGGCCGTCCGGATGGCTGAGGTGCACGGTCATCTGCGTTCCTTCGATCGATAGGGGTCGGGGCAGCAAGGGCCTCGCCCACACCAGCGAACACCCTGTCCCCGCCATAGGGTCAACGCGGGTGACCGGACCGTCGTGAGCCAGGGGGAGGCCGGGTGGCCCCTGGCGAGCGGTGTGGCGCATCCCTCATCCCGGGGCCTTGACCCTGTTGTCGGCACAGCCTCTTCAATGGTCATCACATGGAATAATCCAGCCCGGCACAACGCTCTTGACTTCACAAGCGAAACGTGCTAACAGGCGGTGGAGCAATCCGCGCTCACCGCCGGAGAGACGAAGGAGAACGAGATGGCCAACCCGTACGAGGGCATGCAGGAATGGGTGCAGCAGCTACCCGAGATCGTGCAGCCGTTGGGTGTTGCCGTTGCCGGCATGATCCCCTACATCGAAGGCGAGGGTGCTGCCGGGATCGGCATCATCCTCGGGATCAATCCGGTCGTGGCGGCGCTCGCTGCCATGGCCGGCAACTTTCTGAGCGTGCTCGCCGTCGTCGTCATCAGTTCCCGGGTCCGCGAGAAGGTCGTAGCCGGTCGAGGAGGAGAGGACAGAGCGGCGGATCCTGCGTCCGCCGCTCCATCGGCCCGGCGCGTGAAGGGACAGCGCCGCCTGCAGGGCTGGCTCTCCCGATTCGGTGTACCGGGCGCGAGCCTCCTCGCCCCGCTGGCCCTTCCCACGCAGCTCACCGCAGCCTTCTTCGCGGCGTCGGGGGTCAGGAAGGAGCGGGTCCTGTTCTGGCAGGCGATCGCCATCGTCCTCTGGACCGGCGGCATCGCGGTGCTCGCGACAGGGCTCGTCGGAGTCCTCGGGTGGTAACTTCAGGGCACCGTGGCCGGTGGGACGGGTTGTCCCGTGGAAGGCCGACCGTCGGACAGCAGGCGCGCCACGACCGGGCCGGCGACCGGTGACACGGAAGGACTGACGGGAATGGCGTGGAGCACCCGGGAGATCGCCGAGCTGGCGGGGACGACTGTGAACACCGTGCGCCATTATCACCAGGTCGGGCTTCTCGAGCAGCCGGACAGGATGTCCAATGGCTACAAGCAGTACCAGGTCAGGCACCTCGTCCGTCTCCTGAAGATCCGCCGCCTGCGGGATCTCGGCGTCCCGCTCGACCAGATCGACGACGTGACCCTCGATGGCGATTCCTCGTTCGAGGCGCTGAGGGCGATCGACGCGGACCTCGCGGTGAGCATCGAGAGGCTGCAGCGCGCCCGGGCGGAGATCCAGGCGATCCTCCAGGGCTCCTCGGTGACGGGCGTCCCGGCAGGATTCGAGGACGTGGCGCCGCGGTTGTCCAAGCCGGACCAGTCCCTGATGCTGATCTACTCCCAGCTCTACGACGACGACGCGATGCAGGACCTGCGGACCATGATCCGGGAGGATCCGGAGTCGCCGAGCAAGGAATTCGACGGGTTGGCCCCTGACGCCGACGAGACGGTACGCGCCGAACTCGCCGAACGCTACGCACCGACCATTGCAGGTGCCCTCAGGGACTACCCGTGGCTCTCGGAGCCCGGGAAGCACCTCTCGAAGAGCCTCACGGTGACCCGGGACACGATCGTCGAATCACTCTCGGCGCTGTACAACCCGGCGCAGCTCGACGTCCTCGCGCGGGCAAGCGTCATTGCCGGCGCCCTCCTCGAGCAGGAACAGGGCACGAAGGACGAGCAGACGCCCTGAGGCGGGCCACCCGCCGGCGGGCCTCCTCGGGCCCGAACGGCACCGGAACGCCGGAGCGCCGGCACATGAACCCTCACCGGGGGAACGACGGAGCGGACGCCGTGGCTCCCCCGGTGAGTCCGGCGGCCCTCAGTCCTCGTCGCCCGCCGCAGCAGCCTTGATCGCGTCCTTCTCGGCGCGCAGGGCCTCCGCCTCGTGCTGTTCCTCGGCCTTCTCCCGGTGGATGACCTCCGCGAAGAGCTTCTCCATCTCCTTGGCCACTCCGGCGGCCGAGGCCGGGTTCTGCCCGGTCACCAGCCGGCCGTCGACCACGACCTGCTCCTCGAAGACCTCAGCGGCGACGTGGGTGGCGCCCTGTGCCTCGAGGCGGTCCGCCAGGAAGAACGGGATGACCCCGTCCTTGCCTGCGGCGACCTCCTCGTCGTTGGTGAAGGCAGCCACCCTGCGGCCCTCGACGAGACGGAACCCGTTCCCCAGTTCCACGTTCACCAGGCCGGCCGGCCCGTGGCAGACAGCGCCCACCAGGCCGCCGGCGTCGTAGATCCCGGCCACCAGCTGCTGCAGCCCCTGGCTGTCCGGGAAGTCCCACATGGTGCCGTGGCCCCCCACGAGATACACGGCGTCGTACTGGTCCGGATCGATGACGTCGACGCGGGCGGTGTTGTAGAGGCCGGCGCGCGTGGTCTCGTCCTCCGTGAAGGCGACCTGCACGGGATCGGACGTGTCCACCTCGTCACGCGGGGGCACGCCGCCCTGGATGGATGCGAAGTCGACGAAATGCCCCGCATCCTTGAAGACCTTCCACGGATGGGCCGCCTCGGCCACGTTGTAGCCGGTCTTCTCCCCCGTATCGCCGATCTCGGAAACGCTGGTCAGAACCATGAGGATTTTCTTCATGAAGTGCTCCTTTCGCCCGCCCTCCACCCTAAGCCCGGGCGGGCCGCACCTCAGTGACGCGTCGGACTCACCTCCTGAGCCGCTGCCAGACGTCGTCGCGCCTCCTCCGGCGCCACGTACTGGCCCACGGTCGGGTAGGACCCGATGGTCGCGACCGACGAGACGACCGTGTGCGGGTAGACGTGGACCAGGTTGAAGCCCTGCGCCCCGTCCCGGCCCCGGATGCCGCCCTCCGGGACGTTGAGGTCCTGGGTGTAGCACGTGGACGACGCCACCGACACGGGGATCCCGGCGAACAGCGACGACGACGGGAAGTGCACGTGCCCGGCGAGGATCAGGCGGATGTCGGTGCCCGCCACGACCTCCGCGAGCCGGTCCTGCCGGCGGAGCTCCGTGAGCACGGCGAGGTCCTGCACCATCGGGATGGGCGGGTGGTGCAGGGCGAGGATGCTGCCCTCGGGCGCGGGCCGCGACAGTTCGGCCGCGAGCCAGGCGAGCTGGACGTCGTCGATCTCCCCGTGGTGGTGCCCGGGCACGGAGGTGTCCAGCGCGATCACGCGCAGCCCGCCGAGCCGGTAGCTGCGGTAGAGCGGCGTGTCCTCGGGCGGTTCGCCGAGCAGCGCGACGCGCAGGGCCGACCGCCTGTCGTGGTTGCCCATCAGCCAGATCACCGGCGCACCCAACGTGTCGGCGAACGGCTCGACGAGCTCGCGCAGGGTCGCGTAGGCGTCGGGGTCCCCCTTGTCCGTCAGGTCGCCCGTGAAGATCAGCGCATCCGGCCGGACACCTGAACCCCCGATCTCCGCCAGCAACTGGGCGAGCCGGCCGCGGGCGTCCACGCCGCCGTACAGCAGCCCGTCGGCCATGAAGTGGGTGTCGCTGAAGTGGAACAGGAGGTGGTCGGCGGGAGGATGCTCGCGGGACACCGGAGCGTCCTCCCGCCTGCTGTGGGTCGGCATGGCTGCTAGGCGGTTGCCTCGGCCGTGGCGCGCTCCGGCGCCGACCGCTCCTGATCGAACACCGTCTTGTCCATGAGCTCGGCGATCCTGTCCCAGTCGTGGCGCCTGAGCAGCGTGCGCAGCTCGGGTGACGGCGGTTCGCCGGCCCTGCCCCGGAGGGCCTCGCAGGCGGCGGCGAAGCCCGCGGCGTCGTCCTGCAGCTCGACGACGCCGGGGAAGTCCGCGACGACGTCGGGCACGCGCGTGGAGACCACCGGCAGCCGGGACGCCAGGTATTCGAGCGTCTTGGTGGGGCTGATCGACTTCGTGGCCTCGTTGAGGGCGAACGGCATCAGGGCGACGTCGAACTCAGCCATGAGCGCCGGCAGGTCCTTGTAGTCCTGCTGGCCGTAGTAGGTGATGTTCGGCGCCTGCGGCAGGTCCGATTCCTCGATCTTGCAGATGGGGCCGATCATCCGGATCTCCCACTCGGGCAGGCGCTCGGCGAGGCCCGCGACGAGGTCGAGGTCGAGCCGCTCGTCCAGCACCCCGACGTAGCCGGCCACCGGCTTGCTACGGTCGGGGGTCGCTGCCCGCGCAGCCGCCGCGTAGTGCGCCACGGACACGCCGCTGGGCACCAGGTGCGCGTCCTCCCGCCCCTGCTTGACCACGGACCGGTGCAGTGAACGGCCGCCCGCGAACACGACGTCGGCCCGCTTCAGCGCCTGGCGCTGCCGCACGAGCAGCTCGGGGGCCGCATTCCTGAACGCGGCGAGATCGTCCATGACGTCGTAGACGAGCGTGGTCGGCTCGAGGGCGAGCGCCGCCTCCAGCACGAGGGGCGTGTAGATCCACACGACCCGCTCACCGGTGGGCGGGCCGAGGAGCTGGGGCAGCTGCGCGATGTAATCGGGCATGACCTCGTCGAAGAAGCCCACATGGTGGCCCTGCTCCGGGATCTCGAGGTAGACGCGCGTCAGGCCGTCGATCTCCGTGGTCCCCAGCCGGTTCTCCGTCAGCTCGACGTCGGGCGGGGTGAGGGGTTCCTCGACGAAGTACGTCGTGCGTCCCGGCGTCCGGTTCAGGCGGGAGACCAGCTGCTGAGGCCGCTGCCAGACCCATTCCCACCGCAGGTGGGACAGAACAATGAGTTCACTGTGCATCGACGATCCTCAATTCCATTCGAGTGGTTGTACGGGGGAGACGCGAACCGAGATCGCTCTCGGGAGGCTGTTGCCAGTCCCAGTGGGACATCTGCTCCCGGTAGCCCTGCAGCCAGGTGGCCACGGGTTCACCGAGGAGATAGGCGGGGAGCTCGCCGGAACGCACTCCCCCGGCCGCGAGCGCGTACGACGTCGACATCACCGATGTACGCCGCTCGAGGTCCTCGTCGAGCCAGTACACGCCGACGGGGTCCACGTGGCCCTCGCAGCGGAAGAGCAGCGAGTTCCAGTCCGTGGAGTCGACGACGGGGAACCAGCACACCCCCTCCAGCACGACGCCGCGCGCCTGGGCCTCCTCGCACTGCTCGAGCACGTACTTGAGCCACGTGGCCCGATCGGAGGTACGCCCGCGCACGTTGGTCTCGGTGATCATGCAGGGCAGTCCGTAGCGCTGCCAGTACTGCTGGATCTGGTCGGCCAGGGGCAGCGGGGTGGGTGTGGGCGCCGTCCCTCCCTCCACTCCGAAGTTCCACTGGCAGTGCGCGTAGTAGTCCAGACCGAGGACGTCGATGGTCCCCGCGGGCAGGGAGAGCAGTCGCTCACCGCCCACCGGTGCCAGGTCGCGGCCGAGCTGGCTGTCGACGTCGTACCCCCGGCCGAGGAACGCGTCGAGGGCGAGGAAGCGGCGGTCGTTGGCCATGTCCGCGTACCGCTGCCCCGACGCGTCGGAGCCCGTGTGGAACTCGCAGGTGTCCACCCAGACGTGCCGGGCGCCGGGCAGCAGCTCGCGGTACAGGGCGCCGGCCTCGGCGACGGCCGGGAGCACGTTGACGAGGAGGTCCACGAACCCCTGCAGCCCGGAGTGGTACGGCGGCCAGATGGCCTCGTGACCGCAGAGGAAGAGCGTGGCGAACGGCTCGTTGAAGAGCGTGTACTCCTCCACCCACGGGTAGCGGCGGGCGAAGGCCTCCGCGTAGCGCAGGTACGCCGCGCCGAAGCGGGCGTCGGCGAAGCCATCGGTCAGCCAGACCGGGTAGCTCGTATGGTGCACGAGGTCGATGATGGGCCGGAAGCCGTGCTCGTGCAGGTGGTTCAGGACCTCGTCCGTGGCGGACCAGTCGAAGACCCCTTCGGACTCCTCGATGCGGTGCCACCGCACCGGGTAGCGCAGCCGCGTGATGCCCGACCGTGAGAGCAGGTCGAGGTCCTCGCGCCAGCGGGTGTCGTGTTCCGTGGTCTCGAAGATGTCCCTGTCGTGCGCGGGCATGAAGGTGCTCTCGAAACCGCCGATGATCTCCAGCGGCGGTCCTTCCCCGCCCCGGGGGGTCACGAGGCGTCCTCCGACGCGGTGCGGCGTGCACCCAGTTCCTCGTAGACGACGTCGAGCAGCTCGGCCGCCCGCAGGTTGAGCCGCCGTGACTCGTCGAGGTCGGCATCGAGCCGGACGACGTCCGCCCGCAGCTGTTCCACCTCGGCCCGGAGCGCCAGCAGCTGCTCCGCCAGGCCCTCCGGCTCGGCGAACTGCAGCTCCATGTCCTGGGCCGTGGTGTGGGTCGTGTCGGTCATGCCCTCTCCCTTCTCACGAGCACGCGACGGCTCGTCGCCGCGCCTGCTCCGTCGTCGTCCTGCTCCTCAACACTCAGCGAGTACCGATGGAGCTGCTCCTGGAATCTCCTCCAGTCCACGGGCTGGTATTCGACCCAGCTCGCCGACCCCTCCGCGCCGGCCACCCCGACCTCGAGGAACGCAGTGCTCCCGGGGGCGGCGAGCAGGTGCTTGATGAGCATCAGCGTGGTGTCCCAGCCGAGCGGGCTGAGGGCGTTGAAGAGGTGGTTGGCGTGGACGTGCACCGTCGTGTCGAGCTCCGCGCACCGTTTCCGCAGGTGCAGCGCGTGGCGGGCCATGGTCAGGTTCGCGCGTTCGAAGCTCACGCCGCCGTCGTGCGCGAGATGCTCCTTCGCCCAGGCGAGCGCGGGTCTGCTGTAGTCGACGGCGAGCACGCGATGGCCGTGATCGGCCAGGTAGCGGGCGTCCGTGCCGAGGCCGCAGCCGAGGTCCAGCACGGTCGACGACGCCGGCAATGAGCCGGCGGCGGCGACGGCGAGGCCCGACGGCGCCCGGCCAGGACCCGCCTCGATCTCGGCGCGGTGGTGGTCCTCCCAGTTCTCGCGGTCCACGTCGAAGTGGTTGAGCCACCAGTAGTAGCGGCGGAACGCGGCGGGCGGCGTGACGAAGGCGAACGTCGGGTCGGGCACCTCCCAGGACGGCCCGTAGATCGCGGCGAGGAGCTCCGCGGGCTCCGCGGGCCCCGGCAGCATCCGGCCGTTCACGGCCAGCGGCTTCAGGGGGTGGATGGTGACCGTCTCCGCGGGCTCCCGGGCGTGGAACGTCCCGTAGAACCAGCCGTCGCACTCGAAGTAGGTGAAGATGTCGAGGTAGAAGCGGTCCGTCACCGTCCCGCCGGGGAACAGCAGCTGCAGGTGGCCGCTCGAGTGCCGGACCGTCTCGTACCCGTGTGCCGCGAGTGTCCGCTCGATGCCGAAGCTCTCGAGGGCGACGTCGGACGGGTTGGTATGCCTGCTGAGGTAGGCGAGGTCGGCGTCGTCGTCGTGCGGGAGGATGCGCCCGTTGCGGACGGGGCCGAGGAGCGTGCCGCCCGTGACGAACAGATCGATCCCGAGGGTGCTGTGCAGCACCTGGATGAGGCGTTCGGCCTCGTCGAGGACCTGCTCGATGAGCACGGCGTCCCGGCCCTCGAAGGACCGGGCGATGCGGCCCCACTTGTTGACCACCTGCGGGATCCCCGTGCCGGGCTCGGTCAGGACGAACTCGGACGGGTCGTCGTCGAACGCGACCGTCGCCGCGGCGACCTCCCGACCCGCGTGCTCCACCGCGAGCCGCGCCCGTCCGGTGAGGCGTTCCGCGAGGGACGGCGGCCACGCAAGGCTCAGTGCACCGTCGTCGTCCCGTTCCGGCGCGCGGACCGTCCAGATGCGGCGTCCGCCCAGCAGGACGGAGAAGGCATCACCCGAGGGGATGCGGGCGTCGGGGATCACCAGCCGCTGCGCGTCGGCTGTGAGGGGCGCCGCCCTCACCGGACGCTTTCGAACTGGCTGGGCAGGGGGTCGACGTGCTGCAGGCGGACGTCGAAGACCTGCCCGGTGATGTCGGAGGCGAGGACCTGGCCGCAGACGCGGGCGACATCGCCTGCCTGGACGAGGGTGGTCTCGTCCTCACGGCCGAACGCCTTCTGCCGCATGGGCGTCGCGGTGCGGCTCGGGCTGATGCAGTTGACCCGGATCGCGTCGCAGCTCCACTCGTCCGCGAGCGCCTGGGTCAGGTTGACGAGCGCCGCCTTCGTGGCCGAGTACACCGTGTACTGGGCACGTCCGCGCGTGTAGGAGCTGGAGGAGAACAGCAGCAGCGATCCTCGCGAGGCCGCGAGATAGGAGTGCGCTTCCTGCGCGACGACGAACGCGGCCATGAGGTTGACGCCGACATCGTGCTGGAGCTGCTCGTCGCTGAGGGCCACGAGGTCGCCGATGGTCAGGACGCCCGCGGTGAGCACCACGTGGTCGATCCTCCCGTACTCGGCGGCGGCACCGGCCAGGGCACGCGCGACGGAGTCGCGGTCCTCCACGAAGGTGCCGCTGCCGGTCCTGCTGTGGGGGACGACGTGCGCGCCCTCGTCCTCGAGCTGCCGGGTGAGCTCGCCACCGATGCCCGAGCTGCCGCCGAACACGACCACGACGGCGTCGCGGAGCGAGGCGGCAGGGACCGGTACCGGGTCGACGTGCTGGTGCTTGAGCTGGAACAGCTTGTCGGCCAGGTGGATGTCGATGGGGTGCGTGATCTTGATGTTCGCCTCGTGGCCCGGCACCACGATGATCGGGACGTCCGGGCTGTACTTCAGGACCACCGAGCAGTCGTCGGTCGCGGCGAAGTCCGGGTCGGCGTGCGCCCGGCCGTAGGCCTCCATCAGGGTCTCCCACCGGAAGGCCTGGGGTGTCTGTCCTCGGCGGAGGGATGCCCGCGGCGGGACCGCGCGGATGATGTCGTGCTCGTCCACCTGGATGATGGTGTCCGCGGACGGGATGCCGGTGTCGACGGCGTCGTAGGTGTCGAGGGCATCAACGCACGCCCGGACGATGGAGGGGTCCACGAGCGGACGGACGGCGTCGTGGAAGACCACCTTCGAGCCCGGCGTCGCGATCTCCCGGAGGGCGAGGTAGGACGTCTCGTTGCGGTCGCGCCCACCCGGCAGCAGCCCGGAGAGCTTGGGGAAGCGGTCCCGCGTCACGAGCTTCTCGGCGCGGTCCATGGTGCCGGGATCCATCATGACGATGATCTCGTCGATGAACGGGCACTGCTGGAAGATGTCGACGGTGTGCTCGAGGCTCGTCCGGCCGGCCACGGGTACCAGCTGCTTGGGGATCTCGAGGCCCATACGGGTGCCGACGCCGCCGGCCAGGATCACGCCGACCGTTCGTCGTCGGGGGCGTGCCACGTTGTCCGCTGTGCTCGGTTCGTCGATTCGGCCGGTGATGGTCGACATTGCCGCCTCCCTCATGCGCTTCGGGGTGTTCGGTTGGGTTCCGTCAGCGTACTGACGGCCCTCCGCGCCGGGCAGGAAAACTTGGGCCCGCGAAATCCTTGTGCAAGCGCTTGTTCTTTGCCTCGTGTTCATCCGGCGTCCACCTCCGGCAGGGCCCGTTCCGCCCCTCCGGTGCCGTGTGGGCACCCGGATCGGGGCGATAACCTGAGGTCATGGCAATCCGGGTGCTCGCAGTGGGCCGCAAGCACGAGAGCTGGGTGTCCGAGGGCATCGAGCGCTACGCGAAGCGCCTGAAGAAGCCGTTCGACCTGTCCTGGCAGCTCATCAACCACTCAGCGCGCGAGCACGACGCCGCGCGCAGGGAGGAGTCCGAGCGGCTCCTCGCACGGCTCGGCACCGACTACGTGATCCTCCTCGACGAGCGCGGCAAGGCCATCGACTCGCCCACGCTCTCCCGGACCCTGCTGCAGCCGCTCGAGGCGTCGCGCAGTGTCACGGTGATCATCGGCGGCGCCTACGGCGTGGACCCGCAGGTGCACCAGCGGGCCGACTTCGTGTGGTCCCTCTCCCCCCTGGTCTTCCCCCACCAGCTGGTGCGCCTCATCCTCGCCGAGCAGGTGTACCGCGCCCAGGAGATCGCCGGCGGCCGCTCGTACCACCACGAATAGGCGGCATCGGCGATGCTGCAGGTCCTGGGCACGTAACGATCCCGGCACGGCCGTGTCCGCCTACTGGCGCTCCGGGATCCCGGGGCTAATGTGAGTCCATGACTAGTCTGCTGGGGAGCAAGCGTTGGATCGTGGCCGTTGCGGCCGCCGGAAGCCTGATGGCGGTGAGCGGCTGCGCGTCGTCCGGGACGGACGACGGCGGGACGGCGGCACCGGGCCCGTCGGCGTCCTCGACACCGTCGGCAGCGCCGACGGCCGACACCACGAGCGAGGCGCCGTCCGAAGCGCCGACGGCAGCGCCGTCCGCAGCTCCGTCCACTTCGGCATCGGCCGCACCGACGACGGAGGCGCCGTCACCCGTCACGCCCACAGCCGCGCCCGCTGCGGGCGGAGCCTGCACGGCCGCGCAGCTGACCGGGAGCGTCGAGGACCAGCCCGGCGGCGGCGCAGCGGGCAGCGTGTACCGCACGCTCGTGCTGACCAACGCCTCCGACCAGGAGTGCAGGGTGGACGGCTTCCCCGGGGTGTCCTTCGTCGATGCGGCCGGCACCCAGATCGGGGCCCCCGCGGACCGCGACGGCTCGGCGTCGACCGTCGTGTCCCTCGCCCCGGGTGCCTCCGCCGCCGCGACCCTGCGGCAGACCAACGCCCAGAACTACGGTGCGGACTGCGGACTCACGACCGCCGCCGGCCTGCGTGTCTACCCGCCCGGAGACACCGACTCGCTCGTGCTGCCGCAGGAGATCCCGGCCTGCTCCGCGGCGTCCGTGGTGCTGATGACCATCGGGACGCTGCAGCCCGCGTCCTAGCGGGCCGTTCCAGCGGGCGGCGTGGCCGGCGGGGCGTTCCAGCGGCGGGCTCTCACTGGCCGTCATCGCGGCGGCCCGGCCGGCGGGCCGTTTCAGCGGCGGCGTGGCCGGCTGCCCTGGAGGGCCGGCTAGCGGCCGGCTCCGGCGGGGAGTCCGGCCTGCATCCCCAGGAGCCGGAGCCGCCAGGCCGCGAACACGAGCAGGGCTGCGCTGGCCAGTGCGAGCACCAGGGTCGGCCACGGCGCGGCCGTGACGATGGCGCCGACGCCCAGCAGCGCTGTGCCCGCCCCGGCAGTGATCATGACGCGCCCCCGCTCGAGGTACCCGTACACCGCGACGCCGATCCCGAGCACCACCCAGGCGCCGAGCCCCCGGAAGGCCTCCACGGCCCCGCCGAGGAGCGCGCCGAGCTCCACGACGACACCGAGCACCAGGTAGGCGCCCGCACCGGCATGCAGCGCCGGCGGGTGGCGGAGGAGCCACGGCGTGGTCAGGAGGATGAGCACCAGGGTGGCCACCACGAAATAGACGGCCGTCCGGCCCGTGTCGCCCTCGAACACGAGCGCTGCCGCGGCGCCGCCGAGGAAGAGCGATCCGACGCCTGCCACGGGCAGCCAGTTGTGGGACACGTGCCCGCGTGGTCCACGGGTTCCAGCCGTCCCTGCTCCTGCTGCCATGGCCGCTCCTCCCCCGGCCGCGCGGCGCGGCTCCCCTGAAACCTACTCCCGCCGGCCCCGCGGCGGGGGGAGGCCTGCGGTGCGCCGCCCCTCCGGCGAGTGTCGGTGCGCTGGGGCATGATGAGTGGGTGACGACGCAGGTACTGACGAGATTCACCCCGGCTACGCACGAGTGGTTCGCCGGGGCCTTCTCCGAACCCACGCCCGCCCAGGAGGGCGCCTGGTCCGCCATCTCCGCCGGATCCAATGCCCTCGTCGTCGCGCCCACCGGCTCGGGCAAGACGCTCGCCGCGTTCCTCTGGGCCCTGGACCGCCTGATCGCCTCGGGCGGGAGCGGCGAGGCCGAGCCCGAAGCCCCTGCACCGGCGAAGGGGCGGAAGGCACCGGCAGCACCCAAGCGCAGTACCCGCGTGCTGTACATCTCGCCCCTGAAGGCCCTCGGCGTCGACGTCGAGCGGAACCTGCGGGCGCCGCTGATCGGCATCACGCAGACGGCCAAGCGGCTCGGGCTGCCCGCGCCCAGCATCACCGTCGGTGTCCGATCCGGTGACACCCCCCAGGCCGAACGCCGCGCGATGCTCACGAGGCCGCCGGACATCCTCATCACCACGCCCGAGTCCCTGTTCCTCATGCTCACGTCGAAGGCGCGGGAGACGCTGATGGAGGTGGACACCGTCATCATCGACGAGGTCCACGCCGTCGCGGGCACCAAGCGCGGCGCGCACCTCGCAGTGTCCCTGGCCCGCCTCGACGCCCTGCTGGACAAGCCGGTGCAGCGCATCGGCCTCTCCGCCACGGTGGAGCCCAAGGAGACGGTGGCCCGGTTCCTGTCCGGCAACGCCCCCGTCGAGATCGTCGCGCCGCCGTCGAAGAAGCAGTGGGACCTCACCGTCACGGTACCCGTGGAGGACATGACGGAGCTCGGTGGGGCCGCGTCGAACACCGACGACGACGGCGACGCCGTGCCGCAGGCGAGCATCTGGCCGCACGTCGAGGAGAAGATCGTCGACCTCATCGAGCAGAACAGGTCCACGATCGTGTTCGCGAACTCGCGCCGGCTCGCCGAGCGCCTGACCGCGCGGCTCAACGAGATCCACGCGGAGCGCCTCGAGCGGGACGCCGTCTGGGCGGCCGGAGGCAACCCGGCCGCCGTGGAGCCCGCCGCGGCGCCGTCGTTCGCGCACACCACGGCGACCCCCGCGCAGATGATGGCCCAGGCGGGGCAGAGCAACGGCGCCGCCCCGCTGCTCGCCCGCGCCCACCACGGCTCGGTGTCGAAGGACCAGCGCGCGCTCATCGAGGACGACCTGAAATCGGGCCGCCTGCGCTGCGTGGTCGCCACCAGCTCGCTCGAACTCGGCATCGACATGGGCGCGGTGGACCTCGTGGTGCAGGTCGAGTCACCGCACTCCGTGGCGAGCGGCCTGCAACGCGTGGGCCGTGCCGGCCACCAGGTGGGCGAGGTCTCGCAGGGCGTCCTGTTCCCCAAGCACCGCGGGGACCTCATCAACACGACGGTGACCGTGGAGCGCATGCTCGCCGGGCAGATCGAGCCCCTCTACATCCCCACCAACCCGCTGGACATCCTGGCGCAGCAGACCGTCGCGGCGGCTGCGCTCGGCACCATCGACGTCGAGGAGTGGTTCGACGTCGTCCGCGCCTCCGCGCCGTTCGCCACCCTGCCGCGGTCGGCGTTCGACGCGACGCTCGACCTCCTCGCCGGCCTGTACCCGTCCGACGAGTTCGCCGAGCTGCGGCCCCGCATCATCTGGGACCGCGTGGAAGGGACCATCACGGGCCGGCCCGGGGCGCAGCGCCTGGCCGTCACCTCCGGCGGCACCATCCCCGACCGCGGCCTGTTCGGCGTGTTCCTCGTCGGGTCCGAGGGCGAGGGACCGCGCGCGGGAGGCCGCCGCGTCGGCGAACTCGACGAGGAGATGGTGTACGAATCCCGGGTCGGCGATGTCTTCGCATTGGGAGCCACCAGCTGGCGGATCGAGGAGATCACGCATGACCGCGTGCTGGTCTCCCCCGCCTTCGGGCAGCCCGGCAAGCTGCCGTTCTGGAAGGGCGACTCCCTCGGCCGCCCCGTCGAACTCGGCCGTGCGCTCGGCGCCTTCAACCGGGAGATGTCCGGCGCCACGCCGGAGCAGGCGCAGGAGCGGTGCGCGAGGATCGGCCTCGACGCGTGGGCGTCGGGCAACCTCATCACCTACCTGACGGAGCAGCGCGAGGCCACCGAGGTGGTGCCCAGCGACCGGACGCTCGTCGTCGAGCGGTTCCACGACGAACTCGGCGACTGGCGTGTGGTGCTGCACAGCCCGTTCGGCATGCCCGTGCATGCGCCCTGGGCGCTCGCCGTCGGAGCCCGGCTCGAGCAGCGGTACGGCATGGACGGCGCCGCGATGGCGTCCGACGACGGCATCGTGCTCCGCGTACCGCTCATGGAGGACGAACCGCCCGGTGCCGATCTCTTCCTGTTCGACGCCGAGGAGCTCGACGGCATCGTCACCGCCGAGGTGGGCGGATCGGCGCTCTTCGCCTCCCGGTTCCGGGAGTGCGCGGCCCGCGCCCTCCTGCTGCCACGCCAGAATCCGAGCAAGCGGACCCCCCTGTGGCAGCAGCGGCAGCGGTCGGCGCAGCTGCTCGACGTCGCCAAGAAATACCCGACGTTCCCGATCGTCCTCGAGACCGTGCGCGAATGCCTGCAGGACGTCTACGACCTGCCCGCCCTGAAGGAGCTCGCCGCATCGATCGAGCGCCGGGAGCTGCGCATTGTCGAGGTCACCACGCAGCAGCCCTCGCCCTTCGCACGGTCCATGCTGTTCGGGTACGTGGCGTCGTTCCTGTACGAGGGGGATTCGCCCCTGGCCGAACGCCGGGCCGCGGCGCTCTCGCTCGACCCGACGCTCCTCAACGAGCTGCTCGGCCGGGCGGAGCTGCGCGAGCTGCTCGACGCGCGGGTCATCGCCGAGACGGAACTCGAACTGCAGCGCCTCCGGCCGGACCGCCTGGCCCGCGGGCTCGAGGGGGTCGCGGACCTGCTGCGCCTGCTCGGACCACTCACCGTGGAGGAGATCGCCGAGCGGCTCGAGGCCCCGGCGGACGAGCAGACCGCCCTCACGTCCGTTGTCCCCGGATCCTCGGCGGCCGCGGGCGGGCGGGAGTCCGTCGACGTCCCCACCGGATCCCACGCATCGCCGGAGGCGTCCCCGTTCGCACCCACCGATGAGGACGCCTCGGATGAGGCGCTCATGGCTGCCTCCGTGACACCGGTCCCCGGGCGGGCATCCGTCGAGGTGGTCGGCCGGCACGTCGCGGCCCTCGTGAAGGCGAACCGTGCACTGACCGTCCACATCGCGGGCATCGAACGGGTCTCGGCCGTCGAGGACGCGGCCCGCCTCCGCGACGCCCTCGGCGTCCCGCTGCCCATGGGCATCCCGCTGGCGTTCATCGAACCGGTGGAGGACCCGCTCGGGGACCTCGTGGGCCGCTACGCGCGCACCCACGGACCGTTCACCGCCGCGGAGGCCGCAGCCCGCCTCGGCCTCGGTGTCGCCGTCGTCGCCGGTTCGCTGCAGCGCCTCGCTGGCGCCGGGCGCGTGGTGGAGGGCGAGTTCCGTCCCGCCGAGTCGGTGCCCGTCCTCGACATCTCGGCCGCGTCGGGTGCCGCTCCCGGCACCATCACCGTGCATGCGCCGGCCGCGAGCGAGTGGTGTGACGCCGAGGTGCTCCGCCGCCTGCGCCGCCGCTCGCTCGCCGCCCTCCGGCAGGAGGTGGAGCCCGTGGACCCGGCGGCCTACGGTCGGTTCCTGCCCGCCTGGCAGCACATCGGCTCCAGCCTGCGCGGCCTCGACGGCGTGATCACGGTCATCGACCAGCTCTCGGGTGTGCCGATCCCCGCCTCGGCATGGGAGCCGCTCATCCTGGCGCAGCGCGTCGCGAACTACGCGCCCGCCATGCTCGACGAACTGACCGCGACAGGCGAGGTGCTGTGGTCCGGTGCGGGGTCCCTCGCGGGCAACGACGGTTGGATCGCCCTCCACCTCGCCGAGAACGCACCCCTGACCCTGCGGCCCGATCCGGCCTTCGAGCCCAGCGCGCTCCATACGGCCCTGCTGGACCTGCTGGCCGGCGGGGGCGGCTTCTTCCTGCGGCAGCTCACCAACCTGCTCGACGTGCAGGAGGCCACTCCGGACACGGCCGTCGTCACCGCGCTGTGGGATCTGGTGTGGGCGGGCCGGATCAGCAACGACACCTTCACGCCGGTGCGCGCGCTTCTCGCCCACGGCAAGACGGCGCACAAGCAGAAGCCGGTCCCGGCCCGCGCACGGACGTCACGGGCGGGGCGGCTCGGCCGGGCGCCGGGCAAGTCCCTCACCGGGGCCTCCATGCGCCTGAGCGCGGCGACCGACGACGGCGGGAGCTACCAGCGGCCCACCCCTCCCCTGGCCGCCGGGCGCTGGAACATGCTGCCCGGGGTCGAACCGGAGACCACGCTGCACGCCCATGCCACGGCGGAGCTCCTGCTGGACCGGTACGGGGTCGTCACGCGCGGCGCCGTCGGGCAGGAAGGCATCCCGGGCGGTTTCGGACTCATGTACAAGGTGCTGGCGCGCCTCGAGGAGATGGGCCGGTGCCGTCGGGGGTACTTCATCGAGCACCTCGGCGCCGCCCAGTTCGCCGTCCCCGCCACGGTGGACCGCCTGCGCTCGTTCAGTGCGGACAACCAGCTGCCCACCGCCCAGGACGTCCTCGGCGGGGAGGCCCCGCCCCTGAAGGCCGTGGCCCTCGCGGCCACCGACCCCGCCAACCCCTACGGTGCCGCGCTGAGCTGGCCCCAGGCCGACGGCGGGCACCGCGCCGGGCGGAAGGCGGGTGCCCTGGTGGTGCTCGTGGACGGCGCCCTCGCCCTCTACGTGGAGCGCGGCGGGAAGACCCTGCTGGCCTTCACCGAGGACACCGCGGTGCTGCGCGCGGCCGCGCTGGCCCTGGTCACGATCATCCGCCGCGGTGCCGCGGACAAGATGGCGCTCGAGAAGGTGAACGGCGGGGAGATCCTGGACACGGACATCGGCCGCGCCCTGGCCGACGCCGGCTTCTACACCACGCCGCGGGGGTTGAGGATCCGTGCCTGAGGGGGATACCGTCTGGCGGGCAGCCCGTGAGCTGCACCGTGCCCTCGCGGGGAAGCAGCTCACACGGTGCGACATCCGCGTGCCCAAGTTCGCCACCGTGGACTTCACCGGTGACACCGTGCAGGAGGCCGTCGCCCGCGGCAAGCACCTCCTGATCCGCGGCGGGGGCGACGACGGGTGGGACATCCATTCGCACCTGAAGATGGAGGGGCTCTGGCACGTCTACGCGCACGGGGAGAAGTGGCGCCGGCCCGCCTTCAAGGCGCGGTGCATCCTGGAGACGGAGGACGCCGTCGTCGTCGGGTTCGAGCTCGGGTTCCTCCGCGTGATCGCACGCGCCGACGAGGAGGAGGCCGTCGGCTACCTGGGACCCGACCTGCTCGGGCCCGACTGGGACCCGGACGAGGCGCTGCGCCGGCTGCTCGAACAGCCCGACCGGCCCATCGGCCTGGCCCTGCTCGACCAGCGGAACCTCGCGGGGATCGGCAACGTGTACCGGTGCGAACTGTGCTTCCTGGCCGGTGTCCACCCGCTCACGCCCACCGGTGAGGTGCCCAACCTGCCGCGCATGGTCGAACTGTCCAAGAAGCTCCTCGAGGCGAACAAGGCACGCACCACCCGGGCCACCACGGGACAGCTGCGCGGCAACACCCTCTGGGTGTACGGACGGTCGCGGCGGGGCTGCCTGCGCTGCGGTACACCCGTGGCCCTCGAACAGCTCGGGGACCGGGAGACCGAACTGCGCGAGCTCTACTACTGCCCACACTGCCAGCCGCGATTGGAAACCCCGGCCGGGGCGGCACTACCCTGACGGGGTGGACGGCGACGGGCGGGTGGTGCGGTGATGGCGATGCGCTCTCCCCTGCCCGTGCGCAACGGCGTCAACGCGACCCGGCTCCGGCTGCCCGCCGAAGGCCCCTGGGCGACGGCGCTCGAGTACATCCTCGACCGGTTCGACCACGTGGACCCGGACGGCATCGGTGAGCGCTTCGACCGCGGCGAGGTGGTCGCGCTCGGGGGCGAGGTCCTGACCCGGTCCACCCCGCTGGGCGAGCACACCTTCGTCTGGTACTACCGGGAGCTGCCCGTGGAGGAGCGCCTGCCGGTCGAGCTGTCGGTGCTGCACCGGGACGAGCATCTGCTCGTCGTCGACAAGCCGCACTTCCTGCCCACCACCCCGGGCGGGATGTACGTCGCGGAGTCCGCCCTCGTCCGGTTGCGCGTCGGGCTGGACCTCCCGGATCTCATCCCCATGCACCGCCTGGACCGGATGACGGCGGGTATCCTCATGTTCTCCGTCGATCCGGAGACCCGCGGCGCCTACCAGTTGCTCTTCGAGAACCGGCGCATCAGCAAGGAGTACCGGGCGGTGGCGCCCGTACGGCCCGAACTGCACCTCGACACCGAGCCGCTCGACGTCCGGAGCCGGATCGTGAAATCGCGCACCTACCTCCTGGCGCAGGAGGTCGAGGGGCCCGCGAACACCCACACCACTGTGAGCCTGCTCGACCAGCGCGAGGACCGGGGGCTGTACCGGCTGCAACCGCACACCGGCAAGACGCACCAGTTGAGGCTGCACATGGCGTCGCTCGGCCTCGGGATCATCAACGACCCGTTCTACCCCGTGCTCCATCCGCAGGCGCCGGACGACTACACCCGGCCGCTGCAGCTCCTCGCGCACAGCATCGCCTTCCGCGACCCGCTGACCGGCGCCGAGCGGCAGTTCGAATCCGGCCTCACCCTCAGCGAATTCGCCTGAATCATTCCCTGCCGTCCGGCCCGGAGGCGCGGCCCGGACGGTAGATTTGCAGGGTGGAACTGCCCGGTACGGACATCCCAGCACCGCTCTACCTCCTCGTCATGTTCGCGGTGATCTTCGTCGACGTCGTGCTTCCCGTCGTGCCCTCGGAACTCCTCGTGATCGGCGCCGGGACCATGTCCGCCCACAGCCGGCTCCTCCTCCCCTTCGCCGTCGTCACCACGTTCGCCGGGAGCTGGCTCGGCGACGTCGCGATCTTCCTCCTGTTCCGGCGGCGGCTCACCCACTTCCTCGACCGCTTCCGGTGGGGTCGCTCCATCCACCGGGGGCTGCGCAGCGCCATCGAGAAGGCCGGCACCTCGCCCACGTACGCCGCCGTCGTCGCCGTCCGTTTCCTCCCCGGCGGGCGCACCGCGAGTGTGGCCGCCGCGGGCATCGCGGAGCTCCCGTTCCGCCCGTTCATGCTCGCGGCGGCGGCCGGAGGCGTGCTGTGGACCGCATGGCTCATCGGCCTCGGCTTCGTCGCGGGAGCCTCCACCGGCCTGCCCACCGGCGTCAGCGCCCTGCTCGGAATGGCGGTCGGTACGCTGGTGGGAGCCATCACCGCGGCAACCCTCGCTGTGAAGAAACACCGGAAGGCCACCAAAGCGCATGAGCACCCCGAAGACCCCGGGACCCCGGCTCCCTGACAAACCCGTCCGGCCGCCGACGATCGACCACAGCACACCGGCGGCGGGGCCGCCCTCCGACACGGCGAGCGTCCTCGAACGCCTTCGAGCCGCCCAGCCGCGCGCCGTGGCCGTGGCCGACGACGACGGCCCCGACCGGGCGCGTCCGGCGTCGGAGGCAGCTCCTGCCCAGCCACGACAGGTGACGCCCTCACACGCAGCCGTGCGGGGATCGGACGGTTCCGGCGACGGTTCGGGGTCCCCGGACCGGCTACGGATCGCCTCGGAACGGGCCGCGGGCTCGGCGAGGGTCGTCTCGGAACGGGCTGTCGGTTCGGCGAGGGTCGTCTCGGAACGGGCCTCCGAGTCGGCCAGGGTCGTCGCAGGCAAGGCGAGGACCGCCGCGGACGCGACCTACCGGGCGGCGCGCCGCGGCAGCAGTACGGCTGTGCGCCATGCCGGTACCTGGGATCGGGACGTCGTGCGGCAGGTCGTCGTCACGGCCTGCGCCCTGGCCTGCGTCCTCGGCTCGGCGGCGGGCGTCGGCGCCTTCGGCGGTCCGTCGATCAGGGACGCCGCGGGCGGCCTGTTCGCTCCGGACGCGACGCTGCTCGCGCCGTCGTCGTCCGCCTTCTCCATCTGGAGCGTCATCTATGCGGGGCTCGTGGCCTACACGGTGTTCCAGTGGCTGCCGTCGCAGAGGCGGACCGGGCGCCAGCGGCGCCTGGGCTGGATCGTCGCCGCCTCGATGCTCCTGAACCTCGCGTGGATCCTCACCGCCCAGGCGGGCCTGCTGGCGCTGAGCCTCGTGGTGATCATGCTCCTCTTCTTCACCCTCCTCGCGGCCGTCCGGACCCTGAACGACCATCCGAGCGAGACGCGGCTCGAGGGCGCTGTCGTCGACACGCCGATAGGGCTCTATCTCGGCTGGGTGCTGGTGGCCGCGGCGGCGAACGCCGCAGCGGTCCTGACGGCCGGCGACGTCGACCTGTTCGGCTGGGGCGGCAGGGCGTGGGCCAACCTCGGAATCATCGCGGTCCTGATGACCGCCGCCGTGGTCTGCTCGACCGACCGCGGACGGCTCGCCGTCGCCGCGGCCACGTCCTGGGGGCTGCTGTGGATCGCCGTCGAGCGGGCGCTCGGGCAGCCGTCGGCGCTGATCGTCGCCTTCGTGGCCGCGCTGGCGATCTTCCTGCTGCTCATCACCGCGGGCTCGCGCCGGCACCGGGTGGATCACGCCTACCGGCGCTGGCTGCGCGCCGAGGAGGACGCCCAGCGGGAGCCGATCGACCTCACCGGGGACGACTACGAGGACTCGCGCTACTAGGGGCGTCTGTCCCCACGGACTCCGCGGGTCCCCATGGCGGCCGCGTCCCGCCTGCGGGCCCGTGCGGTGGGGATACCGGCCCCACCGCACGGCGCCGACCGGGGTCGATCGGAGGACGTCCGGCCGGTCAGTGCCCGGAGGCGCCCTGCCCGCCTACCGTGACGGCGATCTTGCCGCGCACGTGACCGTCGATGCTGCTGCGGAAGGCGTCGGCGGCGCGCTCCAGCGGGAACGTCTCCGCGAGGACCGGCTTCACGCTCCCCGCCTCGACGAGCTCGGTGAGCGCGAGGAGGTCGGCGGGGTTCGGCCGGACGAAGATGTAGCGGCCGCCCGTGTCCTTGGCCTCGGCGTCGGCCACGGAGGCCGCGCGCGCCTGGTCCTTGAGGAGCTCCAGGGACGCGACCCTGTCGTCGCCGCCCACGAAGTCGACGACGGCGTCGAGCCCCTCGGGCGCCGCCTCACGGATACGCTCCGCCAGGCCGTCGCCGTACGTCAGCGGCTCGGCGCCGAGGGAGCGCAGGAAGTCGTGGTTCTTCTCCGACGCCGTGGCCAGCACGCGGGCTCCCCACGCCTTCGCGATCTGGATGGCGTAGGTGCCCACGCCGCCTGCACCGTTGTGCACGAGCACGGTATCGCCCTCCCCGGCGCCGACCGCCTGGAGGGCCTGATAGGCGGTGAGCCCGGCGAGCGGCATCGTGGCGGCCTCGGCCCAGGACACGTTGCGAGGCTTCCGCGCCAGGGTCCGCACGGGAGCCGCCACCTGCTCGGCGAACGTCCCGAGACCCACGGTGTCCATGCGGACGTAGCCGATGACCTCGTCGCCGGCCTCGAACTCCGTCACGGAGGGGCCCGGCTGCACGACGACGCCGGCCACGTCCCAGCCCGGGATCACCGGGAAATGGGTGGGCAGCGCGCCGTCGAGGTAGCCCGCGGTGATCTTCCAGTCCACAGGATTGACCGATGATGCGCGCACGTCGACGAGCACGGAATCCGGCCCCACCTTCGGGTCGGGCTGGTCACCGTACTGCAGGACGCCCGGATCGCCGTACTGCTCGTAAAACACTGCCTTCATGGTGCTCCTCCTCGGGGGTGGTCCGGCTGCCGCCGTTCTGCTTCCAGAGGCGGCAACCCATGCCGTCCGGCCCGTATTCCGGCGGGGCACACCCGGATCGGAGGCCAGGACGGCGCCGGGCCCCGATCAGCCCGTGTTGCGCATCCCCGCGGCGACGCCGTTGATGGTGATCAGCATGGCCCGCTGGAGCTGCCCGTCGGGACCGCCGTCGGATTCCGCACGTACCCGGCGCAGCAGTTCGACCTGGAGGTAGGAGATCGGGTCGAGGTACTGGTCGCGGACGGCCAGGGACCGCTTGAGCACGGGCTGGTTGTCGAGCAGTTCGTGCTCGCCGGTGAGCCAGCGGATCTCGGCCAGCGTGAGCTGGTACTCCTCGCGGATCACGCCGAAGAGGTGCTGCAGCTCACCCGGCACCAGGGCCTCGACGTAGTGTGCTGCGATCTCGAGGTCCGTCTTGGCGAGCGTCATCTCGACGTTCGAGACGACCGTGCGGAAGAAGTGCCAGCGGTCGAGCATGTCCGTGAGTAACGCCCCGTGGCCCGCCTCCCGTGCGGCCCGCAGCCCGGACCCGACGCCGAACCAGCCCGGGACGATCTGGCGCGACTGCGTCCACCCGAAGACCCACGGGATCGCGCGGAGCCCACCGAGTCCGCTTCCCGAGTCGGGACGCTTGGACGGCCGCGAGCCGATGTTGAGCGAGCCGAGCTGCTCGACCGGCGTCGAGGCGAGGAAGTACGCGGGCAGGTCCTCGTGGTCGATCAGGGAGCGGTAGCGGGTGAACGCGGCGTCGGACACCGTCTCCATGACTTCGGCCCAGCGCCCGCGGTCGTCGTCGGAGGTTCGGGGCGTGCGGTGCAGCGCGGATCCCTGCATGACGGCGGCGAGGGAGAGCTCGAGGTTCTCGCGGGCCAGGGCGGGCAGCGAGTACTTGTCGCTGATCACCTCACCCTGCTCGGTGAACTTGATCTCCCCCTCGAGGACGCCGTTCGGCTGGGCGAGGATGGCATCGTACGTGGGCCCGCCACCGCGGCCCACGGATCCGCCGCGACCGTGGAACAGCCGGAGGCGCACGCCGTGCTTCGCGGCGACGTCGCGCAGGCGGCGCTGCGTCTTGTGGATCTCCCACAGGCTCGTGAGGACGCCGGATTCCTTGTTGGAGTCCGAGTAGCCGAGCATGACCTCCTGCAGGTTCCCGCGCAGGCGCACCACCTCGCGGTACGTCGGGTCGGAGAGCAGGGTGTCCACGATCTCGGCGGAGACACGGAGTTCGTCCACCGTCTCGAGGAGCGGCGCGAAGCCGATCTTCGCGAACGCGCCGGAGTCCGGGCCTCCCGAGCCGTCCCCGACGACGTCGACCAGTCCCGCCTCACGGGCCAGCACCACCGGCGCGAGGACGTCGTCCGCCCCGCGGGTCATGGACACGATGTACGTCTCGATGACGTCGGGGCCGTAGGTCTCCAGCGCCGAGGCGATCTCGCGGAAGACGTCGAAGGTGCGCCTCGCGCCGTCGTCGAGCGGCGGGTTCACCGTGGCGAGCGGGCGCCGCGATGCGAGTTCACGGGACAGGGCCCGGCGTCGGTCCTCACGGCCCAGCTCGAGGTAGGGCCTGTCGAGCTCGCCGAGGCGGTCGGCCAGCTGGGCGACGACGTCGTGGTGCATGTCCGCGTGTTCACGGACGTCGAGGGTCGCGAGGTGCAGGCCGACGGAGGAGATGACCCGTGACGCGGTGGCGAGCGCGCCGTCCGCCGCGAGGCCCGCGGAGTGCTGCCGGAGGGAATCGCCGACGAGCCGGAGATCCGCGAGCACCTGGGCTGTCGTGTTGTAGTCGCGCCCGGGCTCGTGCGCGGTCTGGTTCTGGACCCGGGTCGCGGTGTTGAGGAGCTTCGCCTTCACGCACGTGAGCTTGAGCCGGTAGGGCTCCTGTGCGTTGAGTTCGAGGACGCGCTTGTCGAGCCGCGGCAGGTTCTCGAGGTCGCGTTCGATGGACGCGGTCAGCTCATCGGACGCCGCGACGATCGCCGTCGACGAGGACAGCGACGAGATCAGCCGGTCGAGGAAGTGGATGGCGATCCGGACGGCCTGCTGGTTCTGGATCTGCAGGATCTCGCGGGTGACGGCGGCGGTGACGTTCGGGTTGCCGTCACGGTCACCACCGATCCAGGAGCCGAACCTGAGCGGCGCCCCCTCGGCCGGCAGGGCGACGCCGTGTTCGGCCAGGAGGTCCGAGAGGTCCTCGAGCAGCTCGGGCATGGAGGTGGTGAGGATGTCGCCGAGGTAGTAGATGGCGTTGCGGGCTTCGTCGATCGGCGTGGGCCGCACCTGGCGCAGCTCGTCCGTCTGCCAGATCAGGTCGATCACCTCGGCGAGTCTCCGGTCCTGGCGGCGCCGCTGCTGCGAGCCCTCGGCCGTGGTGTCCGCGAGGATGTCGGAGAGCCGGCGTAGCTTGTCCAGCACGGAGCGGCGCGAGGCCTCGGTGGGGTGCGCCGTGAACACCGGGCGGACGTCGAGGGCCTGCACGACGTCCGCCAGCGCCTCGGGCCCGGCGTCCGCCGCGATCCGCGACACCGTGTGCGCCAGCCAGCCGTCCTCCTCGGGCCGCGTGCGGAGCCCGCGCACGCGGTGCACCTGCTCGGCGGCGTTGGCGAGGTGGAAGTAGGCGGCGAAGGCCCGCACCAGCTCGGTGGCCCGGTCGATGGGGAGGGCGGCGAGCAGCTCCCGCACCTGTTCCGTCAGGGCGGCCCGCTCGCCGGCGTCGGCACCGCTGCCGGACTCCTTCGACTGCTTGGTGAGCAGGCGGACCCTCTCCACGAGGTCGAGCAGCTCCTGGCCGTGCTGGCGCACGAGCGATTCACCGAGCAGCGTGCTCACGCGCCGGACGTCGGCGCGGAGATCGGAACTGAGGTCACCCGCGGCACCGCCGAACGGGTCGGCGGGCTGCAGCGGGGACACTTCGAGGGGCACTGTCACAACGGCCTGCTTTCAGGGCATGGAAAACGGGCGTATGCGGCACTGGATACGACGGATTGCTGTTGGGATACTACCCAGTAATGTGGCGGGCGCCTCACCCCGTCCGTCATGTGAAGCAGCCGCCGGGTACCACGGTCCCGATCGGGCTGCCCACCCGCCGTCGTTCCCGGGTTCTGCCTGCAGCACACCCGAGGTGCGGCGTGTCGTCGTCCGACGCGCCCGTGGTGGCCAGGAACCAGGAACGACGGGCGCTCCGACCCACCGGCACACACCCCGGCCGGCGAGCACGATGGAGGCCGGATCAGGCGAACGCGGAGATGCCGGTCAGCGCCCGGCCCACGATGAGGCTGTTGATCTCGTAGGACCCCTCGTAGGTGTAGACCGCCTCCGCGTCGGCGAAGATCTTCGCCATGCAGAAGTCCGTCACGATCCCGTTCCCGCCGAGGATGCCCCGCCCGAGGGCCACGGTTTCCCGCATGCGTGCGGTGGTGAAGGACTTCGCGAACGCGGCCTGGGGCATGTCGGACACGCCCTGCTCCTGCAGCTGGGCGACCCGCGCCATCACCGCGAGGCTCGCCGTCGTGTTGCCCATCATGGTGACGAGCTGGTCCTGGACGAGCTGGAAGCCGGCGATCGGCCGGCCGAACTGCCGGCGCTCCACGGCGTACTGGCGGGCGACGTCGAACGCGGCCAGCTGCTGGCCGACGGCCTGCCAGCCCACGAGGATGCGGGAGCCGAGCAGGAGCTGCCGGGTGTCGTCGAAGGACTCGATCCCGGCGAAGCGGTCGGCCTCCGGGACGCGCACATCCGTGAGGAGGATGTCGGCGTTCTGCACCGTCCGCAGCGCCGTCTTGTTCCCGATGGCGGTGCGGGTCACGCCGGGCAGTGTCGCGTCGAGGATGAAGCCGCGCACTCCCCCGGTCGCCGTGTCCCGCGCCCAGAGGAGCATGTAGTCGCAGAAGGTCCCGTTGCCGATCCACCGCTTCGCGCCGTTGATGACCCAGGTGTCGCCGTCCCGCGTGGCGGTGGTGGCCATGCCGCCGGCGACGTCGGACCCGTGCAGCGGCTCCGTGAGCGCGAAGGCCCCGGTGATCCGCAGGTCCATGGCGTCCTGCAGCAGTCGTGCCTTCTGCTCCTCGCTGCCGAAGGTGTGGAGGGCCTCGACGAAGAGGTCGTGGTGGACCATGAAGAACGTCGCGATCGAGGTGTCGGCCCGGGTCAGCTCGGCGATCACCATGCCGCTGAACAGGTGGCTGTAGCCCTGCTGCACGGGGGTGCTGAGGTTCAGCCCGGCGAGTTTCGGCAGCAGCTCGTGGGGGAACTCGGCGCGGTTCCACCATTCGACGGCACGCGGAGAGACCTCCTTCGCGAGGAAGTCCCGGACGTCCTGGAGTTTCTCCCGCTCGTGGGTGGAGAGGAGGGATTCGAAGCCGAGGAAATCGGCGGTGGGCAGTTGGCTCTCCATCGAGCCGTCCTTTCGATCGAACTGAGACCGGGGCGTGCTCTACTTCGGCGCCATGCGGATGGCGCCGTCGAGGCGGATCGTCTCGCCGTTGAGCATCTGGTTCTCGACGATGTGCGCGGCGAGCGCCGCGTACTCGACGGGCTTGCCGAGACGTGAGGGGTGCGGGACCTGGGCGCCGAGGGAGTCCTGGGCCTCCTGCGGCAGGCCGGCCATCATGGGCGTCTCGAAGATCCCCGGGGCGATCGTGACCACGCGGATCAGGGACCGGGCGAGCTCGCGGGCGATGGGGAGGGTCATGGCGGCGACGCCGCCCTTGGAGGCCGAGTAGGCCGGCTGCCCGATCTGCCCGTCGAAGGCGGCGACGGACGCGGTGTTGATGATGACGCCGCGCTCGTCGGAACCGCCGAGGCCGGTCACCGGAGGGGTGGCGGCCATGGCCTCCGCGGCGAGCCGGATGACGTTGAACGTACCCACCAGGTTCACGTTGATGACGCGGGCGAACTCCTCGAGGGGCAGGACGCCGTTCCGTCCGAGGACCTTGCCCGGCGTGGCGATACCGGCGCAGTTGACGACGATCCGCAGCGCGCCGAGCTCCGAGGCGGCAGAGACCGCAGCCTGCACCTGGGCCGGATCGGCGACGTCGGCGGCGACGAACCGCACGCGGGCGCCGGAGGGGTCGAGGTCGGCCGCGGCATCCGCACCGGCGGACTGCGGGAGATCGACGAGCACCACCGAGGCCCCGTCGTCGAACAGCCTCCGGGCGGTAGCGAGTCCGAGTCCCGAGGCACCGCCTGTCACGAGCGCTACCGCTCCCCTGCTATCCATGCCTGGTCCTTCCACGACGGGAGGACCGCCGTTGGTCCGTCCCCGCGCTCAGCGTACTGTGACGTGGTTCACTGCGCACCCGGCGGGGGTCCGATTGCGCATCCTGCGCAATCTTCAGGGTACCGGGCGTGGCTAGGGTGGTCACATGCCCATCCCTGACGACGCCGCCTCCCTCGCCGCCAGCAGCGTCCGGCGTCTCTACGCCCGCCGGAGCCTGCGTGTCCCCGGGACGAGACTCGGCGCCATCGCCTTCCCGCCCCCGACCGACCCGAGGAGCCACTGGCACTACTGGTGGCAGGCGCACTACCTCGACTGCCTCCTGGACGAGCATCTGCGCGATCCCCTCGGTGATGGCCTGGGCGAGGCGCGGAAACTGGCCCGCGGCATCTGGCTGCGCAACGGCGGCCGGTGGCGCAACGCCTACTACGACGACATGGCCTGGCTGGCCCTGGCCCTCCAGCGCCTCGGCGCGGTGGAGGGACGACGGCGGCTCAGGCGCCGTGCGCGCGTCCTCGGAGGAGCCCTGGCATCCGCGCACACACCGGACCTGGGCGGTGGTGTCTACTGGAACACCACCCGCGACTACAAGAACACCCCCAGCACCGCGCCCGCCGCACTCTTCTTCGCCCGGGCCGGGGACACCGCCCGGGCCCAGGAGCTGCTGGACTGGCTCCGGTCGCGTCTGTACGACCCCGTCACGGGCCTGTACCTCGACGGCGTGAAAGCCGACGGGAGCGCCGAGGGGACCGTGGAGCGCACCGTGCACACCTACAACCAGGGCACCGTACTCGGCGCGCTCGTGGCGACGGGCGGCGGGGCGAATCTCGGGCACGCCGCGCGCCTCGTCGAAGCGGTCGCGGGACACCTGGCCGGCGACGACGGCGTCCTGCCGCTCTCCGGGGGCGGTGATGCCGGGCTGTTCACCGGCATCCTCGCGCGCTACCTCGCGTCCACCGTCCGTGCTCCGGGGATGGACCCACAGGCTGCAGCGACGGCACGGGGCCTCCTCGGAGCCACGGCGGAGCGCCTCTGGGCGGACCGCACGGAGGTCGGCGGTCCCCAGGGTCGTTCCGGGCAGGCGGGCACCCCGGCGCTCCTGTTCCCGCCGCGGCAGGACGGACCCGTCAGCCTCTCCTCCCAGCTCCAGGCGTGGATGGTCCTGGAAGCGGAAAGGGCGTGCCGGCACCGGATCGTCCGGCACTGACACGCCCTCCGGCGCCCAGCGGATCAGCCGTCCACCGCGCGGAGCGAGGCATTCGGTCTCATCGTGCTCGGTCGACCAGCTGGTCCAGGGTCAGTGCCTGACGCTCCTGCGCATTCTGCAGCCGCACGGCCCGCGGCGGCCGTCCTGAGACCCACACATAGGCGCCCGCGCCCAGGATCACGCCGCCGGCGGTGACCATCCACCATGGGAAGCCGGGCACGTCGGGGGCGTCGCCCGCCGCGTCGATGTCGGCCTGGGGGGTGGGGATCACACGCTCCCCCGTGACCAGGATGCGGTGGCTGTTGATCCCGAGGGGAGTGCAGGTGACGAGGGTGATCAGATCCTTGCCCGGCTGCACGAGGAGGCTCTCGGTGTCCTCGGGCTCTACGACGAGGGTCTCGGCGACACGGTAGGCGAGGATCTCGCCGAAGACCTCGATGGTGAAAGTCTCGCCGACCGTGACCTTGTCGAGGTTGGTGAAGAGCTCCGAGGTCGCGAGGCCCCTATGGCCGGTGAGCACGGAGTGGGTCGACGGCCCGCCGACGGGGAGCGCAGTGCCTTCGAGGTGGCCGACTCCACGTTCCAGGACGGCGTTGCTCGTGCCGTGGTAGATCGGCAGGTCGAGTTTGATCGAGGGAATCCTGATTCGCGCCATCAGTCCCTGGGAATCTCCCCGGAGCATCGAGAGGTACTGCTGCTCGTCCTCGGAACCCGGTTCGTTGGCGAGCGGGAGCCGTTCGTTCGCCGCGACGGCCGCCCCGCCCCCGTTCATCGCCTGGTTGTACTCGCGTGCTTCGGCGAGCCTCTCGCGCAGGGTGTCGGCGCCGAGATCGTGGATTCCCTCGGTGAGCTTGTCGATCTCGCGCGACTGCTCGACCGAGCTGAACCACCCGGCCGCGGCCGGGTAGAGGAGGAGTGCCGCTCCGGCGACGACCGCGATCGCGATCAGCAAGGGCAGCACCGGGAGCCGCCACCGGAGGATCCGGTTCCGCTCGCGCCTGGTCGGACCCGGCGGAGCGGCGGACGATGGTCCGGATGTCTCGTCCGGGACGCGCGAAGGCGGGGCGCCTTCCTGACGCCCCGCCTTCTCATTCACGGTGCTACGTTACGCGCTTGCGAGTGCCGACGTGGCACGACGGCGCGCAGCGATGACGCCGGTCCCGAGGGCGATCACGATGAGCCCCGTACCGCCGACGGTGAACCACAGGGCGCCGTCACCACCGGTGAGCGGGAGCGCGAAGGCCGGAACCTGGTCATGCAGGAACTCGACGTAGTTCTGGACCGGCGCGACGGTGGAGCTCGGACCGGGCACGACCCGGACCGGCGCCTGGCTCGGCCGCGGCAGCAGGAATCCGGCCGGAGGGGTGAGTTCACGCACGTAGTAGTTGCCGGGCGTGATGATCGGGATTGCGACCTGTCCGTTCGCCCCGGTCGTCCAGTTCTGGACGCCGTCGATGAAGACGGGGTTCTGGCTGTTATTGGCGTCGTTCTCGTTGAGGAACACCTGGTACACGGCACCGGCGAGCGGGTTCCGTCCGTTGTTCTGGAAGGCGGCCACGGTGAGCTGGCCGATCGGGGTCCTGCCCTCGACCGTCGTGGAGCTGCCGTTCACGACGCCCGTCGCCGTGTTGACGATGAAGCCGCTGGCGGGGATCGTCACTGCACGGCTCAGCACGGTGAGCGTCACCTTTCCACCCGGGAATGACGCCAGTCGGGTACGGCCGGCAGGGGTGAAGTCAGCGGTGAGATTACGCGCGGTCGCGTCGTACACGAGTGTGTAGTCCGTGCCGGCGGTGAAGCCCTGGGTGACGCCGGCCGCGTTGACGACCTGCACGGCCGTCGGGGCGACGCCGTCCGGGCCGTTCGCGAGGTACTCGAGGTCCGTGGGCAGCGAGTCGGTGAGTGTGAACGTGTCGAGGGAGGTGCCACCCGCGAGCGTCGGCACGCTCTGGGTGATCGCCCAGCGGACCAGGTCGGGATTGCGGGCCTCGACCGAGTTGGCCGGAGCCGGCACGCGGGTCTTCGTAAGATCGGTGACGGCGTTCTTCGGGTAGGCGTGCACGTCGTAGATCCACTGGTTCGCCGGAGCGCCGTCCGAACCGGTCGGGAACGGCAGCGTGACGAGGAACGGCGCGGCCGGGTTGGTCGCCCCGGTCGGCAGCTTGGTCTCGGTCACGAGATACAGACCCAGAGGGAGACTGGCGCCGTCGTTGAACCGCGCCACACCGTCGCTGCCGGTGGTTGCCGTGTAGGTACCGGCAGTGTTGACACGGCTGGCAGCCGTAGCAGGGGTCAGGCTGGACACGGTGGTCCAGCCTCCCGGCGTGGTGAGGTCGACACCCTGAACCTGGGCCGCCGTGAAGGTCGCTCCTGCGAGCGGCGTACCCGGAACCGTGACCTCCTGGCCGGTGCCGATCTGCTGCCCGTTCTCGGGGCCCAGCGCGAACTTGTGGATGGTCAGGGTGCGGGGGATATCGGGGTTGATATTGCCCGGTTGGGTGACGGCCGACGCCGGCGAGACGGCGACGAAGGCTGCCGCCGTGCTCAGCGCCAGCACGCCGAGGGCGGCCGAGACCCGCCGGAAAATGGGGATGGACACGTGATTTCTCCTATGAGTGAGGTGAGGAATGCAAGGGTGGGACCGATGCGAGCGAGCGGGAAGAGTAGGAACGTAGGACGGGAAGCGGTGCGCGTATCACCGGAAGGCGCCTCGCATTCGTCGACGCCCGTGCCACACGAGGAGGGCGAGCGCCAGGATGAGCAGCAATCCCCCTCCGATGTAGTACGCGTCGGTGCTCGTGCCGCCGGTGAGCGGCAGTCTGGTGGGCTCCACGGGGGCGTTGACGAAGCGGTAGACCGCCGTCTGGCCCGCCGCAGGAGCGGAAATGGTTCGTGACGGCACCAGGGTCCACGTCGACCCTGTCAGCTGTTCGAGACGAAGTTCCTGGTACGCGAGGGGCCGCGTAGGATCCGTGGCCGCCTCGGACAGCGTGTAGCCGTGGCCCGGTCTCACGAAGAAGGTGTTCGCCGGGTTGCCCGAGGCGACGTACTCGGCGCCGAGCCGGCTTTCCGTCGGCAGGACTCCGCCTGCCAGTGCGGCCGGTGTCGCGGTGACCCTCCAGTCCGGGGCTCGGAAGCCCGCCCGTGGGTTCTGGACCTGCTTGAGCAGCGTGATGGACGCTGTCGAGTTCGTCACCGTACAGGTGATCGTGGCCCCCGCGATCGGGGTGACTTCCCCTGCAGCCGTGACGTCGACAGCTGCCCCGGTTCCTGTGCGGCACTGCCACGCCCCGGTCTGCACATAGGTGAGCGGACCTCCGGTTTCGCTCAGGCGGTAGGCAGCACCGGGTGTGACAGCGATTCCCGAGGCTGCTGCGCTGCCCGACCGCCCGGACGGTCCAGGCAGGGCCCCGTTGGGGCCGGTCGCGCTCAAGGTCCAGTCGGTCGGCTGCGCAGACCCGAAGGCCACCTGCTTGACGAGCGTGAGGGATGACGTGGGCCGGTTGACGAACTGGCACTCGACTGTCGAGGAGGGTGCGACGTCCGTGAGGTTGGCACCGATGGTCGACCCGATTTGAGTGATGGTGACCGTGCGGGATATGCCGTTCAGCGTGATGCGGCACGAGCCGCTGACGAACGCGAAACCCGTCTGTTGGACCTCGGAGACGACGATCGTTGCCCGGGACGTCGTCGAGCCGTACAGCACCGTCCAGCTCGCCCTACCCTCGGCATTCGTCTGCTGTGTCAGCGCCGGCTGTGTCAGGGCCTGGCTGGGCAGGGCGGTCGCACTGCCCGTGGTGCCCGCAGTCGCCGTCGTGCCAACGGTCCATCCGACACCGGGGCGAGGGAGGCCGGAGAACTCCTGAATGGTTTTCGTGATCTGCACACTCGAGACCGGAGCCGGAGAGTTGAAGTACGTGCAGTTCACGGCTGCGCTGAGCCTGTTCGGTATCGTGACGGTGCCGGTCGCGGTGGTGCCGGTGCTCAGCCGCACGCCGTCGGAGTAGCACTCGTAGATCGTGGTGTACGCCGTGATGGGGGAGGCCGAGGTGCCGGCCATGGCTTCGTTGATCGTGACCGCGGTGCCGATCGGGACGGGGAAGGGCCCGATCTGCGCAGCCTGCGGGCCGTTGGCCGCGCCGCTCGTCGTTGCCGTGGCGACCGCCGTCGACGGAGATCCTACCGCTACCGTCAGCGTGAACTGGTCGTTCGTGCTCTGGCGCCCCACCACGTTCTTCTGCACTGTGATCGTCGCGGGCGACGAGCAGCTCGCGAGGTCGAAAGAAGTGGACGTGGAAGGGATCGGAATGCGCGGTGTGCCACTCACGCGACTCCATGTCGTGGCGTCGAACTCGTAGGCACTGGTCGCATCGGCCAGATAGACGGTGCCACGCGGTGAGAACGCGACACCTCTGAAATCGGTGAAGGTGCCGTCCGTGCCGCTCAATTGCTTGACCGTCGACGTACTCATCACGAGATCGCCGCCGTCGGCCAGGGCCTTGGCGGTGACCGTGTAGATCGCTGCATTGGTTGCGGAGCTGACCGTAGCCGCGCCGATCACGGACAGGTTGCCGTCAGCGTCGAACGCCATGTCTCCGTTCCCGTTCGGCGCGGTGCCGGTGGGAAACGAACCCACATAAGCAAAGCTGGGGGCGTTCAAGGTGTCGGTGAAGCTCCAGATATGGAACCGCTGGTTGACGAACTTGCCGAAGAGAAAGCGGCCGCTCTTCGGGTCCACAGCGCCGGCAACGATGTCACCGGCGATCTCGACCCCGCCGGCCACGGTCAGGTACGAGGTGTTCGTCAGCGTCGCGAACCCCCCACCCGGAGTCCACTTGAGAATCGACGTCACGTCGCTTCGATCGGCCGATTGGTCGATCGCGTAGGCGACGTTCCCGCCCGAGCCGATACCGAGGGCGTTGGCCCCTGCAACTCCCGGCCAGGTGCCGACCGGGGCAAGACCCCCCGACACGATGTCGCCCTGTTCCAGGGCACCGGCGGTCGTTATGGAGTAGAAGTGGTTCGTGTCGCAGAAGAGGCGCGCAGTCTGGGCGGTGTTCGTGAAGGTACAGGTGACGTCGGTCCCTGCCTCGTTGGGCATGGTGATGGTGCCTGCTGCCCCTGACCCGGACGCGATCACGGTGCCGGCACGGGTGCACTCGTAGGCGTTGGAGTAGCCGAGGCCCGCGCCGGTGGTCTGTGCCTCGGAGATCGTGTACGTCGAACCGGGCTGCACGAATGCGCGGCGGATCTGCGTCTCTTGGATGCCGGTGGCGGTGCCGGACGTCGTGACCGACGCGAGCACGGTCGTTCCCGTTCGCAGCGACAGGGTGAACTGGTCGTTCGCCGCCGTTCGCGTCGGCAGGTTCTTGCGGACTGTGATGGTCACTCCGAGGGTGACCGTCGGCGTGATGGTGGACGTCGCGGTGGCACCGGACTGGTTGGCGACGCGGTAGGTCACCGGGCGGGCCGTCCCTGAGAAGGCGGGAACGGGGGTGAAAGTGACGTCACCGGCGGCGCTGACGGTGTAGGTGCCCTCGCCCGCGATGGTGAGGGTGGTACCGAACTGGCCGGTCGCGGGATCGAGGAGGCGGACGGAGGCCTTGTTGATGGGCGAGTCGACTCCGTTGTCGTTGACCGTGGGGTCGAACGTGACCGGCACGCCCTGACTGGTCGTGGGGGTGTCGGCAACAGGGCCGGGCGGGTCGGCGGTGACGGTGACCGTGAGGGTGGACGTCGCGGTGGAGTTGTCGGAGTCCGAGACGCGGTAGTTGATGGGCGTCGCGGTGCCGACGAAAGTTGCTACGGGGGTGAAGACGACCTGGCCGATCGCAGCGCCGGTTGTGATGACCGAATAAACACCCTGTCCCTGCACGGTCAGTGTCTTACCGTCGGTGCTGACGGTAGCTCCGGCAATGCCAGGGGCGGAGAGGACCACGGAGCCGGGAACGAGGGCCTTGCCGGCGCTGGGTGCATCATTGGTCAGGATCGACGTGGTCACCGGGGTGTTGCGCTTGGTGGTGTTGGTGTCCGGGGCGGCGACGGGAACGGGCTGATCCTGTAGCGTGACGAAGGCGTTGTACGCGTCCACATTGGTTGCAGTGAGCGTCGCGGTGCCGCCGAAGACCTTGAGTCCCATCGCAAAGGAGATCTGCGTCAGTCCCGTGCCGTTGACGACCATGCTGCCGCAGCCCGCAGGGATCGGAGCATCACAGGTGACGCCGGGTTGGTTGACACTGGTGCGGAACTGGTTGCCATTGACGACCTCGAGGCTAGTGGAACCTGAGGCCGGAGTGCCGAGGGTTGCACCGGAAGGCACAGAGCTGAGCGTGCCGTAGGCCGAGTAGCTGGTGACGAAAGCACCCGTGGTGCCATTGGTGATGCCGCCGCCGAGTCCGGCGATGTGGAATACGGGGTTGTTGACGGGTTTGCTGAAGTTCACCGTGATAGTGCCGGAGCCCGAGCAATACCGGGTGGTCGTGGTCGCCGTGCAGTTCGCGGGCGGCCCGGTATCGATCTGCGCGACCACCGTACCGCTGGGCAGGGCCGGTGTGAATGTGGTTGCGGACGAACCGCGTGCGGGCAGTGACGACGTCGGCGTGGATGACTGCGCGGTCGCGCCCGTGAGTCCCCAGGTCCCCGTGATGTTGTCCGTGTTCGCTTGCGTGAACACCTGCGTGTACCCGGTGCCGTTGTCCGTCACGCCTGCAATCCGTGCTGCGGAAGCGTCCGGCGCACTCGCAAGGGACAGCGTGAAGACGGAACCCGCGCCGAGCACGACCGCGAGGCACATCACGATGATGCGCTGCAGAAGAGCTCGAGAGACCGTGTGCCGGTGAGACCGCCGGCGCCCGCGAAGTGGCGGCAAGACTTATACCCCTGTAAAGAATCGCCGCGACCCGCTGGTCCCTGCGATGGATGCGAATGGAATTGTGCCGGCTCAGCCTCTGCTCCCCAGCAGCACGGATGGCGGGGCCGGATGGTCCTTCGGTCGGTGGCTGCACGCAGTCCGACCAGGTGTTCGGTCCTGGTTCGTTGCTCCTTCCGGATCGGATGGGAGCATTTCAGGATTTTCTTGGAAACCGGACCAGTCCCTCGACCATAGCGAGCGGATCCGCGGGAAAACCAGCGGGAACCCTTAAGGTCTGGTCAAGAATGACCGAGGAGCGTACTATCGCGCGCCTTCACCGTTCCTCTTGCCCTGCGGATAGAAGGTCTCGCCCCTGGACAGCATGGCGACGAACTTCGCGATGTTCCGTTCCTTCGCCGCATCGGTCTTCAATTGGGACAGGCGGAAGAACAGGGCGAACCGGTTCTGCGACGTCAGGGTGCGGTAGGTCGCGAGCGCATCGGTGTCGGCCTCGATCGCGGCCAGAAGCTCGGGGGGCATCTCGGCGGTCGCGGGACCGGCGTACGCGCGCTCCCACCGGCCGTCGGCCTGGGCCGCCGCGACGGCCCGCTCCCCCGCCTCGCGCATCCGTCCCTCGGCACGCAGCCTGTCCACATAGGTCCGGTTGCGCGCCGACCACATGCTCCGCGGACCGCGGGGGGTGAAGCGCTGCAGGTAGCTGCCCTCATCGCGACTTCTCGCCTGCCCGTCGATCCAGCCGAAGCAGAGTGCCTCGTCGAGGGCCAGCGCGTAGGTGAGGGCCGTCGTCGTCCCGCCCTTCTTGTGCTCGATCAGCCAGACGCCGGGCGAGGAGGCGTGGTTCTCCTCCAGCCAGGTCCGCCATGCGGGGGCGTCGGGCAGCAGGAGCTCGGGGAGTTCGGCCTTCATGCCAACACCTTAGGGCTCCTCGCTCCGACCGCCTACCGACTTGCTAGCATCCTGGGCGTGACCGACGAACCAAAGGGGCAGTTCACCATGGACCTGCCCCCGGACCCGGGGCGCGAGGTGGGGCACCGCGGTATCGACGAGCCCCCCCCCCCCCCCCCCCCCCCCGCCTGTCCGCGTCCGTGGAACAGTCCTTCCGCGCCTATCCCAGGGAGAACTGATGCTCCGCGTGCGCCTTCTTGTCCACACCTCCGATGTCCCCGCGGCCGCCGGTTTCCTCCGGGCCCTCGGACTCCACCCCGCGCAGGAGCCCTTCCCGGACGCGTCCCCCTCCGTGTTCGACGCCGGCAGCGGCAGGGTGGCCCTGCGGTCCTGCCGGGCGGGGAGTGCGGAAGACGGCCGCACCGCCCTCGCGTTCGACGTCGGTGACGTCCGCGAGTTCGCACGCCGGACGGTGGAGGCCGGCACCGCCGTCGAGCTGTCCGCGGAGGGTGCCGGCCTCTCCGCGCGGATCACGGCACCCGACGGTACGTCCTTCCTCGCGGACGAGGGTCCACGCGAGACGGGCGCGCCCGCGTCCCCGTTGTCGGTCCTCGCCCTCTGGCACACGCCCGATGTCCTTCCCGCCACCCGGGTCCTGGGTGACATGGGAGCCAGGTCCGGGAACAACGCGGGCGAGGGCGCGCGGCACGACTTCCGCGCGAAGAACGGCGGCATCGTGTCCGTCCGGCCCGCAGGACACCGAGACGTGGAGCTCGCGTTCGCGTACGACGGCGACGTCCGGGACCTCGCCGGGGACCTCGGCGCCGGTGGCTTCGACCCCGTGGTGGCCGACGAGGGGCCCGGGCGGTCCGTGTGGATCCGCGCGCCCTGGGGTGCCGGGATCCGGATCCACGAGGAGCAGCGGGACTCCTCCGGATGAACCCTCCCACCACCGGCGATGCCACCGGTGATGCCGCGGGTGGGCGCGGCCGTCGGCCACGGGACCGGCCCCCGCGATTCAGCCACGGGCCGAAGCACCGCGTGCCGCAGGGAGCTTGTCGGGAGTCTGCTATAGAACTGGGGTATGAACGTACGCACCCCTGATCCCAACCCGGGCTGGCTCTCCGAAGAAGACCTGTACGAGGCCCGCCGCCGCCTGCCGATGGTCTACGTGGAGGCGATCCCGGTGCGTTGCGACGCCCTGGGCTACGTCAACGAGGTGGGGCTGCTCCTCCAGGCGAACGAGCAGGGCGAGATGCTGCGCACCTTCGTCTCCGGCCGCGTCATGTACCGGGAGACCATCCGGGCCGCGCTCCTGCGCCACCTCGAGAAGGACCTGGGGCCGCTCGCCCTGCCGCAGCTGGCGCCGTCGCCCCTGCCCTTCACGATCGCCGAGTATTTCCCGTCCCCCTCCGAGACCGGCCTGACCGACGACCGCCAGCACGCCGTCGCCCTCGCGTACATCATCCCCGTGACCGGCGAGTGCGCTCCGCGGCAGGACGCCCTCGAGCTGTCCTGGCTGACGCCCGCCGAGGCACTGGGCCCCGCCATCCAGGCCGAGCTCTCGGGCGGGCGGGGAGACCTGCTGCGCCAGGCTCTCGCCCACGCCGGCTGGGGTCGCTAGACGGGACCGGGCACCCGCCGGCACCCGCGTTGACGTATCGTGAAACGGGCGCTCCGGGGCGCCGAAGCACATCCAGGGGGCTACTGGCAGAGGTTGGCACGACGTACATGATGGACAAAGGAAGCAGGACAGGGCTGCGCGCGGTCCCGGCCGAGGCGCTCACGGCCGGCGACGTCCTGGCACTCCCCGACGGCGACACACTGGCGGAGGTCTCCGCGGTCGCCGTGGAGAACGACGATTTTGGCGTACCCGCGCTCGTCGTCGCGACGGTCGCCGAGGGGCGCCGCATCTCGATCGCCACGGGATCGATGGTCTACCTCGAACCGGCGGACGCCGAGATCGGCGTGTCCGCCGTCGCCGCCGACCACGGCTCCCCCGAGGCTCTCGTGGCGCAGATCGCGCTGGGACACCCGGACAGCGCGACGGTCCAGGAGGTTGCCGGACGACTGGCGCGCGGCATCAACCTCAAGTCCGGCAGCAATCTCCAGGACCTGCACCAGCTCGCGCTCGCCCTGCTGATCGACGAGGGTGACACGGCGTCGGCCCTGACCGTCGCCGATCTGCTCGCGGACCTGCCCTTCGACGGCAACTTCGGGCGGTGGAAGTGGATCGAGGGCGGCCTCGCGATCGCCGCGTACCTCACGCGGCACGACGACGCCCGCTCGGCCCGCTACTCGGCGGCGATCCGCGCGGCCGACGACGCCGAGACGGACCCCCTGCGGGCCAAGACCGCCGCTGTGTACCGGCAGCGCCAGCTCAACGAGCCCAACGTCTACGACCCGGAGATCCTGCGTGCCTCCGCGGCGGGGAAGACCGACGTCGAACGGGACTGGCGGGTGCTGCGCATCGGCGTGCTGCTGTACCTGCGGGCACACGGCGGGTCCGAGACGCTGAGCCGCGACGCCCTCGAGCGGCGCATCGCGGCCGAACTGGCCGCCGTCGGAGCGCTCAACGACCAGCTCGCCGCCGACTAGTCCGGCCCCGGCTCGGGCTCTGCGGCGGGCCGACCGCCCGCGGGCTGGCAAAATAGGGTGGTGCACCCACAGTCCCAGCAGTCCTCATTCGCCTTCTCCGTCTCCAGCCGCCTCGAGGACACGACGCCCGGGGCGGGGAGCGGCGGACGGCGGCACGGGCGGACCGGGACGATCACCACGCCGCACGGCGAGATCCGGACACCGGCGTTCATCCCCGTGGGCACCAAGGCCTCCGTGAAGGCGGTCCTGCCCGGTTCGATGGCCGAGCTCGGCGCCCAGGCCCTGCTCGCCAACGCGTACCACCTGTACCTGCAACCCGGCGCGGACATCCTCGACGAGGCCGGCGGGCTGGGCGCCTTCATGAACTGGCCCGGTCCCACCTTCACCGACTCCGGCGGCTTCCAGGTGATGAGCCTCGGCTCGGGGTTCAAGAAGGTCATCACCATGGATGTCCCCGTGGACGCCGAGAAGGCCGGCGCCGACGACCGCGTGGCCGTCGGGAAGGAGCGCCTCGCGCACATCGACGACGACGGCGTCTGGTTCAAGAGCCACCTCAACGGCGACCGCCATCGGTTCACGCCCGAGATCTCGATGCAGGTGCAGCACCAGCTCGGCGCGGACGTGATGTTCGCCTTCGACGAGCTCACCACGCTCATGAATTCGCGCGGCTACCAGGAGGAGTCCCTCGAACGGACGCGCCTGTGGGCGCTGCGCTGCATCGCGGAGCACGAGCGGCTCACCGCCGAGCGCAGCCACCGCCCCTATCAGGCCCTGTTCGGCGTCATCCAGGGCGCGCAGTACGAGGACCTGCGCCGGAAGGCCTCCGCCGACCTCGGCGGCATGAACTTCGACGGCTTCGGCATCGGCGGCGCGCTCGAGAAGGAGAACCTCGGCACGATCCTCGGCTGGTGCAGCGACGAGCTCCCCGAGGACAAGCCCCGCCACCTGCTCGGCATCTCCGAACCGGACGACCTGTTCACGGGCATCGAGAACGGCGCCGACACGTTCGACTGCGTCTCCCCGACCCGCGTGGCCAGGAACTCGGCCTTCTACACGCCGGACGGCCGGTGGAATCTCTCGAACGCCCGGTTCCGGCGTGACTTCACGCCGCTGGTCGAGGGCTGCGACTGCTACACGTGCACCCATTACACCCGCGCCTACATCCACCACCTGTTCAAGGCCAAGGAGATGGTCTCCGCGACGCTCATCTCCATCCACAACGAGCGCTTCGTGGTGCGCATGGTCGGCGACGCTCGGGCAGCCATCGAGGACGGCACCTTCTACGACCTGAAGGCGGAGGTGCTGGGGCGGTACTACGCCTAGCGAGTCCGCACTGTTTCTGAACGTGTTCAATTCAGGGCTACACTGCGAATTGAACATGTTCAGAAGAGGAGCCCGATGTCGACCCCGACCGCCAAGAGCGAAGCCACCCGGGAGCTGCTGGTGTCCACCGCGCTCCGGCTCTTCCGCGACGTGGGCTACGAGAAGACGACCATGCGCGCCATCGCCTCGGCCGCGAACGTCTCCACCGGCAGCGCGTACTACTACTTCGCGTCCAAGGACGATCTCGTGCACGAGCTCTACCGCAGCCTGCAGGAGGAGCACCGCGCGCGCGTCCTTCCGTTGCTGCGTGAGGGCCAGAACCTCGGCGAGCTCCTGCGGCTCGTGCTGAACTCCGGCATCGACGTCATGGCTCCGTACCACGACTTCGGCTCGAACTTCATCAGCATCGCCATCAAACCCTCGGCGACGACGAGTCCCTTCGGCAGCGAGTCCGCCGTCGCACGCGCCCGGGCCATCACCCTGTTCCGGCAGGCCGTCACCCTGTCGAGGCCGCAGCCGCCGCTCGCCATCCGCGACGACCTGCCCGAGCTCCTCTGGTACGCCTACATGGCCGTGACGCTCTTCTGGGTGTACGACTCCTCCCCCGACCAGGTCCGCACGCGCCGGCTCATCCACCAGGCAGCGCCCCTGATCTCGAAGCTCGTGATCCTCTCCCGCCTCCCCGTGGTCCGGAAGATCGTCGAGGACATCGTGCAGCTGATCCGGGGGACGCGCGGATGAGCGAGGCGGCCGGGACACCGGACCACGAACCACCGGACGACGACGCACGGCCGGCTGCGCTCCACCGCGTGACCTTCGGCCCGGGCGCCGTCGCCGTCGGGTTCCTCGTGGGGCTCACCGTCCTCGCGCTCGCCTTCGCCTCCTCGTGGGGGGCCGACGCACCCCGGGTCTTCCTGCTGGCGCTCTGGTACGGCCTCGGCGTGGGCCTGGTCACGGGACTGCCACTCGGGATCGCCCTGGGGTTCCTCCTGCGGCCGGTCCGGAACCAGTGGATCCACGTCGGGGCCTTCTTCGCGGGTTTCGCGGTCGTGGCCTTCCTCGTCACCACCCTGCTCTCCCCCTCCACCCTCCTCGGGGACAGCCTCCCCGCCGCCCTCATCATCGGAGGCGCGGCCGCTGTGGCCCGCGCCAGTATCTGGAAGCTGGTCCGTGAGCCATGAACATCACCCCGGGCACTCCCGCCATCGGCACCGTCGTCCTCGCCGGTGCCTCGGGCTTCATCGGCAGCCACCTGGCCCGCCGTTTCGCCGAGGCCGGCGCCGAGGTCCGGATCATCGGCCGCTCGGGACCCGCCGTGTGGGGTGACACGAAGGCCATCGCCACCGCACTCGACGGCGCCGATTTGCTGATCAACCTCGCCGGACGCAGCGTGAACTGCCGCTACACCAGGCGGAACGCGGACGCGATCTTCTCCTCCCGCGTGGACACCACGGAGGAACTCGGCCGCGCCCTCGCCCTGTGCCGGACCGGCGGTGGCACACCCCCGCCGGTATGGATCAACGCCAGCACCGGCACCATCTACCGCCACGCGACGGACAGGCCGCAGACGGAGGACGACGGCGACCTCGGCACCGGCTTCTCCGTCTCGGTGGCACGGGCGTGGGAACGGGCACAGGCAGACGCCGACACCCCGGACGTGCGGAGGGTCGCGTTGCGCCTCTCGATCGTGCTCGGGCCCGGCAGCGTGATGACGCCCCTGACCGTCCTCGCGCGGACCGGGCTGGGAGGCCCGATGGGGAGCGGCGCGCAGAAGTTCAGCTGGGTGCACCTCGAGGACGTCTTCCGCGCGGTGGTCTTCATCGCCGACACGCCGTCCCTCTCCGGGCCCGTGAACGTCGCAGCGCCCGAGGTGGTGACGAACGCGGACCTGATGGCCGCCGTCCGGCAGCGCCTGCGCATCCCCGGGGGCCTGCCGACCCCCGCCTGGCTCCTGGAGCTCGGCGGGAGGATCATCCGCACCGAGCCCGAACTCGTGCTCAAGAGCCGCTGGGTGAGCCCGCGCAGGCTGCTCGACGCCGGCTTCGACTTCACCTACCCCACCCTGGCGTCCGCGCTCGACGACATCCTCGTCCGGGATCCAGTGGCCGCCCCGGAGCCGGTTCGGGCAGACTAGGGGAATGCCCGAGACCCAGACTCCCGTATCGCCCGCCGTCACGCTCACCATCGCCGGTTCCGAGGCGACGGGCGGCGCCGGCGCCCAGGCCGACCTCAAGACGTTCCAGGAGCTCGACGTCTACGGCATCGTGGCGCTGACCTGCATCGTCTCCTTCGACCCGAAGAACGACTGGCAGCACCGTTTCGTACCCGTGGACCAGCAGGTGATCGCCGACCAGCTCGAGGCCATCCAGTCCTGCTACCCGCTGCGCACGGTCAAGCTGGGGATGCTCGGTACCCCCGCGACCATCGACACCGTGGCCACTGCCCTGAAGAGCCAGGAGTGGGACAACGTGGTCCTGGATCCGGTCCTGATCTGCAAGGGGCAGGAGCCCGGTGCGGCGCTCGACACCGATCAGGCCCTGAAGGCGGCCATCCTGCCGCTGGCTACCTTCGTGACGCCCAACCACTTCGAGGCGGAGTCACTCTCCGGCATCACCATCGAGTCCCTCGAGGACCTCAAGGAAGCCGCCCGCATCATCCACCGGCAGAGCGGCGCCGTGGTGCTCGCCAAGGGCGGCGTGCGCATCGCGGGGCCCGACGCCGTGGACGTCTACTTCGACGGCGAGACCCTGGAGGTGCTGTCCGCGCCGAAGGTCGGCGAGGTCGCCGTCAGCGGCGCCGGCTGCACGCTCGCGGCGGCCGTCGCCGCCGAGCTCGCCAAGGGCGCGGCACCGCTCGACGCCGCCCGCACCGCCAAGGCCTTCGTGACCGAGGGCATCCGCAACCGGATCGCGTCCAACGCGCCGTTCGACGCGGTGTGGCAGGGCGGCGCCCGCTCCTAGCAGGGAGGAACGGCGCATCGTGAGCTCCGCCGCAGACCAGCACGGGGATGCATCCCGGGACGAACCCGCCGCGGGGCCGGCGTCGGACGACGACGGACGCGGTGAGAGCAGCAACCAGCGGCTCGACCGGAACTGGCAGGAGATGCTGCAGGAGCTGCGGGTCATGCAGACCGGCATCCAGATCCTGACCGGGTTCCTGCTGACCCTGCCGTTCCAGAGCCGGTTCGCCGAGCTCGACGACACGCAGGTACTGGTCTACCTGTGCCTGGTCTGCCTGTCGGCCCTGATCACGGCCCTGGTGCTGTCCTCGGTCAACCTGCACCGCGTGCTCTTCGGCCTGCGCGTGAAGGCGACGCTCGTGCGGCATACCGCCGTCATCATCCAGGCGACGATCGCGTGCGTGGGGCTCGTGCTCGCGGGCACCGCCTGGCTGATCTTCGACCTCGTGGTCGGCCGGACTGCGGGGTTCGTCGTGGCGGCTACGATCCTGATCCTGGTGCTGCTGCTGTGGGTGGTCTACCCGCTGGTCCTCCGCCGTCGTGCCGTGGCGAACCGCTCCGCCCCCTGAGCGCTCACGGTGCCGTGGGCGCGGGGCTGGGGGTCGGCGTCGCGCCGTCCTCGGGCGCACAGGTCAGCCCCGCCGGTGTGATGTCCACCCTCTCCGGCGGTACGAGGCCGGCGTAGGCGGTGCCGAGGATGACGTCGACAGTCCTGTCCTCCCGCTCGTCGGCCACGTAGATGGAATCCGGGAAGGCGCGCTGCACCGTGAACGCGTTGGCCCGCCCGCCCTCGCCCGAGACGATGATCGCCGTCCTGGCGGAGGATCCGCCCTCGCGGTTGCCGATGTCGCGTACCGCGAACGCCCGGCTGCGGAGCTGCTCCGCCGCCGCCCCGGCGAGCCCGTCGATCGTCGTGCTGTTGTAGACGTTGACGGTGATCGCGCTCGGGTCCTGATAGTCGAACGGACCGGTCGGGCAGGTCGAGGTGGGCTTCGGGATGGCCTCGGCGGAGCCGAGGCTGATGTCGCCGCGCGCGAGGCCGAGGGCCACGACGACGCCGGCGGCCACCAGCCCGACGAGCACCACGAGGACCACTCCGTGGCGTATCCGGCGCATCGACGAGCGTCTCCGGCGTGCGGCGTCATCCTCCTCGAAGACGGCCCCGAGGTCGGTCTCGGTGACGATGCGGTGACCGTGCCACTCGGTCGGGTCCCGCTTCGCCTCGGCACGCTGCCGGCGCGGCGAGTCCTCCTGCCGTCGCTGCGACTCCTGGTCAGTCATCGAGCACGAGGACTCTCGCGTGCAGGATGCTCCTCTGGTGCAGTGCGGTCCGGACGGCACGGTGCAGGCCGTCCTCGAGGTACATGACCTCGTTCCACACCACCACGTGCGGGAAGAGGTCGCCGAAGAACGTGGAGTCCTCGGCGAGGAGCGCTTCGAGGTCGAGGGTCGTCTTGGTGGTCACGAGTTCATCGAGCCGCACCTGCCGTGGAGGTACTTCCGCCCAGTCCCTGGGGGTCACATGTCCATGGTCCGGGTAGGGCCGTCCGTCGTGCACTGCTTTGAAGATCACGGCTACAGCCTAGGTTGTTGCTTCAGCCGATGAAACGTGGGGGGCTCGGCGCCGCGATCCCGTGGCTCAATGGTTACGTCGTGGGTGCTGGGGGGAGCTCGCTCTCGAGCGTCGGGTAGGAGGGCTGCGCACCGGCATGCCGGACCGCGTAGGAACCGACCCGCACGGCGAACCGGACGGCGTCCCTGAGCGGCTCACCGGCCGCGAGCCGCGCCGCGAGCGCCCCGACGAAGGCATCACCGGCGCCGGTCGTGTCGACCGGGGTGACGCGCGGCGCAGGCACCGCCACCACAGGACCGCCGTCGGACACCAGGGCACCGGCACCGCCCAGCGTCATCACCACGGATGCGAAGCCGCACCCGAGGAGTGCCTCGACGACGGCCGGGTGGCCCGATGCGTCCCCGGCACCGAACTGCGCGAGGACCAGGGCACCCTCGTGCTCGTTGACGACCAGCGGATCCGCGCGCAGGAGCACGGCGGGGTCGACGGCGATGACCGGTGCGAGGTTCACGATCACGCGCCCCGAGGCCGCGCGCACGGCCGCCTCGGTCGCGGCGGCCGGCAGCTCGCCCTGGACGACGAGGACGGCCGCCTCGCCGATGAGGGCGGCGGATGCCGTGACGAGGTCCGCCGTCATCCGGGCGTTCGCGCCGGGCAGCACCACGATGGTGTTCTCGCCGTCGTCGGACACCTCGACGACCGCGACGCCCGTGCCGCCGTCGGTCCGCTCGAGGGCGCGCAGGTCGACGCCCGCCCCGGCCAGCGCCGAGAGGGCGGTGTCCGCGTAGGCGTCCGTCCCCACGGCTCCGACCATGAGGACGTCGCCGCCGAGCCGTGCGGCGGCGACCGCCTGGTTGGCGCCCTTGCCGCCGGGCAGCACCGTCATCGACCGGCCCAGCACCGTCTCGCCGGGTCCCGGGTGCCGTTCGAGCGTGACCACGAGGTCCGCGTTGATGGACCCGACGACGACGATGCCCGCTTGTTCATGCCAGCAGTCTGGCATGCGGCGTACGCGCCCTGCGGACAGGGGCGGATTCAGGGAGCGGGCGGCTCGGGAACATAATGGGATCATGCCTACGGATGCCCCTCTCGACCTGCTCCCCGATGCTCCCCCCGCTGCCGTGCCGGGTGACGGGAGGCCCGCACAGGGCCTGCTGCTCGACGTCGACGGTCCGGTGGCGAGCCCCGTCACGCGTACCGTGCCGGCGGGGATCCTCACCGACCTGCTCACGCTCGCCTCCGCGGGGTGGCCCGTCGTCTTCAACACCGGCCGCTCGGACGCCTTCATCAGGGAGCAGGTCATGGAGCCGCTGCTCGCCCTGGGCATCCCGGCCGGGATCACGTTCCACGCCGTCTGCGAGAAGGGCTCCACCTGGTTCTCGTTCACGGCCGACGGCGCAGGCCAGGTCTTCGTGGACCGCGACCTCGCCCTGCCGACCAGCTTCGCGGACGACGTGCGGGACCTCGTGGAGGAGAAGTACGCGGACCTCATGTTCTTCGACGAGACCAAACGGGGGATGGTGTCCGTGGAGCAGTCCCTCGACGCCACGAACGCCGACTACCTCGAGGGGCAGCGCGCCTTCGACAACGACGCCCTCGACATCATGCACAGCCACGACATGGGGGCGTGCCGGCTGGACCGCGAGGAACCGAACAGCAACGGGGACATCGAGTACCGCGTGGATCCGACCATCATCTCCACCGACATCGAGTCGGTGCGGGTCGGGAAGGATCTCGGAGCCGAGCGCGGCCTCACGCTCGTCGCCCCGCTCATGGAGATCCCGCGGACGTGGTGGACGGTCGGCGATTCCCGCACCGACTACGCCATGGCGGACTACCTGCACGACCAGGGGTTCGACGTCACGCACGTGGACGTGCGCCCCGCCGACGGCATCCCCGCGAAGCCCTACGAGGTGATCACCGAGGGTTCCCTGATCCACGAGGAGGCGGGAGCCGCCTTCCTCGCCCGCTGCGTGGCCTCCCTGGGCTGAGGCCGCCCGCCCGGGGCGGTGCCGGCCGGCCCGCGTCCCACGGGACAGGACGGTCCCGGGGACGGCTCAGGCGGGGCGTGCCAGGGCGTCCTCGATGGCCGCGACGACCTCGGGGGCGTCGGGCTCCACCGTGGGGGCGAAACGCGCGACGACGGCCCCCTCGCGGTCGACGAGGAACTTCTCGAAGTTCCACTTCACGAGCCCGGGCAGGACACCGTTCCTGAACTTCGTCAGCTGCCCGTACAGGGGGTGCTGGTCCTTCCCGCGGACGTCGCCCTTGGACATCAGCGGGAACGTCACGCCGAACGTGGTGGAGCAGAACGCGGCGATCTCGTCGTCGTTCCCCGGCTCCTGGCCCATGAACTGGTTGCAGGGCATGCCGAGTACCACGAGGCCCTCCCCGGCGTACTTCCCGTAGAGCTCCTCGAGCCCGGCGTACTGGGGGGTGAAACCGCATTTGGACGCCACGTTCACCACCAGGACAGGCCGCCCGCGGAACGCGCCGAAGGACGTCCGGGTGCCGTCGGTCATGGTGAGGTCGATCTCGTACAGGTCGGACGAGGACATGGCTGCTCCCTGGTAGGTGGTGGTCCCCCTGCTTCGTCCCGCTCCGCGGTCCGGATGGCCGGACCGGCCTGGCAGGAGCAAACGGGCGCGGGGATACGTTGGAAGGAAGGGCGGCCGCACCGGCCGCCGGATCCGCTGCAGGTCACCAACAGGATAGGTCGTGGCATGGGAATCATCGACACGTGGAAGCTCCAGCTCAGAACCACGTTCACCGACGGCGACCCCGCGATCCCCCAGTGGCAGTTCGAGTTCGAGAACGGCGACGACGTCGGCTTCTTCCCCGTCGGTTCGGCGGTGTGGACGGTGCACAGCTCGATGACGCCGACCGTCGCCGGCATCCGCGCACTCCTCCTGCAGACGCTGCACCCCGGCGCGATGGCCGGCGTCCACGCGCACTCGAGTTTCCGTGAGGAGCCACTCGGGCGGCTCGCCAACACCATCCGCTGGATCTTCACCGTCACCTACGGTTCGAAGGTCGCCGCCCGGGAGGGGTCCGCGTTCGTCCAGCGGCTCCACACCCGCGTCAAGGGCACCTATACGGACAGCCGCGGTGCGGAGCGGCCCTATTCCGCGGCCGATCCTGATCTCACCCGGTGGGTGCACCTGGCGTTCACCGACGCCTTCGTGGCCGCCCACGCCGCCTACGGTGGCCCGATCCCAGGGGGAACGGACCGGTACGTGGCGGAGTGGGCGCACGCGGGCCACCTGATGGGCCTCGAGGACCCGCCACGGTCCGAGGCGGAGCTCCGGGAGCAGCTCGCGGCGTTCGACGGCGAACTCAGGAACAGCGACCAGGTGCAGGAGGCGCTCACCTACATCCGCCGTCCGCCCCTGCCGCGCTCGCAGCGCCTCGGGTACCGGATCCTCTTCGCGGGGGCGGTGGCGACCCTCGAGCCGAGGCATCGCGAGATGCTCGGACTCCGGGTGCCGTCCCTCGGGCCGATCCCCCTGCCCATCCGGACGGCGGTCCGGCTGGTCCTCGGGGTGATCCGGCTGGGGCTCGGCCCCGAGGGTCCTGCGGAGGCCGCCGCGAAGAAGCGCATCCGCCGCCTGGGCGGTACGGCCGACCCGTCGATCGCCTGATCTCATCGGGCGCTTAAAGCAGCTGAACCCCGGCCGCGGGGCCGGGGTTCAGCTGTGCTTCGAGCGGAGGATGGGGGATTTGAACCCCCGAGGGCGTTAACCCAACACGCGTTCCAGGCGTGCGCCATAGGCCGCTAGGCGAATCCTCCTCATTTGGAGCAGATACCAGAATACCCATACAAGCGGATCCTGCCGAATCGTCGGTGGGTGGCCCGTCGCGCCGCGTCGCGGCCACGGGCCTTGGGGAGCCGGTGGGACTGACCCATACTCGAGGCATGAACGAGCAGTTCCGTGCCCCCTAGCGACCTCGCCCCGACGAGACGGGCCTCGCCCGATCGGCCGCCGAGCCGCCCCGATCTCGCCCGGTTCCCCGTGCTGTCCGCCATGCTGGCCCTCGCGCTCACGCTCGCGCTGACCAGTGGCGGTTACGGTTATCACCGCGACGAGTTGTACTTCAGGATGCTCGATCCCGCCTGGGGATACGTGGACCAGCCGCCCCTGACCCCCCTGATGGTGCAGGCACTCAGCGCCATCGTGGACCAGCCCTGGGCCATCCGCGTGCCGGCCATCCTCGCAGCCGCGGGGTCCGTGCCCGTCATGGCGCTGATCACCCGTGAGCTCGGAGGGGGCCGGAATGCCCAGTCCCTGGCCGCGTGGGGCTACGCGTCCGCGTCCACCCCGCTGCTCATGGGGCACGTCATGCTGACCGCCTCGCTCGACCTCCTGGTCTGGCCGGCGATCGGGCTCCTCATGATCCGCGCGTTCCTGCGGAACCAGGACAGATGGTGGTACGCCACCGGCGTGGTGGTCGGCCTGAGCATGTACAACAAGCTCCTGGTAGCGGGCCTCCTGGTGTCGTTCGCCGTCGGGCTCCTGATCACAGGACCACGCACGGCACTGTGGTCGCGGGGTGCCCTCGCAGCGGCCGGGCTGGCGCTGGTGGTCGGCGCCCCGAACCTGCTCTACCAGGCCACGCACGGCTGGCCGCAGGTCACCATGGGCGCGGCACTGTCCGGGAACAACGCCGGCGAGGTGCGGGCCACCATGTGGCTGTTCCTGGTGGTGCTCCTGGGTCCGTTCCAGGTGCCTGTCTGGATCGCCGGGCTGGTCTCGCTGTGGTGCCGCCCCACCTGGCGCCCCGTCCGGTTCCTCGCCGCCGCGTTCCCCGTGCTGCTCCTGCTCGCCTTCGCGGTCGGAGGCCAGATCTACTACCCGTCCGGCTTGCTGGCCGTCCTCTACGCCGCGGGGTGCGTGCCCGCCGCGGCGTTCCTGGCGGGGCGGACCGTCTGGCGTCGGACGATGGTGGCCGGCCTCGCCCTCAACGCGGTGATCGCGGGCGTGATCGCCCTGCCCCTGCTGCCCGAACCGGTCCTCGGCGTCAGCCCCGTGCCCGGGATCAACCAGCTGGCGGCGGACCAGATCGGCTGGCCCGCGTACGTGCGCCAGATCGCCGAGGTCCATCGGACGCAAGCGCCCGGGACCGTCATCATCACGAGCAACTACGGCGAGGCCGGCGCCGTGGCGCGGTACGGCCCGGACCTCGGCCTGCCCCACCCCTACAGCGGGCACAACGAGCTGTACTTCGCCGCGCAGCCGCCCGAGGGCTCGACGACGGCGATCATCGTCGGCGGCCAGGCGGATAGCGTGCGTCGGCTCTTCGAGGCCTGCAGGGTGGCCGCCACCCTCGACAACGGCGTCGGTGTCGACAACGAGGAGCAGGGCCGGCCGATCATGGTCTGCACCGAACCCCTCCGGCCCTGGAGCGAGACCTGGCCGTCGTTTCAGCACTTCGATTGAGAGCCTGTACACTATTTCCCGGCCCCTCATGTGGTGTCATCCTGTGAACTCCCCCAGGACCGGAAGGTAGCAAGGGTAAGCGGGCTCTGGCAGGTGCATGGGGGGTCTTCACTTTAAGCGAGCGCGGCGGGAGGTCGGACGTGGCAGGCAAGGGCGCCGGCCGGTTTGCCCCCAGCCCCTCCGGGCAGCTGCACGTCGGCAACCTCCGCACCGCCGTCGTCGCCTGGCTCTTCGCCCGCTCGACGGGCAGGAGCTTCCTCATCCGGGTCGAGGACCTGGACCGCGTCCGGGCCGGAGCGGAGGCCGAACAGCTGGCTGAGCTGTCCGCGCTGGGGCTCGCGTCCGATGAGCCCGTCATCCGCCAGAGCGAGCAGGCGGACCGCTACGAGCGGGCGCTCGAGCACCTGCAGGCACGTGGACTGGTGTACGAGTGCTTCTGCACCCGCCGGGACGTCGCCGAGGCCGCCAGCGCGCCGCACGGCCGGCCCGGCTTCTACCCGGGCACCTGCCGGGGGCTCAGCGAGGACGAACGGGAACGACGGCGTACGCAGCGGCGTCCGGCGCTGCGCCTGGCCTCCGCCGTCGGGACCTGGAGCATCGAGGACCTGCTGGCCGGGCAGGTCACGGCACCGGTGGACGATTTCGTGCTGCGGAGGAACGACGGCGTCATCGCCTACAACCTCGCGGTCGTCGTCGACGACGCCGCCCAGGGGATCGACCAGGTGGTGCGGGGGGACGACCTGCTCGACTCCGCTCCACGGCAGGCCTATTTGGCCTCCCTCCTCGGGCTGCCGGCCCCCACCTACGCCCATATGCCGCTGGCCGTCTCGCCGGAAGGCCGCCGCTTGGCAAAACGGGACGGCGCTGTGACACTTGAGGACCTCGCGCGGCTGGGGTGGTCACCGCTCGCGGTGCTGGACGTCATCCTGGCGTCGCTCGGCCTTCCCGGCGGGTCGCTCGGGGCGGCGCTCGCCTCGTTCGACCCCGTCCGGCTGCCGCGGAACCCGTGGGTCGTGGACCCTGCAGCGTTGTTCTCCACCCCCGCCGGCCCGGCATGCAAACCGTCAGCACCAACCGATAAGGTTCTTCCGTGAGTACAGCCCTCTACCGCCGCTACCGCCCCGAGACCTTCGCGGACGTCATCGGCCAGGAGCATGTCACCGAACCCCTGATGGCGGCCATCGACAAGGACCGCATCAACCACGCCTACCTGTTCTCCGGGCCCCGCGGGTGTGGCAAGACCACGTCGGCGCGTATCCTCGCCCGCTGCCTCAACTGCGCCCAGGGGCCCACCTCCACGCCCTGCGGCACGTGCGACAGCTGCGTCGAACTGGCCCGCAACGGGTCCGGCAGCCTCGACGTCATCGAGATCGACGCCGCCAGCCACGGCGGTGTGGACGATGCCCGCGACCTCCGCGAGCGCGCCACCTTCGCGCCCGTCCGCGACCGCTTCAAGATCTTCATCATCGACGAGGCGCACATGGTCACGTCGGCAGGCTTCAACGCCCTCCTGAAGATCGTCGAGGAGCCACCGGAGCACATCCTGTTCATCTTCGCGACCACGGAACCGGACAAGGTGATCGGCACCATCCGCTCGCGGACGCACCACTACCCGTTTCGGCTCGTTCCGCCCGAACCCCTCATGGCCTACCTGGAGCAGCTCTGCCGGCAGGAGAACGTCCCGGTGGCACCCGGCGTGCTCTCGCTCGTGATCCGCGCGGGCGGAGGCTCCGTACGGGACTCCCTCTCCGTGCTCGACCAGCTGATGGCCGGCGCCGGCGAGAACGGCCTCGACTACGAGCTCGCGGTCTCACTCCTCGGCTACACGCACGCCACGCTGCTCGACGACGTCGTCGAGTCCGTCGCCGCCGGGGACGCCGCCACCGTGTTCAACGCCGTCGACCGCGTGATCCAGACAGGGCACGACCCCCGCCGCTTCGTCGAGGACCTGCTGGAGCGCTTCCGCGACCTGATCGTCATCAACGCCGTGCCTGAGGGTGCCGCGTCGATCCTGCGTGGCGTCCCGGACGACCAGCTGAACCGCATGCGCTCCCAGGCCAACCAGCTCGGGGCGGGAGAGCTGTCCCGAGCGGCGGACGTCACCAACACCGCACTGACCGAGATGACGGGTGCCACCTCGCCGCGCCTGCACCTCGAGCTCCTGTGCGCCCGGCTGCTGCTCCCCGCTGCGGATGCCACCGTCCGCGGCACCCTGGCGCGAGTGGACCGCATCGAGCGCCGCCTCGAATATGCCGGCGGCGCGCCCGTCCCCGAGGCCGGCACCCCCGCCGACGACGTGCCGAAGGCGCCCGCACGCCCCCGGCTCGACGTCCCCAGGACCGCAGAAGAGGCGGCGGCCCGCTGGTCGCTGCCCGCCGCCGATCCCGCGGCACCCGCCGTCCCTGCCGCGGCTCCGGGCGCCCACTCCCCCGCCGTCCCTGCAGCCTCCCGCGTCAACGGGTCGGGCGCGGCGGCGACGGCCGACTCCTCCCCCGACTGGGGCGGGAGCTGGGGCGTGTCCACGGACTCCGCGTTCGCCGATCCCGAACCGAAGAAGGGTGGAGCGACGCAGCAGCCGACGGCGGGCGGGCCTTCGGGTACCTCCGGCCAGGCCGCGCCTGCACCGGGAGCTCCCGCGACCCCGGGGTCCGGCACGACGACCGACCGGCCGGCGGACGCCCGGAGTCACACCACGGGTGACCCGGCGGCCCGGGCTGCTTCGCCGGAGACCTCGGCACAGCCCGTAGCACCGGCACCCCTGGGCGCGCAGCACGACGGGCAGGCCCCCACGGGCGACCTCGAGCAGCGGGCGTCGGGCGCCGGGCAGCCTTCGGGCGCCGACCGGCGTTCCGGTGCCGCGGACGGTCCCACGGCCGAGGCCCCGGCTCGCGGTGGCGATACCGCGCCGTCGTGGGGTGCGCCAGCACAACCGCAGGGACGGAAGCAGAGCCCCGCGCAGGCCTCACCCCACCAGGGCCCGGCGCAGCCCCAGCAGGATTCGGCGCAGCATGGTTCGGCGCAGCATGGTTCGGCGCAGCCTGGTTCGGCGCAGCATGGTTCGGCGCAGCCTGGTTCGGCGCAGCCACAGCAGGGCCCTGTGCAGCCACAGCAGGGCCCGCAGGTCCCGGCGCAGCCGCAGCAGGGGGCCCGCCGCCCGGAACCGGTCCAGACGGGGCAGACCGGCGCGCCTGCTCCTTCGGGCGGATCCGGCGGCAGCGTCGAGATGATCCGCCGGGCGTGGCCCGAGATCATGGACGAGGTCGCCCACATCAAGCGGGCCACCTGGCTGATCGTCAATGTCTCGGCGAAGCCGCGCTCCTTCGAGGGCAACCAGCTGGTCCTGGCCTTCGCCAATCAGGGCAACGCGATCGGTTTCCAGCGTGGCCCTCACATGGACAACGTGAAGCAGGCCATCCACAAGGTCCTCGGACTCACGTGTTCCATCGAGGCGGTCCACGACGCCGGCGGGGCAGGTGAGTCGGGCCCAAAAGTACCGGCCCGTCAGGCGGCCCCGGACAGTAACCCGGGCCTCGGCACTCCCGCGCCCCCGGTCGACCGGGGCGCAGCCAGTGGTGCCGGCGGCGCCCGGCGCGGCGACGCGCAGGCTCCCGCAGGCGCACCCGTCGAACCGCAGCCGACTCCCGGCGGCACCCGGCGCGGTGACGCGCAGGCTCCCGCGGGCGCACCCGTCGAACCGCAGCCGACTCCCGCAGCATCCGTAGCCCCTCCCGCAGCCGCCGCGGCCCCTCCTGCGGCACCGTCCACACCTGCGCCGTCCGGCGGTGCCGGCGGTGCCGGCGTCACGGGCGGCCCGGCACCGTCCTCCTCCACACCGACGCGCTCCGGAAGCCATCAGGCCACCCGTCCCGCGCCCGGAGGACCCCGACCGGCCGATATGTCAGACCCGCAGGGCGGATCTGCGGGCGACGGCAGGCCGAGGCGGACCAGCGCGCCGGAACCCCGCCGTGACGACACCCGCCGTCCGGGTCGCGCCGCAGCCTCCGCCGAGGCTCCCGCGCCCGAGGCCGTCAGCGCGTGGGATCCCTCGATGTCCGACGACTCCTGGGCGCTCGTCGAGCCCCCGGAGGAGGCCTTCGACCCCGGGGGCGACTGGGGTTCGGTACCCGAGGATCCCTACGACCGGCGCCCCAGGGAACCGCAGCGCGCGGAAGCTCGCCCTGCCGGCGCGCCCCCGGCACGCGGGGGCGGCTCTGGTGACGCCATGCAGGCCTCCGCATCTGCCCCTGCACCTGCACCTGCACCGAAGCGCGGTCCGGAAGCCGCTCCCGCAGCACCGATGACGGGACCGGCAGCGGAAGCGGCGCCGTCCCGGTCGGTGGTCTGGAGCCCTCCCGTGGCCGCGACCCCGCCCGCCTCCCCGGCAGCGGCCACACCGTCGTCGCCCGTGCTGCCGCGCGGGCTGGCAGGCGCGGGCCCCCGCGGCCCCGTGCCGGACGGGTCCCACCGGAGCGCCGGGCCCGTCGTGGCCCCCGGGCCCGGTGCGACTCCCGCACCGAACGGCGTCGTGACCGCCCCCGACCGCCCGGCTCCGGCCGAGAACATCCGGCAGAAGCCCATCAGCCGCTACCAGCAGCTCCTCGACGAGGCCGAGCGGAAGCGCGCCGAGGAGGCATCGGCCGCCCGGGGTGCCGTCGACCGCCGGTTCGTCGAGGACGAACCCAGCGCCGACGACGAGACGATCGAGGAGTCGGGGCTGGTGGGCCGTACGGCGATCGAACGCATCCTCAACGGACGGCTCGTCGAGGAACGCAGTATCGACGGACAGTGACGCGGCACCGCCCTCGCCTGCCAGACATGCCGAGGGCGGAATCAGGCCGTGGTATGCCCCGCCCCCAGCTACCCAGGGCGGACAATGGAAGGGCGCTCCCATGCCCCGGTGACGTGAGCGCAGCATACCGACGTCCGTGACGACGCCGGCCGACCAGACAGCAGAAAAGGGAACACCGTGTACGAAGGCGCAGTGCAGGAGCTGATCGACGAGCTCGGACGCCTGCCCGGGGTAGGACCGAAATCGGCCCAGCGCCTCGCGTTCCACATCCTCGAGGCGGACGGCGAGGACATGAAGCGCCTCGTCACCGCGATCACCACGGTCAAGGAGCGCGTGAAGTTCTGCACCGTCTGCGGCAACGTCGCGGAACAGGACCTGTGCGCCATCTGCCGCGATCCGCGCCGCGACCCGTCCATGATCTGCGTGGTCGAGGAGTCCAAGGACGTGATCGCCGTCGAGCGCACGCGGTCCTTCCGTGGCAGGTACCACGTCCTCGGAGGCGCCATCAACCCGATCGCCGGCGTGGGGCCGGACCAGCTGCGCATCCGCGAACTGCTGGCCCGCCTCACGGACGAGCAGATCAAGGAGATCATCATCGCCACGGACCCCAACCTGGAGGGCGAGGCGACCGCCACCTACCTGGTCCGCATGCTCAAGACCATCGGCATCCCGGTCACCCGGCTCGCCTCCGGCCTGCCCGTGGGCGGGGACCTCGAGTATGCCGACGAGGTGACCCTCGGCCGGGCCTTCGAGGGCCGCCGCGTCATGTCCTGACCCTCGCGGCGGCTAGGCGATGCGCGTCCCCTGCGCGAGACGCCGGGCGGGCATGGTCAGCTTCCGGCGACCGATGAACAGGAGTACGCCCGCGAGCAGGAGCTGCAGTCCGAGGCCGAGCGGCCAGATCGGGGTCTGCTGTGGCAGCGGCCGGAGTGACTGGGCGTACTCCTCGCAGGTCTGGTCGAAGTCGGGCCCGGCCTGAGCCGCACGGACGCCCTGACTGATCGTCTCCATCACACCCGGCGTGTAGTACGGCCCGCCGGGCGCGTACCCGTAGGGCCCGCTTCCCGCCGGCTCGGGAAGATCCTCGACACTGTAGGGCACGGCATCGGCCACCACGACGAACGGGTTGGCCGCGAGGATCCAGGTGATGTAGTCCGTCCGCGGGACCGGTCCGCTGCTCGTCTGCGTGACGCATTCCATCTCGGCCCCCTCCTCGGGCACGCCCGTGCTGTCCAGGCTGCCGGGCGAGTAGGTGTAGTAGGCCGTCGTCATCGTCCGCTGCTCCATGACGAGCGTGGTGCTCAGGCCGAAGACGATCACGGTGCCGAGCGCCAGCAGGGCCACCAGCATGTAGGTGATGACGATGGAGAACAGGGGCCGGCCGGCCAGCGCCGAGACACCGACGCCGATGGCGCAGACGACGCCGAGCTCCACCGCCAGCATCAGCAGCGAGACCAGTGCTTCCGCCGCGTCCACACCACCCAGGGCCAGGGCCCAGAAGATGAAGGGGCTGCTGACGACGAGGAAGGCGATCGATCCCACCCAGGAGGCGAGCCATTTGCCGAACAGGAGTTGCCCCGGGGTCAGGAGGGTCACCTGGAGGATCGCGAGGGTGCCGCCGGCGCGGTCCCCGTTGACCGCGTTCGCGGACAGGCCCGGCGCCACGAGGAGGCCGAACAGCAGGACGAAGCCGACCACCAGGTCGAAGAGGATGCCGCCCTCGTTGTCGGTCGCCCCGAGGAACGCCGTCCCGAGCACGAAGATGAAGGCGATCACGACGAACCAGATGGCGAGCATCCAGTACCAGCCCTTGCCCCGCAACCGCTGCCGCATCTCGAGGGAGAACACGGTGCGGACAGCGGACGGGAAGGGCAGCCTGGTCGAGGAACGGACGGGCTGGGGGGTCGAGGGTTCGGTCGCGGTGCTCATAGTCTGTCCGTATCCAGGCTCATGTAGGTCTCTTCGAGGGCGCCGCCGGCGGGCGCGAACGCGGTGACGACGACGTCGCCCATCACCAGGGTGCGCAGCAGCCAGGAGGCTTCCGCGGTGCTGCCGAGCTGGACGAGGTACTCCTCACGCCGGGAGTCCCCGCGCGTCTCGAACCGGACCCCGTAGCTTCCCAGGGCGGCGGCGAGCGCCGACATGGGCTGCGCCTGGATGTAGTAGCGGCGCGTCTGGCTGCCTGCCTCGTCGAGCGTCTGGCTCTTGACCGACTGCCCCCGGCTGACGAAGACCGCGCGGTCGGCGATCTCGTCGAGCTCCGACAGGACGTGGCTCGAGACGACGACGGTCTTGCCCGCCGCGGCCAGGGAGCGGAGCAGGGATCTCAGTTCCACCCGGGAGCCGGGATCGAGTCCGGAGGCGGGCTCGTCCAGGAGCAGCACCTGCGGGTCGTGGATCAGGGCCCGGGCGAGGCTCAGCCGCTGCTGCTGTCCCCGGGAGAGCACGCGGGCCGGCCGCCGGCCGAACTCGGTCAGGTTCACGGTGACCAGCAGCTCGTCGGCACGGTGGGCGCTGTCCGCCGCACTCATGCCGTAGAGGGACCCGATGGTCTTCAGCACTTCGAAGGCCGTGAGGGATTCCCAGACGCCGAGGGTGTCGGGCATCCACCCGATCCGGCTCCTCACCTCCGCGGGCTGCTTGACGGGATCGAAGCCCGCCACGCGCAGGGTGCCGAGATCGGGCGCCAGCAGGCTCGCCATCATCAGCATCAGAGTCGTCTTGCCGGAGCCGTTGGGACCGATCAGAGCGGTCACTTCCCCGGGCGGAGCCACGAAATCGATGTCGCGGATCGCCTGGACGGAACCGAAGCTCCTGGCGACCCCCTCGACAACGATTCCCCCAAATTCGTTGGTCATGGTACGAGCGTAGGCGACGGCGCGGCGTTCGACCCGCAGGGCGGCACGAAAAGGACCGCCCGGACGCCTGTTCTTAATCGGACCCAGACTTTGAGTGCGCAATCAGCCCGCCGCTACACTGGCACGGGTGTCGGATTCCCGTCCGACGTCCCCGAGGCGCCGGCGCTGCCGCCCCTGGATTCCAGTCAGCACGGCGAGGTCACACCGCCGCCGTCGTCCCCAGTGAGCGAGTGCATGAGCCTCATAGTCCAGAAATTCGGCGGATCGTCCGTTGCCGACGCCGAGGGCATCAAGCGGGTGGCGCGGCGCGTGGTGGACACGCAGGCCGCGGGCCACCGGGTGGTGGTCGTCGTCTCCGCGATGGGCGACAGCACGGACGAGCTGCTCGACCTCGCCGGCCAGGTCAGCGCCACGTCCGACGCCCGCGAGATGGACATGCTGCTCAGCGCGGGGGAACGGATCTCCATGGCCCTGCTGGCCATGGCCATCCACGGGATCGGCGCGTCCGCCCAGTCCTTCACCGGCAGCCAGGCCGGCATGATCACCGATGCGATCCACGGCAAGGCGCGCATCATCGACGTCTCGCCCCACCGCATCCTGACCGCCATCGAGAAGGGCGACATCGCGATCGTCGCCGGCTTCCAGGGCATGAGCCGTGAGAGCAACGACATCACGACCCTCGGCCGTGGCGGGTCCGACACCACGGCCGTGGCACTCGCCGCGGCCCTCGACGCCGATGTCTGCGAGATCTACACCGACGTCGACGGCGTCTACACCGCGGACCCGCGCGTGGTCCCCTCGGCGCAGAAGATCGACACCATCTCGAGCGAGGAGATGCTCGAGATGGCCGCCTCGGGCGCGAAGATCCTGCATCTGCGCTGCGTCGAGTACGCCCGGCGCTTCGGGGTCCCGCTGCACGTCCGCTCCTCCTTCAGCCACAACGAGGGCACCTGGGTGCTTCCCAGCCCCGACGACCAGATCAAGATTCAAGAGGGAGAACCCTTGGAACAGCCCATCATCTCCGGTGTCGCCCACGACCGCTCGGAAGCCAAGGTCACCGTCGTCGGGGTACCGGACATCCCCGGCAAGGCGGCGGAGATCTTCGGGATCGTCGCCGGCGCCAACACGAACATCGACATGATCGTCCAGAACGTCTCGACGCACGGCTCGGGCCGGACGGACATCTCGTTCACCCTGCCCATCGTCGACGGCGCCGAGGCCCTCGCCGCGCTCGGCGAGGCGCAGGACCGCGTGGGGTTCGAGGCGGTGGAGTACAACGAGAAGATCGGGAAGCTCTCCCTGATCGGAGCGGGGATGCGGTCCAACCCCGGCGTCTCGTACCGCTTCTTCCGCGCCCTGTCCGACGCCGGCGTGAACATCGACATGATCTCGACGTCGGAGATCCGCATCTCCGTGGTCACGGGAGCCGACCTGCTCGACGACGCCGTCCGCGCCGTCCATGCGGCCTTCGAGCTCGACGGCGACGCCACGGCCACGGTGTACGCCGGGACGGGCCGCTAGCCCGTCTCCCACCCGCCGTCGGGCGAACGCACCGCGGCACGCCCGCCGTCGTTCCTGGTTTATGGCACCCACGTGCGCGTGGTACCGCGACGTGCCGGGGAACCCGGCCCTGGAGCCGGTAAAGGCAGGAACGACGGCCGGTGCGCCCGGGTACCGCGACGACGGCGGGCACCGGAAGGCATGAAGAAGGCCGGCGGATCGATGATCCGCCGGCCTTCTCTTATGCCCGTTGCGGGCAGGTACTGCTCCTGGTGCTACTTGTTGCCGGTCGGGGTGATCGACTCACGGGGACCGGTCAGGAGTTTGTCCGCCGCGTTGACGGTGGGGAGCTGGGCCGTGGCCGCACCCTTCCCGTCGACGACGACCGTCACGTAGGTCACGGCCGAGGAACCGGCGTAGGTCACGCGGCCCACATAGGAGCCGGCGGCGAGGCCGGTCCACTTGAGGGTCACGGCGCCCGTACTGCCGTTCGCCAGGGAGAGCGGGTTCGGCGTCAGGGTGGCGTTCTTCTCCGCGCCCGTCAGGATCGCCGCGTCGATGGTGCCGGCGGTCGGCGCGTTGCCGGTGCTGGCGTACAGGTTGGCGATGATGCGGTACTTGCCGGGCTCCGGGTTCTCGAGCGTGATGGTCTCACTCGCGTCGGACGTCGCCACCTGGGTGACGGTGCCGCCCGGCGTGACGAGGAACATGTCGAAGTCGGCGGCCGGATCGCTGGAGAGGACCGAGAACTTCGCGACCGGGGAGCCGGCCGGGACGGTGACGTCCTTCACGGCGTTGGAGGCGTCGTTCCCGTTGACCAGGCCACCGGGGACCAGGCTGATCGCCGACGAGTCCGCCTTGGCGAGGCCCTGCAGCGTCATCTTGATCGGGGTGTTGGTCCCCGAGACGACGTCGAACGTGCCGCTGCCGTCGGGGCCAGCGGAGGTGAAGGCCGCCTCGGCGGGAGCGTTCACGGCCTGGGGACGGACCGCCACCGGCGAGGTAACCGTCTTGCCCTGGCCTGCCCAGGTGAGCGAACCGGAGGTGAACTTGCCGAACGCCGCGCTCTGGTTCTCGAAGGAGACCTTGAACGTGCGGGTCTCGCCCGGGGCGCTGAAGTTGAGGATCGACGGCGTGACCGTGACCTTCACGCCGGGGACGTTGGCGGTCGCACGGTAGATACCGGGGGTGAGGGCGGTGACCGTGCGGGTCACCTCGGTGCGTCCGGTCAGGTTGCCGAGGGCGAACGACGGCACGTTGGTGTTCTTCGCGGCGACGGGCTCGATGCCCGGGATGCCGAGGTCGACACCGGTACCGGCGATGAAGCGCAGGTAGTCGTCGCTGCTCTGGTCGTACACGAGGCCGGGGCTGAGGACGGAGGCCGGGTTGATGTGGCCTGCACCCACTGCGAGGACGTCGGTCTCGACGCCGCCGGTGGCGGTCTTCAGCGGGGTGGCCGTGGTCATCATGGCGGACTTCACGGTCGCCGGCGACCAGGTGGGGTTCTTGCTCAGCACCAGCGCGCCGAGACCGGCGACGTGGGGCGAAGCCATGGAAGTACCGGACAGGAACCCGAACTGGGCGCCGTTGGAACCGACCGTGGAGACGCCCGCGAGGACGGCCACACCGGGAGCCGTGATATCCGGCTTCAGAAGATCGGAGTCGGTGGCGAGCAGCGGGCCGCGCGAGGAGAACCCTGCGACCTGCGGTGCGGGCGGCAGCGGCTTGCCCGTGGTGTCCGTGGGCTTCAGGGTGACCGTGAGCGCCGGGTTGGCCGCGACCTTCGCCTTGAGCTCGAGGGACTCGGGAGCGTTGACGTGGACCGTGGGGATGACGTGCTGGTCGGTGTCGGCGGAGGAGTCGACGAGGTTCACGAGGATCATGCCCACGCCACCGCCGCGCTTGACCTCTGCGCTCTTGGCGGTGCGGTCGACGACGCCGCGGTCGCAGACCACGATCTTGCCCGCGACCTTCGCGGGATCCAGGGTGTTGGGACCGCAGAGTTCAGGCGTCACGGCGCCCGCGGCTGCGGCGTTCGCAGCGAGGACGACGGGGCTGGCGGGGACGCCGGTGCGCATGATCGAGGCACCGCGGTACTTGCTGCCGTCGGAGAACTCGGCGGTGCCCTGCAGCTCGTTGTTGAACGTGCTCGCGGCGACCGTGGTCATCCACGGAGCGCCGTGGTTCACGGTGCTGGCGGTGGGGCCGGAGTTGCCGGCCGACGCGGCGACGAAGATGCCCGCGGACGTGGCCGAGAGGAAGGCCAGGGACACGGGGTCCGTCGTCGTCGTGGTGCTGCCCGAGATCGAGTAGTTGAGGACGTCCACGCCGTCGAGGATTGCCTGGTTGATGGCCGCGATGGCGGAGGAGGAGTAGCAGCCACCGGTGTCGGCGTCGTTGTCCTCCCAGCAGGTCTTGTAGACGGAGATCTTGGCGGCCGGGGCCACGCCCGAGGAAACGCCGAAGTCGCGCCCGTCGACCGTCTGGGTCACACCGGAGTTGCCGGCGGCCGTGCTGGCCGTGTGCGTGCCGTGGTTGTCGATGTCGACCGGGGAGAGGACCTCCTGGGGCGCGCGGTCGGCCTCGGGGACGCTCGCGAGGAAGGGATCCGCGAAGTAGCGGGCCGAGATGACCTTCGAGTTGCAGAGGCTGCCGTCGAAGTCCTCGCCGACCTGGCATTCACCGACGAAGGTGCTGCCGTCGGACTTCAGCATGGCGATGTTGCCGTCCGCGTCACGGTAGGGCTCGCCCACCTTGGGCTTGGACTTGCCCTTCAGGGGCTTGACGGGGCTGCCGGCGAAGAAGGGGTTGTCGGGCGAGTAGCCGGTGTCGATGACACCCACGACGGTGCCCGCACCGGCGTTCTTCTCGCCACCGAACTGGCTCTTCCAGATTCCCTTGTTGCCGCCGAGGCCGAGGAAGTCGATGCTCGAGTAGTCCGGGGCGTTCTCGACGTCCGGTGCCACGAGCAGGACCTTGTCGCTCTTGGCGAGCTCCACGGCCTGGTCCGTGCTGAGGTCCGCGGCGAAACCGTTGAGCGCGGCCGTGTAGGTGCGCGTGATCTCGACGTTCTTCTCGGCTGCGACCTCCTGCTGCTTGGTCTCGAGGAACTCGGAGTACTGCTGCACGTTCTCGGCGGCGGCGTCGAGCTTGGCGCCCTGCTCCGGCTTCGTCGGTGCGATCCCGTCGACGCCGCCCTCGTAGGTGGCTACCGGCTTGTCGGCGAGGACGACGATGTACTTGCCGTCCGGGTACTGCGCGGGGGTCCAGCTCCTTGGTCGGAGCCTTCTGCGGTGTGATCGAACTGGCCGGCACGGGCGCTGCGAACGCAGCGGGCGCTACGGCCGTCGATGTCACCAGTAGCGGCAGGCCCAGAACGATAGCCGTGGCGGTGCGCAGGGTGCTGCGCCCCTGCCCGGCTTTTCTCCGTTGTGTCATTGGAAGGTAGTGCCTCTCGTGAAAGTGCGGGACGGCCGTGGCCGTTGCCCCCTGCGCCGTGGACTCCCTGGATAGGACCCCCTACTTGTGATCGCAATCACAAGTGCCACAGCAGTCACAACTTACCTGAGGCAACACATGCTGACCAGCGCGCCGCGGGGACGTTTCCCAGAATTTACACAGGCCATTTACCAATGGGGGTCAGGGTGATAATGGAACAATGCACGCCGGCCTCCTGACCCGCCTCCCCGAGGCCGAGTGGCAGCAGCGCGAGCGGCAGCACCGGGAGCGGGTAACCCGCTTCTCCGAGCCCTACCTGGAGCGGCGGTCCCGCGGGGCGAAGCATCCCGTGGAGGACTTCCTCTTCACCTACTACAACCAGAAGCCGGGACAGCTCCTGCGGTGGCACCCCGGGGCGGGCGTCGTGCTGACGGGACCGGCGGCAGCGGAGCGGGCCGGCTGGAAGTACTACACGGCGGACGACGGCGTGTACGCGGACGTCGCCAGGTTCGCGGACGAGCGGCGCGACGCCCTCGATTTCGCCCGGCTGATCCTCGGCGGCACCGCGGCGCGGCCGGCCCAGTTCGGTTGCTTCGGCCTCCACGAGTGGGCCATGGCCTACCGGTCGTCCGTCAACGGCGTGCGGCACGAGTACCTCGAGCTGCGCCTGGGTGCGGACGGGACCGACGCCGTGGTCGACTCCTCCCGCATCCGCTGCACCCACTTCGACGCCTTCCGCTTCTACACCCCGGAAGCCGTGCCCCTCAACGAGCATGCCCCCACCCGCGAGAGCCAGCGCGACCTCGAGCAGCCGGGCTGCCTCCACGCGAACATGGACCTGTACAAGTGGGCGTACAAGCTCACGCCGCTCCTGCCGAGCGAGCTCGTCATGGACTGCTTCGAGCTCTCCTGGCGCATCCGCACCATGGACATGCGGGCCTCGCCGTACGACCTCGACGCCTGGGGCTACACGCCGATCAGGATCGAGACACCCGAGGGCAAGGCGGAGTACGTGCGCCTGCAGCGCGGCTTCGCCGAGGAGTCGCAGGCGCTCCGCGCGACCCTCCTCCAGCACCTCGAGCGGGCCCTGGACCTCACCTGACCACGGCGGCGCCCGGACGGCGGGACTCCCCGCCGTCGTCCTTCGTTGTGATTCCACCAGCCGTTACGCTGGGAAGCCAGCCGAAGGGGACCCAGTGATGACCACCGCACCGACGCCGAGCCGACGCCGCACCCGCCGCGCCGTCGTGCGCCTCGCGCTCCCCCTCGCAGCCCTGTCCCTCGCCCTGTCCGCCTGCACCCAGGGCGGGCCGACGGCCGAACCGACCGATCAGGAGACCGCCGTGCAGTCCCCCACGCCCCAGCCCTCGACCACCGGCTCCCCCTCAGCGGAGGGGAGCCCCGCGCCCTCCACGACGCCGTCCGCCACACCGCCCTCCGAATCCTCGGCCCCGCCGGCCGTCCCAACGGACAACGCCCTGCTCACCATCTCGATCCGGCAGGACGCCGGGGCGCAGCCCGTGCAGTACGTCCTCGAGTGCGTCGACGGCGCACCCGGCCCCGCCTCGACCCTTCCCGGCGCCGAGGCGGCCTGCGGCGCCCTGGCCCGGCTCGGTACCGCGTTCTTCACTGCACGGCCGAACAAGGACATCGCCTGCACGCAGCAGTACGGCGGGCCCCAGACCGCCAGTATCACCGGCGAACTGAACGGCACCTCCGTCCTGGCGTCCTTCGCCCTCACGGACGGCTGCGAGATCTCCCGCTGGGACAAGGCACGGGACCTCCTGGGGACGCCCGGAGCCCAGTAGGGGCGTAGCGGGGGAAGCCCCGGATGATCAGCGCAGCACCTCGACGAGGGCGACCCAGGAGAACATGATGCCGCCGACGATCGCGAGGACACACCCGACGGCGAGCCAGGCGAGCCCGGCGACGGGCACGCCGCCGAGAAGGAGCGCGGCGCCGGCAGCGAAGGGGACGAGCGGGAGCACCCCGGCGACGAGCTTCACGCCGCGTTCACCGGCCGGCCGGTCCGGTTCGGCGACGATGAGGCGGATGGCGTGCAGTTCGAGGCCGAGCACGACGAGGAATGCGGCGAGGACCTCGAGTCCGTGGGCCCAGGCGGGCTGCGCGGGAGCGAGTCCGATCGCGCCGACCACGATCGCGAGGGTGAGGGTGCCGATCGCCGCTGCGGCACGTGCCGGCAGCGCCGTCGAGTCGAGGATGGCGGAGATGTTGACCGACATCGCCACGATGAGCAGGCCCGCGAGCGCGGCGGTGGCCCCGACCATGGCGACATTGAAGTCCGACCACGCTGCGAGCGACTCCGCCATGCCCCGCATCCTACGTGAGGCCGACGCGGGCGGACCCGGGTGCGTTGCAGGGACGGTGCTGCGGGGCGCCGGTCGGCGGGACAGGCCCGGTCCGGATCCCCGGTAGACTGGGACGGCAAGCTCGCGGAGCGCCAGTGTCAACCCGGATCATCCCGGATACGGCGTGAGACGGCACTTCCGGGCTACCGCTTACCCTCTGCTCACTCACAGGAGTTGCCGGATGCCCCGGATTGTTGTCGACGTCATGCCCAAGCCCGAGATCCTCGACCCGCAGGGTAAGGCGATCGCCGGAGCGCTCCCGCGGATCGGTCTCACCGGTTTCGCCGGCGTCCGCCAGGGCAAGCGATTCGAGCTGACCGTGGACGGTGACGTCACCGAAGAGGTCCTCGAGCAGGCCCGCCACGCCGCCGCCACGCTGCTGTCCAACCCCGTCATCGAGGACGTCACGCGCGTGGAGGTCCTCGAGGAGGGCGCCTCATGAGCACCTCGAACATCGAGACGCCCCTCATCGGCGGCCCCCAGCCGGTGGCCTCGAACAACGAGGACAGCCCGCTGAACGGCGTGAAGGTCGGCGTGGTCACGTTCCCCGGGTCGCTCGACGACCGCGACGCCGTCCGCGCCGTCCGGCTCGCCGGCGGCAGCGCCGTCCACCTGTGGCACGGCGACCACAACCTCCAGGACGTCGACGCCGTGATCATCCCCGGTGGCTTCTCCTACGGCGACTACCTCCGGGCAGGCGCCATCTCCCGGTTCGCCCCGCTCATGGAACAGATCACCGCGGCGGCATCGGGCGGGGAGGACGCCCTTCCCGTGCTCGGCATCTGCAACGGCTTCCAGGTCCTCACCGAAGCCCACCTGCTGCCCGGATCGATGATCAAGAACAACCACCTCCACTTCATCTGCCGCGACCAGCGCCTGCGCGTCGAGAACGCCGGCACCTCCTGGACCTCCGACTACGCGGAGGGCGAGGAGATCGTCATCCCGCTGAAGAACCAGGACGGCCAGTTCGTCGCGGACAACTACACCCTCGACGTGCTGGAGGGGGAAGGCCGTGTGGTCTTCCGCTACGTGGACGGCAACCCGAACGGCTCACGCCGCGACATCGCCGGCATCTCGAACGCGGCGGGCAACGTCGTCGGGCTCATGCCGCACCCCGAACACGCGGTGGAGGCAGGCTTCGGCCCCGACTCCTCGGCACGCGGGACCGTCGATGTCCGTGGCGGCACCGACGGGCTCGGCATCTTCACCTCGGTACTCAAGAAACTGGTGGGCTAGTGACCGCAGAGACGACGTCCAAGAAGTTCAACATCGACACCGTCGCGAACGCCGAGGCCACGCCCGGCCAGGCGCTCCCGTGGGCCGAGCTCGGCCTGAAGGAGAACGAGTACCAGCGCGTCGAGGAGATCCTCGGCCGCCGCCCCACCGGCGCCGAACTCGCCATGTACTCCGTGATGTGGAGCGAGCACTGCTCCTACAAGTCCTCCAAGGTGCACCTGCGCCAGTTCGGCGACAAGGTCACCGACGCCATGAAGGAGCACCTACTCGTCGGTATCGGTGAGAACGCCGGCGTCGTCGACATCGGCGACGGCTGGGCCGTGACGTTCAAGGTGGAGAGCCACAACCACCCGTCCTTCGTGGAGCCCTATCAGGGTGCCGCCACCGGGGTGGGCGGGATCGTCCGCGACATCATCTCGATGGGTGCCCGCCCGGTCGCCGTCATGGATCCGCTGCGCTTCGGCGCGATCGACCACCCCGACACCGCGCGCCTCGTGCACGGGATCGTCGCGGGCATCGGCGGGTACGGCAACTCCCTCGGCCTGCCGAACATCGGCGGCGAGGTGGTCTTCGACTCCGTCTACCAGGGCAACCCGCTGGTCAACGCCCTCGCGGTCGGCGTGCTGCGGCACGAGGACATCCGGCTCGCCAACGCGTCCGGCGCCGGCAACAAGGTGGTCCTCTTCGGTGCCCGGACGGGCGGCGACGGCATCGGTGGCGCCTCCGTCCTGGCGTCGGAGTCCTTCGACTCCTCCAAGCCCTCGAAGCGTCCCGCCGTCCAGGTGGGTGACCCGTTCGCCGAGAAGGTGCTCATCGAGTGCTGCCTCGAACTGTTCAAGGCCTCCGTGGTCGAGGGCATCCAGGACCTCGGTGCCGCGGGCATCTCCTGCGCGACGTCGGAACTGGCGTCCAACGGCGACGGCGGCATGCACGTGGAACTCACCAACGTGCTGCTGCGCGACCCGTCCCTCACCCCCGGCGAGATCCTCATGTCGGAGTCGCAGGAACGCATGATGGCCGTCGTGACGCCCGAGAACATGGCGGCGTTCGAGGCGATCATGGACAAGTGGGCCGTGGAGTACTCCTGGCTCGGCGAGGTCACCGACACGGGCCGCCTCATCATCGAATGGGACGGCGAGAAGATCGTCGACGTCGATCCCCGCACCGTGGCGCACGAGGGTCCCGTCTACGAGCGCCCGTACCACCGCCCCGAGTGGCTCGACCGCGTGCAGGCGGACAGCTTCACGCCAGAGCGGCCCGCAGACCTGCGGGAGGCCGTCCTCGAACTCATGGCCTCGCCGAACATGTGCGCCAAGAACTGGGTCACCGACCAGTACGACCGCTACGTGCAGGGCAACACCGCGCTCGCCATGCCCGACGACGCCGGCGTGGTCCGCGTGGACGAGGAGACCGGCCTCGGCGTCGCCATCTCCACGGACGCCAACGGCCGGTACTCCTATCTCCACCCGTACGAGGGCGCCCGCCTGGCCCTCGCCGAGGCCTACCGCAACGTCGCGACGTCGGGTGCCGTGCCCCTGGCCGTCACCGACTGCCTGAACTTCGGCTCCCCCGAGGACCCCGAGGTCATGTGGCAGTTCGCCGAGACCGTGCGGGGCCTCGCGGACGCGTGCCAGGAGCTCGGCGTGCCCGTCACCGGCGGCAACGTCTCGCTCTACAACCAGACGGGCGGCGTGGCCATCCACCCCACCCCGGTGGTCGGCGTGCTCGGCGTGTTCGACGACGTCGCCCGGCGCACGCCGTCGGGCTGGCGCGAAGACGGCCAGGCCATCTACCTGCTGGGTACGACGGCGGACGAACTGGACGGCTCCGAATGGGCCAACCTGCGCGGCCACCTCGGCGGGCAGCCCCCGGCACTCGACCTGAGCGCCGAGAAGACGCTCGCAGCGATCCTCGTGAACTGCTCGCGGGACGGCATGATCGACGCCGCCCACGACCTCTCCGAGGGCGGGCTCGCCGCAGGGATGAGCGAGATGGCGCTGCGCTTCGGCGTCGGCGCGCGGATCGGCCTCGACGAGCTGTGCGAGCGCGACGGCATCGACGCGTTCACCGCGCTGTTCAGCGAGAGCCAGGGCCGCGCCGTCGTGAGTGTGCCCCGCTCCGAGGAGGTCCGCTTCAACGACATGTGCACGGCGCGGGACTTCCCCACCATGCGCATCGGCGTGGTGGACACCGAGAACCAGGCGCTCGACGTGCAGGGCTACTTCACCCTGCCGCTGGACGTGCTGCGCGAGGCCCACGAGGGGACCCTGCCGAAGCACTTCGGCTGACCCTCCTGGCACGGCCGCCGCACCGGGTGCTCCCATCCGGTGCGGCAGGCACCCCGTGACGGACTCCGGGCCGGCCTACGCCGAGGCGGCCAACTCCCGCGCGGCCTTCACGTAGCGCGACAGCACGTAGCGCTGCGTCAGCCGGGTCACCGGCGAGGCGAGCCGGAACACGAGGGTGGCCGGGACGCTGTAGGCGGAGCAGATGAAGACCAGGCGGTTGTCCGCCGTCAGCTCGGCGTAGAACCCCTCCTCCCCCTTCACGGGGTGGCCGGGCAGCGTGCCGTACCCGAATCCGCCGCGCTGGCCCGGCACGGCCCGACCGGTGCCGTCGAGCTGCGGCCCCCGCGTCCAGAGGACCCGGCAGGGCGCCTTGATGCGGGCCGGCCCGACACCGAAGCCGGAGACGACGCGCACGGCCGGGGCGGCCCGCTCGGCGCCGGCGTCCATGGTGAGCCCGGCGCGCCGATGCAGCTCCCACGCGAGGATGCCCTCCGTCAGGGCGATGAAGGCCGCGGAGGGATCCTCGGCCTCGATCTCGTGGGACTCCACCATCACGGTGTAGCCGGCAGGCCAGCCGCCGTCGAACCGCTCCGGGAAGGGCCGGTCCGTGGCTCCCCGCTCCTCGTACGTGAACTGGTCCATGCGTACCTCTTCCCCTGCAGCTGCGGCGCCGGGGATCGCGCCCGGATCTTTCCGACCAACCTAGCCCGAAAGGGCGCGGAGCACGGGAAGCAGTGGGAGGATGAGGGTCCGGACCGGCGAAGGAGGCGGACCACGATGGCATCAGGGATGGCGTCGAACAGGCAGAACAAGGACAAGGACAAGGACAACGGGAAGTACAGGGGGAACGGCGGGCCCAGGGACGCGGGCGACAAGGCGACCGACGCGGCCGAGGATGCCGTGAACTCGAAGGGCTTCGAGCTCGCTGCCCGCGCCGGCTACGTGGCCGCGGGCATCCTGCACCTGCTGATCGGGCTCATCGCGCTCGGCCTCGCGCGCGGCGGGTCCGGGAGCGCGGACCAGAGCGGCGCGATCGGACAACTGGCGGGCGGCCCGGGCGGGACGGCGCTGCTGTGGTTCTGCTTCGTCGGCTGCCTGGCCCTCGCCCTCTTCCAGCTCGGCCAGGTCTTCTTCGGCGTGCGCGGACGCAGCGGCAGGGACAAGCTCAAGGCCCGCCTGAAGAGCGGCGGGCAGGCGGTGGTGTACGCGGCGATCGGTGCGACGTTCGGGCAGTTCGCGCTGGGCGGCTCGAGCAGCAGCAGTGGCAGCACGCGCTCCCTGAGCGCGACGCTGATGTCCAGCCCCGCCGGCGTGGCGCTCCTCCTCGCGATCGGGGTGGGCATCCTCGTGGTCGGCGGCTACTTCGTCTACAGCGGTGCCACGCGCCGGTTCCTCCGGGAGCTCCGGGGCCTGCCCGCGGGTGGTGCCGGGACGGCCGTCGTGGCCCTCGGGTCCGTGGGCTACATCGCCAAGGGCTTCGCGCTCGGGGTCCTCGGCGTGCTGGTGGTCGTCGCCACGGTGACGAACAACCCGGAGCAGTCCACGGGGCTCGACGGCGCCCTGAAGACCCTGCGCGATCAGCCCTTCGGTGTCTGGCTCCTCGGCGCCGTCGCGCTCGGCCTGATGGCCTACGGGGTCTTCATGATCGTCCGGTCCAGGTACCAGCGCATGTAGGAGCCCCTCGGGAGGCCTAGAGACCGAACGCGGGGGCCTCGATAGCGGGGCACGTGTCCATGACGACGTCGAGCCCCGCTGCCGCGGCGCGGCGGGCGGCGTCCTCGTCGATCACGCCCAGCTGCAGCCACACGGCGCGCGCGCCGACGGCGATGGCCTGGTCCACGACGTCCCCCACGCGGGTCGAGTTCACGAAGCAGTCGACGACGTCGATGGTCCCGGGGACGTCCGCCAGTCGGGTGTAGCCCTGCTGCCCGTGGGACGTCGTCGCCCTTGAGGCTCACCGGGACGACCTGCATGCCGAGGCGGTCCATCAGGAAGCGCGAGACGCCGACCGCCGCCCGGCGCGGGTTGTTCGACAGCCCCACCACGGCCCACCGGCCGGGCTCCGTCAGGAGCCTCTTGATCACCTGCGGATCGTTCTCGTGCGCCACGGCGCCTCCTGCTCCTCGTGCCCGATGCCGGACCGTTTATTACAGCGTTTGTTACACGCCCTATTTTGCTCCCGATACGGCGCGGGCGTTTCATGGGAGTGACCATCCCGAGCGGCCGAGAGACCTGGATCAGTGAAGCCGCAGCAACCCTGGTCGTCCGATGTCCCCCTGACGTCGGACGATAACGAGGTTCGAGCCACGGGCACCACCGCACACCGGTGGCGAAGGCTCGGTCCGTAGGGTGCTACCGCCAGGACCGATGGAGACACCATGACCGCAGTTCTGGCACACGGCAGCACCCAGCCCCATTCCAAGCAGGCCCTCGGCGTCCACTTCGCCGGCCTCGGCCGGAGCTTCGGCTCGCCCGCGGATCGGCGCACCGTGCTGCGGGACGTCACCGTGGAGGTGAAGCCGGGCGAGATCCTGGCCATCCTCGGTACCAGCGGCTGCGGGAAGTCCACGCTCCTGCGCGCGGCCGCGGGCCTCGACATCCCCGACAGCGGGGAGGTCCTGATCGACGGGACGCCCGTGACGGGCATCGACGAGCGCTGCGCCGTCGCCTTCCAGGAGCCCCGGCTGCTGCCCTGGCACACGCTGCAGGCCAACGTGGCGATCGGGTTGCCGAAGTCCTCGAGCGCCAGCGCGGGCAAGGCGAAAGTCCTCGAGCTGCTGAAACTCGTGGGCCTGGACAGCTTCGCCAAGCACCGGCCGCGCGAGGTCTCCGGCGGCATGGCCCAGCGCACGTCGCTCGCCCGCGCCCTGGCACGCAACCCGGGCGTGCTCCTGCTCGACGAACCCTTCGGCGCCCTCGACGCCCTGACCCGCATCAAGATGCAGGACCTCCTCCTGGACGTCCACCGCGCCCAGCCCACCACGGTGCTGCTCGTCACGCACGACGTCGACGAGGCCCTCCAGCTCGCCGACCGCATCCTGGTCCTCGGGCGGGGCGAGGGCGACGAGGCGGGTTCCACCGTCGCCGAACTCGTCTCCGTCCCCGGCGACCGGCCGCGGGACCGCAACTCCGCGGACCTCGGGACGCTCCGCAGCTCGCTGCTCTCGATGCTGGGCGTGACCGGGCACTAGCCCTCCCCCTGCTCCCCGGTCCCGCCGTCGTCGTACGACCGGTGCCACCAGAACTTTCCCCTGCCGCTCCATCCATCCGAAGGACCCCCATGAATCGCCATGCTCTCCTGCCGACCCTCGCCCTCGCCACCGCCCTCTCCTTCGGACTGACCGGCTGCCTGGCCGGCGAGAACGCCGCCGACACGCAGGCCGCCGCCGACGGCGCTGCCACCGAAGGCGGCGTCCTCAACATCGACTTCGCCACCTACAACCCGCTGAGCCTCGTCATCAAGGACCAGGGCTGGCTGGAGGACGAGCTCGCCGGCCAGGACATCACCGTCAACTGGGTGCAGTCCGCCGGCTCGAACAAGGCGAACGAGGCCCTGCGCGCCGGAGCCATCGACGTCGGGTCGACGGCGGGCTCCGCCGCCCTGCTCGCCCGCTCCAACGGCTCCCCCATCAAGGCCATCGACATCTACTCCCAGCCCGAGTGGGCCGCCCTCGTGACACTGCCCGGGTCCGGCATCACCGGCGTGGAGGACCTGCGCGGCAAGTCCGTCGCCGCGACGCGCGGCACCGACCCCTACTTCTTCCTGCTGCAGGCCCTGGAGGCGGCCGGCGTGGACCAGTCCGAGGTGACCATCGAGAACCTCCAGCACGCCGACGGCCGCGCCGCCCTCGCGAGCGGCGCCGTCGACGCGTGGTCCGGTCTCGACCCGATCATGGCCGCCGCCGAGCAGGACGGCGCCCAGCTGTTCTTCCGTGACATCGACTACAACACGTACGGATTCCTCAACGCCACGGAGGACTTCCTCGCGGAGAAGCCCGACGTCGCGCAGACCGTCGTCGACGCCTACGAGAAGGCCCGCGCCTGGGCGAAGGAGAATCCCGAGGAGACCGCCGCCATCCTCGCCGAGGTCGCCGCGATCGATCCCGCCGTCGCCGACTCGGTGATCATCGACCGGACCAACCTCGACGTCGACCCCGCCCCGGGCGAGGCCCAGCGGAGCGTCCTCGAGAAGATCGGGCCCGTGTTCGTCGAGACCGGCGACGTGCAGACCCAGCAGCAGATCGACGACGCCCTCGGGTCCCTGTTCGACGCCTCGCTCGTCGAGAAGGCCGACCCGGCGTCCATCGGGTCCGGTTCATGAGCGCTGATTCCGCCCTGCCCGTCACCCGGGAGGGGACCGCGGCCGGCGGCCCATCCGTGACCGGCGCCGGCGCCGTCCGCACCGCCGGTCGGCGGAAGCCGGCGGACCGGCGGCTCCTGACCGTCCTGCTCGGACTCGTCGTCCCCGCCCTGATCCTCCTCGCCTGGCACCTGAGCACGGCGTCGGGGTTCTTCCGGCCCTCCCAGCTGCCGTCGCCGGCGTCGGTCCTCGCGGCCGCCGTCGACCTCGTGCAGCGCGGGCAGCTGGCTACGCACATCCTGATCTCCACCCAGCGCGTGGTCCTCGGGTTCCTCATCGGCTCGGTGCTCGGCGTGCTGGCCGGAGCCCTCCTCGGCCTCTCCCGCCTCGCGGACATCCTCCTCACCCCGACCGTCGGCGCCCTCCGCGCCGTGCCGTCACTGGCGTGGGTCCCACTGCTGGTCCTCTGGATCGGCATCAACGAGGACTCCAAGGTCACCCTGATCAGCATCGGCGCGTTCTTCCCCGTGTTCACCACCCTGTACCTGGGGCTCCGGCACGTGGACCGCAACCTCGTCGAGGCGGCACGGGCGTTCGGCCTGAACGGGGTCCGCCTGCTGGCCACGGTGCAGCTCCCCGCGGTCGTCCCCGCCCTGTTCTCCGGCCTCCGGCTGGCCCTCGCGCAGTCGTGGCTGTTCCTCGTGGCCGCGGAACTCATCGCGTCCTCGATGGGACTCGGCTTCCTCCTCACGGACTCCCAGCAGACGGGACGCGTGGACCGCATCATCCTCGCGATCATCCTGCTGGCCGTCATCGGCAAGACGACGGACGCGCTCCTCGGTATCGCCGAACGATGGGCGGTGCGGCGATGGGCGTAGGCGCGGCAGGACCCAGAACGACGGACGACCCCGCGGTGCTGCAGGACGAGGCAGACCGGCTCGCGTTCTGGGCGGAGCAGGCCCAGCGGCTCGAGTGGGACACACCGTGGGACACCCTCCACACGTTCCGGAAGGCCACGCCCCGGGAGGACGGGACGCTCAGCGTGCCCGTTCTCGAGTGGTTCGCCGGCGGCAGGCTCAACGTCGCGGCCAACTGCGTGGACCGGCACGTGCGTGCCGGCAACGGCGACCGGGTGGCGCTCCATTTCGAGGGCGAACCGGGCGATCGTCGGAGCGTGACCTACGCGGAACTGCAGGACGAGGTGTCCCGCGCCGCCAACGCGCTCCTGGCCCTCGGCGTCGGGCGGGGCGACCGCGTGGTCGTCTACCTGCCGGTCCTCGTCGAGACGGTGGTCGTCACCCTGGCCTGCGCCCGCATCGGGGCCGTGCACTCCCTCGTGTTCGGCGGGTTCTCGGCCGAGGCGCTCCGCTTCCGCGTCGAGGACACCGGGGCCAAACTGCTGGTCACCACCGACGGACAGTACCGCCGCGGCACGGCCGTCCCGGTCAAGGACAACGCCGACGCCGCCGTCGCGGGCAGGAACAGTATCGAGCACGTCCTCGTGGTCCGCCGGACGGGCTCCCCGGTCGCCTGGACCGAGGGCCGCGACGTCTGGTGGCACGACGTCGTGGACACGGCCTCGCCGCACCACGAGCCGGAGGCGTTCGACGCCGAGACGCCGCTGTTCATCATGTACACGTCGGGGACCACGGGGAAGCCGAAGGGCCTCGTGCACACCTCGGGCGGTTACCTCACCCAGGCGTCGTGGAGCTTCGAGCACCTCTTCAGCAACCCCGATCCCACGGCACGGGACCGCGACGTCCACTGGTGCACCGCGGACCTGGCCTGGGTCACCGCCCACACCTACGAGCTGTACGGGCCGCTGTCCAACGGGGCCACGCAGGTGATCTTCGAGGGCACCCCGAACACGCCGCACCCGGGCCGCCACTTCGAGATCATCGAACGCTACGGCGTCACCAGCTACTACACCGCCCCCACCCTCGTCCGCTCGCTCATGGGCTGGTTCCCCGACGGCGTCCCGGCCGGCTACGACCTCTCGAGCATCCGCCTGCTGGGCACGGTGGGCGAGGCTGTGAACCCCGAGGCGTGGCGCTGGTTCCGGAGGAACCTCGGCCGCGACGAGGTGCCCGTCGTCGACACGTGGTGGCAGTCCGAGACCGGCGCCACGGTGCTCTCCCCCAGCCCCACCGACACCGACTTCAAGCCCGGCTGTGCTGCACGCGCCCTGCCGGGGGTCAGCACGCGCATCGTCGACGAGGACGGCCGGACTGTCCCGCCGGGCGAGCAGGGGCTGATCGTCGTCGACCGCCACGGACCCGCGATGGCCCGGACGGTGTGGGGGGACCCGCAGCGCTACCTCGACTCCTACTGGCGGAAGTTCGCCGCCCAGGGCTGGTTCCTCGCGGGTGACGGAGCGCGGTACGACGACGACGGCGACACCTGGATCCTGGGGCGCGTCGACGATGTGATCAACGTCTCCGGCCACCGCCTGTCCACCATCGAGATCGAATCGGCGCTCGTGGCCCACCCGCTCGTCACCGAGGCCGGCGCCTGCCCGGTCCCGGACCCGCTGACGGGTCACGCCATCGCGGCCTTCGTGGTCCTCGCGGCGGGCGCGGACCCGGAGATCGACGTCCCGGCGACGCTCCGCGCGCATGTGGCCGCCGCCATCGGGCCGATCGCGCGGCCCGCGGCCGTGGTGGTGGTGCCCGATGTCCCGAAGACGCGGTCGGGGAAGATCATGCGCCGCCTGCTCACCCAGCTGTACGAGGGCACGCCGCTCGGGGACACCACGTCCCTGCAGAACGAGGGGTGCATCCCCGGGATCCAGGACGTCCTGGCCGCGCGGGTCTGAGGAACACCCGTTAAAAGAAGGAAGCGGCAGGCGCCCCGTCCAAGCACCCGCCGCTTCCCGTGTGTGGTTCGTTCAGGTATCAGACCCGGACGAAGGATGCTCCCGCGAGATCCGAGAGGGGGTGCTGCATGGTGAGGTTCGAACCGTTCATCCCGCTGCTGATGACCTGGCCACCGCCGGCGTAGATGGCCACGTGGCCGCCGGTGATGACGATGTCGCCGGGGGCGGGGGTCGCCACGGTCGAGCCGTACTGGAAGAACTGCGACGGGCCGAGATCGCCCACGGCGATGCCGGCGGCACGCAGCGCGTTCTCCACGAGCACCGTGCAGTCCTGGACGGCTCCGGCGGCAAGCTGCGCCTGCGCCGATGCCAGGAGGGTTCCGCCGACGCCGCGGGCGGCCGCCGGGGTGACGGCGGCCGAGGCCAGGTAGACGCCCGAGTCAGGAGCTGCCGACACGGCCGGGGCCGGGGCGACGGCTGCTGCCGGCTGCACGACAGGAGCCGGTGCGACGACCGCTGCCTGCTCGACGGGAGCGGCAGGAGCGACGGCGACGGGAACGGAGACCGTCTGCGCCTGGACCGCTCCACCCGCGGGGATCGCGATGGAATCGCCCGGGAAGATGATCGAGGCCAGGGACAGCCCGTTGGCCGCGAGGACCGCGGTCAGGTCCGCACCGTACGAGGCCGAGATGGCACCGAGGGTGTCACCCGGGACGACGGTGTGGGTCGTGCCGGTTGCAGCTGCCGCCGGAGCGGCAGGAGCTGCGGCCGGAGCGGCAGGAGCTGCCACAGCTGCGGGTGCGGTCGTCGTGCCCTGCTCTGGTGTAGGTACCGGCGTTGGCGGTGCCGACGACGCTCAGCGCGAGGCCCGACGTGACGGCGACGATGGCGACGGGGCGGCCGATCGTGGTGGCGTGGGCCTTCGCGGCGCGGGACAGTCCCTGCAGCGCGAGATTGCCGTCGATAACGGCACGGTGGCGCGCCGAAGAGATGTTTCGTGACATGGTTTTATACCTCTCCCATGCCTGCGGGGTGAGCTGTCGGGTTCGGATGGGAGTCACCCGGCCGCGTGCATCAACTGGTGAGCGATGTGGTGCGGCTTAACCCCAAGGACGGCGTCAGCTCTTGCTGCGCGTCCACTGGACCTGTGGTTCCCCCGTCCCCGCCGTGAGGTGATCGTATCCGGGACGACGGCAGGGCTCGGCATTCCGTCCAGGAGCGCCCCACATAGGCTGAGGCACCAGAAGAACATAGCCACTGCTCGGACGGTTTGTCACATTCGCATAACGCCGGTTACCCTGCCCCTCCCGTGCGGGCCGAGCGCCGCCGGCGGAACGCGAGCGCCGTGCCTGCGACGCTGAGGACGAGCAGCACCGATTGCTGGAGGTAGAACCAGGGGCCCACCGCCGGGTCCGCGCTGATCACGGCCGCCAGGAGGCTGCTGGCCAGGGCGAGGACCAGCGCCAGTCCGACGCAGACCAGCGTGCTCCAGAGCCTCCGCTCGTGGGCACGCTGCGCGGACTTCCAGCTCTCCATGCCCCCAGCCTAGGCGGGCAGGGTGTGCGCGGTTCCGTGGGCCCGCACACACCCCTGCCGCATCAGCGCCGGACGGGTGCGCCGGCGTTCCGGATCAGGCCGAGGGCCTGCTCGGGGAACCATCCCCCGGCGGAGGGATCCAGACGGCCTGCAGCGTGGAGACCATGGCGCTGAGGCGATCGGCCGTCGCACGGTCTCCCGCGGACCGTAGCTGCGCGATCTGGCGCTGTGCCTCGTGGTTCGTCTTCGGGACGTAGAACGCGGCGGTCGAGGGACGCCCTCACACGGGGACACATTGTTTGGTTCCCCGGCGCCTCGGTGTCACACTCGATCTGACCATCCCGAGCGGCCGAGAGATCTGGCTCACTGACGCCGCAGCAACCCTGGCCTCCGCATCCCCTGCGGCGACAGAAGGGTGCTACTGCCAGACCGATGGAGGATCCATGAGCGTCGCCGACCTGTCGACCCCCCTGAAATTCGCCTACTGGGTGCCCAACGTGAGCGGTGGCCTCGTGGTCTCGACCATCGAGCAGCGGACGGGCTGGGACTTCGACTACAACAGGAAGCTCGCCCGGATCGCCGAGGACGCCGGGTTCGAGTACGCCCTGTCGCAGACCCGCTACGCAGCCTCCTACGGCGCGGACAAGCAGCACGAGGCGACGTCGTTCTCCCTCGCACTGCTCGCCGCGACCGAGAAGCTGAAGGTCATCGCCGCGGTCCATCCCGGCATGTGGCACCCGGGCGTGCTGGCGAAGTTCATCATCACCGCGGACCACATCTCCAACGGCCGTGCCGCCGTCAACATCGTCTCGGGCTGGCTGAAGGACGAGTTCGTGAACTTCGGCCTCGACTGGCTCGAGCATGATGAACGCTACGTCCGCACGGAGGAGTTCATCCGCGTGCTGCGCGGCCTGTGGACCGAGGAGGGCTACAGCCAGGCGGGCAAGTACTACGACATCCGGGACTTCACCCTGAGCCCCGGCCCCGTGGACGTCCCCGGCCGCCCGCACCCCGAGGTCTTCTTCGGCGGCAACTCGACCGCGGCCCAGGCCACCGCCGGCCGGGTAGCCGACTGGTACTTCTCGAACGGCAAGGACCTCGAGGGCTTCAAGGACAACATCGCGGGCGTCCGGGCCTCCGCTGCCCAGGCCGGCCGCACCCCGCGGTACGGACTCAACGGTTTCGTCATCGCCCGTGACTCCGAGCGGGAGGCACGCGACACGCTGCGCGAGATCGTCGAGAAGGCGCACCGCCCCGCCGTCGAGGGCTTCCGCGACGCCGTCCAGGAAGCCGGCGCCTCGACGAAGGACGGCAGGGGCATGTGGGCCGACTCCACGTTCGAGGACCTCGTCCAGTACAACGACGGCTTCAAGACACAGCTCATCGGCACGCCCGAGCAGATCGCGGAGCGCATCGTCGAGTACAAGAAGATCGGCGTGAACCTCTTCCTCACCTGCTACCTGCACTTCCAGGAGGAGGTCGCCGCCTTCGGCACGGACATCCTCCCGATTGTGCGGCAGCTCGAGGCGGACGCCGCACGCGCAGCCGGGGTCGACTTCGATCCGGACGCCACCCTGACAGTTCACCAATCCACCAAGGCAGGTATCTGATGGCAGAACGTTCCTTCGGCTTCCGCACGCGTGCCCTGCACGCCGGCGGCACCCCCGACGCCACGCACGGCGCACGCGCCGTGCCGATCTATCAGACGACGTCGTTCGTGTTCAAGGACACCAACGACGCCGCCAACCTCTTCGCCCTGCAGAAGTACGGCAACATCTACTCGCGCATCGGCAATCCCACCGTCGCGGCGTTCGAGGAGCGCATCGCCTCCCTCGAGGGCGGGATCGGCGCGGTGGCGACGGCGTCGGGCATGAGCGCCGAGTTCATCACCTTCGCGGCGCTGTGCCAGGCGGGCGACCACATCGTCGCCGCCTCGCAGCTGTACGGCGGGACCGTCACGCAGCTCGACGTCACGCTACGCCGCTTCGGCATCGAGACCACCTTCGTGCCCGGAACCGATCCCGCGGACTACGCGGCCGCCATCCGGGAGAACACCAAGGCCGTCTACGCCGAGGTCATCGCGAACCCCTCCGGGGAGATCGCGGACCTCGCCGGGCTGGCGAAGGTGGCGCACGACGCCGGCGTCCCGTTCATCGTCGACTCCACGCTGAGCACGCCGTACCTCGTGCGGCCCATCGAGCACGGCGCGGACATCGTCATCCATTCCGCCACCAAGTTCATCGGCGGACACGGCACCACCCTGGGCGGCGTGGTCGTGGAGAGCGGCCGGTTCGACTGGGGCAACGGCAAGTTCCCCACCATGACCGAGCCCGTGCCCTCCTACGGCAACATCCAGTGGTGGGCGAACTTCGGCGAGTACGGGTTCCTGACGAAGCTGCGCACCGAGCAGCTCCGCGACATCGGCCCCTCGCTCTCGCCGTCGTCGGCCTTCCAGCTCCTGCAGGGCGTGGAGACCCTCGCGCAGCGCCTCGACGAGCACCTCGAGAACGCCCTGGCGGTAGCCGAATGGCTGCAGGCCGACTCCCGCGTGGAGTACGTGAACTACGCCGGACTGCCCACGCACGTGCACCACGAACGCGCGAAGACCTACCTGCCGCAGGGCCCCGGATCGGTGTTCAGCTTCGGCGTCAAGGGCGGGCGGAAAGCGGGCCAGAAGTTCATCGAGTCGCTACAGCTCGCCTCGCACCTGGCGAACGTCGGCGATGCCCGCACGCTCGTGATCCACCCCGGCTCGACGACGCACCAGCAGCTCTCGGCCGAGCAGCTCGCCGACGCCGGTGTCCCCGAGGACCTGGTCCGCATCTCCGTGGGACTCGAGGACCTGGACGACATCCTGTGGGACCTCGACCAGGCGCTCGAGATCGCCGTGCATTCCTCGGACGCATCGTTCGAGGACCTTCCGCAGGAGGCCGCCGGACAGGACGACGACGACGCATCGGCGTCACGGGCAGTAGGAGTGGGAGCATGAGCGGCACAGCAGCACCGGAACGCACCTGGGAGGGGCCGTCGGCGCCCGAACGCCTGGCCCTGCTGAGGAACGCACGGTCCGTGGCGATCGTCGGTGCCTCGGACAAGCCCTCGAGGGCCTCCTACTTCGTGGCCACCTACCTGCAGTCCTCCTCGCCCTACCGCCTGTACTTCGTGAATCCGGTGGCGAAGGAGATCCTGGGGCAGCCCGCCTACGCGTCGCTGCAGGACCTGCCCGAGGTCCCCGATGTCGTGGACGTGTTCCGCAAGCACGACGACCTGCCCTCCGTCCTGCAGGAGACGCTCGCCGTCGGCGCGAAGACGCTGTGGCTGCAGCTCGGCTCCTGGCACGAGGACGTCGCGAGGGACGCCGAGGCGGCGGGGCTGGACGTCGTGATGGACCGGTGCATCAAGATCGAGCACGCGCGCTTCCACGGAGGGCTCAACCTCGCCGGGTTCAACACCGGGGTCATCTCCTCGAAGCGGCAGATCACCTCGTAGCGGCCGGCACCTACCGGGCGTCGCCGCTCCTCTGCCTCCCCGACCCGGCAGCGGGAGGTACGCGGCCCGGTCCGGCGGCCCGCCGCCCTATCCGGCCGGCGGTGCAGCCACCGGCGTCGACGGCGTCGACCCGACGGGTGGCGTCGCTGGACCGGCGGGCCCGGTCTCCGGGACGTGGCCGGAGAGAGGCTGCTCGGGCAGCTCCCCCGGCAGCTCCTCGGGCAGCTGCGCCGGACGCTGGAGATCCCCCGGAGGTTCCTCCAGCAGGGGTGCACCTCCCGGCGGCAGCTGGTCCGACACGTCGCCACCCCCGGGCACAAGCTCCTCGGACTCGGGCGTCCCTCCCGGCAGCAGCGCGTCGGGCTCCGGTTCCTCGGACAGCGGGACCGCGTCCGAGAGGAACAGCGCGAGCCACTCGGGATCCAGGGCCACAGGTGCGTCGAGGAAGACCACGGCGTCCGACGGAGCGGCGGGCGCACGGAGCCAGGCGACGCCGGGTCCGGCAGGAGCCGTTCCGTCACCGCCGTCCGTCCCGGGCACGACCCCGGCGCCGTCCTTCGGTATCCTCCTGTCGTGCCCCTGGCCGGTCCTGACGGGTCCCGACCCGTCCGGCGCCCTGTCACGGCCGGGCTTGATCTGCCCCTTGCCCTGACCTTGGCCCTGACCCTGACCCTGACCCTGACCGATCGTGCCCCTGTCGGGCGGCGCCGCCATCCGCGGCGCCGTTCCCGTGACGTCCGGCTCGACCGGCACCCCGGCCTCCCGCGCTTCCGGGGTATCCGGCGTGCGGGCGGGGTCGGCCGGCAGTCCACCGGCCGGTACCGGCACCGGCAGTGCGTCGGCCGGGACCGTCGGGGCAGCAGCGCCGCCGGCATCCGCGCCGGGCGCCGCAGGAACGGGAACCGGCACGGGAGAACTCCCCGATCCGCCGGACCCGGTCGTGGGCGGAGGCACTGCCGGGCCGGAGTCCGACGGCATGCCGTCCTCGCCGTCCCCTGAAGGAGCGGCGACGGGGCCCCTCCCCCGCGCTCCGTCGGCCTGCGGGTACGGGGTGCGCACGGTCCGGTCGGCCTCGTCGCGGATGCTGAAGCGGGCGAAGGAATCGACAGCATCGCTGAATCCGTCGCGGAGGTGCAGTGTCCCGGCCGCGACCCCGGACATCCCCACGCCCATGGACACCGCGAGGGCGCCGCCGATGAAGGTGATACGGCGCTTGTGCCGGCGGCTCTTCGGCGCCCTGCCGCCGTCGGCCATCAGCTGCGCCAGCTCGGCGGAGGCCTCCGGTACGGGCTGGTCACCGAGCGCGCCGATGGTCCGCACGGCATGGACGAGCGCCGGGTCCTCGGGGAGGCCCGCCTCCGCGAGGAGGTCCAGCAGCGGGTCCGGCGACGGGGTGTCACGTCCAGTCATAGCGCTTCCGATGTCTTGGGTTGTGCGATTTCCTTCAGCTTGAGCAGTCCCCGGCGCTGCAGCTGTTTGACCGATCCCGCCGACTTCCCGAGGATCTCCGCGACCTGCTCGATCGGCAGTTCCGCCACGATGCGCAGCAGGATCACCTCACGCTGCTCGGCGTTGAGCGCTGCCAGCATGCCCGTCGTCCCGTGGGCGTCGAGATTGCCCAGCGCCACCGACTCGGCCGACTCGGTGGTCCGCGCGTCGCCGTCGGCCTCGTACCCGACGAGGACCGGTGTCCGCAGCTTCCTCCGCACCTCGTCCACGTGCCGGGCGTGTGCCACGGAGAAGGTGAAGGTGCGCAGTCCCCGCAGCCCTCCGGAGACGGAGTCCAGCTTCGAGAAAGACCGTGAGGAAGACGTCCTGTGTCAGCGCCTCGGGATCGTCCGACCCCCGTCCCGCGAAGTAGCCCAGCACGCTCGGGCCCATCGCCTGATAGATCAGGGAGAAGGCTGCGGGTTCTCCGGCCTGTGCGCGGGCGAGCGCATCATCAGGCAGCGGTGTGACCACGGTCTATTCCTTGCTCGAGCGGGCGGCCAGATCATCGTAACCGGTGGCTCCCGTCCCCTGCCGCCGGACCCACCAGGGCCGTGGCAAGAAAAAGGCCGCACCGAGGCCCGTTGGGGGATAAGCCTCGGTGCGGCGCTTACACAGGGGTAATCGACGGGGAGCCCGGAAAGGTTACGGCGGTCCCGGAAATTCTTCCCGACGTTCCTTCCCCGCCCTACTTCAGGGCGTTTGAGGCCCGGCGCTTGTTGAAGACGTCGAACCCGACGGCGAGCAGGAGCACCATGCCCTTGATGAACTGCTGGTAGTCGATGCCCACGCCGAGCAGCGACATGCCGTTGTTGAGCACGCCCATGATGAGGCCACCGGTGATCGCACCGATCACGGTGCCCACGCCGCCGGTGACGGCCGCGCCGCCGATGAACGACGCCGCGATGGCGTCGAGCTCGAACAGGTTGCCCGCGCCCGGTCCGGCCGAGTTGAGGCGGCCGGTGAAGATTAGCCCGGCGAGCGCCGCGAGGACGCCCATGTTGACGAAGAGCATGAAGTCGATGCGCTTGGTGTTGATGCCCGAGAGCTGCGCGGCCTGCAGGTTCCCGCCGACGGCGTAGATGTGGCGGCCGAAGACGCTGTTGCTCATGACGAGGCTGTAGGCGACGATCAGGATGCCGAGCACCACGAGCACGATCGGCGTCCCGCTGCGGGAGCCCGCCAGCAGGTACGTCACGCCGAGGATGATGATCGCGATGAAGGCGAGCTTCGTGAAGAACCAGGCCTGCGGCTCGTCCTCGAGCTTGAGGCGGGCACGCGTGGCGCGCCCCCGCAGCTGCGTGACGACGAGGAGGAGGACGGCGATGAGCCCCAGTCCCACGGTGGTCCAGTCGAGGAAGTTGGTCTCGGGAGGGAAGAGTCCAGGGAACAGGAAGCCGCCGCCGAGCTGGCGGTACTCCTCCGGGAAGCCCGTGATGCGCTGGTTCTCGAGCACGATCTGCGTGAGGCCGCGGAACACGAGCATGCCTGCGAGGGTGACGATGAACGCGGGGATGCCCACGTAGGCTACCCAGAAGCCCTGCCAGGCGCCCACGAGACCGCCGATGATCAGCGAGCCGACGAACGCCGCCCACCAGGGGAAGCCCCAGTCCTGGATCATGATGCCGGACATGGCGCCCACGAAGGCGGCCACCGATCCGACGGACAGGTCGATGTGCCCGGCCACGATGATCATGACCATGCCGATGGCCAGCAGGAGGATGTAGCTGTTCTGCACGATGATGTTCGAGACGTTGTCCGGCTGCAGCAGCGCGCCGCCGGTCAGCACCTGGAAGAGGGTGACGATCACGAGGAGGGCGACGAAGATACCGATCTGCCGCAGCCTGCTCGTCAGGAAGGAGATCCCGTGCTTGACGGGAGGCGGTGGCGTCGCGACGGCGGCGTCCTTGACGGTGGTAGCCATGGAGTCAGTCCTTTTCCTTGGTCATGTACTGCATGAGGAGTTCCGGGGTGGCCTGCTCGATGGGCACCTCCGCGGTGATGCGGCCCTCGGCCAGGGTGTAGATGCGGTCGCAGATGCCGAGGAGCTCGGGGAGCTCCGAGGAGATGACGATGACCGCCTTCCCCTCGGCGGCCAGGCGGTTGATGATCGTGTAGATCTCGTACTTGGCGCCGACGTCGATCCCGCGGGTGGGCTCGTCGAGGATGAGGACATCGGGGTCCGAGAACATCCACTTGGAGAGCACCACCTTCTGCTGGTTGCCGCCGGAGAGCTTGCCCGTCACGGCCGTGACGGAGGGCGCCTTGATGTTCATCGACTTCCGGTAGTCACCGGCGACGACGGCCTCCCGGCCGCTGTCCACCCAGCCGCGCTTCGCGAGCTTGCCGAGGGCCGCACCCGAGATGTTGCGCTTGATGTCGTCGATCAGGTTGAGCCCGTACCGCTTGCGGTCCTCCGTGGCGTACGCGATGCCGTGCCCGATGGCCTCACCGACGGTGCGCGTGGTGATCGGCGTGCCGTTCTTGTACAGGGTGCCCGTGATGCGCGAACCGTAGCTCCGCCCGAAGATGCTCATGGCGAGTTCGGTCCGGCCGGCGCCCATGAGCCCTGCGATGCCGACCACTTCGCCCGCGCGGACGTTGAGGTTCGCCGCGTCGACGATCACGCGGGCGCTCTCCTGGGGGTGGTGCACGGTCCAGTCCTCCACCCGCAGCACCTCCTCGCCGATGGCGGGGGTGCGCTCGGGGTAGCGGCTCTCCATGTCGCGTCCCACCATGCCGCGGATGATGCGCTCCTCGGTGACGGAGCCGTCGTGGAGGCTGAGCGTCTCGATGGTGCGACCGTCGCGGAGGATGGTCACCGAGTCGGCAATCTCCCGGATCTCGTTGAGCTTGTGGCTGATGATGATGCAGGTGATGCCCTCGGTGCGGAGTCCCTTGACGAGCCCGAGGAGGTGCGCGGAGTCCTCGTCGTTCAGGGCGGCCGTGGGCTCGTCGAGGATGAGGAGCTTGACGTTCTTGGACAGCGCCTTGGCGATCTCGACGAGTTGCTGCTTGCCCACGCCGATGTCGCCGGCCCGGACCACCGGATTGAGGTCGAGGCCCACGCGACGCAGGAGCTTCGCGGCCTCCACGTTGGTCTCGTTCCAGTTGATGAAGCCGCGCGTCTCGCGTTCGTTACCGAGGAAGATGTTCTCCGCCACCGACAGGAACGGCGAGAGGGCGAGCTCCTGGTGGATGATCACGATGCCGTCGCGCTCACTGTCGCGGATGTCCTTGAACTCCACGACGGAGCCCTCGAACTCGATGTCGCCGTCGTACGTGCCGTGCGGGTAGACCCCGGAGAGCACCTTCATGAGGGTCGATTTGCCGGCCCCGTTCTCCCCGCAGATCGCGTGGACCTCGCCACGCTCGACGTCCAGGTTGACGTCCTGCAGTGCCTTCACGCCTGGGAAGGTCTTGGTGATGCGGCGCATCCTGAGGATGTTCTCCGCCATGGTCGAGCCTCGCTTACTGAAGTGGAAGTCCCGGCAACGGCCGGGCGAGGGCGCCTGTGGCTCCGGACCAGGACGGTCCGGAGCCACAGGCGCCAGGAGTGCCGGAAGGCTACTTGAGGTCGTCCTCGGTGTAGTAGCCGGTCTCGATGAGCGCGGCCTTGTAGTTATCCGCCGTGACGATCTCGGACTCGAGCAGGTAGGAGGGGACCACCTTCACGCCGTTGTCGTACGTCTCGGTGTCGTTGACCTCGGGCTCCTCGCCCTTCATGAGGGCGTCGACCATGGTGACCGCCTGCTTGCCGAGCTCGCGGACGTCCTTGAAGATCGTGGAGTACTGCTCACCGGCCATGATCGACTTCACCGAGCCGACCTCGGCGTCCTGGCCCGTGACGACGGGCAGGTCGTCGGTGGCGTAGCCGCCGGAGGTCAGTGCCGAGATGATACCGATCGACAGTCCGTCGTACGGGGAGAGGACGCCCTCGAGGCGCTCGCCGCCGCCCACGGTGAGGAGGTCCTCCATGCGGTCCTGGGCCGTGTCGGGCAGCCAGCGGAGGATGGCGGCCTGCTCGAAGTCGGTCTGGCCGCTGGGGACGCGCAGCACACCGCTGTCGAGGTACGGCTTCAGCGTCTTGATGGCGCCGTCCCAGAAGAACTTCGCGTTGTTGTCGTCCGGGCTGCCGGCGAAGAGCTCGACGTCGAACGGGCCCTTCGCGCCCGTCTCCTTGCCCTCGGCGTCGAGGATGCCGAGGCCGGTCAGCAGCGAGGTGGCCTGCTGGACGCCGACCTCCTCGTTGTCGAACGTGGTGTAGTAGTCCACGGTGTCCGACTCGTTGATGAGGCGGTCGTAGGCGATCACCGGGATGTCCTGCGATTCGGCCTGATCGAGGACGCTCGTGAGGGTGGTGCCGTCGATCGAGGCGATGACGAGCGCCTTCACGCCGCCGTTGATCATGTTCTCGATCTGGCTGACCTGCGTGGGGATGTCGTCGTTGGCGAACTGCAGGTCCACCTCGTAGCCGAGTTCCTCGAGCTGGCTCTTGACGTTCTCGCCGTCGGCGATCCAGCGCTCGGACTGCTGCGTGGGCATGGCCACGCCGATCTTGGCGCCCTCGTTGGAGCCGCCTTCGGCCGCGTCGCCGCCGCCACCCCTGCTGCCACCGCAGGCGGTGAGGCTGAGGGTCAGGATGCTGGCGGCCGCGATGCCGGCCAGGTATTTCCGATTCATGGTGGAACTTTCTTGTGAGTGGTGTCCGGCGGCAGTGCCGGCTTTCGGGAGTGGCTCCTAGAGTTTCTGCGCCAGCCGGTAGTAGGCCGCGTTCCAGCGTAGTTCGCGCTGGAAGTCCCGCAGCTTCGTGTCGGCGTCGATGCGCAGCAGTTCGACCTCGGCGATGTCCGCGAAGTCCTCGAAGACCTCGAGGCCCACGGCGGTGGTGAGGACGGTGTGGTGTGCGGCGCCGGCGCTGAGCCAGGCCGCGGCGGACGTCTCGAGGCTGGGCTCCGGCTTCCACACGGCGCGCGCGACCGGCAGGTTGGGCAGCGGGGCGTCCGGCGGGACGATCTCGACGGCGTTGGCCGTGAGGCGGAAACGGTCCCGCATGTCCGACATCGCGACGACGACGCCGGCGCCGGCGTCCGTGTCGAACACGAGGCGCACGGGGTCCTCCTTGCCGCCGATCCCCAGCGGGTGCACCTCCAGCGACGGCTTCGACGTGGTCAGGGTGGGGCAGATCTCGAGCATGTGCGCACCGAGGATCTTCTCCTCCCCCGGCACCAGGTGGTACGTGTAGTCCTCCATGAGGGAGGCGCCGCCGGGCAGCCCGGCGCCCATGACCTTCGCGGCCCGCACCAGCACGGCGGTCTTCCAGTCACCCTCCGCACCGAAACCGTAGCCGCGGGCCATGAGCCGCTGCACGGCGAGGCCGGGGAGCTGCCGCAGCGCACCGAGGTCCTCGAAGTTGGTGGTGAAGGCGCCGAACCCGCCGGCCTCGAGGAAGGAGAGCAGCCCGAGCTCCTGGCGGGCGCCGTAGCGGAGGGACTCGTGGCGCTCCCCGCCGCTGCGCAGTTCGGGGACGACGTCGTAGGTCTCCTCGTACTCGGCCACGAGGGCGTCGACGTCCGCCTCGGACTGCGCCTCGACGGCGGCGACGAGGTCGTTGACGCCCCAGGTGTTGATCGAGACACCGAACCGCAGCTCGGCCTCCGTCTTGTCACCCTCCGTCACGGCGACGTTGCGCATGTTGTCGCCGAAGCGGGCGACCTTCAGCTCGTGCACGGCCGCCCAGCCTGCGGCGGCCCGCTGCCAGGTGGCGACCTTCGCGCAGACGTCGGGGTTGGAGACGTGACCGACGACGGTCTTCCGCGGCACGCCGAGGCGTGACTGGATGTACCCGAATTCGCGGTCGCCGTGGGCGGCCTGGTTGAGGTTCATGAAGTCGAAGTCGATCTCGCCCCACGGCAGGGCCACGTTGATCTGGGTGTGCAGGTGCAGCAGCGGCTTGCGCAGCGCGTCGAGGCCCGCGATCCACATCTTCGCCGGGCTGAAGGTGTGCATCCAGGCAATCACGCCGATCGCGGAGTCTGCCGCGTTGACCTCGAGGGCCATGCGCCGGATGGACGCGGAATCCTTCAGGGTCGGCTTCCAGACCACCTTCACGGGCAGGCCCGCGTCCCCGAGCATCCGCACGATCTCCTGGGACTGCTCGGCGACCTGCTGCAGCGTCTCCTCGCCGTAGAGGTCCTGGCTGCCGGTGAGGAACCAGACTTCGTAGGCGTCGAGGGTGGTGCTGAGGGGGCTCATGCGGGGGCTCCTGGGGTCGAGGGCTGGCCGTACACGTTCTGGTAGCGGTCGAAGAGTGAGTCGATGTGCTCGGCCTGGATGCCTGCGGGCGCGCCGAGCTGGCGGGAGATGTGGACGGTCCGGGCGACGTCCTCGAGCATGACGGCGGCCTTGACGGCGTCCTTCGCGTCCTTCCCGATCGTGAACGGGCCGTGGCTCTTCATGAGCACGCCGCGGGAGCGGTGCCCGGCCAGGGTCTCCACGATGCCACGGCCGATCGAGTCGTCGCCGATGATCGCGAAGGGACCCACCGGGATCTCCCCGCCGAACTCGTCCGCCATGGCGGTGATGACGCAGGGGATCGGCTCGCCGCGCGCGGCCCAGGCCACCGCATAGGTGGAGTGCGTGTGCACCACACCGCCGACGTCGGGCATGTGCCGGTACACGTAGGCGTGCGCCGCAGTGTCGCTCGACGGCGAGCGCTCCGAGCCCGGGGTGCCCTCGATGACGTTGCCGTCGAGGTCGCACAGGATCTGGTTCTCCGGCGTCAGCTCGTCGTAGCTGACGCCGGAGGGCTTGATGACGAACAGGTCCGCGCCGGGCACCCGGCCGGAGACGTTGCCGCCGGTCCAGACCACGAGGCCGTAGCGGACGAGTTCGGCGTGCAGGGCGGCGACGTCCTCGCGGACGGCTGCGACGGCCGCCTCGATCTCAGGGGAGAACCTGCTCATGCGGTCACCGCCTGCTGCGTGCGGGCCGCGCGGCGGAGGGCCTTGAGCCGGTGCATGACGTCGTTGCCGCCGCGTCCGAAGTAGTCGTGCAGTTCGGTGTACTCGCGGTACAGGGCGTCGTAGGCGGCGGCCCGCTCGGGGTCCGGCGTGTAGGCCGCGCGGTCCAGGCGGCCCATCGCGGCGGCGGCGGCGTGGATGTCGGCGTAGGCGCCGGCGGCGACGGCTGCGTGGATCGCCGAGCCCAGCGCCGGTCCCTGGGCACTGCCGATCACGGAGATGGGCATGTTCAGCACGTCCGCGTAGACCTGCATGAGGAACGGGTTCCGGATGAGCCCGCCGGCGGGCGACGAACTCGGTCACCGGCACGCCGGAGGCGTTGAAGGTCTCGACGATCTTCCGTGTCCCGAACGCCGTCGATTCCAGCAGTGCGCGGTACACCTCGTGCGGCCTCGTGGCGAGGGTGAGGCCCACGACGGTGCCGGAGAGCTCGTGGTCCACGAGGACGGAGCGGTTCCCGGAGTGCCAGTCGAGGGCCACGAGGCCGTGCGCTCCCACGGGCTCGGCCTGCGCCTGCTCGGTGAGGTATTCGTGCACGCTCAGGCCCCGGGCCGTCGCGGCGTCCCGGATCTCGCCGGGCACCTGGTGGGCCACGAACCACGCGAAGATGTCGCCGACGCCGGACTGGCCGGCCTCGTACCCGTAGAAGCCCTCGACGATCCCGCCGTCGACGACGCCGCACATGCCGGGCACCTCGCTGAGGCGGTCCGAGTTCATGACGTGGCATGTCGAGGTCCCCATGATGGCGACCATCTGGCCGGGATCCGTGGCCTGGGCGGCCGGGGCCCGTGACGTGGGCGTCGACGTTTCCGACGGCGACGGCGATCCCCGCCGGCAGCCCGGTCCAGCCCGCGGCCTCCTCGGAGAGCGTTCCCGCCTGCGAGGCGAGCGCCCCGATGGTGTGCTCCACCTTCTCGCGGGCGAACCCGGCGAAGTCGGGGTTGAGGGCCGCGAGGAAGTCATCGGACGGGTATGCGCCGTCCTGGTAGATGCCCTTGTACCCTGCGGTGCAGGCGTTCCGGACGTACTGCCCCGTGAGCTGCCAGACGATCCAGTCCGCGGCCTCGACCCAGTGGTCCATGAGGTCGTACAGCTCACGGTCCTCCTCGAGCAGCTGGAGCCCCTTCGCGAACTCCCACTCGCTGGAGATCAGCCCGCCGTAGCGCGGCAGCCACGCCTCGCCGCGCTCGGCGGCGAGTGCGTTGATGCGGTTGGCCTGGCCCTGGGCTGCGTGGTGCTTCCACAGTTTCACGTAGGCGTGCGGCCGGCCCTCGTAGCCCGGCACCTCGTTGAGCGGCGTGCCGTCCGCGAGGGTGGGCACCATGGTGCAGGCCGTGAAGTCGGTGGCGATGCCGATGACGTCCTGCGGGTCGACACCCGCCTGCCGTACGGCCGCGGGGACGGCCTCGCGGAGCACGTCGACGTAGTCGGAGGGCACCTGCAGGGCCCACTCCGGCGGCAGCTGCTCCCCCGTGGCCGCGAGCGTCGCGTCCATGACGGCGTGCGGGTATTCGAGGGTCGAGGCGCCGAGTTCGGCGCCGTCGGAGACACGGACCACGACGGCGCGCCCCGACAGGGTCCCGTAGTCGACGCCGATGACGTAGGTGGGCCGGCCGGCGGCCGGTGCGCCCGGGGTGGAGTCACTCAAGGGAAGGACCTCTTTGTTCTTCTCGAGACCGCGCAAGCAGTGCTCTGGTGGATCGTCGGTGCGCCCGGTCATGTGACCGTTCACATTCGGGGGTTCCAGTGTAGGCGTCCGGTGGTGGGGCGTGTCAACGATGCAAGCGGAGGAACCGCGTCGTCAGGAGCCCGCGGGAGCCGTCGACGCGCGGATCACCAGCTCCGGGACGACGTCGGGAACGGTGCCCGGCGCCGGAGCGGAAGGGCCCCGCCCGGCCGGGTCCTCGCCGATGAGGCCCAGCAGCCGGGCCACGCAGCGCCGCCCGAGTTCCGGGAAGTTCTGCCGCACGGTGGTCAGGGGCGGCCAGTAGTGCGCAGCCTCCGGGACGTCGTCGAAACCCACCACGCTGATGTCGCGGGGCGCGTGGCGGCCGTGCTCGCGGAACGCGTGCAGGAGCCCGAGCGCCATCTGGTCGTTCGAGGAGAAGACCGCTGTGACACCCAGGTCGCCGGCCAGGGCGAGTCCTGCGCGGTACCCCGACTCGGCCGTCCAGTCCCCCGACAGCAGGGCCTCCGGCTCGCAGTCCCACGCCTCCATCTCGCCGCGGTAGCCCCGCACGCGCGCCTCCGTCTCGAACCAGCCGTCGGGGCCGGCGATGTGCACGATCCGCCGGTGCCCGAGCTCCAGCAGGTGGCGGGTCGCGAGCGCGGCCCCGCCCGACTGGTCCACGGAGAGGCGGTGGTCGTCGTGCGCCCGTGCGGAGTGGACCGTCACGAACGGCAGGGTGATCGACAGGCGCTCGATCTCCGCGAGGGTCTGCGTCTGCGGCGCGAGGATGATCAGCCCGTCCACGTTGCGGGCCAGGAGACGGTCCAGTGCCGCGCGGATCGAGCCGCCCTCGGCGTCGTCGAGGTGTGCGACGTCGACGGCGTACCCCGCGACGCGCGCGGCGCTGTCGATCGCCTGCAGGCTGGCGGCCGGTCCGTACTCGAAGCCCTTGCTCACGAGCACGCCGATGGTGGTGGACCGGCTGGTCACGAGCGCGCGGGCCGCCCGGTTGGGCCGGAAGCTGAGTTCGTCCATGGCGGCCAGGACGCGGTCGCGGGTCTCGGCCCGGAGGCTGGGATGCCCGTTGATCACACGGGAGACCGTCTGGTGGGAGACCCCCGCCCTGCGCGCCACGTCACGGATGTTCGCCGCGCGGGCCGTCTCCGCGGGCCGGCCGCGGCCCTCCGCGGCGCCGGTCACCGCGGAGCCCGGGGCGTCAGTGGGAGTCGACAATGGTGTTGTTCCGGCCGAACCGCCGGTTCCTGAGCACGGGCAGGAACTCGCGGACGTCGTCGACCCTCCGGCGCGACACCTCGGTGGTCACGACGCCGCGTTCCTCGTCCTCGAGGTGGGCCTGGGCGATCCCCATGGGATCGAGGATGGCCGAGTGGCCGATCGTGTGGCTGCTGGAGGTGCCCGCGGCCGCCACCCAGAGCGTGTTCTCGATGGCGCGGGCCTTCAGGAGCGTCTCCCAGTGCTCGATCTTGTAGTCGCCCTTGAACCAGGACGCCGGCACGCAGAGGAGGTCCGCCCCGGCGTCGGCGAGCGCGCGTGCCTGCTCGGGGAAACGGATGTCGTAGCACGTCATGAGCCCCACCCGGACGTCCCCGATCTCGGCGACCGTGATGCCGCCGTCGCCAGGTTTGATGCGCGTGGACTCGGAGTAGCTGAAGGCGTCGTAGAGATGCAGCTTGCGGTATGTATCGACGATGCGGCCGGTGGCGTCGATGAGGACGAGGGTGTTGAAGGGCCGCTCCTCGCCGCTGGGCTCGTAGCCGCCGGCGACGATCCCCAGGTTGTGCTCGGCGGCGATGAAGGACAGCTGCTGCACGAAGGACGTCCAGCCGGCCTCGACCGCCTCCCGGAGCGGACCCTCGACCGCGCCGATCGAGAACATGGACTCCTCGGGGAAGACGATCAGCTCCGATCCCTGGGAGGAGGCCTCGGCGGCGAGCTCCCGCATGACCGCCAGATTCGCCGGGGGGTCTCCACCCGGCCGGAACTGCCCAACGCTGACCAACATGTTCCCGCCCTCACGTCTGTGCCGTGCCTTTCGTCCAGCCTACAGACTCCGTGTCCGGCACGCGGGAGTAGCCTTCTTCCCATGAGGAAACCGATGGAGGGCCGGCGGACGCCGCCCGGCCCCGGCCAGGAGTCCGTCTGGGACTACCCGAGGCCACCGCGGGTGGAGCGGGCGACGGCGACGATCGAGGTGCGCTTCGGCGGGCAGCTGATCGTCAGCACGGACCACGCGGTGCGGGTACTCGAGACGAGCCATCCGCCGGTCTACTACCTGCCGATCGCCGATTTCGCCCCGGGCGTCCTGGTCCCGGTCGAGGGCACCACACACTGCGAGTTCAAGGGTGCGGCGAGCTACTATGACGTCGTCTCGGGCAGCGCGCGCAGTCCGCGGGGCGCGTGGACGTACCCCTCACCGGTGAAGGGCTACGAGGAGCTCGCCTCCCGGGCCGCCATCTACCCGTCGAGGATGGAGAGCTGCACCGTGGACGGCGAGGTGGTGCAGGCGCAGGAGGGTGATTTCTACGGCGGCTGGATCACGGCCGCGATCGTCGGGCCGTTCAAGGGCGGCGCGGGCACCTGGGGCTGGTAGCCCCCGATCCTGGGCGCCGACGCCCAGCGCGCGCTCAGGGTCCGCCGAGGTGGCGGGCAGGGTGCGTTGCTAGCATTGTCGGCCGACCCCGCACGCGACGTTAGGAACAGCCATGGCCAGCTCACGATCGATCCGGCGCGGGTGGTTGCTGACAGCGGCCCTCGTGACCTCGGCAGCATTCCTCGGCGGGTGCAGCGCCCTGGGCGATGCACCCGAGGACGCACCGGCGTCGGACACGGCGGCCGCATCGGCTGCGCCGGAGCAGGCAGCCCTCCCCGAACCGGACCTCGAGGGCATCCCGGAGGTCGTGGCGGTCGTCAACGGCACCGAGATCAGCCGCGAGCTGTTCACCACCACCTACCGGGGCCAGTTCAGCCAGGCCGCCGCCCAGGCGCAGGCCGGCGGCCAGGAGGTCGACCAGGACCAGCTGAAGACCACCGTCGCGGACAACCTCGTCAGCACCGAACTGCTCCGGCAGGAAGCGGACCGGCGCGGCATCGAGGCGAGCCCGGAGGCACAGGCCGCGGTGATCGACGACCTGCTGGAATCGAACCAGCTCGGGTCGGAGGAGGAACTCCGCGCCGCAGCCGCCGAGCAGGGGCTCGACGGGGCCGCGTTCGACCGCCAGCTCACCGATCAGGTGAAGCTCGACGCCTTGATCGCCGAGGAGGCCGGCGACACCACCCCCACGGACCAGGAGATCCAGGAGGCCTACGACGCCGTGGTCGCGCAGCAGCAGGAGGGCGGCGCCACCGCTGCGGCGGTCCCGCCGCTGGAGGACGTACGCCCCCAGGTCGAGGAGCAGCTGAGGGGCGGAAAGACCTCGGAGGCCACGCAGGCCCTGATCGGGCAGCTCCGCGAGGACGCCGAGATCACGGTCAACCTGTAGCACCCGACGACGACGAAGGGCGGCTCCCCGGGGAGCCGCCCTTCGTGCTGCGTGGACGGTGGTGTCAGCCGCCGATGAGGTCGTTGATGACGATCGTCTGGTCGCGGTCCGGGCCGACGCCGATCGCGGAAAACCGGGTGCCGGAGAGCTTCTCGAGCGCCCGCACGTAGGTCTGCGCGTTGTCCGGCAGGTCCTCGATGGTCCGGGCCCCGGTGATGTCCTCGGTCCAGCCGTCGAAGTACTCGAAGATCGGCTGGGCGTGGTGGAACTCGGTCTGCGTCATGGGCATCTCGTCGTGCCGCACGCCGTCGACGTCGTACGCCACGCACACCGGGATGCTCTCGATGCCCGTGAGGACGTCGAGCTTGGTCACGAAGTAGTCGGTGAAGCCGTTGACGCGCGAGGCGTGGCGCGCCAGCACGGCGTCGTACCAGCCGCAGCGGCGCGGACGTCCGGTGTTGACGCCGAACTCGCCGCCGGTCTTCTGCAGGTACAGGCCCATCTCGTCGAACAGTTCCGTGGGGAACGGCCCGGCACCCACGCGCGTGGTGTACGCCTTGATGATGCCGATCGAGCGGGAGATGCGGGTGGGGCCGATGCCCGAGCCCACGGAGGCGCCGCCGGCGGTGGGGTTCGACGACGTCACGAACGGGTAGGTGCCGTGGTCCACGTCGAGGAACGTGGCCTGGCCGCCCTCCATGAGGACCACCTTGCCGGCGTCGAGCGCCTCGTTGAGCACGAACGTGGAGTCGATGACGAGGGGCTTGAGCCGCTCGGCGAAGGACAGGAAGTACTCCACGACCTCCTCGACCTCGACGTCGCGCCGGTTGTAGACCTTCACGAGGAGTTCGTTCTTCTGCTTGAGGGATCCCTCCACCTTCTGGCGCAGGATCGACTCGTCAAACACGTCCTGGACGCGCAGGCCGAGGCGGGCCACCTTGTCCATGTAGGCCGGGCCGATCCCGCGGCCCGTGGTGCCGATGGCACGCTTGCCGAGGAAGCGCTCGGTGACCTTGTCCAGCACCTGGTGGTAGGGCGCCACGAGGTGGGCGTTCGCGGACACGCGCAGCCTCGAGGTGTCGGCGCCGCGCGCCTCGAGCCCGTCGATCTCCTGGAACAGGGCCTCGAGGTTGATGACGCAGCCGTTGCCGATGATCGGGACGGCGTTGGGGCTGAGGATGCCGGCGGGAAGCAGCTTCAGCTCGTACTTCTCGCCGTTGACGACGACGGTGTGCCCGGCGTTGTTGCCGCCGTTCGGCTTCACGACGTAGTCGACCCGGCCGCCCAGCAGGTCCGTGGCCTTGCCCTTACCCTCGTCGCCCCACTGGGCTCCGACGATGACGATTGCTGGCATGGGATCCTCCCCCATTCGGCACGACCGCCTCCCGCGGAACCGCGGCATGCACGCCGTGCATCAGAACGCCCCAACCGGCCGCACGGTGTGCGCCCACTGGGGCTCTTACCGTCCGAGTTTAGCCGAGAGCCGCTCGGGAGGCTCCGAAAAAAGCCGTGCGTGACGATCACCGGCCCGTGCGGCCCGCCCGCCGCGCCTCGAGGGGCCGTGCAGAATGGGGTCATGGACCGCTTCGAAGGACAGATCGCCGGTATCGGCACCACCTCGGGGACGCGGCTGGTGATCGGCCGGTGGGACGCCTCCCCGTTCGGGGCGTTCACGGACGTGATGCTGGAGGACGCCTCCGGCACGCGGACCCTGCTCGCGCCGAGCCCGGAGGTCGCGGAGTACGTGCGGGCCACCTACACGTTCGACGACGTCGTGGTCACCCCCGTCACCTGCACGCTCACGAGCGACCGGCTCGTCGTCGACGCCGGGGAGCTGCGGGTCCGGGCGGGGATCGGCGGCGTCACCCTCCTCGGCCGCCTCCTCGGCCTCGTCCCCTCCCGCCTGGCCACGCATCCCCGGTGGCTGGCGCTCATCAACCCGGTGGCAGCACGCCTCGTGAAGGGCGTCGCGACGGCGGGCTCGGCAGGGCACGGACGTACCGAGTACTACGGTGTCACCTCCGCGCGGGCCGTCGCCGGCGTGACCGCCACCTGGCGCGGCGCCGATCTCGGCGCCCTGGCACCGGTGAGCCCGCCGGTGCGGTTCGGCTTCAGCTCGGCTCCTCCGCGCCCGCAGCTGGTGTCGGTGACGACGACGATCCGCCACCCGGACCGGTAGCCGGCGCGCGCCGCACCCGGGCCGCGGCCACCCGGTAGTGGGGCCAGTACCGGACACCCCCGGGCAGCAGGGGGACGGCGATCCGGGCGACCCGGCGGGCGACGGCGAACACCGCGCGTTCACGCCGGCGCCACGGAAGCCCGTAGGCGTCGCGCAGGACGGGCGGCAGGACCCCCGCGGCCAGGATCGCGGGCACGCCCCGGAGTGGCCACGGCACGATCGGCGGCTGGGGCGCGAGGACCTGCCGGGCGATCTGCTGCCCGGCCGCACCGACCTGGAGCGTGGTCCGGATCTGTGCATCCATGTACCGCTCGAGCGCCGCGTAGCCGTCGGGCAGCAGCCGGTCCGGGACGCCGAAGACGTGGGCCAGCTGCCGCATGTCCCGGTAGTAGGCATCCCGCTCCCCCGCGAGGACCGGCCGGTGGAAGGCCTCCGTCACCTCGAGTGCGGTCCGGACGAGGGTCGAGAACACCCAGAGGGCCAGCCCCGGGTCGGTCGCACTGTAGGGCGTCCCGGCGGGCAGCGGCCCGCCGGCAGCGGGGAGGGTTCCGCGGACGGGCCGGTGCCTGCGGGCCACGTAGCCGGCGGCGGCCCGCACCTGCCCCCGGTCCCCGAAGGTGACGGTGAGGACGGCGTCGAGGGTCCCCCGCAGGCGCTGCAGCGGATCGTCCGTGAATCCGCTGTGGGCACGCACCCCCTCGGCCACGAGCGGATGGGCCACCTGCAGCAGGAGCGCCGCCGGGCCGCCGGCCACGATCAGCCGCTCGCGGGCGATCCGCCAGGCGGTGGAGTCGGGGCCGAAGAGTCCGGTGTCGCCGGCGGCGCCGGGTGCGGGCGCCGCCGGGAAGAAGCGGTCCAGCCCCTTCATGCGCCCTCCATGCGCACCGCACGGCCCGCGTCGTCGGTGCCCCCGCCGGCCTCCCCGTCGTCGACCCACTCCAGCAGGTCGCCCGGCTGGCACTCCAGCACCCGGCACATGGCCTCGAGGGTGCTGAACCGCACGGCCTTGGCCCGCCCGTTCTTCAGGACCGCCACGTTGGCCGGCGTCAGGCCCACCCGTTCCGCGAAGTCACCCACGCTCATCTTCCGCTTCGCCAGTTCGACGTCGATGCGCACCACGATCGGCATCAGATCACCTCGTCCAGTTCGGTGCGCAGCCGGCGGGCCTCGGCGTCCCGGTCCACCGCCTGGACGAGCAGCGCCCTGAGGACCAGGACGATCAGCGCCACGGCGGCGATCGACACCGCCACCCCACCGATGAGCAGCACCACGCCGGGAGCCACGGCCTCGCCCGGAGCGAGCGCGACGCCGAGCCCGAAGGTCAGCAGGCTCGCGGCGGCGAACGCCCCGATCACCACGTCCACCAGGCGGAAGGCCCCGCGCGAGAAGACGGTGCCCCGCCGCACCATGGTCAGCAGTCCCCAGACGCAGACCATCGCGGCCTGCAGGGCGAGGATCACGAGCACGGTGAGGACCACGAGCGGGGTGCGGATGAGCGCCACCTCCGGATCGGCCTGGTCCAGGTCGACCCCGAGCAGGGGGACCATCACCACCTGGATGAAGACGGACCCGGCGAACATCATGCACAGCACGATCCGCAGCGCGAGCACCGTGGGTTTTCTCATGACAGCTCCTTCTACTGAATGTCAGTACGAAGCTATCGTTAATCGACACCTTTCACAAGGATATCGATCCTCTCCTTGGTGGCTTGCGGCGCTGCGGCGGGCCTGCGTGACCGCACGGGCACCACGCCGGCAACCGATCCTGGAGCCCTGATCCGCGAGCGTGCCGCGGGGACGGCCGCGACCTGCCACGCAGCGATCAGATCGTGTAGTCGGACCCGGGGTTCGCCGTGTCGATGTAGTCCCGCACCGCGCTCTGCGGCACGCGGTAGGACCGTCCGAACCGGATGCTGTGGATGGTGCCGGACTGCACCATCCGGTACACGGTCATCTTGGAGACCCGCATCATAGCGGCCACCTCCGCCACCGTGTACAACTGTCCCGTACTTGCGCTCGTCGCCATTTGAGCCCCACTTCCATTCGCCTCACCACGGTCTGTGGAGTGATTAACTCTGGTCGCGCTGGTAACAGCGGCACAAGGCGGAGGACTACTCGTTTATCGCGGGGTACATCGAGTATGGGCGCGCGCCCGGGAGGACCCCGGCCCACCCGCCGGCGGGGCGGGAGGCACGCCGACGGCCCCCGGCGACGACCCGTCCACCGGGCGCGAAGAAGGACATGACGGGCCCGCCAAGGCGGAACCCGTCATGTCCTGTCCTTTTGAGGACGACCGTGCCCGGAAGGGTGCGTCAGCCCGCCAGGCGGGTGCTCGCCTCGGGATCGGATTCCTTGAGGAACACCGCGATCCGCTCGGCCTCCTCGATCTCCCCGATGGACGCGGCGGCCCGCCCGAGTGCGTAGAGCGCGCGGAGGAAGCCGCGGTTGGGCTCGTGCGAGTACGGGATGGGGCCTGCGCCGCGCCAGCCGCTGCGCCGGAGCGCGTCGAGGCCGCGGTGGTAGCCGGTGCGGGCGTAGGCGTAGGACTCGATGGTCCGGCCCTCGCCGTACGCCTCGTCCGCGAGGATCGCCCAGACGAGCGACGACGTCGGGTGCTTCGCCGCGAGGTCCACGGCTTCGTCGCCGGCCGCGAGGCGCTCGACGACGTCGGGCTCCTCGGGCAGGAGGGTGGGCTCGGGGCCCATGAGGTTCTTCCGGAATTCGTCCGACATGGCTACAGCTTCTTCCCGGCGGACCCGAGGGACGCCGCGGCCTCGACCACGCGGGCGGCGAGGCCGGCTTCGGCGGACGCACCCCAGACGCGGGGGTCGTAGGTCTTCTTGTTGCCGACCTCGCCGTCGACCTTCAGGACGCCGTCGTAGTTCTTCAGCATGTGGTCCGCGACCGGACGCGTGAACGCGTACTGGGTGTCGGTGTCGATGTTCATCTTGATGACGCCGTAGGACACGGCGTCGGCGATCTCCTGCTCGGAGGAGCCGGAGCCGCCGTGGAACACGAGGTCGAACGGCTTGTCCTTGCCGATCTTCCGGCCCACCTGGTCCTGGATGTCCTTGAGGATCTCGGGGCGGAGCTTCACGCCGCCGGGCTTGTACACGCCGTGGACGTTGCCGAAGGTGAGGGCCGTGATGTAACGGCCGTGCTCGCCGGCGCCGAGGGCGTCGATCGTGGCCAGGGCGTCGTCGACAGTGGTGTAGAGCTTGTCGTTGATGGCGTTCTCGACGCCGTCCTCCTCGCCGCCGACGGTGCCGATCTCGACCTCGAGGATGATCTTCGCCGCTGCGGCGCGGGGCAGGATCTCGCGGGCGATCCGCAGGTTCTCCTCGAGGGTCTCGGCGGAGCCGTCCCACATGTGCGAGTTGAAGATGGGGTCGCGGCCGTTCTTCACGGCCTCCTCGGAAGCGGCCAGCAGCGGCAGCACGAAGTCGTCGAGCTTGTCCTTGGGGCAGTGGTCGGTGTGCAGGGCGATGTTGACGTCGTACTTCTTGGCCACCTCCTTGGCGAAGGCCGCGAAGCCGAGCGAACCGGCCACCATGTCCTTGACGCTCGCACCCGACCAGTAGGCGGCGCCGCCCGTGGAGACCTGCACGATGCCGTCGGAGCCGGCCTCGGCGAACCCGCGCATCGCCGCGTTGAGGGTCTGGGAGGAGGTCACGTTCACAGCCGGGAATGCGAACCCGCCCGCCTTCGCGCGGTCGATCATCTCGGCGTAAACATCAGGGGTTGCGATAGGCATGCTGAGGACTCCTTAGTCGTGGTGAGTGCTGGCTTCATCCTAGCGAGCGGGTCTACCGGGCGCAGGAGGGGCCGCCGGACGACGGCGGCAGGAACGATGGCGGGATCGGCGGCGGGATCGGTGGCGGTCGCACCCCGCTCCCCGCCTGGTGTCCACCGGGTGTCCGCCGGGTCCCCCTGGCGGAACGACGGCGGCGGGTGCGGTCAGACGTGCTGGCCGAATACGTGCCGGCGCACCCAGCCGTGCATGGCGATCGCGGCGGCCGCGGAGGCGTTGATGGAGCGGGTGGACCCGAACTGGGCGATCGAGAGCGTGGCCTCGGCCGCCTCGTGGACCTCGGGGGTGAGGCCCGGGCCCTCCTGCCCGAACACGAGCACGCAGCGCTCGGGCAGGTCGTAGGTCTCCAGGGGCACCGAGTCGGGGAAGTTGTCGATCCCGATCACCGTCAGCCCCTCGGCCGCCGCCCAGGCCGTGAAGTCGGACACCGTGGGGTGGTGGCGGACGTGCTGGTAGCGGTCGGTGACCATGGCGCCGCGCCTGTTCCACCGCCGTCGGCCGATGATGTGCACCTCGCGGGCGAGGAAGGCGTTGGCCGTGCGCACCACGGAGCCGATGTTGAGGTCGTGCTGCCAGTTCTCGATCGCGACGTGGAAGCCGTGCCGCCGCTCGTCGAGGTCGGCGACGATCGCCTCGTGGCGCCAGTACCGGTACCCGTCGGTGACGTTGCGGGTGTCACCGGCCGCCAGCAGGTCGTGGTCCCAGTGGTCGCCGTCGGGCCACGCGCCCTCCCAGGGCCCCACACCGACCGCCGGGGCGTCGGGGGCGGGCAGGTCGGGGCTGGAGTTCGGCAGGGATTGTTCCACCGTTCAAGCCTAGACGGCGCCGGAGGTGGGAGACTGGCACCGGACGGTCAACTCCCCCGGAAGGACGCCCATGCGCGAGAACGAACACATCGAGTGCTGGCTCACCGACATGGACGGTGTGCTGGTGCATGAGAACCAGGCCATCCCTGGGGCGGCCGAACTGATCGAGAGGTGGGTGGCCACCTCCAGGCGGTTCCTCGTCCTGACGAACAACTCCATCTACACCCCTCGCGACCTCGCCGCGCGCCTGAAGGCGTCCGGACTCGAGATCCCCGAGGAGAACCTGTGGACCTCGGCCCTGGCCACGGCGCAGTTCCTGCGCGACCAGCTCCCCGGAGGCCGGGCCTACGTGATCGGCGAGGCCGGGCTGACGACGGCGCTGCACGAGGCCGGCTTCGTCCTCACCGACACGAATCCCGACTACGTGGTGCTCGGCGAGACCCGCACGTACTCCTTCGAGGCGATCACCAAGGCCGTCCGCCTGATCCTGGAGGGCGCCCGGTTCATCGCCACCAACCCGGACGTCACCGGGCCCTCGAAGGAGGGCCCCCTTCCCGCGACGGGCGCCATCGCCGCCATGATCACCGCCGCCACGAGCCGCGACCCCTACATCGTGGGCAAGCCCAACCCGATGATGTTCCGCTCGGCCATGAACCAGATCGACGCGCACTCGGAGACCACCGCGATGATCGGCGACCGCATGGACACGGACATCATCGCGGGCATGGAGGCGGGGCTGCACACGGTCCTCGTGCTGAGCGGCATCACCCAGCCGGAGGACATCAACGCCTATCCGTTCCGGCCCGCGCAGATCTGCGCCTCCGTGGCGGACCTGATCGACCAGGTCTGACCGGGCCCGTGCGCCCCCGTCAGAAGGGGCGCTTCGAGCCGCCGCCGCGCGAGACGCGGATGTACTCCCGCTGCACGGCGGAGACGATGCCCTGGTAGATGCCCGGGTTCCACTGCGGGCTGGCATGGGCGGGCAGGGCGCCCTCCGTCACGTGGTCCACGGACACCACGTTGTCCGGCAGCGCCTGCGCCCAGCCGGCGCGGGCCGTCGCGTAGTCGACGACGCCGTCATCCGGGTTCCCGGCGAACACCACCTTCGTGTCACCGAGGGAAAGCCGGAACCGCGTCACGTCGAAGTGGTAGATGTACGAGGACTCCGACTGGATGAGCTCGCTGCTGGGGGCCAGCGGTGAGAGCTGCTCGAGGGTCTGGTCCACGATCTGGCTCCAGGTCCGCTCGTTCTTGTGGACGATCCGCTCCCCCAGCTCGTAGGTACCGCGCACGCTGATGGGCACCCGCACACCCGCCTCGTAGAGCAGCACCACGCCGTCGAACATGCGCTGGTCCCGGACGTCGTACCGGCTGGACGGGGAGGAGTCGAGCAGGATCAGTTCCACGGGGATCCCGCGGTCGCGCAGGCGCGCGGCGACCTCGACGGCCACCATGCCGCCGAAGCTGTGGCCGTAGAAGTAGAGCTTCTCGAGCCGGAAGTTCTCCACGTAGCGGTTCATGGTGGCCACGACGTTGTTGATGTCCAGGCCGCGGTTGGAGTAGCCCATCACGGCCATCTGCGCCCGACGCGACAGCACCGGGCGCAGCGAGTTCAGGATCCAGAGGCCCTCCTCCCAGCTGGTCTTGTAGCCGGGGAAGAGGACCCAGCGGTCGTTCGGGAAGCGGGCACGCGCGGCGTCGTCGTCGAGCGGCAGGATGCGGGTCTGCTCCCGCTGCGACTGGATGATCCGTGTGAAGGCCAGATCGGCGGTCACCACCGCGGCAGCCGCCGAACCCATCAGGAAGGACCGGCGCGAGGATTCACGGAAGGCCTGCGCCCGCTGCAGCACCCGGCCGTCGTCGTCCTTCACGCGCCGGTTCCCGCGGCCGCCCGGACGTCCGTCAGGCCAGGCCGAGCTCGTCCTTGCCGAACGCGAAGAGGTACGGCACACCGGCTTCGGCCTCGATGCGCTCCTTCGACCCGGTGTCCCGGTCGACGATCACGGCGACGGCCTGCACGTCACCCCCGGCGCGGCGCACACCCTCGACGGCGGTGAGCGCGGAACCGCCCGTGGTCGAGGTGTCCTCGAGCACGACGACGGGACGCCCCGACACGTCCGGGCCCTCGACCTGGCGGCCCATGCCGTGGGTCTTCTGGCTCTTGCGCACCACGAACGCATCGATCGGCCGGCCCGCCTGCGCCGCGGCATGCATGACGGCCGTGCCCACGGGATCGGCACCCATCGTCAGGCCGCCGGCCGCCTCGAAGGCGATCCCGGCGTCGTCGAGCAGCTGGAGCATGACCCGGCCCACGAGGGCGGACGCCTCGTGGTGCAGCGTGATGCGGCGGAGATCGATGTAGTAGTCGGCCTCGACACCGCTGGAGAGGGTCACGCGCTCGTGCACCACGGCGAGTTCCTTGATGAGCTCGAGGAGCCGGGTGCGGTCGGTGGTCTGCGCGGAGGTCTCGGCGGTCATGCGGCCAGTCTATCGACGGCCGGGTGGCGTCCCGACACGCCGCGTCGACCGCGGCCGACGGTTGCCGGAGCGGAGGTCAGCCCGCCAGGCGCGCGCTCGCCGCGTCGATCGCCTCGGGCGAGAGCACGTGCGAGATGGCTAGCACCGCGGCCCCCGCGACGCCGGCGTTCTGCCCGGACACCGACGGGACGATGCGCAGGTGCTCGGTGGCGAGCGGCAGCGAACGCGTGTACACGACCTCGCGGATGCCGGCGAGGAGGTGCTCGCCGGCCTGCGCGAGGGCCCCGCCGACCACGATCACCGAGGGGTTGACGAGGTTGACGCACGTGGCGAGCACGTCACCGATGTCGCGGCCGGCCTGCCGCACGGCCTGGAGCGCCTGGATGTCCCCGGACCTGACCAGCTCGACGACGTCCTGGCTGCCGGTGGGGGTCCGCTCCCCCGATGCGCCCAGCGCCGCGGCCAGCGCGGGCCCGCCGGCGATGGCCTCGAGGCATCCCGCGTTCCCGCAGCGACAGAGGGTCTCCCCGCCCCGCGAGACGCGCACATGGCCGAGGTCGCCGGCCGTGCCCTGCGCGCCGCGCTGCAGCACGCCGCCCAGGATGATGCCTGCTCCGATGCCGGTGGCCACCTTGATGAACATCAGGTCCGCCACGTCGGGCCAGCTCGCGTCCTGTTCCCCGAGGGCCATGATGTTCACGTCGTTGTCCACGAGGACGGGGACGGGGAAGTCGCGCTGGATGAACCCCGGCACGTCGAACCGGTCCCAGCCGGGCATGATGGGCGGGTTGATGGGCCGGCCGGTGTCGTGTTCCACGGGCCCGGGGAGGCCGATGCCGACGGCGGCGAGATCGTCCGCCGTGCGGTCGTCCCGTTCCAGGAGGCCGGTGACGGCCGTCGTCAGCCAGCCGAGGACCGCCTCCGGTCCGTCGCCGATGCTCATCTGCTGCTGGGCCCGTCCGAGCTCCCGTCCGGAGAGGTCCGCGAGGATCACGATCGCGTGCGTGGCACCGAGATCGGCGCCGATCACCACGCGCGCCCCGGGGTTCAGGGCGAACAGCGACGGCGGGCGCCCGCCCGTGGACGCCGCACCACCGAAGGGGGCCACGAACCCGAGGGACATCAGCGTGTCGATCCGCGCCGCGACGGTGGAGCGGGCGAGCCCCGTGACCTGCGCCAGTTCCGCCCTCGTGCGCGGCCGGCCGTCGCGGAGCACCTGGAACACCTCGCTGGCCCCGGATGCGCCCGGCGCGGACGGGCGCTGGGTGAATCCCCCATCGCTGGGCATCCGGGCCGATGACGTGGTGAGCACCCTTTCAGTAAAGCACCCGGCACTTCCAATGGCGCCCCCGAGCTTCCATAACATTCGCGGAGCATCTTTTGACGGTCCCTCGACAAAAGTGGAGGGCCGTGTCACAGTGGCCGCGTGGACGACGAAGTCAACACCCAGGGGGCTCGCACCCCGATCCTGCGCGTGACAGGGCTCACGAAGAGTTTCTTCGGAGTGCCCGTCCTGCAGGACGCCTCGCTCGACCTCTTCCCGGGCGAGGTCCACGGGCTGGTCGGTGAGAACGGCGCGGGGAAGTCGACGCTCATGAAGCTCCTCGCGGGCGTCTACGTCCGGGACGGGGGGCGCATCGAGCTCGACGGCGAACCGGTCGAGTTCACGCACCCGGTGCAGGCGCACCAGGCGGGCCTGTCCACCGTGTTCCAGGAGTTCAACCTGCTGCCGGAGCGCACCGTCGCCCAGAACATCTACCTCGGCCGTGAACCGAGGAAGGGCCTGCTCGTCGACCGCCGGGCGATGAACCGGGCCACCACGGAGCTGCTGGAGGAGCTCGGCATCACGAGCATCCGTCCCACGGCGTCGGTGAGCTCGCTGTCGGTGGCGCAGCAGCAGATCGTCGAGATCGCGAAGGCCGTGAGCTACGACGCCCGGATCATCTCCATGGACGAGCCCACCGCGGCGCTGGCGGGTCCGGAGGTCGAGCTGCTCTACGGCATCATCGACCGCCTCCGGAAGCGCGGGACGGCGATCCTCTACGTGTCCCACCGGCTGAAGGAGATCTTCGACCTGTGCGACACCATCACGGTGCTCAAGGACGGCCGGATCGTCACCTCGTCCCCCGCCTCCGGGCTCGACGACGCCTCGCTGGTCCGCGCGATGGTCGGACGGCCCATCTCGGCCTACTTCCCGGAAGCCCTTCCGGGCACCACGGTCGGCAGTCCGCTGCTGCAGGTCAGCGGCGGCGGCAACGACCAGCTCGACGACATCGACCTGACCCTCCACGCCGGCGAGATCGTCGGGGTGGCCGGGCTGCAGGGCTCGGGGCGGACGGAGCTGGTGGAGGCGGTCTTCGGGGCCGCCGGCTTCACGCGGGGCACGATGACCCTCGAGGGCAGGCCGTACCGGCCGCGCTCCCCGCGGGACGCCATCCGGCACCGGATCGCGCTCATCACCGAGGACCGCAAGGCCCAGGGGCTGAGCCTCAACCAGTCGATCCTCGACAATGCGCTCAGCGTGGTGCGCTCCGTGGATCCCATGCGCACCGCCGTCGCCCGCCGACGGGCGCCCGGCGTCTTCTCGTCCCTCGAGGTCGTGGCCCGCGACCTCGACCAGGAGGTGCAGTTCCTCTCGGGCGGGAACCAGCAGAAGGTCGTCCTCGCCAAGTGGCTGGCGATCGACCCGCAGGTGGTGCTGCTCGACGAGCCGACGCGCGGGATCGACGTCGGCGCGAAGGTCGCCGTCTACTCGCTGATGCGCCGGCTGGCGCAGGAAGGCAAGGCCATCCTCATGGTCTCGAGCGAACTCCCCGAAGTCCTCGGCATGTCCGACCGCGTGATCGTGATGCGGGACGGGCGCATCGCCGGTGAGATCCCGCCGGCCGCGTCCGAGGAGCAGGTCCTCCAACTGGCGACGGGCGCCCGGGGCGTGGCGCCGTGAACCGCCTGACCTCGACGCACATCGTCTACCTCGTGGCCCTGGCGACCATCATCGCCGGCACCGTCCTCGTCGGCTCCACCGGCCGCAACTTCTTCAGCACCGGCAACATCTCCGACATCCTCACCGGGACGAGCATCCTCGGCTTCATCGCCATCGGCCAGACGCTCGTCATCCTCGTGGGCAGCCTCGATCTCTCCGTCCCCTACGTGATCAGTCTCTCGAGCCTCATCGGCGCGGGGATCATGGCCAACCAGGCCGGGAACATCCTGCCCGCGGTGCTTCTGGCACTCCTCGTGTCCGCCCTGATCGGCCTCGTCAACGGCGCCGTCGTGGCAGGACTGAAGGTGCACGGCTTCATCGCGACCCTGGGCATGGGGCTGATCGTGAGCGGCTACCTCGGGTCCACCTACCAGGGCAGCGCGGGGCAGGCGCCGCTCGCGTTCCGCCTCATCGGGGCCACGGGGATCGGCCCCGTCCCCGTCTCGACCCTCATCATGCTCGCGTGCGCCGCCGTCGTGCTCGTCCTGCTGAACACCACGCGCCTGGGCCACGCCATGTACGCGGTGGGAGGCGACGCCCCGGTGGCGAGGATGTCCGGCGTCCGCACGCTGACACCGGTCATCGCGGCACACGTGATCTGTTCCACGATGGCGGGCCTCGCCGGGCTGCTGCTGGCCGCCCGCCTCGGCGTGGGCAGCCCGACCATCGGCTCGCAGGGCGGGTACGACCTGCTGTCGATCGCCGCCGTCGTGCTCGGCGGGACGCTGCTGGCCGGCGGGAAGGGCTCGCTCGTGGGCACGCTCGGCGGCGTCCTCATCTTCGCGATGCTCGACAACATCATGAGCGTGCTGCAGGTCAACCCGTTCCTGAAGGACGTGGTCCGCGGCGTCGTGATCGTCGTCGCCGTGGCCGTCTACGCCCGGCGCAGGACCGTGCACCGGCCCGCGCGGTTCGGCCGGGGACAGGCCCACAGGGGCGACGCCGCCCCGCCCCGCGGGCCGGGTGCCTCCCGGCAGGGCGACGGGCCGGCACGCGGCGACGGCACCGATGCACGGAACGAGGTGCCGGCATGAGTGTCGCCACCGAACGCGCCGTCCTCCAGCAGAACCGCTCGTCCCGCGGCGAGCGCCTCCTGCGGGCCCTGCGCACACCCAGCGGGGCCATCTTCGTGCTCGTCGCAGTCCTCTTCGTCGCCGTCCTGGCGGCGAACCCCTCCTTCGGCGAACCGGGCTCCCTGATCCGGTTCATCGGGCGGACGGCCCCCATCGCCATCGCGGCGATCGGACAGTACTTCGTCATCGTGTCCGGGGAGTTCGACCTCTCGATGGGATCGGTGGTGACCGCGCAGGTCATCATCGCCGGGAACCTGATCGGCCAGGACGAGGCCCGGGCCCTCCCGGTCCTGGCCCTGATGATCCTGTTCGGGGCCTTCGTGGGGCTGGTGAACGGCCTGGTGACCACGCTCCTGAGGGTGCCGAGCTTCATCGTGACCCTCGGGACCATGCTGGCGCTGCTCGGCCTCGTCCTGTTCTGGACCGGCGGCGCGGCCACCGGCAACCCGGCGGACAGCTTCCGGCAGATCGGCCGCGGCGGCGTCCAGGACATCCCCGTCCTCGAGGTGCTGCCCTACCCCGTCATCATCCTCGCCGTCGTCGCCGCCGCGGCCTTCTGGCTGATGCGCAGGCCCTACGGGCGCACGCTCGTGGCCGTGGGCGACAATCCGCGCGCCGCCGCCCTGACCGGCGCCCCCGTCTGGTGGATCAGGACGCGGGCCTTCATGCTGTCCTCCCTCGCGGCCACCGTGGCCGGCGTGATCCTCGTGGGGTACGCGGGCGTCCACCCCTCCGTGGGCCAGGGCTACGAGTTCACGGCGATCACCGCCGTCGTGCTGGGCGGGGTGGTGCTGGGCGGCGGCCGCGGCTGGGTCCTCTCCGCCGCGGCGGGTGCGTTCGCCCTCGAACTGCTGTTCACCCTCCTGAACTTCCTCGGCGTCGAATCGACCTGGCGCGACAGCGTCCAGGGCGTCATCATCATCGTCGCCGTCGCCGCAGCGTCCCGGAACTGGCAGCGCAAACGCCGCGGCGCGAGCAAGCAGGCCCATGACGAGCACCGTCCAATAGCAGCACCCACGCCCGCACCGGGCACAGATGAGGGAGGAACATGATGCGTGGAAGCATCCTGGGCAAGGTCACGGTGATCGCAGCGACGTCGCTGCTCGCCCTGACGGCCTGCACCACCGATTCATCCATCGAGAACCCGCCGGCCGCCGAGGGCTCCGCGAGCGCGGAATCCACCGAGGCCGCGCAGCCCACGGAGGACGGCACGGAGTGGTTCGACCAGGCCGTCTACGACGAGCAGGACGCGCAGCGCTCGGCCACCTTCGAGGGCGACCCGGAGAAGCCGTACCTGCAGTACATCGACGGCGAGATGACGGACACCGCGGCCTTCGCCGCCGACGGACCGCAGAAGGCGTGCTTCTCGAACGCCTCGATCTCCAACCCCTGGCGCCAGACGGGCTGGATCACCATGAACCAGCAGCTGAAGGTGCTGCAGGACGCCGGTGTCGTCTCCGAGATGGAGACACGCGACGCCCAGGACGACGACAACACGCAGATCGCCGACATCGACTACTTCATCGCCGAGGGCAACTGCGACGCCTTCATCATCTCCCCCAACTCGACGGCGGCCATGACGCCCGCCGTCGAGCGCGCATGCGAGACCGGCAAGCCGGTGATCGTCTTCGACCGCGGCGTGCAGACGGACTGCGCCGTCACGTTCATCCACCCCATCGGCGGCTTCGCCTGGGGCATCGACACCGCCGAGTTCCTGAGCGAGCGGCTCGGGGAGGGCGACAAGGTGGTGGCGCTGCGCATCCTGCCCGGCGTCGACGTCCTGGAGCAGCGGTGGGCGGCGGCCGAACGCATCTTCGAGGAGAACGGGATCGAGGCGGTGGACTACTTCACCGGCGCCGACCCCGTGGAGATCAAGTCCATCATCTCGGACGAGCTCGCGACCGGGGACGTGCAGGGCGTGTGGATGGACGCGGGTGACGGCGCCGTCGCCGCCATCGAGGCGTTCGAGGACGCCGGAGCGGACCTCCCCGTGATGACGGGCGAGGACGAGATGAGCTTCCTGCGCAAGTGGGACGAGACGGGCATCGACGGCCTGGCCCCGGTGTACTCGAACTTCCAGTGGCGCACCCCGCTGCTCGCGCTGCAAAAGATCTTCGCCGGCGAGGAGGTCCCCGCCGAGTGGGTCCTCCCCCAGTCCCCCATCACCGAGGACGAGCGCGGCGAGTTCCTGACCGCGAACGAGGGCATGCCGGACGGGCACTACGCCAAGTTCGGCGGCGAGGACCTGCCGGGCTACCCGACGGTGTGGCAGGAGCGCCAGATCCCCTGACGACGTGACGCATCCCTGAAGCACGACGACGCAGGACGCAGCACGACGCAGCACGATCGGGAACCGACGGGGAAGGAGGCAGGACCATGGACGACGGCGCAGCCCGCTCCATCGGCATCAACACGTGGGTGTGGACGTCACCGCTGACCGACGCGGACCTGCCTCCCCTCCTCCGGCACATCGCGGACCTGGGCTTCGACGGCGTGGAACTCCCCCTCGAGAACGCGGGGGACCTCACGGCCGCAGCGGTGCGGAACGCCCTGGCCGCGACGGGGCTCGCACCGGCCGTGGTCGGCGCGATGGCCCCGGGCAGGGACCTGGTCGGGGCCTCGCCCGCCGCGACCCGCGAGACCCAGCGCTACCTGCTCGAGTGCATCGACCTCGCGCACGCGATCGGGGCCAAAAGCGTCTGCGGCCCGTTCTACTCCGCCACGGGCAGGGTGTGGCGGATGGACGACGACGAGCGCGCCGCGGCGTACGCGGAGCTGCGGGAGAACCTGGCGCCCGTCGCCGACCACGCCGTCGCCGCGGGGGTGGAGCTCGGCATCGAACCGCTGAACCGGTACGAGACGTCCCTCCTGAACACCGTGGGCCAGGCACTCGAGGCACTGGGGCCGCTGCTCGGCAGCGGCGTGGGTCTCGCGCTCGATTCCTACCACCTCGCCATCGAGGAACGATCCTCCGCCGGGGCCGTCCGGGCGGCCGGTCCGCACCTGGTCCACCTGCAGGTCTGCGGCAACGACCGCGGAGCGCCAGGGGGCGACCAGACGGACTGGCCGGGGCTCTTCGCCGCGCTCGAGGACGTGCGGTACGACGGACCGCTGAACATCGAGAGCTTCACCTCCGCCAACGCGAGCATCGCCGTCGCGGCGTCGATCTGGCGTCCGCTCGCCCCGAGCCAGGACCGTCTGGCCCAGGACGGGCTGGCCTTCCTCCGCCGGACGGACCCCAGCCAGGCACGACGCCGTCCCGTGCCGACCCTGCAGGGCCAGGAACCCTGACAGGACGGGAGACCTGCGGACGGCCGGCCCTTTTCCACGGGCCTGCACTTCCGATCAGCGCCCACACACTAATCGCCCGTTTTCCACCACCTTTTGCTCACGGCCCGGCAAAAGTCCGCCATACTGGACGCGAACCAGCTCACGCGGTCACACCGCCGACGCCCCCTCGTATCCCGGGAGACACACCATGACATCCCCCCTTTCCGGTCAGGCACCGGACGATCCCGCACCCCGGCCACTCGGCGTCGCCATGATCGGCTACGCCTTCATGGGCAAGGCGCACTCGGCGGCCTGGCGTACGGTCGGCAGCCACTTCGACGTCCCCGCCACCGCGCGGCGCGTCATCGTGGGACGGAACGCCGGGCAGACCGCGGAGGCCGCGGCGCGCTACGGATGGGAGGACTCCTCCACCGACTGGCGGGAGGCGATCCACCGGGAGGACGTCGACATCGTGGACATCTGCACCCCTGGCTACCTGCACGCCGAGATCGCCATCGAGGCGCTGAAGGCGGGCAAGCACGTGCTCGTGGAGAAGCCGCTCGCCAACACCATCGCCGAGAGCACCGCGATGGTCGCCGCGGCGGCCGAGGCGCGGGACCACGGCGTGCAGTCCATGGTCGGATTCAACTACCGGCGCGTCCCGGCCCTCGCCCACGCCCGGCAGCTCATCGCCGACGGGCGGCTCGGCGCCGTCCGCCAGCTGCGCATCGCCTACCTGCAGGACTGGCTGGTGGACGCCGCCTCCCCGATGACCTGGCGGCTCCGCCGGGAGACCGCCGGTTCGGGGGCGCTCGGCGACATCGCCTCCCACGCCCTGGACCAGGCGCAGTTCCTCACCGGCCGGAACGTCACGGAGGTCTCGGGCCGCCTGCGCACCTTCGTGGAGGAGCGGCCCGGCCCCGACGGCCCGGAGCCCGTCACCGTCGACGACGCCGCCTGGATCACCGCCGAACTCGCCGGCGGGGCCGTCGCCACGGTCGAGGTCTCGCGTATGGCCACCGGGGTGAAGAACGGGCTCCGCATCGAGGTGTTCGGTGAGCGCGGGGCGCTGCGCTTCGACCTGGAGAACCTCAACGAACTGTGGCTGATGGAGGCCACCGGACCGGTGACCGAGCAGGGCTTCCGCCGCATCCTCGTGACCGAGCCCGGACACCCCTACCTCGACGCGTGGTGGCCGCAGGGCCACATCATCGGCTGGGAGCACACGTTCACCCACCAGCTGCGCGACTTCCTCACCTCGATCCGCACGGGTCGGCCCGCCCAGCCGTCCTTCGAGGCCGGCCTGCAGATCCAGCGCGTCCTCGCCGCCGTCGAGGAGAGCGCGGCGGCCAAGAGCGCCGTCGTGCAGGTCGATTCCACCACCCCCACCCACTCGTCCGTTCCAGCCAAGGAGACTGCATGACCCGCAACTTCACCCTGTTCACCGGCCAGTGGGCCGATCTCCCCTTCGAGAAGGTCGCCGAACTCGCCGGCCGGTGGGGCTACGACGGCCTCGAGATCGCCGTCTCCGGCGACCACCTCGACGCCTGGCGCTGGGACGACGACGCCTACATCCAGGACCGGCTCGACATCCTCGAGCGCAACGGCCTGAAGGTCTGGGCCATCTCCAACCACCTCAAGGGCCAGGCTGTCTGCGACGACCCGATCGACTTCCGCCACCAGGCGATCGTCGGGCCGAAGGTCTGGGGTGACGGCGACCCGGAGGGCGTGCGGCAGCGTGCCGCCGAGGAGATGAAGCTGACCGCACGGCTGGCGAAGAAGCTCGGCGTGGACACCGTCGTCGGCTTCACCGGCTCGTCGATTTGGCAGTACGTGGCCATGTTCCCGCCCGTCCCCGCGAGCATGATCGAGGCCGGCTACCAGGACTTCGCCGACCGCTGGAACCCCATCCTGGACGTCTTCGACGAGTGCGGGATCCGTTTCGCCCACGAGGTCCATCCCTCCGAGATCGCCTACGACTACTGGTCCACGCAGCGCACCCTGGAGGCCATCGGGCACCGCCCGGCGTTCGGCCTCAACTGGGACCCGAGCCACTTCATGTGGCAGCAGATCGACCCGGTGGCGTTCATCTCCGACTTCAAGGACCGCATCTACCACGTGGACTGCAAGGACACGAAGATGCGCATGGGCGGCGGCCGCAACGGGATCATGTCCTCGCACCTGCCCTGGGGCGATCCTCGGCGCGGCTGGGACTTCGTCTCCACGGGCCGCGGCGACGTGCCCTGGGAGGACAGCTTCCGGGCGCTGACGGCCATCGGCTACACCGGCCCCATCTCGGTGGAGTGGGAGGACGCCGGCATGGACCGGCTCCAGGGCGCACCCGAGGCCCTCGCCTTCCTCAAGGGCTTCGACTTCGCACCGTCGGAGACCTCGTTCGACGCCGCCTTCAGCCAGTAGGCCCCGGCCCACGGGCCGCCGCACCGGATCATCCGGCGCGGCGGCCGCCGTCCTCGTGGCGGACAGGCAGGATTTCGTAACCTCGTAGAAATCGAAGCGGAGTAGCCTAGGGGTCATGCGTGAACTCCAGGCCCAGATCATCGAGGAAATGGGCGTCAAGCCCACCATCGACCCCGCTGCCGAGGTCCGCAGCCGGGTCGCCTTCCTGAAGGACTACGTCCGGTCCACAGGCACCCGCGGGTTCGTCCTCGGCATCAGCGGCGGACTCGATTCCACCCTCGCCGGCAAGCTCGCCCAGCTTGCCGTCGACGAGCTGCGGTCCGAGGGTGTCGACGCCGACTTCATCGCGGTGCGCCTGCCCTACAACGTCCAGAAGGACGAGGAGGACGCCCAGGCCGCGCTCGCCTTCATCCAGCCCCGCACGTCGAGGGTCTTCAACGTGGCGCCCGCGGTCGACGGCTTCCAGCAGGAGTACGCGGACACGACCGGCGAACGGATCTCCGACTTCACCAAGGGCAACACGAAGGCCCGGGCCCGCATGGTGGCGCAGTACGCGATGGCCGGCCAGCACAACCTCCTCGTGATCGGCACGGACCACGGCGCCGAATCCGTGACGGGCTTCTTCACGAAGTACGGCGACGGCGGAGCGGACATCCTGCCCCTCTTCGGCCTCGACAAGCGCCAGAACCGCGCCCTGCTCAAGGAACTCGGGGCGCCCGCGGCCCTGTACGAGAAGATCCCGACGGCGGACCTGCTCGACGACCTGCCCGGCCGCGCCGACGAGAACGAGCTCGGGCTGACCTACGAGCAGATCGACGACTACCTCGAGGGACGCGAGGTGGATCCCGATGCCGCGAAGGCCATCGAGCACCGCTACTGGATCACACGGCACAAGCGAACGGTGCCCGTGACCATCTTCGATTCGTGGTGGCGGGAGTAAACACCGCCGTTGGTAACGTAGGGTCCGTGAAGATCGCCACCTGGAACGTCAATTCCCTCCGTGCCCGTGCCGACCGCGTCGAGGCGTGGCTGAACAGGTCCGACGTCGACGTCCTGGCCATCCAGGAGACCAAGTGCAAGGACGACAACTTCCCCTGGGAGTTGTTCGAGAACAGCGGCTTCGAGGTGGCGCACTTCGGCCTGAGCCAGTGGAACGGTGTCGCCATCGCCTCGCGCGTGGGGCTCGACGACGTCGAGCGCACCTTCCCCGGCCAGCCCGCCTTCGGCAAGCCCGGGACCGAGGCGGTGCAGGAGGCCCGTGCCATCGCCGCGACCTGCGGCGGCGTGCGTGTGTGGAGCCTGTACGTGCCGAACGGCCGGGCGCTCGACGACCCGCACATGCCGTACAAGATCGAATGGCTCGACGTCCTCCGGGGCCACGCCCGGCGCTGGGTCGAGGAGGATCCGCAGGCGCAGATCGCCCTGATGGGTGACTGGAACATCGCGCCGCAGGACGAGGACGTCTGGGACATCGACCTCTTCGTCAACGGCGGCTATACGCATGTCAGCCCGCCCGAGCGTGCCGCGTTCCAGGCGTTCCTCGACTCCGGGTTCACGGACGTCGCACGCCCGTTCACCCCCGGCCCCGGGCTCTACACGTACTGGGACTACACGCAACTGCGGTTCCCCAAGAAGGAGGGCATGCGCATCGACTTCGTCCTCGGCTCGCCCGCCCTGGCCGCCCGGGCCACGAACGCGTTCGTGGACCGCGAGGAGCGCAAGGGCAAGGGTGCCTCCGACCACGCTCCCGTCGTCGTGGAACTCAGCGGGCCGTGAGCCCGATGGGCGGTGCCGCCCGGCCGTTCCCCTACGTCTCCTACCTCCGCGTGTACGAGCCGCTGGATGCGTTCTCCGACGCGCAGCAGCTCATGATCCTCGAGCAGCGCGCCCGGGAGCGGGTGCTGACCGAGACCCTCGAGCACGAGCAGTCACTGCGGCGCATCCTGCGCAGCGTGTCGGACCCCTTCCCCCACCACGAGCCGGACCTCGTCCGGGTCACGCACTTCCCCGGCCTCACCGGTGCGACGGCACCCTACTACTGCCCCAACCAGCTGGCCGTCCGCACCACGCTCGCCGCCGAGTCGCTCGACCAGAGCCTGCGCGGACCCCTGATCGACGTCCTCGTCCCCGAGGCGGCGCGCGAGGCGCACCAGGCGAGGCTCGACCCCGACACCTTCGCCGACACCGTCGCCAAGCTGCACACCCGCTCGGCCACCTGGGGAGTGCCGTTCGCCTGGTTCGTCCTGATCCACGAGGACGACCTCACGGAGGTGGTCGAGGACGACGGCCGCGTGTCCACGGTGCGGATCTCCGCGAGGATCGGCGACTGCATCGACCGGGGCCGGCGCTCGGTGGCGCAGCTCGCCATCGGCGCACCCGAGATGGACCTGCTCGACGAACTCACGGAGATCGTCGAGTGGCTCGAGGTGTTCCGGCGCGACGCCGTGGTCGAGGTGGACTACGGCCCCGTGGCGGACCGCGTCTTCCCGGACGACTCGCCGATGGACGTGCGGCTCGGCATCGAGAGCCTGGCCGAGGCCGACATGATGGGCGCCGCCGCCTCCTACCGGCGCCTCGCCTCCCGGTGGATCCCGATCCGCCAGCTCGCCCGCGCCTCCTGACGCCGCGTACCGGCCGGAGACCCGCCGCGGCGGGCGCCGTCGTCCGGTACGCGGAGGAGCCCGGCGGCCCGGCCCGGGCCGCGCCTGGGCCGTGCCCGTGCCCGTGCCTAGACCGGGGCCGGTCCCGTGGATGCCCGCTCGACGAGCAGATGGGGGCGTGACGGCGGGTACTCCGCCGGCTCGTTGCGCAGCAGCTCCCCCAGCAGGAGGTCCGCCGCGTAGGCGCCCTGGTCCGCCGGGTCCTGGCGGATGGTCGTCAGGCCCATGGGTGCGGCGAACTCGTGGTCGTCGATCCCGATGACGGACAGCTCCCCCGGTACACCGATGCCCAGTTCCGCCGCGGCCCTCAGCACCCCGAACGCCATCTCGTCGGAGGAGCAGAACACGGCCGTCGGCCGGTCCGCGGGATCGGCGAGCAGGGCCAGGGCGGACACCCGCGACGTCGCGAACGTGAAATCGCCGAAGGCCGACCAGTCCTCGCGGATGCCGAGGCCGTGGTCCGCCATGGTCTGCCGGAACGCCTGCTCGCGCTGGCGGGGCACCTCGAAGTCGATATCGAAGGATCCGCCGCCGCGCATGTGAGCGATCCGTGTGTGGCCGAGCGCGATCAGGTGCTCGACGGCGTCACGCGCCGCCTGCGCGTCGTCGATCCCCACGTGGCGCACCCCCTCGACCGCCCCGCCCACCACGATGTGGGGGTACTCGAGCTGCTGGACGGCTTCCCGCTCCTCGTCCGTCAGGTGCATGCACATGACCAGCAGGGCATCGATGCGCTTGCGGAGGATGGAGCGGTGGAACACGCGGTCGCGGTTGACGCCGTCGCCGCCGAGGCTGAAAACGATCAGGTCGTATCCCGCGGCACGCAACCGGCGATCGACGCCCTCGAGCACCGCCGAGAAGTACCAGCGGTCGATCGCCGGGAGGAGGACCCCCATCGCCATGGTGCGGCCGGAGGCCAGGCCCGACGCGGCCGACGACGGCACGTACCCGAGCCTCTTCGCGGTCGTGGTGACCCGGGCACGCGTCTCCTCGGCCACCCCCGGGAGCCCGCGCAGTGCGCGGGACACCGTGGCTGTCGATACTCCGAGGGCCGCCGCGACGTCGTCGATGCTTGTCATGCCTCAGCCTTTCAGACCACCTGCCAGAAGTCCCCTCACGAAGTAGCGCTGCAATCCGAAGAACACGGCCAGCGGGACGATGATAGACACGAAGGCTCCGGCGGTCAGCCGCTGCCATTCACCGCCCCTGGAGCCCTGGATCTCGGCGAGGCGCTGCGTGATGGGCGCGACGTCCGCGCCGCCCCCGGAGAACACGAGGGCCACCAGCAGGTCGTTCCACAGCCAGAGGAACTGGAAGATGCCGAAGGAGGCGAGGGCGGGTGTGGCGAGCGGGATGATGATGCGCCAGAAGATCGTGCTGTGGCCGGCGCCGTCGACGCGTGCCGCCTCGATGACCTCGCCCGGGATCTCGGCGATGAAGTTGTGGAGCAGGAAGATCGCCAGCGGCAGCCCGAAGATGGTGTGGGCCACCCAGAGCTGCGCATACGTGCCGCTGGGCAGGAGCTGGAAGTCCCCGATCTTCAGGACCTGCGTGAAGAGCTGGAGGAGCGGGATCAGCGCCATCTGGAGGGGCACGATCTGCAGGGCGAACACGACGATGAAGAGGCCGTCCTTGCCCTTGAACCGGCCCCAGGCGAACATGTAGGCCGCCATCGAACCGAGGACCAGGGTGAAGATGGTCCCCGGGATGACGATGGCCAGCGAGTTCACGAAGTAGGACAGCAGGTTCGGGGACTGGCTGCCGCCGGGGCTGAGGACGTCGGCGTAGTTCTCGAGGGTGAACTGGCGGTCGGTGAGGACGTTCCACCAGCCGTTGCCCTTGATGTTGTCCTCGGGGCGGAAGGACGAGACGAGCAGGCCGAAGGTCGGGATGGTCCAGATGACGGCGATGATCACCGCGGCCGCCGTCGCGGTGCGGGAGGTCAGGCGTTGCCTGACCCGCTTCTGCAGGGCGGGGCGTTCCTCCGGCCCATCGCCCCCGACGCTCGGCAGGAGGGGCTTGGTGTTCTCCAGGGGCACAGTGCTCATCGGATTTCCTTCTGCTTGCGGAGCAGCCGTGCGTTGTAGACGACCACGGGCAGCACCATCAGGAACAGGACCAGGGCCAGCGCGGCACCCCGTCCGGGTTCACCCGCCCTGAACGCCTGGGTGTACATCTCGTTGGCCACCACCGAGGTCTCGTACTGGCCTGCCGTCATCGTCCTGACGATGTCGAACACCTTCAGCGTGCCGATGGTGATGGTGGTGACGACGACGATCAGGGACCCCCGGATGGTGGGGATCGTGACATTGGTGAACTGCTGCCAGGCGCTGGCGCCGTCCAGTCGCGCCGCCTCCACGATCTCGGTGGGGATCCCCTTGATCGCGGCCGACAGCACCACCATGGCGAAGCCGGTCTGGATCCAGATCATGACGGCGATGAGGAACAGGGTGTTCTCGGGGGCGTCGAGCAGGAACTGCTTCGGTTCCTGGCCGAACCAGACCAGGATCTGGTTGAGGAGCCCGATCTGGTCCTGCTCCGGCCCCTTGTAGGCGTAGACGAAGCGCCAGATGACGCCTGCACCGACGAAGGAGATGGCCATGGGCATGAAGACGAGGGCCTTGAGCGCCTTCTCGCCACGGGCGCGGTCGATGAAGACGGCGTAGGCGAGGCCGATCGACGAGGCCAGCAGTGGCACGAGGACCACCCAGATGACGGTGTTGCGCAGCGTCACCAGCGCCTCGGGCTGCGTGAACATCCAGACGAAGTTGTCGAGACCGACGAAGTCGCCGTTGCGGTCGGTCAGTGAGAGGTACGAGGTCTGCAGTGCGGGGAACACGAGACCGACGGCGAGGAGCACGAGTGCCGGCGCCAGGAATCCCGCGATCTGGATCTTCTCCCGCCCGGATTTCGGCGCCCGGTCGACGAGCAACATGATGAGCCCGATGATGGCGGCGAAGACGGCGAGCCCCACCACCACCTGTAGCCCTTTTTCTGCAATGTCTTCCACAGCACAGCCTCCTTGGTGCACGTGAGCGAAGTAGGGGGTGGGTGACAGGGCGCCGCGCCGAAGCGCAGCGCCCTGTCACCCGGACCGCGGCCGGTGCCGCCCCTCGGGCCGGCGCCGGCCGTCAGCGCATCAGGAAGCGGGCCAGCTGTCCTCGACGGTCTGCGTGACTTCCTCCGTGGAGGAACCGTTGAGCCAGTTCACGATGCCGCTCCAGAAGGAGTTGGCTCCGACCGCGCCCGGCATGAGGTCCGAGCCGTCGAAGCGGAAGACCGTCTCGGGATCCTGGAGCAACTCGATGGACTGGCGGTCGAGGTCCGACGTCGCGACCTCGGGGTCGAGACCCTTGTTCGCGCTGATCGCACCGCCCTGGGAGACACGGGCGTTGGCGAACTCGGCGCTGGCGAGGTAGGCCTGCAGCGCCTGGACCTCGGGGCGGTCGTCGTAGGCGCCGATGAGCTCGCCGCCACCGGTGATGGCGGTCCCCTGGGAGGCGTCGATCGGAGGAGTCATGAAGGCCCAGACGTCGCCGTCCTCGGCCACGTTGGTTCCTTCGGGCCAGTTGGCGGCCTGGAACGATGCCTGGTGGTGCATGGCGCACTGTCCGTCGAGCACGGGCTGGCCCGCCTCGGCGAACGGCGTGGAGAGGATCGAGCGGACGTCGCCGAAGCCGCCGTTGACGTTCTTGTCCTCCTTGAGGATCTCGCCGACGCGGTCGAAGGAGTCGACGATCTTGGGATCGTTGAACGGGATCTCATGGGTGACCCACTGGTCGTAGACCTCGGGTCCGTGTTCGCGCAGGACGGCGTCCTCGACCCAGTCCGTACCCGGCCAGCCGGTGGCCTCGCCCGATTCGAAGCCTGCGCACCAGGGCTTCATCTCGTCCTCGTCGGCGATCTTCTCGGTCAGCGCCGTCATCTCGTCCCAGGTGGTGGGGACCTCCCAGCCCTTCTCCTCGAACGTGGCGGGGACGTACCAGACGTACCCCTTGACGTTGGCGAGCATCGGCGCGGCGTAGAACGTGCCGTCCACCGTCCCGTACTTCTTCCAGTCCGCGGACCAGTTCTTGTCCACGAGATCCGAGACGGCCTGCGGTGCGGGCTTCAGGTTCGGTGCCTGGTCCGCCAGCAGGCCGGGCTGCGGGAAGATGGCCAGGTCCGGAGCCGTGCCACCCTGGGCACGGACGCCGATCTGGGTCTCGAACTCCTTGGACCCCTCGTAGGCCACCTCGATACCGGTGCACTCCGAGAAATCCGTCCAGGAGTTCTCGAGCAGTTCGGCCTCGACGTCGACGATGGTCGAGTAGACGCTGACCTCGGCGTCCTCGAACGTCCCGTAGGACTCGTAGGCGGCGCAGTCCGCGTCACCCGAACCGCCGGCGCTGTCGGACCCTTCGGAACCGCAGCCGGCGAGTGCGAGGAGGGAAACGCTGAGTGCTGCGGCAGGCAGCAGGAACTTCCGTGAGCGAGTGGTCGCCATTGAAACAGACTCCTTTGTCCTGGGGCGCGTCGAGGGACCACTCGCAAGCCCGGAAAAGGCCTGCCATCGGTGTCCGCCAGCGTCCCGAATGATGGAGTCAGCGTAAGCGCTTACAACCGGTCGCGTGGCCGAAATCGGCGCCCGTCACTGCTTCGATACGAAATTGTGATGTGCTGCACAGCCAGGGGGTCAGTTCACGCGTTCCGCGCGCGTGAGGCGCACCCGGGCGCCCGATCCGATGCTGATGAGGACCGGCGGACGTGAACCGGTCACGGCGTCGAGGGCCTCGACGAGGCGGGAGACCTCGGCGGCCACCACGTAGGGGGGCACGCCCTTCCGGGGGAAGACACGGACGCGCAGTCCCGGTACACCGCGGAGCTGCCAGGTGCTCACCGATGCGCCCGCGAGGTCGGAGCGCTCGAGCAGGGCGGCCTTCAGGACCTGCTCCGCAGCGGCAGCAGTGATCGTCACCGATCCCTCGGGCCCGCTCGCTCCGTCCGCTCCGCCGGAGGGAGTGCGCGGGACCCTGCCCGTCGCCGGCGCCGTGGCGGTCGCGAACAGGCCCGTCCGCCCCCTCCCCTGGGAGGCGATCCAGACGACGAGCAGCACGATCAGGAGCACCAGGAGCACCGCGAGGACGATCCACAGCCAGGTGTCCGCCTGGCCCTCGAGCGTGGTCCGGGTCCGGAGCCCGTCAATGGCCGCACCGGCCCGTGGAGCGGCTGCCGCCCACCAGGCGGCGACGGCGGGCAGCGCCAGGACAGCGAGCCCGGCGGCCCCGAGGAGGAGGACCAGGAGCCCGACGACGGCGAGCACGAGACGGTTGAGCAGCCGCGGCGTGGTGTTCACTGCCCGATCACCCCCGATTCGGCCACGACGACGGTGATCCTCGGCTCGGGTTCCACGCTGGAGCGCCGGAGGTCGTCCGCGACGGCCGCGGTGACCGCGTCGGCGTCGACGGGGACGCCGGAGGTGGGCCTGATCTGCACGGTGACGGTGCTGCGTCCCACCGTGACGAGGACCTGCTCGGGGGCCACGCCGGCCGCGATGCGCGCCCTGCGGGCCAGCGACGACGCCACGACCTCCGCGTCGACGACCACGGCGGCGCGTCCGTTCGGGATCGTGTACCGCGCGCGGCGTCCGGGCAGGAGGGCGAGCAGGAGCAGCAGCCCGCCGACCACCAGCAGCAGGACGGAGGCCGCCCCGAGCAGCGTGCCGGGTGTGCCACCGGGAAGGGTGCCGAGCCACCGGGCCGCCGCCTCGACGTCGAGCAGGAACGGCTCGTCCCCCACCGCCTTGAGCACGGCCTCGAACAGGAGCAGCAGGCACCCTGCGACCAGGAGGACCGCGACGACCACCGACGGGAGCGCGCGGGAGGAGTGCAGCTCCCGGCGTACGAGGCGGGACGTGGACGCCGGCGCGGACGCGGCGCCGTCACGGGGATCGGCGCTCACAGTACCCTCGCCCCCCGGGTGACGGTGCTGCCGATGATCCGGATGTCCACCCGGCTCAGCCGGGCGCCGCTGAGCTCCTGGATCCGCTCGAGGATCGGGCTGCGGGCCGCTTCCGCCCGGACCAGGAGGGGGCCGCCGAACGCGTCGACGATCGCGGGCTCGTCGAGGACGCGTGTCAGGGGCGGGACGGGCAGGGACAGTGCGAGGAGGAGTGCGAGCAGTCCGCGATCGTCCGTGAACGTGGCCCGGACCTGCCCGGGCTGCACCCCGAGCACGTCGGCGGCGGCGGCACGGGCGAGGCTCGTGAGCGCCTGCGTGGTGATGCGGTTGTGTCCGGCCGGTGGAGCAGGTCGCCGCGAGGGTGGAGCCGGCGTCGGGGTGCGGACGGGCGCGGGAACCGATCGGGTGGTCACGAGGACGAGCGTCGGCCGGACAGGGCGTCGAGGACACCACGGAGGTCGAGCTTGCCCTCGGCGATCCGCCCCACGACGGCGCCGCACAGGACCAGCACCAGGGTGAGGAGGAAGCCCCAGAAGCCGAAGATCAGGGCGGCGAAGGCGAGGACGGCTCCGGCCGCCATGCCGGTGGTGGTGGGCGTCATGGCTTCCTCATTCGACCGATGGCTTGAGCTGCGTGGATCCCGTGGCCGCCGTGGGGCCCGCCGTGCCGGCGGCTCCGGTGCGGACGCGCTCGGCCCCCCTGGTCTCGGCCGGCTGCGGCAGGTGCACGTCGACCACCTCGACGTTGACCTCGATGACCTCGAGCCCCACGAGGTCGGTGAGGGCGTCGTAGACGGCGGAGCGCACGGCGTCGGCGAGGGAGTGGAGGGCGTAGCCGTACTCGGCGACGAGGCTGATGTCCACGGCGAGCTGGGTCTGCCCCACCTCGACCTTCACGCCGTGGGAAGGGTCGCCCGCTCCGACGGCGTCGCGGATGACGCCGAGCGCGCGTCCGGCACCCGGTCCCAGGGAATGCACTCCCGGTACGGAGCGGGCGGCGATGGCCGCGATCTTCACCGCGGCGGGATCACCGATGACGGTCCGTCCGGCAGGTGCGTCCGGCAGGACGGGCAACGGCCGCCCCATAGGTTGCTCGATCATCGAAGAAGGCCCCTTTCCCTTGCCCCCAGCCTAAGCCACCCTGCCCGGCACGGGGCGGGAGGCGACGCGGCGTCGCACGAAGCGCCACGGCGGGCGGGGCCGGGCCTCAGGAGTTGGCGCAGTGCTCCCCGAGCCAGTCCTGCACCGGCAGCATGGCCCGCCGGAAGCGCTTCTCGTCGAAGGTGCCGGAACCCTTCGGAGGAGCCTCCACGGAGTAGGCGAGGGTGGTGAAGTCGTCGTGCAGCTCCGCGGGCACCTTCTCCCGCAGATCGAGGATCTGCTGCTCGAGGGCGAGGAGTTCGTCGGGGTCCGTGTTGGAGCGCAGGCTCAGGGGGGCGAGCATCGCGGTGGTGACCCCGCCGGCGACGATGACGCAGTGCTCGGACGGATCGGACGCCGTCCCCGCCTCTGCGTCGGTGGTTCCGTCGGCCCCGGTCCCCGTGGCCGGCCCGGTGCTGGCGCCGGGTTCCGCCGAGGGGCTGGCCGGCATGGTGAGTATCGTCTCCTCGGGCGCGGGAGCGCCCTGGCCGCATCCGGTGAGGGCCACTGCGAGCGCACACAGCGCGACTGCGGAGTGCAGGAGTCTCACTGGTGCCCTTTCGTCTCGGTGCAATCCCGGAGGTTCAACGCGCGAGACCTCCACTACTATCCCAGGTGGTTATCCCAAGCAACTGGAAGGGCGGCTCATCGGCGCCCGGCGGGAGGCATCTGCCGGACATGCTACGGCGCGAACCACGGCGTTGGCTGGGAGGACGAGGGGCGCGGCCCTGTGGCGGAGCGGATCCGGAGCACCGGGGACGCGGAGGGCCGGCGGGCATCCGCCCGGCACGTGCCCGGCACCCATGAAAAAACCCCGCGTCCCGGGAAGGGAACTACGGGGTTTTGCGGTGGCTCCGACCGGCGTCGATCCGGTGACCTTTCGATTTTCAGTCGAACGCTCTACCAACTGAGCTACAGAGCCTTGCGACCATCGCGATGATGATCACCGTATCCAGCCCGACCGGCTCCCCGGGGGGATCCAGTCGCCTGAGCGACCCTGACGGGACTTGAACCCGCGACCTCCGCCGTGACAGGGCGGCGCGCTAACCAACTGCGCTACAGGGCCTTGCTAACTTCACTTGCTCATTCGCAAGAGTTCCAGCCTACCAGCACTTTTCGTACCGTTTGACCGCCCCTGGGGGCTGCTCCTGCGTACCCCCAACGGGATTCGAACCCGTGCCGCCGCCGTGAAAGGGCGGTGTCCTAGGCCGCTAGACGATGGGGGCCCGGACCACACTTCGGGTTCCTGCGACCTTCCGGAGGACGAGCATTTCCGGCGGATCACTCCCTGTCGTGGACCTATAAAACTATAGGGGCACTTCGATGATTACACAAAATCGCCGGCGTACGGGCTGCGGACGGGGCGGGCCCGGCCCTGTCCGCGGCCCAGCCCCGAGGGTGTGGTCTGTACGATCGGGGCGTGCCGTTCCAGATATCGCGTGAAGAGTTCGAGGAAGCCGTCGACGACGCCATCGACCTGATTCCCGACGACCTCGCCCGTGCCATGGACAACGTGGCCATCTTCGTGATCGAGGAGTACGAGCCGGCGCCGGGCGAGCCCGCCGACACGGAGCTGCTCGGCCTCTACGAGGGGACGCCGCTCACCGAGCGGGATTCGTGGTGGGACGCCGGGTCGCTGCCCGATCGCATCAGCATCTTCCGGGGGCCCCTCATGCGCCTGTGCGCCTCCCGCGAGGAGCTCGTGGAGGAGATCCTGGTGACCGTCGTCCACGAGATCGCCCACCACTTCGGGATCGACGACGAACGGCTGCACGAACTCGGCTGGAACTGACGCGACACGCCGTCGTCGTCCGACCGAAATGACACCCATGTTGTTTACGATACTGATGTGACCCCTGTTGCTTATGTGACTGAGGCACCCTAGGGTCGTCCCTGTCGGTCATCCCATCGACGACGGACCCGGGCGAAAGAGCGGCACAGCGTGCAGTCATCGAGAACCACCCTCCTGCGCAGGATCGCCCCTGTCCTGGCCGCCGCCGTCCTGATCGGGTCCACGGCCGGGACATCACTGGCCTCCCCCGCACCCGCTTCGCCCCGCGCCGCGGACATCCCCTCCACCGACGAGATCAGGCGCGCGCAGGACGACGCCGCGGCCGCAGCGGGACTCGTCACGGACATCGAGGGCATCATCTCGGCGGCGGGCGAGCAGCTGCAGGAGGCCCAGCTCACCGCGTTCAAGGCCCAGAACACGTACAACGTGGCCCTCGCCGTCCTGCAGGACCGGCGTGCCGCCGCGGAGCTGGCCGACCGGCGGGCCACGGAGGCAGCGCAGGACCACGACGCCGCCGAGGAGCAGGTCGGCCGGCTCGCCGGGGACCTCTACCGGTCGGGCGGGATGAACCCCGGCATCGAGAGCGTCCTCGACGGCAGCGACCCGGACGAGGTCATGTACCGGGCCTCGACCCTGTACGGGCTCTCGAGCAGCAGCACGCGGACGCTCGAGGAGGCCGAGACCGCCGGCGAGGCGTGGGCGTCCCTGACAGAGGACGCGCAGGCCGCGCGCCGGGCCGCCCAGGAGGCGGCCGACACGGCGGAGGCGGCCGGTGACGACGCCCGGAGCGCGGCCGCGGATGCCGAGCAGCTGGTGGCCGTGAAGGAAGCCGAGCGCTCCACCCTCGTCGGTCAGCTCGCCGTCCTGCGGAACACCACCGAGGCACTCGAGGACAAGCGTGTCGCCGGTCTCGAGCAGGCCCGGCGCGACCGGGACCTCGCGAGGACGATCGCGGAATCCGCCGCGGCGACCACGCCGGCACCGGCGGCAGAGCAGCCCGGCGACGCCACGAGCACGCCACCGCTGCGCGCCCCCGCCCCGGCTGCCCCTCCCCTGCGGACCCCGCCGGCCGCCACGGCTCCGACACCCGCCGTCCCCTCGCGGCCGGCGCCTGCGCCTGCCGCCCCGGCCCCGGTCCAGGTCCGGCCCGCTCCCGCTCCGGTCCAGCCGGCGCCCGCTCCGACCCAGCCCGCTCCGGCCCAGCCCGCCCCCGCTCCGGTCCAGCCGCCGCCCGCCCCGGTCGCCCCGGCTCCCGCTCCGCCGGCCCCGGTCCGGCCCGCCCCTGCTCCGCCGTCGGGCAGTGGTGCGGGAGCAGCGGCCCTGAGCTACGCGCTGTCGAAGACCGGCGCGGCGTACCACTACGCGTGGGGAGGCAACGGGCCGCGCGGCTACGACTGCTCCGGGCTCACCCAGCAGGCCTTCGCCTCCGCCGGTGTGTTCCTGCCGCGGACCGCCGCGCAGCAGTACGCGGCCGTGCAGCATGTCCCGCTGTCGCAGCTACAGCCGGGCGACCTGGTGTTCTGGGGCAGCGGTGCCGACATCTGGCACGTGGCGATCTATCTCGGCGGCAACAGGGTGGTCAACGCGCTGAACCCCGAGCAGGGCATCCTCGTCACCGACCTCGCCGCCATGGGCGGCATGGGCCCCCTGAACCCCTCCGCGGGACGCGTCTAGCGGCTCCTACCGGGTCGGGGCGATCATCGGACCGAACGAGCTGCGGTCCTCGAGGCGCGGATCGGCCTTGTCCGGTACGACCAGCACGGGACCGCGGGCATGGTGCAGGACGCCCTGGCTCGTGGAGCCCATCAGCATCCCGGCGAATCCCCCGCGACCCCGTGTGCCCACCACGAGCAGTTCCGCGGTGGCCGAGGCCTCGATGAGCACCTCCGCCGGAGGCCCGTCCACGAGGTCCACGCGGATGTCGACATCGGGGAAGTGGCTCTTGAGCCAGTCGCGGCCGGCGGCGAGCTGCACGGCGAGATCCGCGTGCAGGGCTTCCCGGTCCACGGGCGCCGGCACCCAGGCGAGCGAACCGTTGAAGGGGGCCACCGAGCAGATGACGGACAGCGGCAGTCCGCGCGACCGGGCCTCCTCCGCGGCAGCGAGCGAGGCCGTCCGGGCCTGCTCGGAACCGTCGACGCCGACGACGACGATCGGCTCCACCGGCGCCGCCTGCTGCTCCCTGTCCCTGCGCGGCTTCCTGTCCAGCTCGGGATGCCCGAGACGTGCCCCCGAGCAGACGGGGACGACCACCGTGGGGCATTTGGCGTGGGCGGGCAGTGCGCTGCTGACGGAGCCGAGGAGACGGCCGACGAAACCGCCGCGGCCCCGAGAGCCCACGACCATGAGCTCGGCCTCCTCGGAGAGGTCCAGGAGCACGCCTGCGGCGTCGCCCGTCTCGATCCTGGGGTGCACGTCGACGGCCATGCCCTCGACGTGCGTCAGCGCTTCGTTGAGGACCGCCTGCGCGCTCTCGCGGATCACGTCGTCGTCGACCGTCGCGTAGCCGGCGTCCATACTCGACGCCGCGAAGACGGGGACCGTGTAGGCGGTCACCACATAGAGCGGGGAGGCGCGGCGCTCCGCCTCACGCGCGGCCCAGAGCAGGGCGCACGTGCTCTGGTCGGACCCGTCGACGCCGACGACGATCCCGTGCTGCGCCAGTCCGTGCGACAGGCCTTCTGCATGCTCGCTGTCCACGGCAAGCCTCCCTCGGTTGCGTGTCCCCACCGCCCCTCGCGGCCGGTCCATCCTTTGTAGCGCACGGGCTCGTGATCGGTCCATCCACCGGCCTGTTCAGGGTCTGAAAAGTTATATAGGCTGCGAAGACCCGTTGCGGGTGCGAAGGCCGTAGGCCTTCTGCTCCCGTGCGTAGTGCTCTTGGTTGACCCGTTCGCAGCCAAGAGCCCGTACGGTCCGGAAGAGGCGCCGGACCGTACGGAACCAATACTTCGTGGAGAGGTACCCCGGTGGATTCCTTGCCGCTCGACCCGGTCCGCTCTGCGTCCATGCCACCCGCATCCGCGGAGCATACGAGCACCGTGGTCATCGGCTCCGGGCTCTCCGGCCTTGCCGTCGCCAGCGAACTCAGCCGCCGCGGTATCAGCTCGATCGTGGTGGAGAGCCTCGAGTGCTCGGACTCCGGCGCCATGCGCACGGTCATGACGGACTCCGTCTCCCTCTCGGAACGCACCGAACTCATGCGGCTCCTCCGCGCCTACGCCGCCGCCCACCAGCTCGACGTCCGCCAGAGCACGGTGGCGGAGCACCTCAGCATCATCGGGCACCCGAAGCTCATCAAGGGTCCCGTGGGACGCAAGAAGTGGGCCGTGCAGACCGCCGACGGCGTCCTCCTCGCCGACCACGTGGTCCTGACCAAGTACCCCCAGAACGAGCTGCGGAAGTTCCTGCGCTCCATGGGCATCGCGATCGGCAGGGACCTCAAGGCGGCCCTGCGCGCGATCGGCCTGCACCTGGTCGGTGTCGGCGAACTCCTGACGCCGACCACGCGCGAGATCGTACGCCAGGCGAAACTCGTGAGCGACGCGATCGTGGCCCAGGGGCCCGCCGCGCTGAACCGGATCGCGCCGCCGGCCGCGGCGATCTCCCCGTTCGGCGTCTGACCCGTTCCCGACCGCGGACCGCCGGGCGGACTGCCGGCCCGGCCTACTTCCCGGCGCCGAGCCGCCTGCGGGCGGTGACCGCGAGCGCGGCGGCGATGACCACCAGGGCGGCGATCATCAGCACGATGCTCCACGGGAAATCACTCACCCCGGCCGTCTGCGTCTCGTTGGCGGGGGGTTCCTCCGTGTCCACGGGACCGGCGGTGCTGGCCGCGTCCGGTACCGTCGTCGAACCCTGCTGGGTCCTGAAGGCGAACGTCCCCTCGATCGGGTGGGAGTCCGAGCTCACCACGCGCCAGTTGACGGTGTACTCGCCGGCCGGCGCCCCCGCGCGCAGCGGCTGGGTGGCGGACCGGTCGACGATCGCCACCGGGCCGTCGGCCCAGTCGGTGCCCGACTCGTCGAGGACCTGCACCTGCGCGCCGATCCCCGAGGGCACGTTCGAGAAGTCCAGTTCCAGGGCCGGCGGGAGCACTTCGACGGTGGCACCCTCGGCCGGGTCGGTCCCGGTCAGTTCGTCGTGCGCGCTCGCTGCGCCACCGGCGCCGAGCAGCATGGCGAGTGCCAGCAGGACGGCGGAGACGAGCCCGGCGGCAGCCGGGAGGGGACGACGCCCCAGCCGCGGTGTGGCCGGGTGCTGGGCGGGCGGGAGGAGGGAGGCAACCATGCTCCAACCCTACGCGGAGACCCTGAGGGGGTGCTGGGGAACCTGCAGCCGGCCCGTCGGAGGGGCCCGTAACGGACGCCGGGTCCAGGCATGCCCGCGATAGAATGTATCGCGATTGCTCCCCGACCCTACCGCCCTAGGATCCCCCATGCTCAAAACTGGTTCCGTGCTGGATCGCTACTTCGACATCACGCAGCGGGGGTCCACCTTCTCGCGGGAGATCCGCGGCGGTCTCGCCACCTTCTTCGCCATGAGCTACATCGTGGTGCTCAATCCCCTCATCCTCGCCGGGGCCGACTCCTCCGGCGCGGAGCTGGGCTTCGAACGCGTCGCCGCCGTGACGGCGCTGGTGGCGGGCATCCTGACGATCGTCATGGGCGCCTGGGCCCGGTACCCCTTCGCCCTGGCCACGGGACTCGGCGTCAACGCCTTCGTCGCCATCACCGTGGCGACCAACCCCGGCCTGACCTGGCCGGACATCATGGGCCTCGTGATGCTCGCCGGGCTCACGATGCTCGTCCTGGTCCTCACCGGATTCCGCACCGCGGTCTTCAACGCGGTGCCCGAGAGCCTCAAGACGGCGATCGTGGTCGGGATCGGCCTGTTCATCGCCCTGATCGGCCTCGTCAACGCCGGGTTCGTCCGCCGCGTGCCCGACGTCGCCAACACCACGGTGCCCGTGGGTCTCGGCTTCGGCGGCGTCCTGATCGGCTGGCCGACCCTGGTCTTCGTCTTCGGCCTGATCCTGACGATCGCCCTCGTGGTCCGCAAGGTACGCGGCGCCATCCTCATCGGCGTGCTCGCCGCCACCGCCCTCGCCGTCGTGCTCGAGGCCGTCTTCGATGTGGGCGCGAGCGTCACGCCGGGCCAGGACCCGAATCCCGCGGGCTGGTCCCTCGTGGTCCCCGAACTGCCTGCCGGCTCCTGGGTGGGGGTACCCGATCTCAGCCTCGTGGGCAATGTCAGCCTGTTCGGCGCCTTCGGCCACCTCGGCGGTACGGCCGCCGTCCTGCTGACCTTCACCATCCTGCTCAGCATCTTCTTCGACGCGATGGGCACGATGGTGGGCCTGGCGAACGAGGCCAAGCTCGTCGACGCGAAGGGCAACATCCCCGGCGTGGACCGGGTCCTCATCGTGGATGCGCTCGGCGCGGTGGCCGGCGGGGCGGGCTCGGTGTCGTCCAACCAGATCTACGTCGAGTCCGGTGCCGGGATCGGTGAGGGTGCACGCACGGGGCTCGCGAACGTCGTGACGGGCCTGCTGTTCCTCCTCGCGATGTTCTTCACGCCGCTCATCAGCCTCGTGCCGTTCGAGGCCGTGGCTCCCGCCCTCGTGGTGGTGGGCTTCATGATGGTGGCGCAGGTGGGGCGCATCGACTTCGAGGACTGGGGCATCGCGATCCCGGCCTTCCTCACGTTCACGCTCATGCCGTTCACCTACTCGATCGCCAACGGCCTCGGCGCGGGCTTCATCGCCTTCGTGCTGATCCGCGCCATCCAGGGCCGCGGACGCGAGGTGCACCCGCTGATGTGGGCCGTCGCCGCCGCGTTCGTCGTGTTCTTCGGCATCGGGCCCATCGAGCAGCTGCTCGGCATCTGATCCCCGGGTCCGCCGGGCCGGGGGCACTCCTGTTCAGCGGGCGGACCAGCCCCCGTCCATGACGTAGGAGGAGCCCGTCACCATCGCGGCGTCGTCGCCCGCCAGCCAGGCGACGAGCGCGGCGACCTCCTCCGGTTCCACGAGGCGCTTGATCGCCGACTCGGTGAGCATGATCCGCTCGAGCACCTCCTCCTCGCTGATCCCGTGCACGCGCGCCTGGTCGGCCAGCTGATGCTCCACGAGGGGGGTGCGGACGTAGCCGGGGTTGACGCAGTTGCTCGTCACGCCGTGGGCGCCGCCCTCGAGGGCCGTGACCTTGGAGAGTCCCTCGAGGCCGTGCTTTGCGGTGACGTAGGCGGACTTGAACGGCGAGGCCCGCAGTCCGTGGACCGAGGAGATGTTGATGATCCGGCCGAAGCCCCTCGCGTACATCCCCGGCAGGGCGGCGCGGATCAGGAGGAACGGCACCTCGACCATGAGCCGCTGGATGCGGCGGAAGTCCTCCGGATCGAAGTCCTCCAGGGGGCTCACCGTCTGGATGCCCGCGTTGTTGACCAGGATGTCCGCCTCGAGGGTCAGCGACTCCAGCGCCCGCGTGTCGAGCAGGTCCACCGCCCACGCCTCCCCGCCGAGATCGGCGGCCAGGCCGACGGCACCGGCTTCGTCCCGGTCCGCGACGACGACGTGCGCCCCGCGGCCGGCGAGCGCACGGGCGCTGGCCGCGCCGATCCCGCTCGCGCCGCCCGTGATCAGTGCGCGCCGACCGGACAGGGGCCCGGGGGTCAGGGCCTGCGCCGGCTGGGACGCCGTCGTGCTCATGGCGTGACCCGGCCCGCGAGGGGCGTGTCCAGTCCGTGGCGCCGTGCGTCCTCGGCGTCGACCTCGCGGAGGGAGGCCCCGCGGGTCTCCTTCAGGGTCAGGACCGCGACCAGGGTGATGGCGCAGGCGACCACGAGGTAGAGGGCCACGGGCACCCAGCTGTCGTACTCCTGCAGGAGGGCCGTCGCGATGATCGGCGCGAGGGATCCCGCGAGGATCGACGTCACCTGGTACCCGAGGGAGACGCCGGAGTAGCGCATGCGGGTGGGGAACATCTCCGCCATGATGGCCGGCTGCCCGGCGTACATGAAGGCGTGGAAGACGAGGCCGATCGTGACCGCGAGGATGATCAGGAAGGCGTTCAGGGTGTCGAACATCGGGAAGGCGAAGAACGCCCACGTGGCGCCGAGGACCACCCCGACCAGGTAGACCGGCCTGCGTCCGAAGGTATCGGACAGCCTCCCCACCTGGGGGATGACGGCGAAGTGGACGGCGTGCGCGATCAGGAGGGCGAGCAGCAGCTGCGAGGTGTCGTACTGGTGGACGGTCTTGAGGTAGACGATCGTGAAGCTGACGATGATGTAGTAGAGGATGTTCTCGGCGAACCGCAGGCCCATGGCCCCGAGGACGCCCTTCGGGTAGCGCTTGACCACTTCGAGGACGCCGTAGCCGACCTCCTTCTCGGATTCGATCTTCTCGCGCGCCTCGAGGAAGATCGGGGCCTCGCTGACGTGCGTGCGGATGTAGTAGCCGATCACCACGATGATCGCGGAGACCCAGAAGGCCACCCGCCAGCCCCAGCTGAGGAACTGGTCCTGCGGGAGGATCCAGCTCATGCCCAGCAGGACGAGCGTCGCGAGGAGGTTGCCCACCGGGACGGCCGCCTGCGGCCAGCTGGACCAGAACCCGCGCGACCGGTTGGGGCTGTGCTCGGCGACGAGGAGCACGGCGCCGCCCCATTCCCCGCCGACCGCGAAGCCCTGGATGAAGCGCAGGATCACGAGCAGCGCCGGCGCCCAGTACCCGATCGAGTCGAACCCGGGGAGGCATCCCATGAGGAAGGTGGCGACGCCCACGAGGATGATGGTGACCTGGAGCGTGTGCTTCCGGCCGAGCTTGTCACCGATCTGCCCGAAGACGATCCCGCCGAGCGGCCGGGCCACGAAGCCGACGGCGTAGGTGATGAAGGCCGCGATGATGCCGTCGAGTTCCGAGCCCGCGTTGGGGAAGAAGAACGCCCCGAACACCAGGCTCGCGGCCGTGGCGTACAGGAAGAACTCGTACCACTCGACGACCGTCCCGACCATGGCGGCCGCGACGATCCGCTTGAGGCCGGTCGTCTCGTCCGACGCTCCGGGGTCCTGCTGGTTACCAGGGGTGTTCGAGCGCTGATTGACGCTCATGGGATCTCCTCTGTCGACGCTGACACGGGTGCCGGCCCACGTGGAGGCTCCGGCGGTTCCTTCTGAGTATCCCTGCAGCTTTCCGGCCCGCCAATGGCCAGATCGGCACCCGGGCCCTGCAATACTGCAGATATGTCCGTGCCCAACGCCCAGGATCTCGTGGTGCTGCTCGCCGTCGCCCAGAGCGGGCGCTTCACCACGGCCGCCGACGCTCTGGGGCTGAACCACACCACGGTGTCCCGGCGGATCGAGGCCCTCGAGAAGGCGCTCGGGGGGCGGGTGGTGTCCCGTGGCAGCGGAGGGTGGGAGCTGACGGACCTGGGCCGGCGTGCGGCGGACGCGGCGGCGGACGTCGCGGAGGCGGTCGCCCGGTTGGGGAACGACGACGGCGCGCTCGCGGGCGTGGTGCGCATGAGTGCCACCGACGGTTTCAGCGCCTTCGTCGCCGCGCCGGCGTTCGCCCGGCTGCGGGCGGACAACCCCCGGCTCAGTATCGAGATCATCACCGCGACCCGCCGGGCCTCGCAGACCCGGACGGGACTCGACTTCGAGGTGGTGGTCGGTGAACCGCAGGTGCACCGGGCGGAGGCGGAGCGGCTGGGCAGCTACGTCCTCGGCCTCTACGCGTCGCGGGAGTACCTCGCGGCGCACGGCACACCGGGCACCCTCGGGGAGGCCATGGACCACCAGCTCGTGTACTTCATCGATTCGATGCTGCAGGTGGACAGCCTCGACGCGCCCCGCCGGCTCCTGCCCACCATGCGCGATGCCCTGGGCTCCACGAACGTCTTCGTCCACGTCGAGGCCACCCGGGCCGGTGCGGGTCTCGGCCTGCTGCCGTGCTTCATGGCGGATCGGCACGCCGATCTCGTCCGCCTCCTCCCCGCCGAGGTCGCGGAGGAACTCGACTACTGGCTCGTGGTGCGGACGGACGCGCTGCGCCGGCCGGCGGTGGCGGCCGTCGTCGACGCGCTGCGGCACGCGACCGCTGCCATGGAGACGCAGCTGCTGGGCCGCCGCTGACCGTCCGCCGGGTCAGGAACCGCCACTCCGGGGCCGGAGGCGGGTCTCCTCGACGTCCAGGATGCGCTGGGCCTTCGCCAGCACGCGCGAGGAATAGGTGCCGCGGGCCCGGGCCGCCAGCAACGCCTGCCGCTCCGCGTCGAGCACGGCCAGCCGGAGATCGCGGTACTGCCGGTGCGGCGACCGCACGAGCTTCTGCTCGGGCAGCCGCGCCTTCTCCCATTCGAACTCGGACCGCATCCCGGTGTCCGTCCGGACGCGCTCAAGGACGTCGTCGTCCACCTCGATGTCCTCGCCCATGACGGCCTGCGGATCCTCCAGGACGCGCAGGCCCTCGGTGCGCAGCTCGTCGAACAGGGTGGCGGACTCCTCGCGGTCGGACCCGGCGTCGATCCCCTCGATCCTCAGCACCCGGATGAGGGCCGGCAGGGTACTGCCCTGCACCAGCAGGGTGGTGACCGCGACGGTGAACGCGATCAGCACGAGCTGCTCCCGGTACGCGAACGATTCCGGCAGGGACTGCGCCGCCGCCAGCGTCACCACACCGCGCATGCCGGACCAGCCGAGGACCGTGGCGCCCCTCCAGCCGAACCCCTCCCGCCGTTCGAGTTCCAGGTCCGCCTTCCGTCGCTCCAGCATCCGCGTCAGGGCGCGCTTGCGCCTCTCCTGCCGTGCATCGAGGGTGGGCTGTCTCTTGAGGCGGCCGAGGCCCCGCCGCAGCTGCAGCGTCCGGCGTTCGGCCCGGCTCGGCAGCCAGCGCATCAGCAGCACGAGGGGGAAGACCCAGAGGAAGCGCAGCACGATCAGGGCGAGGGTGGCGAGGAGACCGATCAGCACCGTCTGCCCCACCGTCAGCAGCGACTGGTCGATGTTCTGCAGCAGGCTCCGGAGCTCGAGCCCGATGAGCAGGAACACGCCGTTCTCCAGGAGGAACTGCACGGTCCGCCAGTTCACGTTGTCGCTGATCCGTGCGCGGGCATCGAAGTGGCTCGCGCTGCGGTGGCCCGTGTAGATCCCCGCGACCACGACGGCGAGCACCCCCGAGGCACCCAGCTCCTCGGCGGGTATGAAGGCCACGAAGGGCACGGCCAGTGACAGGGCGGTGTCCAGCACGGGGTCGCCGAGCCTGGAGCGGATGAAGACCGTCACCATCCCGACGGCGTAGCCCACCAGCACCGCGACGACGACGGCGAAGGCGAAGTCGGCCACCGCCGACCCGAAGCCGCTCAGCGCACCGGCGGACGCGGCGATGGCGCTGCGCAGGAGCACGAGGGCCGTCGCGTCGTTCACCAGGCCCTCGCCCTCGAGGACCGTGAGCAGCCGCGGAGGCAGCCCGAGCCGCCGCCCGATCGAGGTGGCCGCGACGGCGTCCGGCGGGCTGATGACCGCACCGAGCGCGATCGCCGCCGCGAGGCCGAGCCCGGGCAGCAGGGCGTGGAGGAGCAGCCCGGTGGCGAAGGCCGAGACGACGACGAGCGCCACGGACAGGCTGGCGATCGGCGTGAAGTTCCGGCGGAAGTCCGTGACGGGCGTCTTGATGGCCGCGGCGTAGAGCAGGGGCGGCAGGATGCCGGTCAGGATCCACTCGTCGGGGATGCTGAAGCTCGGCACACCGGGAACGAAGGAGAGCCCGATCCCCACGACGACGAGGATGAGCGGCGCCGCGACCCCCACGCGCTTCGAGACCACGGCCACGCCGACCAGGACGGCGATCCCGATGATGCCCAGCAGTCCCAGTTCCACCCCGCCAGCCTAGTGGGCGGGCCCGGGGACAGGAGCCCGTGCCCCGGGCCGGGGACCACCCTTGACGTCGCCCGGCCCCGGCCCGCCCTCAGTCCGTGAGGACCTGGGCGCCCGCCGCGAAGGCCCTCACGCGGTCGTCCTGCCAGAGGTGCGCCGGCACTCCCCCGCCGAGCAGCTCGCGGGCCAGCCCCGGGTCCTCGCCGAGGGGCGCGTCGCTCCCGGCGATGATCACGTTCCCGTAGCGCCGGCCCTTGAGCATCGCCGGATCGGCGATGATCACCGTGCTGGTGAACGCGGCGGCGAGGGTCGCGGCCTCCCGCCGGGCCAGGGCGAGGTCTGGGCTGTCGCCGCAGTTGACCAGGTAGACGCCGTCGGCGGCGAGGACCCGCTTGGCCGCCCGCGCGAACTCCAGCGTGGTGAGGGGGGCCGGGGTCACGGCGCCGGCGAACACGTCGCGGATCACGAGGTCGCGGCTGTCCTCGCTCAGGGACTCCGTCACGGCACGCGCCTCCCCCACGCGGATGCGGACGAGGGGTGCCCGCGGGAGGTCGAACCACACGCGCACGAGTTCGGCGAGGCGCCCGTCGAGTTCGACGACCACCTGGCGCGCCTGGGGATGGCTGGCCGCGAACCGCCGGGCCAGCGAGCAGGCTCCCCCACCGAGGTGCAGCGCGCGGAGGCGGTCCGACGACGCCCAGCGGGAGTCGACGAGCGACGCGATCCACCGCATGTACTCGAAGTCGAGGTGCAGTGGGTCCGCCAGGTCGATGTGCGAGCTGGGCACACCGTTGATGCGCAGCACCCAGCCGTTCGGGTTGTAGGGATCGGGTTCGAGCTCGCACGTCCCGGTGTCGATCGGGAACTCGCCGATCTCGGGGCGGGGCCCTGCAGGTCTCGCCATCAGGAGGGCCTCACTTCTGGTCGGGGCGGTGCATCCGGAACATCGGCCGGTGGTGCCAGGTGGGTCCGCACAGCATGGCTGTCCCGTCCGGCGTGAAACCGTTGCGGACGTAGAAGCGTTCGGCCCGCGGGTTGTCGTTCAGGATCCACAGGTAGGCCGCCCTCGTACCGATCGCGGTGTCCAGCAGCCGCTGCCCGAGCCCGGTGCCGTGCGTGGAGCGCAGCGTGTAGATGTGGTGCAGCTCGAAGTCGGGCCTGTCCTCGTCGCGTCCGGGGCCCGACGTCGCGATCGCGACGGGCTCGCCGTCGTCGTCGAACGCCAGCCAGCTCCGCGCGCTGCCGGGGGTGCGTCCCGCTGCCTGGAACGCCTCCCGCTGCCGCACGATCATCGCGGGCAGCTCGGCGTCGTAGAACGCGTGGTACTCCGGCGGCATGATCTGCTCGTACGTCTCGTGCAGCCCTGCCACGTGCGTGCGGGCGTAGGCCTCGGCGTCGTCGACCGTGGCAGGCCGGATCACGTAGGGCAGCGTCAGCAGGGGCTGTGTCACGATGCCAGTTTAGTGGCCTGAAGCCACCGATCGGGCGTCCGGCGTGGGTCAGGAGTGGCCCTCGAACTGCTCCTGCTCGGCGAGTGCCGCCTCCAGCCGCTCCACCTTGCCGGTCAGTTCGCCGGTGTACCCGGGCCGGATGTCCGCCTTCAGCACGAGCGACACGCGGCTGCCGTAGCGGCCGACGGCCTCGGTGGCGTGCTTGACCACCGCCATCACCTCGTCCCATTCGCCCTCGATGGTGGTGAACATGGAGTCGGTGGAGTTCGGCAGCCCGGACTCGCGCACGACGGCGACCGCGGCGGCGACGGCGGCGTGCACCGACCCGTCGGGATTCTCGCGGGAGAGGTCGGAGGAACCGGACGGGGCGACGCTGAAGGCTACGAGCATGGTCCCAGTCTGGCACGCGGGCATCGACGGCGGGAGGCCGGCTCGGGCCGGAAGCCCGGCGCGGGCGTCAGGCTCCCGTGACCGCCTTGACGAGCTCGTTCGCGCCGAGCACCAGGAACACGATCGTCGTGACCGCGAGGAACACGTTCGACAGCCACTTGTTGCGCCACTCCTTCGCCAGGCGCGTGCTGTTGAGCAGGACCAGGAGCGTGATGGCGAGGAACGGCATGAAGAGCGAACCGAGGACGCCGTAGAGCAGGATCAGGAAGAACGGCCGCCCGAGGAGGAGCAGGAGCATCGGCGGGATGGTGAGCCACAGCATGTACGCGCGGGCGGGCTTGCTGTGGGTGCCCGGCGCGTCGTCGTCGGAGAGGTCGTCCGCCTTCTTCCGGAAGTTGGCCCAGAAGTCCGCGAACATAAGGCTCACCCCGTGCCAGACGCCGAGGAGGGACGAGAACGAGGACGCCCAGAAGCCGATCAGGAAGACCTTCGCCCACACCACGCCGTACCGGTCCTCGAGGACCACGCCCATGTCGAGCAGCCCGCGGTCACCGGTCTGCAGGGAGATGTTCGCGGTGTAGAGCAGTTCGGCGCCGAGGATGAGCATGCAGATCACGAAGATGCCGGTCATCGCGTAGGCCACGGAGTTGTCCACCCTCATGACCTTCATCCACTTCGGCTTGTTCCACCCCTTCTCCCGCAGCCAGTAGCCGTAGGCCGCGAGGGTGATGGTGCCGCCGACGCCGCCCGCGAGGCCGAGGACGTAGAAGACCGATCCCTCGGGCAGGGTGGGCACCAGGCCCGTGAGCATGGAGGGGATGTTCGGTGTGGCGAGGACGGCCGAGCCGACGACGGAGACGAACATGATGCCGACCATCACCGTCATGATCTTCTCGAACAGGCCGTACCGGCCGAACCAGACGAGGGCGAGGCCGATCAATCCCGAGGCGACGGCGAAGACGTTGAGTGGGATCGCCGGGAACAGCGCCTGCAGGGGCAGCGCCGTGGAACTCATCGCCGTCGCACCGTAGACGAAGCCCCAGATGACGATGTACGGGCCGAAGTACACGCTCGTCCAGCTGCCGAGGGTGCGCCAGCCCTGGAAGATCGTCTTGCCGGTCGCGAGGTACCAGCGGCCCACACCCTCGACGAGGATGATCTTCAGGACGCAGCCGATCACCGCGGCCCACAGCAGGGCGTACCCGTACTGGCTCCCGGCGATCAGGGTGGCGACGAGGTCACCGGCGCCGACCCCGGTGGCCGCAGCGAGCAGCCCCGGTCCGACGAGTCTCCATTTGGGCTTCTCGAGCCCTTCGACATCCACACCTCTGCGTTCAGCCACCGCTGCCCCCTCGACGTCGTGTTGGTCGCATCGAGCCTAGCAAGCCCCCTGACCATCCCGTCCAGGACAGGGCGATGGCCCGGACGTCGGGCGTCCGGGCCATCGCGTCGTCCAGGGATCAGGGACCGGTGACCCGCAGGGCCTCCCAGCCGTGGAGCTCGCCGTCGTCCGTGAAGACGACGATCCTGTTGTTCCCCGGTCGGGTGCCGGCCGGCGTGGTCACTGTGACCTCGCCGTCGTCGGACGCCTGCCGCCAGCCGAGGCCGGTGCTGTCGAGGTAGACGTAGTACCACTCGCCCGCCTCGAGGTTCTCCAGCGTGACCTCGCGGGCTCCGCGGCCGAACTTCTCGCCGGCGAGCCCGAGGTCCACGCGCGTCGAGGCCTTCAGGTCCTTCGCTGCCGCCGGGCCCGGCACGAAGGCCGGCTCCGGGTTGACGAGCTCGCCCGGCCCGCCGTCCGCCCCGGTGTAGGCGATGCTCGGCGCCGCCGGCGCCTGCATGCCTTCACCCAGGAAGTACGAGGTGTGCGGGGGCTGGTTGTAGGCCGTGTTCTGCCAGGCGACCCCGAGCCGGTACACGGGATCCGACTGCAGCGTGCGGAGCCGGTGGTCCGTGACGTCGACGGTCGTGGCGATGCGCAGGGCGGACGAATCGTCCGTGCGCGTCACGATCTCCTCGCGCCAGTCACCGAACAGGTCCGCCTGCAGGGCGGGGTTCGCCTTGGTGGTGTTGTTGCTCAGCGTGCCGTCGGCCCGGTAGATCTCCTCGGCCGCCTGCGCCGCGGGGTTCCACTTCGAGATGGTGGGCACCCCGGCGGCCGCCGCGGTGTCGTACTCGTTGTCCGTGATCTCGCGCAGCAGGTCGCCGTCCCACCAGGTGACGAAGTTCGCCGCGGGGATCTTCTCCGAGAGCAGCTCCCCGGAGGACGAGCGGAGCTGACCGACGGGCGAGTTGTAGGCCGCGTCACCGCCGATCGCCCAGCCCTCCGCGCCGGGGTGGTTCGGGTCGATGTCCGCCATCGCCGCGCGCCCGGTGTCGCGCGTCGCCGGGATGGACCAGAGGATCTCCCCCGTCGCCGCGTCGCGGTAGGTGGCGCCACGGTTGCCGGAGGATCCCATGTCCTCGTGTGCCGCGAAGACCTCGAGCCCGGGGTTGGCCGGATCGAAGTCGGAGACGTGGAGCGCGTCGCCATGGCCGAGGCCCGTGGTGTAGAGCGCCTCGCCGTCGTCGTCGATGGTCATGGAGCCGAAGACGATCTCGTCCTTCTGGTCGCCGTCGACGTCCGCCACGGAGAACTCGTGGTTGCCCTGGCTCCGGTACTGGCTGCCCGACTCGTCGGAGTCGAAGGTCCAGCGCGAGGTGAGATTGGTACCGTCGAAGTCGAAGGCCGCGATCACCGCGCGGGTGTAGTACCCGCGGCTGAAGACGACGCTCGGCTTCTCGCCGTCGAGGTACGCCACACCGGCGAGGAAGCGGTCCACGCGGTTCCCGTAAGTGTCGCCCCAGGCTCCGACGTCGCCGCGGGCCGGGACGTAGTCGATCGTGTCGATCGCCGCGCCCGTCATGCCGTCGAACACCGTGAGGTACTCGGGGCCGCTCAGCACGTAGCCGGAGGAGTTCCGGTAGTCGGCGGCGGCGTCACCGATGACGGTGCCCGCGCCGTCCACGGTACCGTCGGCGGTCTTCATCGTGACCTCGGCCTTGCCGTTGCCGTCGAGGTCGAAGACCTGGAACTGGGTGTAGTGCGCACCGGCCCGGATGTTCTTCCCGAGGTCGATCCGCCACAGGCGGGTGCCGTCGAGCTCGTAGGCATCCACGTAGACGGTACCGGTGTACCCGGCCTGTGAGTTGTCGCGGCTGTTGGTCGGATCCCATTTGAGGATCACCTCGTACTCGCCGTCGCCGTCGACGTCCCCCACGGAGGCGTCGCTCGCCTTGTACGAGTACGGCTGGCCGTCCTTGGTGACGGCATCGGCAGGCTTCTGGATCGGCACGTCGAGGTACTGCTGGTCCCAGACGCCGAAGTCCTCGGTCACCCACCGCTCCACGCCGTCCACCACCGAGCTGACCCGGTACACGGAGTCCGCGGCGCCGTCGGCGTCCAGCAGGTTGGTGCTCGTGGCGACGGGCTCGTCGGTGATGCGCTCGCCGTCGCGGTAGACGTGGAAGGCGATGCCGTCGTCGTCCAGCCCGAGCATGCGCCAGCCGACGTAGGTGCCGCCCTCACCCTGCACGGCGACGGGCGCGCGGTCCAGCCGCTCGGCCTGCCGCTGCAGCGTGGTGGCTGCCGGCGAGGTGAGGGTGGAGGAGCGGTCGGAGGCGCCGCCCGCATTCACCGCCGCCACCGCGTAGGTGTATTCGATGGTCGTGAGGACGTCCGTGTCCGTGAAGGAGGCGCCGTCGGCCCGGCCGGCGAGCTCGAACTCCCCGAGGGAACCGTCCGCCGTCGGTTCGGCCCGGTAGACCTGGTAGAACAGGGCGCCGTCGGACGGTGTCCAGCTGATCGTCACGTCGTTCTTGTTGACGGCTCCGAGGGTGAGTCCGGTGGGCACCGGTGCTGTGGCCACGTCGGGGTCCACGGTGGTGAGCACCAGTGCGTCGGAGGCCACCGACTCGGTGCCGCCGGCCGCGAGCGCGACCACTGTGTACGTGTACTCGAGTCCGACGTCGGCCGTCCGGTCCGTGAATTCGGGGACGGTGGTGTCGCCGACGGCCACGCGGTCGGCGGATCCCGTGGCGGTGCGGTACACGCGGTACCCGGCGGCGCCGTCGGCGCCCGTCCAGCCGAGGGAGACGGCCACGCCGGCGCCGTCGATGGTGAGGGCCGTCAGGGCGAGGTCCGACGGCGCCAGCTGCAGCGGCGTGATCTCGATCCCGTTGAGGCGCGAGGAGGTCCCCGTCATCACGAGGTTCAGCTGGCCGTCCGTGACGAGCACGGGTTCGCTGGTCTTCTGCGCGACCGCGGCGCGCCCTGCGTTGGCGGACCCGAAGTCCTTGCCCTCGAGCTGCACGTTGGACCGGCTGGTGCCGATCCAGTCGCCGCTGTAGGTGCGGACGGCGTAGGAACCGTTGGGCAGGTCCAAGGCGAAGTCGTGGCTCGGCGTGGGGAGCAGGAAGTCCCGTTCGAGGGCCGTGGGCGGCGGGGTGAAGGCGATGCCGCGGTCCCTGCCGGTCAGTCCGGTGGTGTTCAGGAAGCCCCAGCCGCGCTCCGCGGAGTAGGCGCTGGTCTGGTTCACCTCGGTGTAGCCCGGTTGTACGGGGGATCCGGCCAGCTGGACGTCGAACCGGTACAGCGGGGATTTGGCGGTGATCCGCACGGCCGCGGACGGCGTGGATTCCCCGCGCCCGTTCACTGCGACGACCCGGACGTCGTACTCCTTGCCCTCCGTCAGGCCGCCGACCGCGGTCTGCGGCAGGGTCGACGTGGCCACGAGCGCGTAGCCGGCGTCGGGTGCTCCGGCATCCTTCCGGAAGACCCGGTAGATGTCGGCACCCTCGACGGCGCCCCAGGTCAGCTGTGCGCTCGCATTCGAGACGCTCGCGACCACGACGCCGGCCGGGGCCGCGGGGACGGCGGCCGGCGGTTCCGCCTCCTCGACCTCGCCGGCGAGCGGGATGTCGAGATCGGCGATGCCGCCGGCGACGAGCCTGGCCATCTGGATGGCGCCGTACTCCTGGAAGTGGGTGTCGTCCACGGTGCCCGTGGGCCTGCTCGGGTAGACGCCTGCGGGGACGTGGAGGTAGACGGACTTCGCCGTCTCCGCACCGATCTCGTCGAGGTAGCCCCGGCTGGAGGCGGCCAGGTCCACGAGCGGCGTGCCGGTGTCCGCAGCCAGCTTCTGCGCCGCCTCGACATAGGCGGGGAAGGAGACCACGGCCTTGCCGTCGGGTCCGAACGCCCGGCGGGACACGGGGGTGACCAGCACGGGGGTGGCGCCGCGCTGCCGGGCTCCGTCCACATAGGTGCGCAGGTACTCGTAGTAGTCCGCGGGAGCGGCGAAGCGGTCGTCGACGCCGTAGCTGTTGTCGTTGTGTCCGAACTGGACGAAGAGGTAGTCGCCGGGCTTGATCCCGCGGAGCACCTCGTCGAGCCGCCCCTGGCTGATGAAGTTCTTCGAGCTGCGCCCGCCGATCGCCCTGTTGTCCACGGCGACGTCGTCGTCGAGGAAGCGCTCGATCATCTGGCCCCACCCCGCCTGGGGGGCGACGTCGGAGCGGTACGTCTGGACCGTCGAGTCCCCCGTGAGCCACACCGTCGGTGTCGGTGCCTGCGCCCGCTCGGCCTGCCGCGTGAGTGTCAGGGCGTTCAGGTTGGCGGCGGTCCCCGCGAAGTCGAGGTTGAGCTGTCCGTCCACCACGGCGATGTCGAAGGACATCTCGAGGTACTGTCCGGCCGTCCGGGTGGTGGGCTGCACCTTGGTCATCTGCTCGGCCACGATCGCGATGTCCGTGGGGCCGGCGGCATCGCCGGCGACGAGGGCCACGGTGTAGTCGCCGTTGGGCAGGTCCACCACCAGTTCGGTGTCACCCACGGTCACGAAGTCGGAGCGGGTGGCGTCGGCGGTTCCGCGGTCCGTCGCGGTGACCTTCGACGGATCGACGAAGCCGGTCCGCGAGCGGGGCCCGTAGGCGGAGGATGCGCCCAGCGCCGTGGCCCCGGGCGCGACGGCCCCGGACCCGAGGTCGAAGGTGAGCAGGCCGCTGTCGGGCAGGGCGGGCGGATTGTTGAAGAAGCTGGACGCCGTCGCGGCCGAGGGCGCGGTGATGCCGTCGGCAGCGCGCGCCTGGACGCGGTAGAAGTGCGGCGCCGAGGTGTCCACGGAGCTGTCCGTCACGAAGACGTCGCCGCTCGTCTCGGCGACTCCGACGTACTCGCCGTCGACGGCGTCGGCACGCGACACGACGTAGCCGGTGGCTCCGGCGACCTCGTTCCAGCGGAGCATCACCGAGCCGTCGCCGACGTGCGCCAGGCGCAGGTTCGTCGGGGCGGGCAGCGACGACGGCGCTTCCGTGGCCGCCGGGGGTGGTGGATCGAGGGCCAGCGCGGGCGTCCCTGCGAGCGAGAGCCCGAGGATCGTCACGCCGGCGAGCAGCGGAGAGTGGAAAAGGGCGCGGTTGAGACCGGAGTGGGGCATGAAGGGGTACCTTCTCGTTTCGTCATTGAAAACGGTGTCGGGAGTCGTTCCCGCCCTGCTCCGACGCCGGGTACGGCGGCGTCGGACAGTGAGACAACGGGGACTTGCCGTCAGCCTAACGGCGACCGGGACGAGGATCAAGGAATTTGGGAAAACGCTTCCCAAACGCGTCCGGATCAGGCGGGGACCGGCACCCCGCCCGTGGATCCGCGCTCCACCAGGTGCGTCGGCAGGATGATCGCCGCGGGATCCTCGCCCCGGATGACACCGAGCAGGATCCGGACCATCTCGTGGCTGATGCGTCCGAACGGCTGGCGCATCGTGGTCAGGGCAGGCTCGGTGTCCGTCGCGACCGGGGAATCGTCGAAGCCGGCCACGGCCACGTCCTCGGGAACCCGCCGGCCGGCGGCCCGCAGCGCGTCGAGCGCACCGGCGGCCATGAGGTCGTTCGCCGCGAAGACGGCGTCCAGGTCCGGCGACTGCTCGAGGAGCCGGAGCATGGCCAGGCGGCCGCTCTCCCGGCTGTAGTCGCCGGGGGCGGTCAGCCGCTCGTCGAAGTCGGGGCCCATCTCCTCGCGGTAGCCGCGCAGCCTCCCGACGCCACCGGAGGTGTCCATGGGTCCGGTGATCGTCGCGATCCGCGCGCGGCCGAGCCGACGGAGATAGGCGACCATGTCGCGGGCTCCGGCGACGTCGTCGGCCGCCACGTAGCCGATCTTGCCCTCGAAACCGAGCGGGATGCCGCACGCGATCATCGGCACGCCCGATCGGTGGATCTCGCCGACGATGGACTGGCCGCGCGCGTGCGAGGAGACCAGCAGGACGCCGTCGACGTGCCCGGCCGTGATGAAGTCGCGGGCCCGCCTCTGTTCGTCCTTGGTGCCGGCCATGATGAGGACGAGGGAGACGTCGTGCTCCCCGAGCGCCTCGGACGCACCCCGCATGAGGATGGAGAAGTTCGGGTCCTCGAAGAGGCGCTCCTGGGTCTCGCTCAGCAGGAACGCCACGGTGTTGGCCTTGCTCGTCGCGAGGCTGCGCGCGTGCGGATTGATGCGGTAACCGGTCCTCTTGATGGCCAGCTCGACCGCTGCGAGGGCATCCGGGCTGACCCAGTGGCCGCCGTTCAGCACCCGCGACACGGTGCCCCGGGACACGCCTGCCGCCTTGGCGACGTCGTCGATGGTGGGCCGCTTGGAGCCCCGGGCGCTGGTCACGGACATAGCGTATCCCGCAGCCCGCTCACGCCTTGACGGCGCCGGCAGCGAGGTCGACGCGCCAGAAACGCTGCAGCAGGAGGAACATCAGGATCAGCGGCAGGATGGACAGCAGGGCCCCGGTCACCACGAGGGTGTACAGCGCGGGCGCCGACGCCCCCTGGTTCAGCAGTCCGTTGAGGCCCACGGTGATGGGGAACAGGGAGTCGTCGCCGAGCATGATGTACGGCAGCATGAAGTTGTTCCAGATGGCCACGAACTGGAACAGGAAGATGGTGACAAGGCCCGGGAGCATCATCGGCATCGCGATGCGCGCGAAGATCCCCAGCTCGCTGGAGCCGTCCGTCCGGGCGGCCTCGACGACGTCGGTGGGGACGGCCGCCGCCGCGTAGATGCGCGCCAGGTAGATGCCGTAGGGGCTGATGATCTGCGGCAGGAACACGGCCCAGTAGGTGTTGGTGAGGCCGAGCTGCGCCATCAGGAAGTACTGCGGGATGGCCAGGATGACGCCGGGTACCAGCACGCCCATCAGGAGGATGTTGAACACCGCACCCTTGCCGGGGAAGGCGAACTTCGCCAGCACGTAGCCGGACAGCGCCGAGACGACGGTCGAGGCGATGGCCCCCGCCCCCGCGTAGAGCGCCGTGTTGGCCATCCAGCGCCAGAACAGGCCGTCGCGGTACCCACTCAGTTCGGCGATGTTGGCGAAGAGGTGCGAACTGGGCGCGAAGGTGAACGTGGAGAAGAGCTCGGAGCCGTCCTTGGTGGAGGCCATGAGGACCCACAGCACCGGGAGCAGGCAGTAGAGCGCTCCAAGGAGCAGCAGGGCGGTGGCCACGGGGCTCGGCTTCTCGTGGCCGTGGACGCTGTCGCGGCGGGACCGCAGCGAGGGGGTGAGCGTGGAGGGGGTAGCCATGTCAGTCTTCCTGTCCGAAGGCGCGCTTCTGGACCACGCGGAGGAATACGAAGGAGATCAGGAGGGTCGCCGCGGCGATGATGATGGAGCTCGCCGCCGCCGAGTAGATGTCGTCGCGGGTGAACGCGTCGCGGTAGACCTTCATGAGCGGTGTCCAGCTCGTCGAGAGGGTGTTGGTCAGCGGTCGCAGGGTGGTGGGCTCGGCGAAGACCTGGAGCGTCGCCACGATGGAGAACAGGGCCGTCATGATGAGCGACGGCATCACGATGGGGATCTTGATCCGGAGCGCGATCTGCATCTCGGTGGCGCCGTCGAGCCGCGCCGCCTCGTAGATGTCGTTCGGGACGGCCTTCAGCGAGGTGTAGATGACGATCATGTTGAAGCCCACGCCGCCCCAGAGGGCGATGTTGGCGATCCCGAACATGATGAGCCCGGAGGAGAGGATCTGCGGCACGTCGAGGCCGAGCCGCTCCGTGACGTAGTAGAACGGGCTGACCGAGGGCAGGTACAGGAAGCCCCAGAGCAGGGAGCTGATGACGGCCGGCACCGCGTAGGGCAGGAAGATCGAGACCCGGGAGAACGTGGTGGCCCTGGACCGCCTCGAGTCGAGCAGGAGCGCGAACAGCAGTGCGAGTCCGAGCATGCACGGGATCAGGATGAGCCCGTACAGCAGCACCCTGCCCACACTGGCGGCGAACTCGGGGTCGGCCAGGGCCGCGGTGTAGTTGCCCAGGCCCGCGAACACCTGCTTCCGCGCCCCCGAGCCGAGCCCGAGCCCGGACACCTCGACGCGCTGGAAGCTCAGGTAGAGCGTGTAGAAGATGGGGGCCGCCATGAACACGGCGAACAGGAGGATGCCGGGAGCGAGCATCAGGTACGGCGTCAGGACGCGCGACCGGAAGCGGTGCGACCGGCGCCGCGCGGGGCTGCCGCCGGTCCGGCCCGACGTCGGTGGGTCACCTGCGGGCCCGGGCGCCCTGTCGGCGCGGGCGGCGGTGCTCCCGGATACTGCTGGCTGAACGCTCACGGTGTTCCCCTTCGAACGTCGGTGCCGCCGCCCGCCCCAGGGGACGGGGCGGCGGCACCGCTGGTACTGGTGCGGCTACTTGACGTTGAAGCCGTTGTCCTTGAGATCAGTGACGGTGATCTCCTGCATGGCCTTCAGGGCGTCGACGAAGGCTGTCTCCGTCTTCGCGTCGGCGGCCTTGGCGAACTCGTCGTTGTAGGCGCTGAAGGCGACGTTGACGTTCGGTCCGTAGGTGAACGGGCTGACCGTCTGTGCCACGCCCGCGGCGACGTCGTAGAAGTCGGGCTGGTTGCTGAAGAACTCGGGAGCGGCGGCGAGCGACGCCTCGGCCTCGTCGGTGGCGGCGGGGTAGATGCCCGTCTCGTCGACGAGGGCCTGGACGGCCTCGGGGTCCGTGTTCAGCCAGGTCGCGAACTCGGTCGCTGCCTCGACGTGCTCGCTCTGCGACGTGACGGCCGTGGAGGATCCGCCCCAGTTGCCGGTGGCCTCCTCGCCGTCCCACTGCGGCATGGGGGCGGCCTTCCAGAGGCCGGCGGTCTCGGCGGCGTTGCCGGACAGGACGCCCGGCGCCCACACGGCACTCAGCCATCCGACCTGGCTGCCGTCGTTGAGGCCGGCGTTCCATTCGGGCGTGTACATGGGCTTGTTGTCGATCGCGCCTTCCTCGACGAGTCCGCCCCAGAAGGAGGCGACCTTCTCGCTGGCCTCGCTGTCGATGTCGACCCCCCAGGAGTCGCCGTCGATGCTCCACCAGGATGTCCCCGCCTGCTGCGCCATGCCGGCGAACCAGCCGGCGTCGTTCGCGGAGAACGTGCCGAGGTAGCGCTTGGGGTCGGAGGCGTGCACGGCGCGGGCGACGTCGGCGTACTCCTCCCAGGTGGTGGGCACCTCGAGGCCGAGTTCCTCGAAGACGTCCTCGCGGTAGTAGAACATCATGGGCCCGGAGTCCTGCGGCACGGCGTAGAGCGCGTCACCGCCGAGGGTCACCGAGGACCAGACGCCCTCGGGGAACTTCTCCTCGAGCTCCGCGCCGCCCTCGGAGATGTTGGCCAGGGCATCGGACGCGACGAGCGTGGGGATCTTCTGGTACTCGGCCTGGATCAGGTCGGGTGCGCCGCTGCCGGCGTTGATGGCGGTGAGGAGCTTGGTGATCGCGGGGTCTCCGCCGTCCTGCTTGCTGACGGTGACCTTGATGTCGGGGTTCTCCTCGTTCCACATCTCCACCACCTTCTCGATGTTGGGTGCCCAGGCCCAGAAGCTGAGCTCCACGGGGCCTTCCGCAGCGGGTGCGTCCGCGGCAGGGCTTGAGCATCCCGCGGTGAGCAGGGCGGTGGCAGCGACGGTAGCCATGGCACCGACGCGAAGAATTGAACGCATTTCGTCCTCCTTGTCGAAAGCAATCCAGTACGCCTCTCGAACACGTGCGGCGCCAGACTGTGAGCGGTTCCAGTAGGGCACAGGCTTATTCGTGCTGTCAAGACGGCGGCTTGGGACTAACGCCCCCTGGTATGTCCGTGCTACAACTGGGAGCGCACACAGTCGAAAGGGATTTTTCCATGTCGCTTGACCACCACGCGGTCCTCACCCAGGACGCCGTCCCGGGCGCCGCAGTTCCGGACACCGCCACCGCTCCCGCCGGCCGGTCCTGGCCCGCAGGAACCCAGCAGCTCCGGTACGGCGGGGACTACAACCCCGAGCAGTGGCCCCGGCACGTGTGGCTCGAGGACATCGCGCTCATGCAGCAGGCCGGGATCAACCTGGTCAGCATCGGCATCTTCTCGTGGGCCCTGCTCGAGCCCCGCGACGGCGAGTTCGACTTCACCTTCCTCGACGACATCATGGACCTCCTCGCCTCCGCCGGCATCGACGTGGACCTCGGCACCCCGACCGCCGCGCCCCCGGCCTGGTTCTGGAAGAAGTACCCGCAGGCCCGCCCCGTGACCCGCGAGGGCGTGACCCTCGGCCACGGCTCGCGCGGCATGGCATCCCCCAGCTCCCCCGAGTACCGTCGCCACGCCGCACGCATCACCGCGGAGCTGGCACGCCGCTACGCCCCGCACCCGGCGCTGCGCATGTGGCACGTGCACAACGAGTACGGCGCCCCTATCAGCGAGTGCTACTCGGAGCAGTCCGCGCAGGCCTTCCGCGCCTGGCTCGGCAGGCGCTACGGCTCACTCGACGCCGTCAACGACGCCTGGGGTACCACCTTCTGGGGCCAGCGCTACGGTGCGTGGGACGAGATCGACGCCCCCCGCCTGAGCGCGTCGGTGGTCAACCCGGCCCACCGCCTCGACTTCAAGCGGTTCACCTCCGACTCGCTGCTCGAGTGCTACGTCCTCGAGCGCGACACCATCCGGCAGTACACGCCGGACCTGCCGGTCACCACCAACTTCATGGCCACCAGCTGCCCCTCCCTGGACTACTGGTCCTGGGCGCGCGAGGTCGACGTCGTCGCCAACGACCACTACCTGACAGCTGAACGGGAGGACAACCACGTGCTCCTGGCGCTCGACGCCGATTTCACGCGGTCCCTCGCCGGCGGCAGGCCGTGGATGCTCATGGAGCACTCGACATCGGCGGTCAACTGGCAGCCGAGGAACATCGCCAAGCGGCCCGGCGAGATGCTGCGCAACAGCCTCAGCCATGTGGCGCGCGGCGCGGACGCCGTCATGTTCTTCCAGTTCCGCGCCTCCCGCTTCGGCGCGGAGAAGTTCCATTCCGCGATGGTCCCGCACCAGGGCGCCGAGTCCCGCATCTTCCGGGAGGTGACCGGACTCGGACACGTCCTCGGGCGCGCCGCCGGGGTCCGCGGTTCCACGGTGGGCGCGCGTGTCGCGATCCTCTGGGACACCGAGTCCTTCTGGGCGCAGGACCTCGAGTGGCGGCCCTCCGAGGACCTCGACCACCGCGAGCGCATCGAGGCCTACTACACGGCGCTGTGGAACCGGGGCGTGACCGTCGACTTCGCCCACCCGGAGCAGGACCTCGGCGCGTACGACCTCGTGCTCGCGCCCGCCCTCTATGCCGTCTCCCCCGCCGCGCGGCTGAACCTCGAGTCCTACGTGGCCGAGGGCGGCAACCTCGTGGTGTCCTTCTTCTCCGGTGTGGTGGACGACCACGACGCCGTCCCCGCCGGCGGCTATCCCGGACAGCTGCGGGACGTGCTCGGCCTGACGGTCGCCGAATGGCTGCCGCTGCGCCGGCACGAGTCCGTGACCCTCGACGGCGGTTCCACCGCTGACGTCTGGGCCGAGGACCTCGAGCTCGACGGCGCCCGGACGCATACCGCCTACGCCTCCGGCCCGGCTGCCGGCAAGCCCGCGGTCACCGTGAACGCTTTCGGCAAGGGCACGGCCTGGTACATCTCCACCCGGCCCGCGGCGTCGGCCCTCGATGCGCTGCTGGGCGAGGCCCTGTCCGTTGCCGGGATCCCGGACGGCCCGTCCCCGGCCGGCGTCGAGACCGTCAGCCGCACCTCGGACCGGGCGACGTTCACCTTCGTGCTCAACCACACCGACGCCGACGCGCCACTGCCCGTCGGCGGCACCGACCTCGTGAGCGGCAGGACCGTCACGGCGGGCGAGCTCCTCGCGGCGGGTGGTTCCGCCGTCGTGGAGCAGCAGGAACAGCAGGAGCAGTAACCGCACCACCGGCAAGCCCCGCCCCGGGGAACCACGTCAAGGAGGACGCATGAGAACGCAACGCACAGCCGGACCCCGTTCCATCCACGGGCGGACGACGGCGGCCCTCGCCGCGTCGCTGCTCGCCACGCTCGCGCTGCCCGCGGGCATGGCGACGGCCGCCCCGGCCCCGGGGAACGTCGGCATCACCAACCCGGGTTTCGAGGCCGGCCTGACCGGCTGGAAGACCACGGGCAGGCCGGCCTCCACCACCGTCGAGCGCGACGCCGAGGGTGCGCACCTCGCGCAGCGGCTGGTCGGGGACGCCACGGTCACCGCCCGCCAGAAGACCGGCCCGCTGGCCGAGGGCTGGTGGACCGTCTCCGCCCGGGTGAAGTCCGAGGGGACGCTGAAGGCGTCCCGCATCGGGCTGCGCAACTGCGGGACCGACGGCGAGACCGTCATCCCGTCCACCGCGCAGGACGGCGCCTGGCTCACCATCGCGGCCGACGCCTACGTCACCAGGGGATCCTGTGAGGTGGTCATCGAGACGCGCGGCACCGCCGGCGACTGGGTGGTCGTCGACGACGTGACGCTGACGCCCGGGTCCGTCTCGCGCACCGTCCGCGGGGCCGACCTGTCCAACCTGGCCAAGAACGAGGACAACGGCGCTCTCTACTACGACGCCGCCGGCCGGCCCGTGGACGCGGTGCAGGCATTCGCCGGCGCGGGCGCCACGATGGTCCGCCTCAAGGTCTGGGTGGATCCCGCGGACGGCTACAACACCACGGACGAGGTGGTGGCGACGGCGAAGCGCGCGAAGGCCGCCGGCCTCGAGGTGCTCGTGGACTTCCACTACAGCGACCGCTGGACCGATCCGGGGGCACAGGGCATGCCGGCCGCCTGGGTGGGACTCGCACCCGATGCCGTGGCCGACGCCGTGTACCGGCACACGCACGACGTCCTGACCGCGCTCAAGGACGCGGGGGCGACCGCGGACGCCGTGCAGGTGGGCAACGAGATCAACCCCGGCATGATGTGGCCCCTCGGCCAGACCTGGGACGTCCTGCCCGGCGACGGCGTGGAGGGCGCGCAGTGGGACAACCTCGCGCTGTTCCTCTCCGCCGGTTCCCGTGCCGTCAAGGACGTCAGCGCCGACACCGACGTGATCCTGCACCTGACGAACATCAACAACGGCATCGGCGGCCTCACCTGGTGGTTCGACGAGGTCACGGCGCGTGGCGTGCAGTTCGACACCATCGGGCTCTCCTACTACGGCTACTGGCACGGCTCGCTGGCCGACCTGCAGAACGCCGTCACCACGCTGTCCGGGCGGTACGGCCGGGATGTGCTCGTGGTGGAGAACTCCTACCCCTTCACGCTGGCCGACGACCCCGAGCACCCGTGGGCGAACGTCATCGACCTCGAGTCCGAACTGGTATCGGGCTACCCGGCGACCCCGGAGGGGCAGGCCGCGAACTTCCGCGCGGTGCAGGACGTCGTCGCCTCCGCGCCCGGCGGCCGCGGCATCGGCGTGGTGAGCTGGGAGCCCGCCTGGACCGCGGTCGACGGCAACGGCTGGGACCCTGCCGACCCCGCGAGCGGCAATGCGTGGGAGAACCAGGCGATGTTCGACTTCCAGGGCCGCGCCCTGCCGGCACTGGCCGAATTCGCCCCCGACCCCGTACCCCGCCGCACGCCGTAACCTGCGGCCCGCAATCCCCTGATGCGTCCACCGCCCGGCGGTGGACGCATTAGGTTCTTAAGGGGGCGCCGCCCGGGAGGGCCTGCGGCGCGGAAGGAGGACGCATGCTGGGAGTGCTGGGCGGGTTCGTCGTCGTCGGCGCCGTGATCCTCGTCGGCTACATCGCCGGGCGGCTCGTCATCGGCGGACCGCAGGCCGGTCTCGCACTGAACCAGGTGGCGTTCTTCGTCACCAACCCGGCCCTGCTGTTCACGGTCCTGGCCGACGCGGACCTCGGGTCCGTGTTCTCGGAATACGTGCCGATCGCGATCATCTCCTCCCTCGCCATCGCCGCCCTCTACGTAGCACTGAGCAGGTTCCTGTTCCGCAGGCCCGCCGCCGAGACGGCGATCGGCGCCATGGCGAGCTCCTACGTGAACGCCAACAACATCGGCATCCCCATCACCGTCTACGCCCTGGGCGACGCGACGCTGATCGCCCCCGTACTGCTCGTCCAGCTGCTGCTGCTGGCCCCGCTCTACCTGACGGTCCTCGACCTCACCTCCAGCCGGAAGCCCTCCGTGCGGGCCCTGCTGACCCAGCCGTTCCGCAACCCGATGATCATCGCCTCGCTGCTGGGTGTCGCCGTGGCCGCCACCGGTTTCCGCCCACCGCCGCCGGTCTGGGACTCGCTGGCGCTGATCGGCGGGGCCGCCGTGCCCATGGTCCTCCTCTCGTTCGGCATGTCCCTGCCCGGGAGCCGCCCGCTCCGCGCCGGGCCGGACCGCCTGCAGGTCCTCACGGCCACGACACTCAAGAGCACCCTCATGCCGGTGGCGGCCTACCTGACCGCGCATCATCTCTTCGGGCTCGAGGGTGAGCGGCTCCTGGGCGCCGTCGTCGTCTCCGCCCTGCCCACGGCGCAGAACGTCTTCATGTTCGCCGGCCGCTACGGCCGGGGGATCCCGCTGGCACGCGACACCGTCCTGCTGTCCTCGGTGCTCGCCATCCCGGCGCTGGTCGTCGTCGCGGCCCTCCTCGCCTGACCTGCGCCCGTGGCCGCGGCCAGGGCCCGCACGCACGGTGTGCAGGACGGTGTGCAGGACGGCGTGCAGGACGGTGTGCAGGAGAGCGAATCGGACCGGCAGGAATGCGCCACGGGATCCCCGCGTTACCACCGGTGGAGTCACGTCCCGAACGTACTCGACTCCGCCACGCCTTCCGGTTCTCAACGGCGCAACCGGGGCGATGACCGCCGGCACTCCCCATGATTGGTACCCCTTGTCTGTCTCCTCCCCGCCGAACGCCACTGCGAAAGCCTCCGCGCCGTTCCCCTACCTGGGGCTGCTGTCCCTCGCGGGGGCGATCTTCGTCTCCGTGACCAGCGAGTTCCTGCCCACCGGCCTCCTGCCGGCCATGGCCCGTGACCTCGACGTCGGCATCTCCACGGCCGGCTACCTCGTGACCATCTTCGCCGGGACCGTCGTCGTGGCGACCACACCGCTGGCCGCCGTCACGCAGCGGTTCTCCCGCAAGTCGCTGATCGTCGTCGTGCTCCTCGTGATCGCCCTCGCGAACGTCCTCGCGGCCGTCGCCCCGACCTACGGGGTGCTCGTCGCGGCACGCATCCTCGGCGGACTCGCGCACGGCCTCTTCTGGGCCGTGGTCGCCGCCTACTCCGCGCACCTCGTCCCGGCCCATCAACTCGGCAAGGCGGTGGCCATCACCGCCGGCGGCGGGACGGCGGCCTTCGTGCTCGGCGTCCCGGTCGGCACGGCCATCGGCAACGCACTGGGCTGGCGCGCCGCCTTCACGATCATCGGCGTGGTCGTGGCCGTCCTCGCCCTCGTGATCGTGAAGTTCCTGCCACCCGTGAACCACCACGTGGAGCGGAAGGCCGGTGAGGTGCACGTCCCGCTGCGCCGGGACCCGAGCTTCCGCGGCGTCCTGCTCCTGTGCACCGTCATCCTGATCCTGCTGACGGGCCAGAACACGTTCTACACGTACATCGCCCCCTGGCTCACGGACGTCTCGTCCTTCGAGCCGGGGTCCGTGGCCCTGGTCCTGTTCCTGTACGGCGGGGCGGGCATCATCGGGCTCGTCGGGGCCGGCTACGCCGCCGACCGCTTCCCCCGGAAGGCCTTCGCCGGCGTCGTGCTGGTGGTCATGGCCGCCGTCCTCACCCTCGCCCTCGCCACCACCAACACGGTGGTGGTGCTGATCGCGGTGATCGTCTGGGGGGCGGCCTTCGGCGGCATCCCGGCCATGCTGCAGACCAGGATGCTGCGCACCGCGTCCTACCGCACGCGCGACCTCTCGGCCGCACTGCAGACGACGGCGTTCAACGTGGGCATCGGCGGGGGCGCGCTCCTCGGCGGGCTCCTGCTCGAGGGGATCGGCCTCGACGTCCTGCCCTTCGTGATGATCCTCCTCGTCGCCGTCGGCCTCGGCCTGAGCCTGACCACCGACACCGCGAGGGATCGCCGGGAGCGCCGGCGGCTCCGCCCGGCCTGACGGCGCAGCCCGATCACACGACAGCGCCTCTGCGATGCGGTCTTGGTCACAGTCGGTGCGTGGCGCGGGGTGCCCGGGCCGACGCCGGGACGGGCACCCTCCGACGCCCCCGGACGGCGGGTCCCCCAGCCCCGGCCGTCCGGGCCGATCACCCCCGGGATCGCTGCAATGGCGGGGAAGCAGGACGGCCGGACGGGCCCTGCCGCCGGCCGCACCCGACGGCCCGAGCTGGTCCCCGAACCACCGCCGGAGGGCTCCGGCAAGCGGGTTCTGGCCCGGAACCGGCCCGGACCCGGTCCTCACCGCCCGCGTACCGTAAGCCGTATGTCTAATTCCACCGAGCCCATTCACGGATCACCGCCCAGCGAGGACACGCCCTTCGAGGCTCCTCCCCGAGAGGCGCCCGCGAAGGCTGCGCTGGACAGGCCCGTCCTCTTCGTCTCGCTCTCGATCGTCATCCTCCTGATGCTCGTGGCCGTCATCTTCCCCACGGGGTTCTCGGAGATCACCACCTCCGTGCTGAACGGGCTCGTGGCCAACTTCGGCTGGGCCTTCGTGCTCACGGCCACGGGCTTCGTGGTCTTCGCACTCTTCCTCGCCTTCAGCAAGTACGGGCGGATCCCCCTCGGCAAGGACGGGGAGAAGCCGGAGTACTCGAGGGCATCCTGGATCGCGATGATGTTCAGCGCCGGCATGGGCATCGGCCTCATGTTCTACGGCGTCACCGAACCCATCTCCCACTACCTGACTCCTCCGGTCGACGGCATCGAACCGGGCACCCCGGAAGCGGCGCGCCAGGCCATGAACTACACGCTGTTCCACTGGGCCATCCACCCGTGGGCCATCTACGCGGTGGTCGGCCTGGCCCTCGCCTACTCGGCCTTCCGCAAGGGCCGGGGCAGCGGATTCAGCGGCGCCTTCACGGCCCTCTTCCGCGGCCGCTCCACCCCCAAGGCCCTGCGCGCCATCGACGTCTTCGCGATCTTCGCGACCCTCTTCGGGTCGGCCACCTCGCTCGGCCTCGGCGTGCTGCAGATCAACGGCGGGCTCACGGAGGTCTTCGGCATGGGCAGCAGCCTGCCCCTGCAGATCACGCTGATCGCGATCCTCACCGTCTGCTTCATCGTCTCCGCCGTCAGCGGCGTGAGCCGCGGCATCAAGTGGCTCTCCAACGGCAACATGATCCTGGCGCTCGCCCTCCTGTTCTTCCTGTTCGTCGTGGGCCCCACGGTCTTCATCCTCGAACTCATCCCCGCCTCGGGCGGGAACTACCTCATCGGCCTGCCCCAGATGGCCTCGCGCACCGGCGCCTTCGGTGGGCACGAGTGGCTCGCCGCGTGGACCATCTTCTACTGGGCCTGGTGGGTCTCGTGGACGCCCTTCGTGGGCTCGTTCCTCGCCAAGATCTCGCGCGGCCGCACCATCCGCGAGTTCATCATCGGCGTCGTCGCCGTCCCCAGCGTCATCAGCGTGATCTGGTTCGGTGTCTGGGGCGGCTCCGCCCTCAACCTGCAGGACAACGGGGTGGACATCGCGGCGGCGAACGCCGAGAGCCAGGAGTCCGCGATGTTCGCGCTCCTCGCCCAGTACCCGCTGGCCTCCGTGACCTCCATCCTCGTGGTCGTCCTCGTCGCCGTCTTCTTCATCTCGGGAGCCGACGCGTCCTCGATCGTGCTCGGCTCGCTGTCCTCCTTCGGTGCGGCGGTCCCCCGCAAGTGGCTGACGATCCTCTGGGGTGCGCTCACCGGCGGTGTGGCCGCCATCCTCCTCTCCGTGGGGAGCCTGGAGGCCCTGCAGACGCTCACCATCATCGCCGCGGCGCCGTTCCTGCTCGTGATGATCGGGCTGTGCGTGGCACTCATGATGGATCTCGCGAAGGATCCCCTCATCACCGGTGCGCGGCGCACGGGTTCGCGCGCCGCCCGGAGGGTCCCGCCGCCGCAGGGCTGAGGGACCGGGCCCGCGGGCCCGGTGCGATGCACCGGGCGGGGAACGCGCGGGGCAGAATGGTGCGATGCGCGCTGTCTGCTTCGACGAGTTCTCCGCCCGCCCCGTCCTCCGGGACGTCCCCGCGCCCGTGCCCTCGCCGGGTGGCGTCGTCGTCCGCGTCGAGGCCACCGGCCTCTGCCGCAGCGACGTGCACGGCTGGCTGGGGCATGACGACGGCATCACCCTGCCGCATGTGCCCGGCCACGAACTGGTCGGCACCATCGAGGCCGCGGGCGCGGATGTGCACCGCTTCTCCGTGGGGGACCGCGTGACCACGCCATTCGTGTGCGCGTGCGGCCGCTGCCCGGAGTGCCTGTCCGGCAACGGCCAGGTGTGCCGCAACCAGACGCAGCCCGGATTCACGCACTGGGGCTCCTTCGCCGAGTTCGTGGCGCTCCACGACGCGGACACGAACCTCGTCGCCGTCCCCGGGTCCCTCGACGCAGGAGCCGCCGCGCTCCTCGGGTGCCGCTTCGCGACGTCGTACCGCGGCCTCGTCCACCAGGCCCGCCTCGGGGACGGCGAGGCCCTCGTGGTGGTCGGGTGCGGCGGGGTCGGGCTGAGCGCCGTCATGATCGGCGCGGCGCTCGGCGCCCGCGTGGTGGCCGTGGACATCGACGGCGCCGCCCTGGAACGCGCCGCCCGCTTCGGCGCCGTCCGCACCATCGACTCGTCCGGCCTGTCCCGCGCCTCCGTGCTCGCAGCCCTGGCCGAGGCAGCCCCCGCCGGCTTCGACGTCTCGGTGGACGCCCTCGGGCGGGAGGAGACCGCCGCCGTCGGCATCCTCTCGCTCCGGCCCCGCGGCCGGCACGTGCAGATCGGTCTCTTCCCCGCCGATCCCGTGATCCCCATGGGTGCCGTGATCGGCCGGGAGCTGTCCGTCCTCGGCAGCCACGGCATGCCCGCGCGGGACTATCCCGGGCTGCTCGATCTCGTGGCGGCGGACCGGCTGCGCCCGCAGGATCTCATCGAACGCCGGATCGCGCTCGACGAGGTCCCGGACGCCCTCGTCGCGATGGCCGGCGACCGCTCCGCGGGCGGCGTGACCGTCGTCGACCTCGGGTGGACCCCGCCTACGCGGTGAGGTCGAGGACGAAGCGGTAGCGCACGTCGTTGCGGCGTAACCGTTCCAGCGCCTCATCGACCTCGCCCACGGGCAGCACCTCGACGTCGGCCGTGATGCCGTGCTCACCGCAGAAGTCCAGCAGCTCCTGGGTGGCCCTGGTGCCGCCACTGCCCGCCGACGCGAGGCTCTTGCGCCCGATCAGCAGGGCCATGGGGTCGAAGTCGAGGCGCTCGGTGATGCCCAGGGCGCACAGGGTGCCGTCCATGGCCAGCGCCCGCAGGTAGGGCGTCAGGTCGTGCGGGGCGGGCGCCGTGTCCAGGATCAGGTCGTGGCTGTCGAACTGTGCCGCCATGGCGGCGTCGTCGGTGGTCAGCACGACGTCGTCCGCACCCAGCAGGCGGGCGGCGTCGGCCTTGGCGGGTGACGTGGTGAAGACCGTGACGCGTGCACCGAGTGCCTTGGCGAGCTTGACCGCGAGGTGCCCGAGCCCGCCGAGCCCGACGACGCCCACGGTGCTGCCCGGTCCCACCTGCCAGCGCCGCAGCGGTTCCCAGACGGTCACCCCCGCGCACATCAGGGGCGCGACGCCGGCGGGATCGAGCTGCGGCGGGACGGAGTAGGCGAAGTCCTCCCGGACCACGTACTCCTCGGAGTAGCCGCCCTGCGTGGGCAGCCCGTCGTGCCGGTCCACCCCGCCGTAGGTGAGGGTGGGGAATGCGTGGCAGTAGTTCTCCTGGTGGGCCAGGCAGGCCGCGCACTTGCCGCAGGAATCGACGATGTTGCCGACCGCGACCCGCCGGCCGACGGTGAAGCGCGTGACGTCGGAGCCGATCTCCGTGACCGTCCCGGTGAATTCGTGGCCGGGGACCAGCCGGCCACGACCCCGGGCTGCCGACGCGATCGCGTCGAGGTCGCTGTGGCAGACGCCGCAGTAGTCGATGGCCACGAGGATGTCGTCCGGGCGGAGCTCCCGCCGCTCGAAGGTCCACGGCGTCAGGCCGTCGCTTCCCGGGGCCGATGCGAATCCGTTGATGTGCCTCATGGGTCCTCCTAGAACCAACTGTTTGGTTTGTTGCACCCTACCCGGCGACGGAGCAGAAAGAAACCAAACGGTTGGAATAGGGTGGAGGAATGGGTAACAGCGAGGCGACCAGGCAGCGGATCCTCGGAGCGGCCACCGCGGAGTTCGCCGAGCGGGGGATCGCAGGTGCGCGCATCGACCGCATCGCCACCGCGGCCCGCGCCAACAAGGCGCAGCTGTACGCCTACTTCGGCAACAAGGAGCAGCTGTTCAGCGCCGTGCTCCGGGACCAGCTGCGGGCCATCGTCGACGCCGTGCCGATCGACGGCGAGGACCTCCCCGGGTACGCGGTGCGCCTGTACGACGACTACCTCGCACATCCCCTCGTGGTGAAGCTCGCCGCCTGGACGCGGCTGGAGCGCGCGCCGTCCGGCGGGCTGGGACCGGAGATCGGCATCCTGGACCGCCCGAAGTTCGAGGCCATCGCCGCGGCGCAGGAGCGCGGACTCGTCGATCCGGGGATCCCCCCGGCCCACCTGTTCTCCCTGGTGATCGCGCTGTCGATGACGTGGTCGCCCGTGAGCACCACCGTCGCCGCCTCGCCCGACGACGACGAGGCGCAGCACGAGGAGCGCCGGCAGCTGATCCGGCTGGCCGTGCGCCGCCTCATCACGCCCGACAGGTAGCACCCGGGGTTCCGGTGGGAGGTCGCACGTGGTGATACTGGGTCATGAATGCTCCCTCCCCCGCCGTGGACGCGCTCCTCGAACAGTCCGACCACCCGCTCCGGGACGCCCTCCTGTGCCTCAGGTCCTCGCTGCCGGCCCTGCCCCTCGCCCTCGGAGAGCACGTCACGTGGAACGCGCCGAGCCATGTGCATGACGGCGACGAGCTCGTGCTCGCCTGGCTCCGGGCGTAGGTGGCCGGCATGGAGACAGCAGCGAACTCCGTCACCCTGCGGTTCCTCGCCTCCCCCACCGACCTCGGCCACAGCGGATCCGTGGACGCCGGCACGGTGCTCGAGTGGGTGGACAAGGCCGCCTACGCCGTCGCCGTCGGGTGGGCGAAGACGTACTGCGTGACCGCCTACGTGGGGAACATCCATTTCGCGGACCCCGTGTCGGTCGGCGACCTCGTGGAGGTCGAGGCCACGATCGTGCACACCGGCACCTCCTCCATGCACATCCGCACCGTCGTCTCGTCCGGTTCGGTGTCGGGGGACGGTGGCGGGAAGCGCACCGAGTGCCTCGTCATCTTTGTGGCGGTCGGGCCGGACGGCAGACCTGTCCGCGTTCCCCCCTTCGAGCCGGGGACGGACGCCGAACGCCTCGACAGCGAGCACGCCGTGGCACGCATCGAGGTCCGGAAGCAGATCGTGGAGGAGATGCGCCGCCAGGTGTACACCGGTGCCGGCACCGCGGAGCGGACGGTCCTGCGGTTCCTCGCCGCACCCACCGATGTGAACTGGGGCGGGAAGGTGCACGGCGGCACGGTGATGGACTGGATCGACGAAGCGGCCTACGTCTGCTCCACGCGGTACTGCGGCCTGGACACCGTCGCCGTGTTCTCGGGCGGCGTCCGGTTCCTGAAGGCGCTGCACATCGGGGACGTCGTCGAAGTGGAGGCGCGCCTCGTCTACACGGGCGTGAAGGGCATGCACGTGGCGGTCCACGTGCGGTCGGGCAGCCCCCGGTCGCGGGAGATGGACCTGACGACCACGTGCCTGACGGTCATGGTGGCGCGCGACGACGAGGGTTCGGCGGTCCCGGTGCCGCCCTGGGTGCCGCGCTCCGAGGAGGACCGGCGCCTGCACGAGCACGCCCGGAACCTGGCCCTCATCCGCAGCAGGGCACCGGGCAGCCTCCTGCCCACCCATCTGAGGACGGCGGCCGATCCGGCGGAGGACCCGGCCGCGGGGTCGGTCAGCGGATCGGTCAGCGGATCGTCGCGGACCGGGCGGGCACGCTGAGCGTCTTCCCGTAGGCGGTGACGGAGCGGGTGGCGTTGGTGGTGTTGACCGCCACCACACTCCCGTTCGAGAGTTTCACGACGTTCACCCCGGTGAACCTCAGCGGTCCGGCGGCGGCATAGGCCCCGCTCGTCACGGCCTGGGTGAGCGCCGCGACCTGGGCGTCCGCGGCGTCGGTCGACGCCGTGGTGACGGTCTCGAGGTACGCGTCGTCGTCCCAGGCGTTGTCCTGGCAGGTGGGTTCCGCCTGCGAGAGGGTGGCCGTCATCGTCCGGGCGGCGGCGGTCCGGGTCTGCAGCAGGTGCCCGAGCGTCATGCGGTGGTCGAGTGTGCGGCGGACCGTGCCCGCGGTCACGACCGCGGCCCTCGATCCGTACCCGTCGCGCAGGCACGGGGCCGACGAGCCGACGTCGCTGCCCTGGCGGTAGGCCGTCGTCGGGAGTTCGCGCAGGGGTACGGAGTAGTCGTGTTCCACCACCGGCATCCCGGCGGCCGTGATGGCCCGGTACGCGGCGGTGGCCTGCTCCAGGTCGACGAGCGGCGCCGGGCGTCCGGTACCGTCGGCGACGACGTGCTCACGCAGCGCGAAGTCCACGCTGCGGGTACCGGCCAGCTGCCGCGCGAGGTCCACCTGGTTGCTCCACGCCGGGTAGACGCCGAGATTCACGGCCACGGGGACGTCGCGGCCCATGGTGCGGGTGAGCGTCGCGTCGAAGCGCTGCACGGCGGCGATGAGGGCCCTGCCGTAAGCGTCGTCACTGGCCCACGGTCCCCACTGCCCGACGTCGACCATGTCCTGGCCGTGCGAGGGCGACATGGAGGCGTCGTCGAGGAAGATGCCGTCGAACCGGGCGGGAGGCGCGTTCGTCGTGCCCCGCTGCGCGTCGGTGGTGAGGATGGTGCGCGCCGTGGCCGCACACGCATCGGCGTAGGCCGGGGACAGGTCCGCGACGGTCAGGTAGGAGAAGCCCGGATAGGTGGCGAAGCCGTCCTCGTTCCGGGCGACCTTCGGGTTGGGGGTGGTCACGGCGAACCGCTTCCCCGCCGCCGTCGCCGTGTCCGCACAGGAGTTCCGGAAGACACCGTTCCAGGTCTCGGCATCCCGCATGGCGCCGATGTTCAGGTAGGCGAGGAACCTGGTGCGTGGATTGGCGGCCTTCATGTCGGACAGCGTGCAGTCCCCCGGAGCGTCCGTGGTGGCCATCATCGGATCGACGATCGCCACCGACACCTTCCCGGTGAGCGCGGCCCCCGGACAGAGCAGCTGGCCCTGGCGGTAGCCCTGCAGGTAGGCGGGCAGCTGCTGCCCGGAGCTCGTCGTCAGGCTCGCCGCGTTTCCGGGTGCGGCGGACGAGCACACGGCGATGAGGGCGGCGAGTGCCACGGAAACGAGGGTTGCCCCGACGGCCTTCGGTGTCATATCCACATGATGGATGGGCCCGGGCGGTCAGGACAGGGCAGCCCCGCGACCGTCGGCAATCCTGAGCAGAACCTGCGCAAGGGCCATCAGGACCGGCCCGCAGCGGTCACGCGTCGGGGCGGCGGAACAGGACGCCGCGCTGTGGCTGCAGGACCACCGACGACGGCGCGGGCCGGCCCTCGCCATCGACGAGGCCGGCCGGGACCGGCACCCTGCGGCGTCGCCTGCCGTCCCGGTTGAAGTTCACCGCGGCGAAACCGCCCTCGAACTCCCGCCACCAGGCGTGGTTCCCGCCCTGCGGAGCGGTCCGCGGGGCGCCGAGCTGCCAGTCGAGCTCGGGCGCGTACTGGGTGCGGCTGTAGTCGTCGTGGGCCGTCGCCGAGTAGGCGCCCCGCCCCTCCCCGAAGATCCAGAACGCCGACAGGCCGTAGGTGAAGTTGGGATGCCTGTCGTTGCCGTCGGTCGGCACGCGGAGGATGGAGAGCCCGGGCCCGGCGGCCTGCGGCAGCTGCGCTTCGGCCGTGACCGGATCGAACAGGTGCACCGGGTCGTACCCGAGCCAGACCTCCTCGAAGCCGCCACCGAAAGCGGCGTGCGCGGTCCAGCGGCCGGGTTCCCGGCGTGCCTCGGCGATGTTGGGGACGAGGATCTTCCCGGCAGCGTTCAGGGCCGTGCCCGCGGCGTGCACGAGGTCGCCGAGAGCCTGCCGGAGGCCGGCGGGATCGGCGGCACCGGGAACGGGCAGGCGCAGGCCGTAGTAGTCGTCGAAGACGTCGTTGTCGGCCATGACGCCGTCGAACGGCGAGTCGCGCAGCTCCCCGACGACGTTGTCCACCCAGCGGCGCCGGTAGCCGGGGTTCCACACCTGCATCTGCCAGTGGCCCGGGTAGCGCTCCCACTCGATGCGGGTGCCGTCGAGGCGCGTGGCGAACCAGGCACCGTCCTCTTCCGCTTCTGCCTCCAGGGAGGAGACGCCGGAGGTGAAGATGGGCCCCGGCTCGTAGCTCCGCGTGGAGGACAGGCACTTGTAGCAGAGCACCGTCATGTCCGGGCGGAGCCGTTTCAGCTCCTCGGCGGCGTCGACCTCCCAGGGCTGGAGGATCGCCACCCGGTAGTGCCGGGCCGCGAACGCGAGCTGGTCCGGCAGCAGGGGGTCGCCGTACCGGATCCAGGCGCCGACGCCTGTCATGCCTCCGCCTGGACCAGGTCCCCGAGTTCCGCGATCGTGAGGTTGCGGAACGTGCCGATGTCCCCGACGTTCCGGTAGATCTGGTTGTAGGAGGACATGACCTCCTTCATCTGGAAGAACTCGTGGACACGGACGCGGGCGTTGTCCGCGTACTCGTCGTACAGGTCCGGGTTGCCGATCACCAGGCGGATGCTGTCCGCCATCTGCTGCACGTCACCGGCGACCACGAGCTCCCCGCACGCGCCGACGGAGCGCCCGTCCAGGGTCTGCAGCTGCTCGCCGACCAGCTGGCGCATGCCGCCCACATCCGTGCCGACCGTCGGGATGCCCGCCGCCATGGCCTCGAGCACCACGATCGGCTGCCCCTCGTTGTAGCTCGGCAGGACGAGCACGTCGAACCGGTCCAGCATGTCGCGGACGTTGACGGTCCCGTGGATCGTGACGTGGTCCTGCAGGCCCAGGCTCTCGATCTTCGCGAGGCACGCCTCGTAGTACTCCGGTACGTGCTCGGTGGGACCGAGGACGTCCAGGTGGAGGTTGGGGAAACCGCCGCGGCGCATGATGTCCATGCTCGAGAGGAGATCGAGCAGTCCCTTGATGGGGACCACGCGCGCGATGTAGACGAGCCTCCAGACATGCGTCGCCGCGTCCTCGGCGAGGTGCTGCCGGGCGGCGAGCCGGGCCCGGTACTTCTGCTCGAACTCCTCGATGACCATGGCGTTGGGCACGACGACGGACTTCTGCACGTCGGACCCGAGGCGCGCGGCCTCGGTGATCGCCGTCGGGTACAGGTAGGTGATCAGGCTGGCGCTGGGATAGCAGAAGTGGCCCATCTCGGTCCACCACGCCATCCATGCCCTCTGCTCGGCGGTGACATCGAACGTCCGGTAGTCCTCCGAGGTGATGGAGAGCGCCATGTTGCGGTCCAGCAGCGTGTTCACGGTGTCGCGCACGTACAGGTTGTGCTCGGTGAGCAGGAACGACGTGCCGTGGTCCCGGGCCGCCGCAGCCCCCAGGAGTGACGCGTAGCCCGTGGTGTGGGCGTGGTAGACGCGGGCCTTCGGCATGGTCTCGCCGAGGATGGCGTAGGCGAGCGAGAGGAAGTTCCGCAGCAGCCAGAACGAGTCCGCGAGGGACAGGTCGAGCTGGGGCATGCGCACGGAGAGCGCCTCCATGAACTCCTTCGACCCCAGCAGGGCCCAGAGCGGATAAGTGCGGGTGCTCTGGGTGAAGCCCTCGTCGATCAGCTGCCAGAGGGGCTCCACCTCCTGCTGCTCGGACAGCGCGTACAGCGCGTCGAACACGCGGTCCGCGAGCGCCGAGCGCTCCGCCGGGCTCATGCCGAGGTCCCGGGAGGAGACGGCCATGAAGTCGTGCCGGTGTTCCTGCATGCTCAGGTAGACGGGCCGCACCCAGGCCACGTTCTCGGGCATGCCGTACAGGTCCTCGTGGGGTGAGGAGGCGTCCCACGTGATGTGGATGATGCCGTAGGTGAGGTCCGGGTTGTGGGTCACGATGTCGTGCACCACCGCCGAGACGCCGCCCTTGAGATACGGGTAGGTGGACTCCATGACGATGGCCACGTCGACGTCCGCGTAGTGGGCCTGCGCCACGGCCTCGGCCGGCTGGAGTGCGGCCGGTGGCTGCTGGAGGGCGGCTCGACGGGCTTTCGGGGTCTTGAACACGTACATGGTTCTTCCTTGTCGCTGGGAGCGGGTCGGGCGGATGTGCGGGCGGCTACCAGGAGGGTGGCGTGGCGCCAGAACAGCGTGTACTCGGGCTGGGTCCAGTGGCGCTTGTAGAGGACCCAGGCGACGGCGACGAGCACGAGGTCCGCCACCACCAGTGCACCGTAGGCGAGCGGGGCGCCGATGGAGTTCTGCGTCACGCCGACCAGCAGGAAGGCGACCGCGCAGAGTGCCAGGTGGATGCCCCCCAGGACCTGCGGCAGGACCTTCTCGCCGATGTAGTCCAGTTCGTAGCTGAGGAGCGTGAGGATCATGAAGGCCCACGACGCGACGCCCACGGAGACGGCCAGGAGCACGTTGACGGGCTGGATCCCCCCGAGCAGCAGGGAGATGACGAGGGTGAGGACCATGCCGACGGCGCCCGTGCTGAGGATCGCGCGGTCCACGGTCCGGCTGAGCTGCCGGGACCTCGCCGCGAGCACGGTGAGCGGCTCCTCGGCGATGGTCCGGTGGAGCATGGCGACGGCCCGGTCCACCCGGGGGGCGAGGCTCACGAAGTAGTAGTTGTAGGCGATGACGGCGGGCAGCATCGCGAGGAACACGATCACCACCTGGAAGTTCCCGTCCGTCACGAGGAACAGGACGAACTTGTCGGCCCAGAGCACGGCGCCGAGCAGGAGCCCGCGGAGGAGGTCGGTCGAGAAGTCGCGGGCACCGAGCCGCCGCACGAGCGTGACCGCGGCCAGTCCGCGGCCCATGGCGGCGATCTGCGTGGACGCCCCGAGCAGCGGCGGGAGCCACCAGAGGGTGGGCGCCGCGAAGAGCGCCACGGCGTACGCCACCCAGGCGAGGGCCCAGAGCCCGCGTCGCTCCCCCACGTTGGCGAGGATGAGGGACTGGACGAAGAGCAGGTGGAGGGCGCAGAGGGCGGCGTAGGTGGCGAGCGCCGGGACGGACCAGCGCGTGGCGAGCCAGAGCGGCACGGCGAAGACGACGACGAGCGGCAGGGACTGCACGAACATCGCCGGCCAGGTGGCGCAGAAACGGCGCGTGATGGCGGCCATGTCCCGTTCCGCCATCAGGTCCCCGATCGCGCGGTACGCCGGGAGGCAGGCGGCCTGCGCCAGCCACGGGACGGTGATGGAGGATGCGAGCACCACGAGGGTGAGCTGCACGCCGCCGACGTCGACCGCTGCCATCGCGGGGCTGACGAGGGGGTACACGAGGTTCAGCAGGATGACCGGCGAGAGGTACAGCAGGAGCCCGGCGCCGCGCCGGTCGCCGTGATCGGAGTCGGCCGGTTCGGGCCCGGCACCGGAGATGACGGGGCGCGCGAGCATCAGCAGCACGACCATCACCACGAGGACCGCGGCGGCCAGCAGCACGGAGGACCAGCCGGCGGGGAGGACGGAATCGGCGAGCGGGACGAGGGCCGTCAGGACGAGCGCGACGATGATCGCCACCGTGCGACGCCGGGCGAAGGAGTCCTGAAGGAGGGACTGCAGAGAAGTCATGGTTTCCCCTGGGCCGCTCGCCGACGGAAGGGCGGGATCGGCCTCGTGTGAGACGGAAGGAGGACAGGAGGTCTTCCAGCGGCCACACCGGCGGAGGCCGGTCCGGTAGCTGCGTGCCTGCACGAGGCAGGACCGGTCCGTTCGCGTCCCCGAAGGGGGAGGGTGCGTCGTCGCCGGCTCTGCGGCGAGCACCTGGTTCAACGTATCCAGCAGGCGGCGAGCGCTTCACGAGTAGGGGTCCCCCGACCTCAGAGGGCCACCTGCGTCACTTCCTCCTCATGCCTACCTGCGCTCGGGTACGTGCGTACTCGCGAACCGGCCCCGGGACTACCTGCATCCCCGCCCGGGCGGGGATCCCGTCCGGCTGCTGCAGCCCCGCCGCGTGACGAAGCGCACAGACCTCCGCCAACTGGGGGATCACCGGCGGGAGGACGCCTGCCCGGCGATCCGGTACGACTCCTGGATCAGCTCCTCCAGCTGCCCGTGGTCGAGGCGGCCCAGGCGCACGAGCACCAGGGAGTCGTACCGCTCGTGGTGGGGGTGGAGGAGGAAGGCGTCCGGCTGCAGGGCCAGCAGCGCGGCACGCTCGTCCGTCTTGACCGTGAGGACGGCGTCGTCCCACATGCGCGCGAAGAGGGTCCGGGCGAACCAGGCCGGCCGGTTCCAGCTCAGCCGCTCCGACGCACCGGGCAGGGCGAGGCACGCGGACCGGACGTCGTCTTCGCTGACCATGGACCAACCTTCGCACCGGGTAGCCGGCCGGTCCAGTGCCTCCGGGACCGGCCGGGACGTCACGGATCGCTCACGGAGTGCACACGGAACCGCAACGATCCGGCAGCCCGGGCCACGGTTGTGTCTCCGGCCTGTTCCGACGCCGGGGCAGGCCGCATCATGGAACGACCCGCCCACGATACACAGGAGTAGCCATGGGTCGCCGTACCGCGCTCGTGCTGGTGCCAGCCGGGGCCCTGGGCCTCGCCGTCCTCCTCGCTTCCTGCGGTTCCGGTCCCCGCACCCCGCCCGGGGACCCGGTGTCGCAGGGGCCCCCGGCCCGTGCCGGCCGCCTCGACGGCGCCGCCGACCCCGGCCGCCGAGCCCCCGTCCGATGCCACGACGCGGGCGGACGGGTGGGCGACCTATACGACGGCGGACGGTGGGCTCTCCTTCGACCATCCGGACGGGTGGACCGTCGCCGATGCCCCGGAGCCACCGCCCGCCGGTGTCTCAGTCGTCGTCGGGGATGCCACGGGCCGGCATCTGGCGACGCTCAGGACGGACCTCGTCACCGGAGCGGTCTGTCCCGCGGAGATCCCCTACGCCCTGCTCGACGCGGAGCCGCTCCCGGCCCTCACCCAGGGCACGGCCACCCCGCGATTCGTGTTCGAGGGGCGCACCGACCCCGCGGTTCCCGATCCGGTGACGTCCTCCACGCTCGCCTACGGCATCACGTCGGCACCCGAACCGACGGGTCCGACGGCCTGCCCCATCGCCCACTTCTTCTCCTGGCCGCCGTCGGGTGCCGCCTTCGGCGGTGTCTACGACCCGCACCTGGTCTACCCGGGGAAGCCGCCGCACACCGACACGCCCCAGGCCTACATGGAGACGGAGGAGTACCGGGACCTCCGGGCGATGATCACGTCGCTGCGTCCCGCGGGCTGAGCGTCCCGGCGGCCGGCCGGTCCGCTCCGGACGCTCCGGACGCTTTGGGGACCATCCTCCGGCGCCGGTTCACCGGACGATGACGGTCGGCCGCTGACGGGCAGCACCGGGCAGCGCGAACGCGGCGATGGCGGCCGCGATCTTGGCCCCGCCCTGGACGGAGGGCTCGATGGGGTTCGCGTAGTCGCCGTCGTCGTCGCACACCAGCCGCAGGTCGACGACGGACACGCCGCGCGCGAAGGCCGCCCGGGTGATGCAGTCGTTGAAGAAGGTGAGTGCCGTGCGGATCACCGCGGCTCCCGGTTCGGAGGACGGCGTGTCGTAGATGGTGCAGACGCTCGTGGGCAGGCCGGCGGCCAGGACGGCGTCGAGCATGGCGCCGTAGTCCTCCGCGAACACCGTGCGGGGCGCCTCGAAGGCGAGCAGTGCCTCCACGACGCCGCCCACCGGGCGCTGCAGCAGGTGGCGGTACCCGAGCGCGTCGTTGCCGCCGGCGCTGACCACCAGGTGTGTGGCATCGGGCGGCAGGGCACGCAGCTGACGTGCGACGCCGGAGATGACGTCGCCGTCGACCGCGAGCAGGGTGGCCGCCCAGCCCGCGGGCAGGGCGGCCCGGACCTGCGCGACGACGTCGGGCCCGCCGTCCACGTACCGTCCGTTGTCGAGGATGGAGTCCCCGAGCAGTACCACGTGTCCCGTGCGGCCTCCTGGTGCGGTCATCCTCCCATCGTGGCCCTCGCCTCGGCTCGACCGCCAGCATGCAGTGCACGCACCACGACACCCGGATCGGGGTACAAGCGGTCGGAGCCCACCGTGCCCGCGGGGCGCCCGGGGGCGGATCCCGGCCCGCCCGCCGGCGATCCTGCCGCCGGACGGATGCCGTCATCCCGGCCGGCCGCGCGGCATGATGGTGGGAGGAACGGCGCAGCACCGCTCCCCGACCCCTGAAGGAAGTGCCGTGAAGACCCTGTCCGTCCGCAACGCCGTCGAGCTGCAGGGGATCCTGCCCCGCCCCGTCGACGGCGGACGGGCCCTGCTCGGGATCGTCGGCGCCCCGGGAGCCGGGAAGTCAACCGTCGCCGCCGCTGTCGCCGCGCTGGACCCGGGCGCCCATGCCCTGGTGCCCATGGACGGATTCCACCTGGCCGACCAGGCCCTGTCGGGTCTCGGGCTCCTCGACCGGAAGGGCGCGCCCGAGACGTTCGACGCCCACGGCTATGCCGCCCTGCTGGAGCGTCTGCGGAGGAACCCGGACCACACCGTGTACGCGCCGGCCTTCGAACGGGACCTCGAACAGCCGCTCGCCAACGCCCTGCCGGTCCCGTCGTCGTCGTCCCTCCTCGTCACGGAGGGCAACTACCTCCTGCTCGACGAACCCGGCTGGCGGGATGCACGGGGCCTCCTCGACGAGGTCTGGTTCGTCGATGTCGACCCGGAGGTGCGCCGCCGGCGGCTCGTGGCCCGGCATATCCTGTTCGGGAAGACACCGACCGCCGCCGAGGAGTGGGTGCGCCGCGTGGACGAACCCAACGGGGTGCTCGTGGCAGCCACCCGCGACCGCGCCGACCGCGTCCTGGACGTCTCCGACTGGCACCTGACCTGATGCCCGTCCCCTACTACGCGAAGGCGCCATGACCCAGCCCGCAGCCTCGGCCACCCCGCTCTCGGACTCGACGATGGCCTCTTTCGGCTCCACACTGCCCGTCCCCACCTATGACAGGTCGGGCCTGACCGCCGGCATCGTCCACTTCGGTGTCGGCGGGTTCCACCGCGCGCACCAGGCCATGTACCTGGACCGCCTGCTCAGCGGCGGGCAGGCCCGCGAGTGGGCGATCCTCGGCGTCGGGGTGCTCCCCTCGGACGCGCGGATGAAGAGCGTGATGGACAGCCAGGACGGCCTGTACACCCTGGTGTCCAAGGCGCCCGACGGTTCCCGGGACGCCCGGGTCATCGGGTCGATCATCGGTTATCTCCTCGCGCCGGAGGACCCGGAGGCCGTCATCGAGGCGATCGCCGCGCCGACGGTGCGGATCGTGTCGATGACCATCACCGAGGGCGGCTACTGCATCGACCCCGTGACCGGCGGGGTGGACCCGGACCATCCGGCGCTGCGCGCCGACCTCGCACCGGGCGCGGTGCCGTCCACCGTCTTCGGCCTCGTCACCGAGGCGCTGGCCCGACGCCGGGACCGCGGCCTGCCGGGGCTGACCGTGATGTCCTGCGACAACATCCAGGGCAACGGCGACACCGCACGGTCCGTCTTCGCCGCCTTCGCCCAGCGGCGCGACCCGGACCTCGCCGCGTGGATCGGGCGCGAGGTCACGTTCCCGAACTCCATGGTGGACCGCATCACCCCGGCGACGACGGACGCGGACCGCGAGCAGATCGCGGCAGACCTCGGGATCGCCGACGCCTGGCCCGTGGTGTGCGAGGACTTCGAGCAGTGGGTCCTCGAGGACGATTTCGCCCAGGGACGCCCCGCCTGGGAGGACGCGGGCGTGCAGCTCGTGGACGACGTCGAACCGTACGAGCTCATGAAGCTCCGGCTGCTCAACATCAGCCACCAGGCGCTCTGCTACCCCGGCTACCTCGCCGGGTACCGGCTCGTCCACGACGTCTGCCAGGACGCCGATTTCGCCCGGTACCTCCTGAACTACATGGAGCAGGAGGCCACCCCCACCCTCCGGCCCGTGCCCGGCGTGGACATCGACGCGTACCGGCACCAGCTCATCTCCCGCTTCTCCAACGCGGCCGTCCGCGACACCGTGCAGCGCCTCTGCGCCGAGAGCTCCGACCGCATCCCGAAGTGGCTCGTGCCCATCATCCGGGAGAACCTCGCTGCCGGCCGGAGCATCCGCTACGGGGCCGCGATCATCGCTTGCTGGACACGCTACGCGGAGGGGACGGACGAGGCGGGCGGGACCATCGAGATCGTCGACCGGTTGCGCGGGCAGGTCATGGAGGCGGCCGCACTGAGCCGGACGGAGCCGCTCGCGTTCCTCCGGCAGCAGGACCTGTTCCTCGACCTCGCCGAGCAGCCCGTGTTCGTGCAGGCCTACCTCGAGGCGCTCGGGATCCTGCGAACGCGGGGCGCCGCAGCGCTCGTCGGCGGCCTGGCGGGCTGAGCCGGCCGGGCCGGGCGGTCAGCCCAGGAACCAGTCCCGGGCCGGGTTCTCCACGCCCGGCGCTGCACGGCGCGCCCGCTCGGCGCTGGGCTGCGCCACCCAGTCGGTGGCATTCGCGAGGACGCGCTGGACCTGCGGGTGGTGGTAGACCGGGTACTCCTGGTCGCCGGGGCTGAAGTAGAAGATCCGGCCCTTGCCGCGCGAGAACGTGACACCGGAGCGGAACACCTCGCCGCCCTCGAAGGAGCTGATGAAGATCAGGTCGTCGGGTTCGGGGATGTCGAACAGCTCCCCGTACATCTCCTGCTCGGGGATGAGGATCGGGCTCTCGGTGCCCGCGGCGATCGGGTGCGACGGCTTGACCGTCCAGACCAGCTCGCGTTCGCCGTCGTTCCTCCACTTCAGCGAGCACGTGGTCCCGAGGAGGCGCGTGAGGATCTTCGAGAAGTGGCCCGAGTGCAGCACCACGAGGCCCATGCCGCCGAGGACGTGGCGGTGCACCCGCTCCACGACGTCGTCGGCCACCTCGCCGTGCGCGATGTGCCCCCACCACAGCAGCACGTCCGTCCCCGCGAGGCGCTCCTCGGTGAGCCCGTGCTCCGGATCGGCGAGGGTGGCCGTGGTGATGTCCGATCCGGGGAAGTAGCCGGCGAGGAACTCCGCGATGGCCCCGTGGATGCCCCGCGGGTACATCTCACCGATCGTGGCCGGTTCGTTGCGGGCCTCGTGGACGCCCTCGTTCCACACGACGATGGTGGGTTTGCCGTCGAAGGTCGTGGTGCTCGTTGCGGTCGTCATCAGAGCTGCACCTCCCGCTGCTGGGCTGCCGAGACGTAGCAGGCGTCGATGACGCGGGCACGGCTGAGCGCGAGCGAACCGTCGTGCCCACCCCAGGCGGACTGTCCGGCGCGGATGGCGGCGAGGAAGTCGTCGACGACGCCCTGGTGGCCGAGCGACGGGCCGACCTCCGGGTCGTGGTCTCCCTCCTCGCTGAAGACGCGCAGGGACTCCACGGCGTCGTCGGGTCCGCCGACCCGGGTCAGCTCCGCCCCGCCGTCCGTCCCGTAGACGCGGAAGTCCAGGAGGTCGTCCGCGTCGCGGTAGGCTGCCCAGCCCGCCTCGACCAGCAGTGTGGCTCCCCCTTCGAGGCGGATGAACGCCGTCGCGAAGTCCTCCACCTCGAACGCGGAGCCCATGGCCTGCGCGCTGTACCCGCCGCCGCCACCGCCGCGGCCCTGCGGTCCCAGCTCGGAGTAGGTCGACGCCGAGACGGAGAGGACCTTAGGCTCGCCGAGGAGGTGCAGCGCGTAGTCGATCACGTGCACGCCGATGTCCGCGAGCGGACCTCCACCGGCCATCTCCCGGTTCGTGAACCAGCTGCCCAGGGAGGGGATGCCGGAGCGGCGCAGCCAGGAGGCCTTGGCGTAGTAGGGACGGCCGAGCCCGCCGTCGTCGATCACGCGCTTGAGGGCCGTGATGTCTCCCCGGCGGCGGTGGTTGAAGGCGACCTCGAGGACACGCCCGGCACGGCGGGCGGCGTCGACCATGCGCTGGCCCTCGTCGCCGTTCCGGGCGATGGGCTTCTCGCTGAGCACGTGGAGGCCGCGCTCCAGGGCAGCGACCGTGATGGGTGCGTGCAGGAAGGTGGGGACGGCGACGCTGACGGCGTCCAGCCCGTCGAGGGCGATCAGGTCCTCCCAGCGCTCGACGGCGTGCGGGATGCCGTACTCGTCACGGAGTTCGGCGAGGAGGTCCGGCTCCATGCCGGCCAGCCCGATGATCTCGACGTCGGCGCTGGCGGCGTACGCCTCGAGGTGCTGGCGGCCGGCCCAGCCGATCCCCACCACCCCCACCTTCAGCGGGCGCTGCGGACTGGACGGGGTCTGGTGCACGGGGAGGATCCTTCGCTGTGGGTGCTGTCGTGTCCCTGCAGTCCTACCGCGTGGCCGCGGGCGCTGTCCACGCGGCACTCCGGGAAGTCTTTTCGGCCGTGGCCGGTTGGCGCTGGTAGACGTACCACCCGGGTGCGGAAACGGAAGGACAGCCATGACCATCGCCATCACCGGAGCCACCGGCCAGCTCGGCCGCCTCGTCATCGAACAATTGCTCGCGCGCGGCGTGGACCCATCGACCATCGTGGCGGGCGGCCGCAACGAGGACGTGCTCGCCCGGCTCGCCGGGCAGGGGGTCCGCACGGCGCGGGTGGACTACGCCGACGCGTCCACGCTCGACGCCGCCTTCGCAGGGGCGGACCGGGTCCTGCTCATCTCGGGCAGCGAGGCGGGCCGGCGGACCGTGCAGCACAAGGCCGTGATCGACGCGGCCCGGAAGGTCGGCGCGTCCCTGGTCTACACGAGTGCGCCGAAGGCCACGACGACGTCGCTCGTCCTCGCGCCCGAGCACAAGGCCACCGAGGGGCTGCTCGAGGGATTAGGCCTCACCTACACGGTGCTGCGCAACAACTGGTACACCGAGAACTACGACGACGCGATCCGCCAGGCCGCCACCACGGGCAGTGTCCTGACGGGCGCGGGCACCGGGAGGATCGCGAGCGCACCGCGGCGGGACTACGCCGAGGCCGCAGCCGTCGTCCTGCTGTCCGACGGGTACACCGGCGAGATCCTCGAACTCGGCGGCGACGAGCCCTGGACCTTCGACGAACTGGCCGCCACGGTCTCCGAGGTCACCGGGACGCCCGTCACCGTCAACGCGGTCTCCGTCGACGAACATGTCGCAGCGCTCACGGCCGCGGGGCTCGACGACGCGTCGGCGCGCTTCGTCGCCGCCCTGGACGCGAACATCGCCGAGGGGGCCCTCGCAGGGGGCGACACCACCCTGTCGAGCATCATCGGCCGCCCGACGACGCCACTGAAGCAGTACGTCGGCGAGCTGCTCGGCCGGTAGCGGGACGCCCTGCCGCCGGCCGCGTCCGTCAGCCGTCGGTGACGAGCGGCGCCAGCATCTCGTGCAGGGCGAGCCCGGTCTGCGCCGCGGACAGTTTCGACTCGAGGCGCAGGATGGCCCAGGTGCGGGCGTCGCAGACGGCGACGACCTGCGCCAGGCGGCGCTCCCGGGTGGGGCCGTCTCCGGCGGACGCGAGGTCGAAGGCGTCGGCGCACCAGCGGACGTGGTACTCCCGCCCGCGCACGGCGAGCTCGGCGAGCCCCGGCACCACGCGGACCTCTGAGTACATCTTCAGGATCAGGGCGCCGTACTTCTCGTAGTGCTCGGCGAGGCTCGCCATGGTCGCGGCGCAGCCGGCACCGGCGACCGACCCGCGTGCCGCCGCGATGCGGCCCAGCTCGCGTTCCGCCATGGCCACGGTCAGCCCGGCCTTGCTGCCGAAGCGACGGAGGACGGTCTGCGCCGTGACTTGCGCGTCGGCGGCGACGTCCTCGAGGCGGATCCGGTCGTACGGCAGGGCTCCGTACCGCTGGAGCATCGCGTCGATGATCCTGTCCCCGGTCCGCAGGGCCTCGTCCGCACGTGCCGTCATCCTGTACGGACGCTTGTTCATGTGATACACAGTAACATCAAATAGGACCGACCAGGATCGGACAGGCGATGGCACAGCTCCCGGCACCCCAGCAGGTCACGCGGATCGCGACGCGCCTCGGCGCGCTGCACGTCCGCACCATCGGCGACGGACGCACCACGGTGCTGTGGCCGTCCATGTTCGTGGACGGCACCACCTGGGATCCGCTCGTCGCCCACCTCGGTACCGGCCGGCGGTACGTCCTGGTCGACGGCCCCGGTCTCGGCCTCAGCGACCCGCTCACGCAGTCCACCGACATCGCGGGCGCAGCGGACGCGGCACGGGACCTGCTCGCCGGCCTGGGCGTCACGGAGCCCGTGGACTGGGTGGGCAACGCCTTCGGAGACCATGTCGGCTACAAGCTGGCCGCCGAGCCCGGCGTACTCCGCTCCCTCGTGGCGATCAGCGCGCCGGCCGAACCGATCCCGGCTGCGCTCCGCGCGAAGATCAACGTGCTGCTCCCCCTGCTCCGCCTCGCCGGACCCGGAGGGCCGGTGCGCGGCGCCGTCATCGGGGCGATGCTCACGGACGCATCGGCCCGTGACGAGGACATCCGCCGCATCGTGGTGGAGAGCCTGGAACGGCCCACCCGCCGGAGCCTCACCACCGCGATCCGGTCCTTCATCCTCGACCGCCGCGACGTGTCCGCGGAGCTCGGTGCCATCGATGTCCCGTGCCTCTACGTGGCCTCCGACGACCGCGGCGACTGGACCCCGGAGGCGGCCGCCCGGGCTGCCGCGCGGACACCCCGCGCCACCGCCGTGACCGTTCCCCGGGCGAGGACCCTGATCCCGCTCGAGCAGCCCGAACGCGTCGCAGAGCAGCTCCTCGGTTTCTGGGCGGACCTGGACGATGCGCACCGTGCCCCCTGACCAGGATCTGTCCGTGGGACAGCTGGCCGCGCGCAGCGGCATGAGCGTCTCCGCCCTGCACTTCTACGAACGCCAGGGCCTCATCCACAGCCGTCGCACCAGCGGCAACCAACGCCGGTACGACCGCGCGATCCTCCGCCGCGTCGCGGTCATCCGCGCTGCGCAGCGGGCCGGCATCCCCCTCGCCACGGTCGCGAAGGCCTTCGCCGAGCTGCCGAAGGACGGCGTCCCGGACCAGGAGGACTGGCAGCGGCTGTCCGCCGCGTGGCAGCAGGAGATCGAGCAGCGCATCGCCCAGCTGGAACACCTCCGGGACCGGCTGGGCGGCTGCATCGGCTGCGGCTGCCTCTCGCTGGCGACGTGCGGCTTCGTCAACCCGGACGACGCGGCCGGCCGGCGGGGCATCCCGTCCACCCTCCTCGACCCCTGACCGCGATTTGACCTCAACCTTTGTTGAGGTTCTAGCGTTGACGGTATGACTGCCCCCGCGGACCACGCCTTCCCCACCGCCGACCTCTTCAAGGACGCCTTCCGCGCACACCCGGCAGGGATCGCCGTCATCACCGCCCAGGGAGCGGACGGCCCGGTCGGCCTCACGGCGTCGTCGGTCTCCTCGGTCTCGGCCGAGCCGCCGGTCCTCGCGTTCTCCGTCTCCACGGCGTCCTCGTCGGCCGCGGCCCTCGTCGCCGCGGACACCCTCGTGGTCCACCTGCTGGGCGCCGATCAGCTCGGCATCGCCCAGCTGTTCGCGGCCCGCGGGGCCGACCGTTTCGGCGGAGCCGTCGCCTGGCGCCGGCTGTCCTCGGGCGAGCCGCTGCTGGTCGACGCGCCATGGGCCCTGCGCTGCCGCATCCTGCACCGGCTACCGGTCGGCGGGTCGATGATCCTCGCCGCGGAAGTCCTGTCCATCGAGCAGAGCGGGCACGACGGCGCCACGCCGCTCGTCTACCACAACCGCGCCTACCACCGGCTGGACGATCGGTCGATGCTGGACTGACCGGCGGGCACCGCCGCCCGCTCGACCGTCAGGGCACCAGCACCAGCCGGATCGGGTTGCCCTCCTTGCGCTCGAGCCGCTCGACGGCGGCCGCGGCATCGCGCAGCGGCAGCGTATCGCTGATCGAGCGCGCGAAATCGAGCCGCCCGAGCTCCGTCAGGGCCACGAGCTCCGGCACGTGGTGGGCCTCGGACCCGTAGTGCCCGCGGACCTGCTTGCGGGTGTACGAGAAGGCCGTGCTGTCCGAGACGGTGATGGGATTGCCGCTCAGTCCCACCAGTACGAGCCGGCCCCGGAGTCCAAGACCGGCGAGGGCCTGCGCGCGTACCGCGTCGACGCCCGCGAAGTCGAACGCGACGTCGAGCCCGCGCCCGGAGGTCGCAGCGGCCAGGGCGGCCGCGAAGTCGTCCGCCCGCGGGTCGAGAGCCACGTCGGCCCCGAAGGCGAGGGCCCTCTCGCGGGCCTCGGGCAGGGGGTCGACGGCGATGATCGGCGCCGCGCCCACCAGGCGCAGCAGTTGCACGCCGTGCGCGCCGAGCCCGCCGACGCCCCACACGCCGACCGCTTCGGCGGCCCGGACCTGCCCCGTGGACACGATGGAGGCCCACGGGGTGGAGACGGCGTCGGGGATGATGGCGGCCTGCTCGTAGGAGAAGTGCTCGCTCAGCCGGACCAGCACGCCGGCGGGCACCACGACGTACTCGGCCCAGCCGCCGTCGTAGTCGACCCCCATGGTGAGGGTGACGCCCTTGTACTCGTAGCCCGCCTGCAGGACCACGCGGTCGCCGGGCGTCCAGCCCTCGACGCCGTCGCCCGGCAGGTCGACGCTGCCGGAGACCTCGTGGCCCAGGGTGACCTCGTCCCCGCGGAGGTGCATCGGCTTCAGCAGCCCCTCGATCAGGTGGACATCGGAGAGGCAGACCCCGGCGGCCTGGACCTTCACGCGGACGAAGCCCGGGCCGGGCACGGGGACGGGCACCTCCCTGACGTCGAAGGATCCGGTGCTGACATTGAGCCGTCCGGCGAGCATGGTCTCGTTCATGGCGTCCTCCTCAGGTGTTGGCCCTCATGCTAGCCAGCGCGGGGTGCCCGGCGCGGGTGGGCGACGAGCCTGGACGACGGCCCGGGGACATGGTCCAAATTAGTTGCTTAGGCAACCTAAGGAGTAGAATGAGGTGTTATCGACAGAGGAGGAAAGCCCATGAGCGGAGCGCTACAGCGCCTCGGCTCCTTCACGATCGTGGGGACGATCGCATTCATCGTCGACATCTCGGTCTACAACGTCCTCGCCTCGGGGTTCGGCATCGGACCGATCACGTCGAAGATCGCCTCCGTGATCCTGGCCACCGGGGTCTCCTGGCTGGGCAGCCACTACGTCACCTTCCGCCAGTTCGCCGGCCGCCCCAAGCGCGAGGAGGCCGTCCTGTTCGGCCTGACGAATCTCGTGGGCCTCGGCATCGCCGCGACCTGCCTCTTCGTCTCCCACTACGTCCTCGGCCTCACGAGCCCCCTGGCCAACAACATCTCCGGGAACGTCGTCGGCGTCCTGCTCGGCAACGTGTTCCGCTACGTCGCCTACCGCTTCTTCGTCTTCCGCCCGGTCCTCGAACACGCCTGAGCACACCGCGACGCCCGGCCGGTCAGGACGACGCCCCCCTCGTCGCTCCCGGCTTTCACGGCGGAGACCGCGCGTCCTGTCCTGACACGCCGCATCCGGCGCCCGGGCCGCTCGAGAACCGGGAACGACGGCGGGCGCAGCCGGACACAGAAGGAGCCGGGAGTCACCTCCCGGCTCCTTCTGTGTATCGACGACGTCGACTGTGCGTCGACGGCGTCGACGAGGGCTAGCGGACCTGCAGGGTCAGCATGCCCGTCGAGTTGGACTGCACCACTTCGATCTTCGTCCCGCTCCCGGCGACGACGACGGAGCCCTGCGGGTTCGCGGCGTCGTAGTAGGCGTTGGGGTTGGTGTCGTCGAAGACGGCGACGCCCGGCCGCGACGGCACGATGGCCGTCGTCATGCCTGCCGGCGTCTCACGGTGCAGGCTCAGCGCGTCGGTCGCCTCCTTGCCGAAGGTGGCGTCGAAGCTCTGCATGCGGTTGCGGAGCACGGTGCCGTCCGACCAGGTGAGGGCCTTCGGGTGCGCGTCCACGGGCAGGGCCAGGCCGGCACCCGGGTGCTGGCGCGTGTTGTTGTTGGCCTGCGCGGTGTTCCAGTACGTGATGCTCAGCCCGTCCTGGTACTTGTAGTGCTCCACCGTATCGGGGGAGCTGATGCCCCAGCCGAAGTTGTACGGGCCGGTGGCGAGGGTGGCGTCATAGCCCGCGTACACGCGGTTCTCGGCGATGTAGAAGCGGTTTCTTGCCGGCGGCGTCCTTCGGCAGGTTCACGACGACGGCCTGCGGGGCCTTCGTGGCGTGGAACGAGGGGCCGATCTTGTGGGTCGACTTCACGCCCGCCGTGGCGACGTCGTAGTCGAGCCAGCCGAGCTGCAGCTTCTCCCAGGCGCCCATGTGGTTGGGGGTCGTGCCGATGGAGCCGTCGCCGTGGCCGAGCCATGAACCGGAGCTCATGAGGGTCCAGAAGCCGGTGCCGTTCTCGCCGCCGCTCGTGTCGTACAGGTCGGGCAGGCCGAGGTCGTGACCGTATTCGTGCGCGAAGACGCCGAGGCCGCCGTTCTCGGGCTCCGTGGTGTAGTCGCGGATCCAGACGTTGGACTTGCCGATCTTGATGCCGCCGTACGGGTTGGCAGCGGGGCCGGCGGTGCCGCGTCCCGCCTGGCCGACGGCCCAACGGTGCGACCAGATGGCCGACGACGCCGCACCGGCCTCCTCGCCCTCACCGGCGTGGATGGCCTGGAAGTGATCGATGTAGCCGTCGGCCTCGTCGAAGTTGCCGTCCTTGTCGAAGTCGTAGCGATCCCACTGGTCGAAGCTCGCGAGGTACGCGTCGATCTCCGCGGCGGTCTTGCCGGCGGCGATCTGCGAGTCGTACCAGGCGTTCGCGGTGTCCTGCACGAAGCGGGTCATATCCGCCTGGCTCTCGGTCTCGCCGTAGCTGGCCGAGGTGTAGGGGACGGTCACCCAGTCGCTGACGTCGCCGTCGACCGTGTAGCGGCCGCTGGACATCTCCTCGTAGACACCCTTCAGCGATTCGTCCTGCGTGCCGAAGAACATGTCGAGGTAGTGCTCGCGGTCGAAGCTGTCGGACCAGTAGGTGGAGTTGTCCACCGCGCGGTTCGGCTCCTTGATGGCGTTGTGCGTGGGGCCCGGCGTGGAGGCGGGGAAGCGGGGATCGACCTTGTCGCCGAAGTCGACGAGGAAGGACAGGATCTGGTCGCTGTCCTGCAGGCCGTACTGCGCCCACTGGCCGGGAGCGACCTTGACGGCCTTCGAGCCGCCGCGGCTCTCGACCTTCGCCTCGCCGGAGATGACCTTCTCCACGCCCTGCTGGTTGAGGTCGCGGCGCTCTTCGGCCGCGGGGTCGGAGCGGTCGTCGAGCTTCTGTGCGGCGCCGTCGGCGCTGGGTGAGGACGTGAACGACGACGTGGCGGTGCCTGAGCCCGCCGCGGTGCCGGTGGTCGCCTGCGCGCTCACGGGAGCGAGCACGACGGCGGTGGTCACGGCGAGCGTCATCGCGCACCGCAGCCCCCGGGTACGGGTGGTGAGATTCAAGGGTTCTCCTTAGTGAAATATCCCAGCTGATGCAGAACGGACCCAGGTGAGACGCCTGAGACCGTGAAACATGTTGCCTAGGTCACATGTTCTGGCTGGACGTTAGCACCGCCCGCAGACACTTCGAGGATTGGTTGCGTTCTGTTAACAAACTTTTTGCCGTCATCTGGCGCCAGGGCATGGCGCGGCCTATAGTGCCCGCCGTATCGCCATGCGCGGCGGACCCGGCGCCGCGCCTCAGGCGAACGGCGCCAGCACCGTCGCGGCCTCCCCGAACACCTCGGAGCGGGTGGTCGCGTGGACGGAGAAGCGGATGCGGTCCTCCCCGTGGAGCGTCGTGCTGATGGCGGCCTCCGCGAGGGCCGCGTGGGCTTCGGCAGCCCGTCCGGGGATCCCTGCCACGACGATCCCGGCGCTGTCCGCACGCTCCCTCGGTGAGAGGACCTGGATACCGGCGGCGTCGAGCTGCTCGATGAGCCCCTGCGCATGGGTGGCGACGATGCCCTCGATCGCCGGCACACCCACCGACTCGATCAGGGTGAGGGCCTCCGCGAAGGCGCCGGTCGCGTAGGGCGAGAGATTCGAGATGGAGAAGCGCTCCGCTCCGGGCAGCGGCGGATGCTCCTCGCCGTCGTACCGGCGGGAATCGGTGACGCCCGTCCACCCGGTGAGCAGCGGGTCGATCCGCTCGATCGCGCGAGGGGAGGCAGCGATGGCCGCGACACCCCAGCCCGCGCGGACCCACTTCTGCGCGCCCGCGATGAGTACGTCGGCCTGTGTCCACTCCAGGTCCGCGACCCCGAAAGCCTGGATGCCGTCGACCACCAGCAGCCGGTCGGGCCCGATCGCCTCACGGATCCCGGGAAGGTCCGCGCGGTAGCCGGTGCGGAAGTCGACGGCGCTGACGCTCACGGCGACGGTGTCGTCCGTCAGTCCGCGGGCGACGACGTCGGGCGTCAGGAGGGTCCCGGGTGCGCCGACCAGGTCGGCGCGTACCCGCCCCGCGGTGCTCGTGCGCAGCCAGGGGTAGGTGTTGGCCGGGAACTCCCCGGCGCTGACGAGCACCGACCCGCCGGTCAGGCCGAAGGCCACCTGGAACAGGCCGAGCGAGGTGCTGCCGGTCAGGCCGACGTTCTCCAGGGGGAACCCGCTGAGCTGCGCGAAGGCTTCCCGGGCGCGGAGGTCCTCGCCGTGCAGGGTCTCGCTCGCGTCAGCACCGCCGTCACCGGCGATCTCCAGAAGGTGGGCCACGCGCTCCCGGACCGTCCGCGACGGCGGGCCGTAGCTCGCGAAGTTCAGGTAGCCGTGTGCTTCGGCGAAGGATTCCTGATAGGCCGTGAAGGCCGCGGCGTCATCGTGCTCCGTGGAACTGTTCATCCGGCCATGATCCTCTCGAGCGCCGTCGTGTGTCCCAGTAGACCGGGCAGTCCCCCCGTGTGCCAGTACACGATGCGCTGCCCCCGGACCAGGTCACCGCGGCGTACCGCGCCCAGGAGGCCGGCCATGGCGCGGGCGGTGTAGGTGGGATCCAGCACGATCCCTTCGGTGCGGGCGGCGACGTGCATCGCCTCGAGGACGTCGCCGCTGACCGAGCCGTAGCCGTCGGCGAGCAGGGTCCTGTCGATCTGCAGGGCCGGTCCGTCCTCGGGCTGCCCGGTGAGCTCCGCCACCATCCGGGCGACGGCGCCGGACGGTTCGGGCAACGCGCCGGTATCCACGCCGAGGACGCGCTCCGCCCCGAGAGCGGCGACGAGCCCGGCCATGGTCCCGCCGGATCCGACCGCCACCACGACCTTCTCCACCGAGGGATCCTGTCGCAGGAGTTCGTCGCCGGCCCTCCGGTAGCCCGTGGCACCCAGCGCGTTCGACCCGCCGAACGGGATGACGCCGGGGTGCCGGCCCTGGGCGGTCAGTTCGTCCGCCACCTCCTGCACACGGGTGGCGAGCTCCTCGTCCGAGGCGTCCCCGCACCAGTGGACGGAGGCACCGAGCAGCGCGTCGAGGGCGATGTTCCCGGCCGGTGTGGGCTCCCCGGCCAGCACGAGGACGACGTCGACCCCCAGCCGGGCGCCGGCCGCGGCGGTGAGGCGGGCGTGGTTGCTCTGCGCCGCCCCACTGGTGACCAGCACGTCGGCGCCACGGGCGAGTGCCGTCCCGGCGGTCCATTCGAGCTTGCGGACCTTGTTCCCGCCGCCGCCGAGCCCGATCAGGTCGTCATGCTTGATCCACAGGTCGCCGGAATCCAGTCCGAGGGCGGCGGACAGGCGAGGCGCCGGTTCGAGCGGCGTGGGCCACGATCCGAGGTCGGCGCGGACCGGGGAACCCGCGGGTGGGTCGAGCGGACGCGTCATGTCTTCCTCCAGGTACTCGGTTCTGCCTCCCGCCAGAGGCTAGCGGATCCGCCGGCTGCCCGCGTGGTCGCCATCCCCTCGGTAGACGAAGGGCCGGCGGAGCGGAGAGTCAAGTGCCGGGCGGCGTGACCGGCTCCCGCCCGGTCACCGGGGCGTGCCCGGTGTCACCGCGCAGCAAGCGCCGCCAGGTGCTCGTCGGAGGCGGCGAGCGCCTCGAGGTCGTACGCCCCGCCGCTGACCAGCAGCTCGTCGGCGCCGGTGCGGGCCTGCAGTTCGGTGAGCTGCCGTTCCACCTCGTCCGCCGTCCCGTACACGGCCGCGGCGAGCGATTCCTCCACGAGGCCCTCCTCCCGCGCCGACCGGAGTTCGCCGGTGGCCTGGAGCGGCGGGAAGTACCCCCTGGTCCGCGAGACGGCGAGGGCCCGCGCCTCCGGCAGGAGCAGCTGCCGGGCCGCAGCCGTCGTCCCCGCCACGGCCACGTTCAGGGACGCCGTGACGTGCGGGCGGTCCCACCACGCGGACGGGCGGAAGGAGGCGCGGTAACGGTCGAGGGCGGGCTGGCTGTCCCGGAACAGGGCGGGGCCGCCGAGGACGACGGCGAGGCCGGCCCGCGCCGCGATGTCCACGCCCTGCCCCGTGGCGAGGACGAACACGGGGGTGCGGCCGGCGTCCTGCGGTCGGGCGGTGATCGGCGCCGTGCCGCCGAGGAAGGCGAGCAGTTCGGCGAGGTCGTCCCCGAACCGGTCCGCGTCCTCCGTGCCGCTCCGCAGCGCGGCACGCACGGCGGAGGTGAACCCGAGTGACCGGCCGAGCCCCAGGTCGAAGCGACCGCCGGAGAGGGCGGCCAGTGTCGCTGCCTGCTCGGCGACGACCAGGGGCTGGTGGTTCGGCAGCATGATGCCGCCCGTGCCCACGCGGATCGTCGTCGTACCGGAGAGGACGGCGGCGGCGAGCACGGCGGGCGCCGACCCCGCGATGCCCGGCACGCCGTGGTGCTCCGCGACCCAGAACCGCCGGAACCCGAGCCGCTCGGCCCGTTGCGCCCGCTCGATCACGGCCTGCAGGGTCTCGGCCTCCGAGGAGCCGAGGCGCGACTGCGCGCGGTCGAGGAGGGACACACCGACGAAGGGAAGGGGCATGTGTAGGGCAACCCTGCCCGGACCGGGAGCATTCCGGAGCCACGGCGGCGACACCCGTCCGTTCCGATAATGACGGTGGCACGCGTCAGGATGGGATCTCGTCGCCGGCCGTGATCCTGCGGGCCGGCGCGGTCTCACCGAAAGGACCCCCGCCATGATGGGCGCCCACCATGCTGCCTGCGGCGCCGCCGCCTGGGTTGCCGCCACCACCCGGATCGAGGTGCACCCCGGACACCTGCTGCCCGTGCTGCCCGACACCCTCACCCTCGGCCTCGGGCTGCTGGACGTCAGCCCGGTGGGCGTCGTCACCGGCGCCCTGGTGACCGCCGGGGCGGCGCTCCTGCCCGACGCCGACCACCACAGCGCCACGATCGCCCACTCCCTGCCACCGCTGTCCAACCTGCTGTGCGCGGGCGTCGGGGCCATCTCGGGCGGCCACCGACGCGGCACGCATTCGCTGCTCGGTGTCGCCGCCTTCGTCGCCGTCGCGTTCATCGCCGGGCTGTGGACCGTCGAGACGGCCGATTTCGGCACCATCTACCCGGGCGCGGGAGTGCTGACGGTGCTCCTCGTCTCCTTCGCGGCGAAGGCCCTGAAGATCATCCCGGACAGCATGCGCCGCTCGCCGTGGGCGGTCGGCCTGACCGCCGGCGCGTTCGTCACGGCGTTCGCACCCGAGGAGCAGTTCTGGTTCCCGCTCGCGGTCGGGATCGGCGTCGTCGCCCATATCCTCGGGGACATGCTGACCACGGGCGGCTGCAATCCGGTGTACCCGTTCCGGCTCCGCAGGCCGCGCAGCCTGGCGAAGGTGCCCGTGGTCGCCCAGGTGTGGCGGCCCAACGGCAATATCGCGGTGCCCCTGCTCGGCAATGCGGGCTCCGTCCGGGAATGGTGCCTGCTCGTGCCGATCTCGCTGTACGCCCTCGGCGGCATCGGGTGGGCCATCACCCGGTTCGACGACGGCGCGATGATGGTCGCGCGGATGGCGGGAGCCGGCTGACGGAGCCGAGTGCCGGAGCCGGCTGCCAGGGCCGATGCGAGTTCCCAGGCCGAGTGCCGGAGCCGTCGCGAAAAGTGCCGGAAACACGGCCGGGCTAGGGTCGGCCTGACACCGGATGAAGGAGAGACCCATGCACCGCGAAGGATTGTTCTTCGATCCCCTCGAGGCAGAGGAGGACGCGCCCGGGCAGCCCGGACCCGCGCAGGCCTCCGAGCCCGTGCGGCACCGGCGGCAGGACCCCGAGGACCTCAAGATCCAGCGACAGCGCGAGCTGGCCCGCGTGCAGGACGACCTGCGGAGGATGGCCTCGGGTCCGCGACGGCACTGAGGGGCCTGCAGCGGCGCTGAGGGGCCCGCGGCGGCGCTGAGGCCGGCGGGCGGCGTCAGCGCGCCTCGGTCGGACGCGTCAGCAGCCGTCCGGACCGCAGGCGGGGCCGTCGGCGGACGGCGTGAGTGACACCAGGGGGTGGGATTCCCGCCACGCCTGGTCGAGTGCCTGCCGGAACACCTCGACGGGCTGCGCGCCGGAGATCCCGTACCTGCGGTCGACGACGAAGAAGGGGACGCCCTGCACGCCGAGCGTGCGGGCTTCCTCGATGTCGTGGCGGACGTCGTCGGCGAACCGGTCGCCCGCGACGGTCGCACGGATCTCCTCCTCGCCCAGGCCGATGCCGGTACCGAGGGAGACGAGGACCTCGACGTCGGAGGTGTCGAGTCCCTGCTCGAAGTGCGCGGACATGACGGCTTCCTTCGCGGCGTCGCCCCGGCCGGAAGCCTTGGCGAGGTGGAGGAAACGGTGCGCGGTGAAGCTGTTGCCGACCATCACGCGGTCGAAGTCGAAGGAGAGGCCCTCGCCCTCGGCCTGCCGGGTGAGGTGCTGCCACATCTGGCGGACCTGCCCGGGATCGATGCCCTTGCGTTCGGCGAGGTACTGCTGCTCGGTACCGTCGTAATGGTCGGGGAGGGACGGGTCCAGCTGGTAGCTCTTCCAGGTCACCTCCACGCTGTCGCGGTGGGGGAACTCCGCCAGGGCCTTCTCGAAGCGGCGCTTCCCGACGAAGCACCAGGGACATTTCACATCGGACCAGATCTCTACCTGCATACCTGGCCCAACCGCGGAACGCTCAGGCCCTATTCCCGGAGGTCGAGGGCCTGAGCGCTGCCGCTACTTGCGGTTGAGGAGGTTGCGGATGAATCCGCCCGTCCTGCCGGAGGGAACGCGGGTCCCACGCCGGCCGGCGGCTCCCCCGGCGGGCTTGCCCGTCCCGGTGCCGGACCTGCCGAGGTAGCGGTTCGCCGTCGTCCTGATCCTGTCGCTGATGCCCATGCTGATCTCCCTTGATCGTCGCCTCGCCACCCGGGAACATCAGGTGGCTTACCAGTTTAGGGGCTGCAGCCGCGATCGTCATCAGGACCGAGGCGTGCCCGGGGGTTCAACCGTCAGTCCGGAGCGCTTCAGGAGGGCGTAGGTCTTCGGGTGTTTGGGCCGGAAGAAGACCTCGTCGGGTGTCCCCTTCTCGACGATGATGCCCTGGTCCATGACGACGATGATGTCCGCGATGTCGCGCGCGAACTGCATCTCGTGGGTGACGATCACCATGGTGGTGCCCTGGGCGGCGATCGCCTTGATCACTGCCAGCACCTCCTCCACGAGTTCCGGATCCAGTGCCGACGTCGGCTCGTCGAACAGCATGACGCTCGGATCCATGGCGAGGGCGCGGGCGATCGCGACGCGCTGCTTCTGGCCCCCGGACAGCCTCGACGGGTAGTTGTCCTTCCGGTCCAGCAGCCCCACCCTCTTCAGGTTCTCGAGCGCGTGCTGCTGCGCCTCGTCCCGGGACATCTTCTTGACGTCCTGCAGGGGCGCCATCACGTTACCGAGCGCGGTCTTGTTGAGGAACAGGTTGAACTGCTGGAAGACCATGCCGAGGTCGGTCCGTTTCCTCGCGGTGACGGACGCCTTCTCGTCGACGAGCTTCCCGTCGCGCTCCTCGTACCCGACGAGGTGGCCGTTGACGAGGATGCGGCCGCTGTCGATCGTCTCGAGCTTGTTCATGCAGCGCAGGAGCGTGCTCTTGCCGGAACCGCTCGACCCGAGGATGACGACCGTCTCACCCTTGTGGACGTCCAGATCGACGCCCTTGAGGACCTCGATCCGGTTGACCTCGCGCCGCCGCCCCCGGAGTCGCTGCAGCAGGCCCGGGGTCTTGGTCACCACGAACGTCTTGTGGACGTCCCGGACACTCACGATCACTTCGTCAGACATGGACCCTCGCTCGTTTCTCCAGGGCACTCACGATGCGGGACAGCGGGAGGCTGATCAGCAGGTAGAGCAGTGCGGCCGCGGTGTAGACCTGCGTCGTCTCGAACGTCTGGGCGTTGATGACGTTGGCCGTCTTCAGGATCTCCGTCACGGCGATCACCGAGGTGAGCGCCGTGTCCTTCACCATGGCGATGAAGTAGTTGCCGATGGGCCCCAGGGAGACGATGAAGGACTGCGGCAGGACGACCTTCCACAGCGCCTTGCCCGGTGTGTAGCCTAGCGACAGCGCGGCCTCCGTCTGCCCCGCCTCCACCGAGAGGATGGCCGAGCGGAACACCTCGGAGAGGTACGCCGCATAGTTGAGCCCCAGCCCCAGGATGCCCGCCGGGACCGGGTCGATGTTGACCCCGATCGCCGGCAGGACGAAGAAGATGTAGACGAGCTGGACCAGCAGGGGCGTCCCGCGCATCACCTCGACGTAGACGAGCGCGATCCCGCGGAGGATCTTCGACTTCGAGATCCGGGCGAGCGCCACCAGCAGGCCGAGCACGAGGGCCAGCGCCATCGCCCCCAGGGCGAGCTGGATGACGATCGGCGCGGCCGCCAGCAGGCGCGGGAAGTAGCTGAGGGTGCTCTCGATGAAATCGATGGCCGGGCTTCCTTTCAACCTCGGTGGAACGAAGGACGGTCAGTCGACGGCATTGCTCTCGGTCAGTCCGTACTTGGTGAGGATCTCCATGTAGTCGGGGGAGGCCTTCAGCTCGGCGAGGCCCGAGTTCAGCTCCTCGAGCAGCTGGGTGTTCTCCTTCGGCACGGCGGCACCGATCAGGCCCGGGAAGTAGGGCTCGTAGGGGTCCACGATCTTGATGGCGTCGTTCGGGTTCTGCACGAGGCTGTACGCCACCACGGCGGCGTCGGTGAAGACGACGTCGACCTGCTTGTTCTCCACGGCGGTCAGGAGTGCCGCCTGCGAGTCGAAGTACTTGATCTCCTTGGGCTCGAGGGATTCGGCGAGCTCGATGAACGTGGTGCCGGTCTGGACGCCGATCACGGTGCCCTTGGCGTCGTCGCGGTTGGTCATGGTCGAGTCCCCCGGGACCACCATGCCTTCGCCCTGCTGGTACCAGGTGTCCGTGAAGTTCACCTCTTCCTTGCGGACATCCGTGATGTACATGGCGTCGACGACGGTGTCCGCCTTGCCCGCCTTGATCGCGGGGATCAGGGTCGCGAACTCGGACACGAAGACCTCGACGTCCCAGCCCTTCTTGTCGGCGATCCAGTTGATCATCTCGCCGTCGATGCCCTGCAGGGCGCCCGCGTCGTCCGTGAAGGAGAACGGCGCGTCGTTGGAGGTGGCGATCGTGATGGTCTCGATGGCACCGTCATCGCCGCCACCGGCCCCACTGCCGCCGGAGTCCCCTCCGCCGCACGCCGTGAGCATGAGGGCGATACCCATCGCCCCGGCTGCGAAGGACGTCATTGCACGCCTGCTGTTCATGGTTGCTCCTTTGTCGATACGGTCTGGGTTTCGAATCGGGTGATGCGGAGATCGGCCGTGCGCTGGTGCGCCTCCATCTCCTCGTAGGCTGAGATCTCGGACACGAGCGGCGCCAGCTGCATGGTCGCCGCACGGTCGATGCGCTGGAAGGTCAGCGGTTTCAGGAACCGTGCGACGGAGAGGCCGGCCGAGGAGCGCGCGCCGCCGCCCGTGGGCAGGACGTGGTTGGTGCCGGTGATGCCCTTGTCGGAGTAGGCGACCGTGGACCATGGCCCGAGGAAGAGGGATCCGTAGTTCGTCAGGTTCTGCTGGAAATAGTCGTCGTCCGCCGTCATGACCTCGAGGTGTTCCGGCGCGAGCACGTCCATGAGTTCGACGGCCGTGGCATTGTCCTCGGCGACGTAGACGGTCCCGTAGTCCCGCCAGGCCGGGCCGGCGATCTCGCGCGTGCTCAGGTCCGCGAGCTGGCGGTCCACTTCGGCGATGACCGCGACGGCGAGTTCCCGGGACGTCGTGACGAGGGCTGCGGGTGACTGGGGGCCGTGTTCCGCCTGCCCGAGGAGGTCCGCGGCCACGATGACCGGGTCCGCGGTGTCGTCGGCGATCACGGCGACCTCCGAGGGACCGGCGAGCAGGTCCATGCCCACCCGCCCGAACAGCTGGCGCTTCGCCTCGGTGACGTAGGCGTTGCCCGCACCCACGAGCATGTCCATCGGCTGTTCGCCCAGCAGGCCGAAGGCCATCGCCGCGAGGGCCTGGACGCCTCCGACGACGAACGCGCGGTCCACGCCCGAGAGGTAGGCGGAGTAGAAGACGGCCGGGTTGCCGGCGGTCGGGGAGGTGGGCGGTGAGCACGCGATCACCGTGGGCACTCCTGCGGTCTTCGCGACGCCGACCGTCATGAAGGCGCTCGCGAGGATCGGGAACCGCCCGGCGGGCAGGTACGCCCCGACGCGCTGCACGGGGATGTACCGGTGGCCCACCGTCACCCCGGGCATCACCTCGGCCTGGAAATCCTGCAGGTGCTGGAGCTGGAGGCCGGCGAACGTCCGGGTGCGCTCCGCTCCGGCCTCCAGGGCGGCCCGCAGGTCCGGCGTCAGGGAGTCGCCGGTCCGGCGGAGGGAGGCGGCGTCCATCTCCACGTCGCCGCCGCTCCAGCCGTCGAGCTTCCGCGAGTACTCCGCGACGGCGTCGCGCCCGCCCTTCTCGATGACGGAGAGCATCTCCGAGACGGTCTCGACGACCTGGGGCAGCCGCTGCGCCGGCACCCCGCCGATCCCGGCGCTTTTCAGGCATTCGTAGGAGCCCGTGATGAAGGAGGCATGGTGCGCTGTCAGTTCCATGATCCGAAGCGTAGGACCGGCGTCAACATAGGGGAACCCACCCTTTCCCAGTGGAAGCTATAGGGTTTCCCTGTGACCCTGAATCAGCTCCGCGCCTTCCTGGCGGCCTACAGCTGCCGGTCCCTCAGCGCGGCGGCGAAGGAACTCGGCATCACCCAGGCGTCTGCCTCGGAGCTGATCTCGCGGCTCGAGCAGGAACTCGGCTCCCCCCTGTTCACCCGCACCTCGAAGGGGCTCTCCCCCGCACCGGCCGCCGAGGAACTGCACACCCATGCCCTGGACTGCGTGAACTCCGCCCGCCGCGGCGCCGAGGCCGTGCAGGCCCTGCAGACCCTCAACGGCGGGGTATCGACCTTCGGCGTGCTGCGGTACGCCGCGAACTACGATCTCGCCGACCTCGTGGTGCAGTTCCACCAGAAGCACCCGGGGGTCCGCGTGCGCATGATCGGCCTGAACTCGCACGTCGTCGCCGCGTCGGTGGCGAGCGGGGAGATCGAGTGCGGCCTGGTCGTGCTTCCGGTGGACAGCGAGAACCTCGACGTCCGGCGCCTCGCCCGTGACGAGGTCCGCTTCATCTCCTCCACCCGCGACCCCGACGCCGGCGCTGTGAGTATCGAGGAGCTCGCCGCCGCGAAGCTCGTCCTCTACGACGCCCATGCCGGGTGGAAGGACCCCACGCGACGCCAGTTGCGGGAACGCGCCAACGTCACGGGACTGTCGATCGAGGCGGAGATGGAGGTCGAGCATGCGGAGACGGCCTACGGGCTGGTGGCCGCCGGAGCCGGGGATTCCTTCATGGCGCGGGGGATCCTCGAATCCCTCCGGCGTGAGGACGGCGTGAGGAGCTTCCCCTTCGCCGAACCGCTCTACGACACGATCGCCCTGGTGCAGCGGAAGCACGGCTATCTCTCCCCGGCGACCCGCGCCTTCTCCGCGTTCGCGGAGCGCGCCGTCGCCGCCAGGAGCGGGCTGGCCAGCCTGGTATGACCGGCCGCGCCCGGTCCGTGACACCGCTGCAGAGCATGGCGCACCGGGACCTGGACGGGTGATCGAGGCCCGGTGCAACCCCCGCACCCGGATGTCCCCGGCGAAGCGCCCCGGCGTACGGTGGACGGATGAGCGTGCCCACAGAGTCCAAGGTCACCATCGACGGTCGCTTCGCGCGGGAACTGCCCGAGATGGCCGTCGCCTGGCAGGCCGACGCCGCCCCCGCACCCCGCCTCCTGGCCCTCAACGAACCGGTGGCCGCGGACCTCGGACTCGATCCGGAGTTCCTCCGCTCCCCCGACGGCCTCGCCCTGCTGCTCGGCACCACGGTGCCCGACGGCGCGACGCCGGTGGCCCAGGCCTACTCGGGCCACCAGTTCGGCAGCTTCAACCCGCGCCTCGGCGACGGCCGGGCACTGCTGCTCGGTGAGGTCACGGACGTCGCCGGCCGCCTGCGGGACCTCCACCTGAAAGGCTCCGGCCGCACGCCCTTCGCGCGCGGCGGTGACGGCCTCGCCGTCGTCGGCCCCATGCTGCGCGAGTACATCGTCAGCGAAGCCATGGAGGCACTCGGCATCCCCACCACACGCTCCCTCGCCGTCGTCGCCACCGGGCGCGACGTCCGCCGCGAGACCATGCTCCCCGGCGCCGTCCTGACGCGCGTCGCGAGCAGCCACCTGCGCGTCGGGAGCTTCCAGTACGCGGCGGCCACGGGCAACAAGGACCTCCTCACGCGCCTCGCCGACCACGCGATCGACCGGCACCACCCGCAGGCCGCGTCCGCCGAACGCCCCTACCTCGCACTGTTCGAGGCGGTGGTCTCCGCGCAGGCGTCGCTCGTGGCGCAGTGGATGCTCGTCGGCTTCATCCACGGCGTGATGAACACGGACAACATGACCATCTCGGGCGAGACCATCGACTACGGGCCCTGCGCGTTCATGGACGTCTTCGACTACGCCACGGTCTACAGCTCCATCGACCGCGGCGGCCGCTACGCCTATGCCAACCAGCCGCTGATCGCCGAGTGGAACCTCGCCCGCCTCGCCGAGACCCTGCTGCCACTCATCGACGACGACCAGGAACAGGCCGTCGCGCTCGCCGTCGGCGTGCTCGAATCCTTCCGCCCCCGGTACAGCGGCGCGTGGCTCACGGGCATGAAGGCCAAGCTGGGACTGCCCGGCGACCTCGAGGACGAGGTCGCCTCGGCCCTGGCCAACGACGTCCTGACCCTGCTGCAGGAGAACCACGTGGACTACACGTCGTTCTTCCGGGGCCTCGGCCCGGTGGTGCGCGGGGACGCACGTCCTGCACGGGACAAGGTGCTCGACGCCGCCGCCTTCGATGCCTGGGCCGAGCGGTGGTTGGCCCACGGGCCCGACGCCGACGCGATGGACCGCGTGAACCCCGTCTACATCCCGCGCAACCACCTCGTCGAGGAGGCGCTGGAGGCCGCGACCGCCGGAGACCTGGAACCGATGAACCGACTCGTCGACGTCGTCCGCAGGCCGTTCGACGAGCGGCCGGGGCTGGAACGCTACGCCGCCGGCGCCCCGGACGACTTCGGGAAGTACACGACCTACTGCGGCACCTGACCGCAGGAACACCTGATCCGACGCACCATCAGAACGCACCATCAAGGGGACACTTTTGACTCGATCCACCACCACGGACACCTGGGCCGACAAGGGACTCATGAGGTTCCTCGCCGCACCCCCGCCCGCCGAACGCCTCGACGACACGACCGTTCAGAAGCGGTACCCGAAGCTCCGCCTCCAGGTGTTCCTCGGCATCTTCGTCGGCTACGCCGGGTACTACCTCGTCCGCAACAATGTGCCGCTCGTGGCCACGATCCTGCGCGACGAGGAGGGCTTCAGCACCCTGGGCCTCGGCATCATCACCAACGCCGTGCTCGTCGCCTACGGCATCAGCAAGTTCCTCAGCGCGATCGTCAGCGACCGCAGCAGCGCCCGGCTCTTCCTGCCGATCGGGCTCGTCCTGTCCGCCGTGGCGAACCTGTTCATCGGGTTCGTGCCCGGCGTCGGCGCGAGTGTCGCGTTCTTCGCCGTCATCATGATCTTCAACGGCTTCTTCCAGGGCATGGGCTGGCCTCCCAGCGGACGCACCCTCGTGCACTGGTTCTCGACGTCGGAACGCGGGTCGAAGACGGCCCTCTGGAACATCGCCCACAACGTCGGCGGCGCCGGGTCCGGCGCCCTCGCGGGCCTGGCCCTGGCGACCTTCGGCACCTGGCAGGCCGCGTTCTGGTTCCCCGGCATCGTGTGCCTCGTGATCGCGGTCATCGCCTTCTTCCTCCTGCGTGACACCCCCGAATCCGAGGGACTCCCACCGATCGAGGAGTACCGGGACGATCCCGCCCCGGTGGAGTCCGACGCCGCCGACGCCGAGGCGACCACCTGGCAGACCGTCAACCGCTACGTCATCCGCAACGCGACCATGGTGAAACTCGCCCTCGCGAACGTCTTCGTCTACACGCTGCGCTACGGCGTGCTGGTCTGGGCCCCCGTGTACCTGGCGGACGAGCGTGGAGCCAGCCTCGGCGAGGGCATCGCCGGGTTCTCCCTCTTCGAACTCGCCGGCATCCCCGGCACCCTGCTGTGCGGTTACCTCAGCGACAAGGTCTTCCGCGGACGCCGCTCACCGGCGGGCATCACCTTCCTCATCGGGGTCTTCCTCGCCGTCCTCGTCTACTGGCTCTCGCCCGTCGAGTGGCCGCTGGGCGTCTCCTACGCGGCCCTCGTGGTCATCGGCGGACTGATCTACGGGCCGGTCATGCTCATCGGCCTGCAGGCCCTGGACCTCAGCCCCCGCAAGGTCGCCGGGACCGCCGCCGGCTTCACCGGGCTGTTCGGCTATGTCCTCGGGGCGACGCTGGCCTCGACCGGCATCGGCCTCGCGGTCCACACCTTCGGCTGGGACACCACGTTCATCCTGATCCTCGCCTGCGTGCTGCTCGCCATCGCCTTCATGTACTCGGTGGGCCGTGACGAGCGGGTCCTGCGGGAGCGGCAACTGGCCGACCACGCCTGACCCGCGACGAGCCCCGGTCCCCTGGCAGAAGCCATCGGGCCGGGGCTCTTCCACGCCACCGGTCAGTCCTGCGCCGGAGCGCTGCCGGTCACCGTCCGGGCGGTCGGCCCGACAGTGCTCGACGGCGGGGGCCGCTACAGCACCGGATCGCCGGAGTGAAGGGTTCAGACCGCCCAATTTCGACTGGAAGCCGGCCTGCAGGCTGCCTACCGTGGATGGCGCCACACACAGGGAGGTCATGATGACACCGGCAGACCGGACGACGGACAGCGCCGCCTTCACCGCTCCGCAGATCGAGACCGCCGAGGGGCGGAAGACCATCCGCCGGGCCATCGCGGCGTCCGCCGTGGGGAACGCGACGGAGTGGTTCGACTACGGCGTCTACGCCGTCGTCGTCGTCTACATCACCGCCAATTTCTTCCCGGGCGGGGACACCGGCTCCGGCACGGTCTGGGCCCTGGCCACCTTCGCGGTGTCCTTCCTGGTCCGACCGCTGGGCGGCCTCGTCTGGGGTCCGCTGGGTGATCGCCTGGGCCGGCGCAGGGTCCTCGCGCTGACCATCATGCTGATGGCCGGGGCCACGTTCTGCATCGGCCTGCTGCCCACCTTCGACCGGGTCGGCTACTGGGCTCCGGCGCTGCTGGTGTTCCTGCGCATGGTGCAGGGCTTCTCCACGGGTGGCGAATACGGGGGCGCCGCCACCTTCATGGCCGAGTACTCGCCGGACCGCAAGCGCGGTTTCTGCGGCAGCTTCCTCGAATTCGGCACTATCTTCGGCTTCGCCCTCGGCACCGCCATCACCCTGTTCCTCCAGATCATCCTGGGCGAGCAGGCCATGACCGACTGGGGATGGCGCCTGCCGTTCCTGATCGCCGGGCCCATGGGCCTCGTCGGGCTGTACCTCCGGTCGAAGCTCGAGGACACCCCGGTCTTCCGCGAACTCGAGGACAGCGCCGGGGTCGAGGCGAGCACGGGGTCCGCGCTGAAGGACCTCGTCTCCCGTTACTGGCGTCCGATGCTCGCCATGACCGGGCTCGTCATCGCCCTGAATGTCGCCAACTACACGCTGCTCGGCTACATGCCCACCTATCTGGAGAGCCAGATCGGGCTGACCGCCAACAGTTCGCTGACCCTGATCCTGGTGGGGCAGCTCGTCATGATGTGCCTCATCCCGTTCGCCGGCAGCCTGTCGGACCGCGTGGGCCGCAAACCGATGTGGTGGACCTCCCTGGTGGGCCTGTTCGTCGCCGCGATCCCCATGTACCTGCTGATCGGCACCGGTTTCGTCGGAGCCCTGATCGGCTTCGCCGTCCTCGGGATCCTGTACGTCCTGCAGTTGGCCACGATCTCGGCGACCTTCCCGGCGATGTTCCCCACCCACGTCCGCTTCGCCGGCTTCGCCGTCACCTACAACATCGCCACGGCGCTCTTCGGCGGCACGGCGCCCCTGGTCAACGAGGCGCTCATCGGTGCGACAGGCAATCTCCTCGTGCCGGCCTTCTACATGATGGCCGCGTGCCTGGTGGGGATGGCGGCACTCCCGTTCGCGAGGGAGACGGTGGGGTGCTCGCTCCGCGGTACGGACCTGCCGGGGGATCCGACGGCCGCGGAACGCCGCCAGCAGGTGGCGCCCGCCGGCGCATGACGACGGGCGTCAGCCGGCCGTCGAGCACGCGAGCAGGATGCCGCAGCGCCTGCAGCCCAGGCACTCACGCTCAGGCAGAATTCCGCCGGCCGTACAGGGAGATGACGAGCAGGATGATGACCCCGTAGATGAGCTGCTGGATGTTGGCTCCGAGGTTCAGCACGGCCACGAGGGTGGAGACCTGCGCGAGCACCAGCGCGCCTCCCACGGTTCCGACGACCGACCCTCGGCCGCCGAAGATCGAGGCCCCGCCGACGACGACGGCCGCGACGGAGGAGAGCAGATAGCTCGCCCCCATCGTGGCCGAGGCCTGCTGGTAGTAGCCCACGATGACCACGCCGGCGAATGCCGCCAGGACGCCGCTCAGCACATAGCCGCCGATCCGGATGCGGTCCACGGGAAGACCCCCGAGCCGCGCGACCTCGGCCGCTGAGCCGACGACGAAGAGCGAACGTCCCCACCCGGTGAAGCTCAGCACCAACTGCAGGACCCCCATGAGCACCAGTCCCAGCGGAAGCACTGCGGCCGTCTCCACGCCGAGCAGGGAGATCTTCGCCGACGTGATGGCGAGGAGTGATTCCGGGATCGCGGTGAGTTCGGAGAAGTTGAACACGAGGAGAATGGCGCCGAACAGCAGGCCGTTCATGGCGATGGTCGTCACGATCGGGGTGAGCCCGAGTTTCGAGATGACCACCCCGTTGAGGAGACCGATCACGGCCCCCGTCAGGAGTGCCGCCGCGAAGGCGCCGACGGGACCGAACGGAGCGACGAGCCCGAGGAACGCGAGGGCGGAGAAGGCGATCGTGTTCGGGACCGAGAGATCGATTCCCGCCTGGATGACGGCGATCGTCTGACCGAAGGAGGCGATCGCGAGGATGATCGCGAACGTCGCGGTCCCGACAAGGGAATCGATCGTGATGAGGTTCGGTCGGATGAGACCGCCGATCACGAACAGCACCACGAAGGCGATCAGGGGCCAGGTGCTGCGGGGGATGCGCGATCCCAACTGCCGGACGGATGCGGAACCCAATGGCTTCCCGCTCGGTGCACCGGCCGGGGACTGGCTGGCGGGTACGGTGCTGCTGGTCATGACCGGCGTCCTTTCAGGGCGAAGGTGATTCTGCCCCAGACCACCGGCAGTCCGACGACGACGAAGATGATGAGGGCGCTGATGACGTACTGCCAGTAGGAGTTGATGCCGGCGAAGAAGAGGAGGTTGCCGATCAGTCCGAGCGTGCAGGCGGCGAGGACGGTGCCGATGATGCTGCCCCGTCCGCCGGTGAAGGCGGCGCCGGCGAGCGCGACGGCGGCGATCGAGCTCAGGAGGTACGCGTCCCCGCTCCTGGGGTCCCCTGTGACCGTGGAGGCGGCGAGCATCATGGCCCCGACGGACGTGATCATTCCCGAGAGGCCGAACGCGAGCAACTTGGTGAGTCGCGCGTTGAGGCCGGCGGCCCTCACGCTCTCCATGTTCGATCCGACGCCGTAGATGTGGCGGCCGAGCGCGGTGCGCTGCAGCAGGAGCCACAGGAGCACGGCGACGACGGACAGCCACACCAGCGAGACGGGGAGGTAGGGCAGCAGTTCACCGCTCGTGGCGAGGTAGATCGCCTTAGTGATCCCTCCGCCGGGCCGGTCGAGCACTTCGCGGGCGATGGATCCGAAGATGAACGCACTTGCCAGCGTCACGGCGATGGCCGGCAGCCCGCCGTAGGCGACCAGAAGCCCGTTGAACAGTCCGCAGGCGAGTCCGACGCCGACCGCCAGGAGGATGGCGACGGGCACCGGGACGATCTCGAGCTGCGTCGCGAACACGACGTTGCAGAGGCTCATGATGGCGCCGATGGAGATGTCGATGCCGCCGACCAGCACGATGAGGAGCTGTCCCAGCGCGACCAGTGCCAGGGGAACCACGAGGTTCGCGGCGGTCTGCAGCTGGAAACGGGTGAGGAGCTCCGGGTTGATGATGACGTAGACGAGGAAGAACACGACGAACGCGGTGATCGGCGCGATAGCTCCCTCGCGGCGCAGCCGGGTGATCCCGGCGGAACGCGGTATCCGGGCGGAACGCAGGATCCGGGCCGGTGCGGCGACGCTCATGCGGCTGCCCTCAGTCCCATGGAGGCGCCGACGACGGCATCCCCGGTGAGTCGCGTGCCTGTCAGTTCATCGATGACAGTGCCCTGGTACAGGACGACGACCCGATGGCATACGTGCACGAGTTCCTCCACTTCGGTCGAGAACCACACGATGCCTACGCCCTGTTTCGCCAGGTCCACGATCGCCTCGTACAGTTCCTGCTTCGCCCGCACGTCGATGCCGCGGGTCGGATCATGCAGCAGGACGACGGTGCGGGCCCGGTTCATCCATCTGCCGAACACGAGCTTCTGCTGATTGCCGCCCGACAGCGCGCCCGAGAGTTCGTTCGGGCCGCGGGTACGGACCGACAGCGCTGCGAGGATGCCGTCGATCCACCCCCGCTCCCGGGCCACCCGTGGCCGTCCGCCGAGCTGGTAGGCCTTGAACCAGGGGACCAGGAGGTTCTCCCCGACGGTCATCTCCAGTGCCAGGCCCTCACGCTTCCGGTCCTCCGGAACGTAGCCGACGCCGTGCCGCACCGATCGCACAGGTGTCGTGCCCGACACGGAGCGGCCGGCGATCACCCAGGAATCGGCGGTCGCCGGGGCAGCCCCGAACAGCGCCCGCAGCAGTTCCGCCTGCCCATGGCCCTGCAGGCCGCCGATCCCGAGGATCTCGCCGGCTCCCAGGGAGAGGTCGATGCCGTGCACCCCCTCGGACCGGAGGCCGGTCACGGACAGCGCGGTCGCATCCGTCGTACGGGCCGGCGGGTCGGGGAAGAACCGTGCGGCCTCGCGGCCTGCCATCAGCGAGATGAGCTGGTCGTCCGTCCAGCTGCCGCGGACGAACTCCCCGGCGACCTTCCCGTCGCGGAGGACTGCTCCACGGTCGGCGATCTCGGCGATCTCGCCCAGGCGGTGCGAGACGTAGATGACGCTGCCGCCCTCGGCGGTGAGGTCCCGGATGCGCTGGAAGAGCCAGGCGACCCCCGGCGGGGTGAGGGCGGATGATGCCTCGTCGAGGATCAGCAGTTTCGGCCGCCCCGCGAGCGCCCGGGCGATCTCCACCAGCTGCCGGTCCGCGAGCGACAGGGTTCCCACCGTCGCCCGCGGATCGATGTGGGGGAGGTCGAAGGTCTCCAGGAGTTCGGCGGCCGCGACCACCGACTTCTTCTGCGAGAACCCGCGGTAGGGAGCACCGTCCGGGAGGCCGAGGTTCTCGGCGACGGTCCAGTCGGGCACCAGGGCGAGTTCCTGGAAGGCGCACCGGACTCCGGACTGCCTCGACTGCCGGACGCTGCCGGATGCGAGGGGCCGGCCACTGACGACGATGCTGCCCGAGGTCGGAGTCACGGCACCGGCGAGCATCTTGGCCACGGTGCTCTTGCCTGCTCCGTTCTCGCCGACGAGCGCAAGCACCTCCCCCGGGTTGCACTGGAAGCTCACGCCCTGCACCGCCTGCACCGGCCCGTAGCTCTTGACGAGGTCGGTCGCGACGAGCAGTGCCTCCACCGGCGACGGGTGGCCGTCCGGCGCACCAGGATGTTCGGGCGCCGCCGCTGGAGCAGCGGCGTCCATTCGTGCATCAGTCACTGCGACTCTCCTAGGATCCCGAGTAGTACTTCATGACGTCCTCGAGCGGCAGGTCGAGGCCCGGGAAGTCGTAGCCGAGCTGGAAGTTGCTCGGCTTGTCATCGAGGCAGTAGTCCTTGGCGTTGTCGTTGGTGATCTCCAGGGGTGGGAAATACTGTTGCTTCTCGATCTCCTCGCCTTCGAGGAGCTTCACGGCCTGCTCGAGGCCTTTCGCGTAGATTGCCGGCTGGCCGAAGACCATGTCTCCGGTGAGTCCTTCGCCGTCGTACTTGACGAGCGCGCAGGCCTCCCCGTTGTAACCGGAACCGCCGACCACGGGGACGAATGGCAGGCCCGCCGAGGCGAAGGCTTCGGGCACACCCTGACCGCCGGTCAGGAAGGAGTAGACACCGCCGACATCCGGGTTGGACCGGAGGATGTTCGACATGGCCTCCTGCGCGGTGGCCTCGTTCCAGCCGTTGGTGTCCTGGGCGACGATGGTTGCTCCACCCTTCTCGAGGGTCTCGGTGACGCCCGGCATCGAGCCCTCGTTCAGGGGGACGCCCGCAAGGCCTTCGAGCACCGCCACGTTCTTGTTCTCGCCGAGGTTCTCCAGGAGCCACTCCGCTCCTGTGGAGCCGGCAGTGGCCCAGTCGGTGGAGACGACGTACACGTCCTCGCTGTCGTACGGGCCGCCGTTGGCGATCACCGGGATCCCCTGGGTCGAGGCCTGGGTGATGGCTGCGTCCGCACCGCTCGAGGACGCGGGGTCGAAGAGGATCAGGTCCACCCCGTCGGCGATGAGGTTCTGCATCGCCGCGTTCTGCTGCGCGGCGTCATTGTCGTTGGTGCGGACGATCTTGAGCTCCACCTTGTCCTTGTACTCGGGGGAATTCGCGAGGGCCTGGAGCGACGCCAGCCCCATCTCCCGCCAGGCCTGCCCGCCCAGGGGCTGTTCGAAACCGATGACGAATTTCTCGTCCCCGCCTCCTGCGGGGGCATCACTGGAGTTGGCAGGTGCACTCGCGCACCCTGCGAGCAGGACGACGAGGGAGGCTGCCGCGCCCATGACGACGGCGCCGGGCAGTGAGGGACGCTGGAATCTACTCATGATTTCTCCTTTGAAATCCGGCCGTTCACAGTGTCAACACCCTTCCCGGAGTGCAAGGGATGCAGGTCGGGGAATGCTGGTTGACGGATGTATTGAGGGACATTACCGTACAGATGATAGCGCTGCCAGTAGCGCTATCATAAAGTTTTGGTAGGGTGAGGAAAACCAGCTTCCGCACCATGCCAGGACTGAGACAAGTCATCGCAATGACGCGATTGGAGTTCGCATGAGCAGCACAACCATGGCGGCAGAGCAGTCCGAGTTGTTCCCCGATGTCGAGATCCGTTGCCGCGATTATCGGATCGGCTGCATCGGTGCCGGCATGATCATGGCGGATGTGCACCTCGAGGCCTACCGCCAGGCCGGCTTCCCCGTCGTCGCCATCGCCTCGCGCACCGAGGCGAAGGCACGGGCCGTCGCGGAGCAGTACGGCATCGCTACGGTGCACGCCACTCCGGAGGACCTGATCGACGACGGGTCCGTGCAGGTCCTCGACATCGCCTACCCACCCGACCTCCAGCCCGCCCTGATCCGGCGGGCCCTCGAGGCCCCGCACATCCGGGCGATCCTCGCCCAGAAGCCCCTGGCACTCGAGCTCGGTGAGGCGATCGCCCTCCGTGACGAGGCGGCCGCTGCCGGGAAGATCCTCTCGGTCAACCAGAACATGCGCTACGACCAGTCCATCCGGGTGCTCCGCCAGCTCCTCGATCGAGGTGACCTCGGCGCTCCGGTCCTTGCCACCATCGAGATGCGGGCCATCCCGCACTGGCAGGGTTTCCTCGAGGGTTACGACCGCCTGACCCTCGCGAACATGAGCGTGCACCACCTGGACGCCCTGCGCTTCCTGTTCGGGGAGCCCACCGAGATCATGACCGTCGCCCGCGAGGACCCCCGCACCGCGTTCGACCACGAGGACGGCATCGTGGTGTCCACGCTGCGGTTCCCGCACAACGTACTCGCCGTATCGATGGAGGACGTCTGGAGCGGGCCCCGGGAAGAGGCTTCGACTCAGACATCTACATCAAATGGCGGGTCGAGGGGACGCGTGGCGTCGCCCAGGGCACCATCGGCTGGCCGACAGGGAAGCCCTCGACGCTCACCTACGCGTCCGCCCTGACGACCGGCGGACAGTGGGTGACCCCGACCTGGGACACCCACTGGTTCCCCCACGCCTTCATCGGTGTCATGGAGCAGGTGCAGTACGCGGTGCACACGGCCACGCCGCCCGAGCTCTCGGTCGCCGACAACGTCAGGACCATGGCCCTGATCGAAGCGGGCTACCGGTCGATCGCCGAGCGCCGGCCCGTCCTCCTCAGCGAGTTCGATCTCTGACCACCGGGAGGAATCGCAGCGACCCCTTTCGCCGTTCCTCCCGCCGATCGTCCAGTCCCCTTTCCAGTTCCCCTTTCCGGTTCCACTTCCATTTCGATCACAAGGAGCAATGACGCCATGATCCAGGTAGGTATTTTCAGCGGGTACTTCCCCTACGAGCTCGACACCACAGCGAAGACCATCCGCGACCTCGGCTTCAACACCGTGCAGCTCGACCTGCACTTCAAGGACCTGGACCTCTCCGCCGGCCAGATCACCAAGGAGAAGGCGAAGCGGGTCAGCGACACGTTCCGCGACAACGACCTGCCGATCTGCGCGATCTCCGGCTACACGAACATCGTCCACCCCGACCCGGAGCACCGGAAGGCGAACGTCGAGTACCTGAAGGAGATCCTCCGGAACGCACGCTCCTTCGGCACCCCCTACGTCATCAGTGAATCCGGCACCTTCAACCCGGACAGCGAATGGGACCACCACCCGCACAACCGCACCGAGGAGGGCTACGAGCAGGTGCGCAGCGTCCTGACGGAGCTTGCGCAGACCGCCTACGACCACGGAGCCACCTTCCTCCTGGAGACCTACGTGAACAACGTCATCGGCTCCGTCCGCGAGACGGTCCGTGTCTTCAACGACATCCGCACACCCGGCCTCGAGCTCCTCATGGACCCGACGAACTACTTCGACGGCAACAACATCGACGACATGGACGTGGTGCTGAACGAGGTGTTCGACACCCTGGGTGACCGGGTGCGGGTCGCCCATGCGAAGGACGTCAAGCGTTCCGGCGAGGACAAGAGCGAGAAGCACGCGGACATCGGCGACGAGAACGCGCTTGCCTCGCACACCTTCCGTGGGGTGGGAGACATCGAGCTGCCGGCGGCAGGCCTCGGCTCCCTGAACTACGACCTCTATCTCCAGCGGCTCGCCGAGCGCAATCCGAACGTGCCGCTCATCATCGAGCACCTGGACGAGTCCGACGTACCCCGCGCGAAGCAGTTCATCGTGGAGACCCTGAAGAAATACGGGATCTGACCATGGCGGGAGACGGCGTGCTGCACCAACGGGTTGCGGTGGTCACGGGTGCCGGAGGAGCGTTGGGTCGCGCCACGGCGCTCCGGCTGGGGGCGGACGGCTTCGCCCTCGGGGTCCTCGGACGCAAGGGCGCAGAACTGGAGGAGACCGCCGCCCAGCTCGAGGCGCTGTCGGTACCGACGCGCATCCTCGACGTCGACCTCCGGGAGGCTGATGCGATCGAGATCGCCATCACCTCGACGAACGAGGAGTTCGGCCCGATCGAAGCCCTCGTCAACAACGCCGCGATCTACCCCAGCACGCCGTTTCTCGACATCCCGCTGTCCGAGTACGACGACGTGGTGGCGGTCAACCAGCGCGCCTACTTCTACGCGGCGCAGGTGGCCGCCCGGGGCATGGTGGCACGCCGCTCGGGTGCGATCGTCAACGTCGGATCGATCACGTGGCACGGTGGCTGGTCGAACCTCGCCAGTTACGTGTCCACGAAAGGTGCAGCCGTGTCGCTGACCCGCGCCCTGGCGAGGGAACTGGGCGAGTCCGGTGTCCGCGTGAACGCCGTCTCGCCCGGCGCCTTCCCCACGAAAGCGGAGGCGATCCAGGGCGATGCGGCGGAATACGGCGCGCACGTCCTCGCGCACCAGGCGCTCAAGCGCCGCGGCACGGACGCCGAACTCGCCGCGGTGATCTCCTTCCTGGTCGGCCCTGACGCATCGTTCGTGACGGGGCAGACCATCAATGTCGACGGCGGATGGATCATGGAATGAGGATGCCCCGATGAAGATCTTCGGTTCGGAACTGACGCGTGCAGAGCTCGCGACACGCACAGGCGACCTCTCGGCCGTGGCGGGCATCCGCCAGGTCGTGCTGGACAACGGACTCGAACGCGGGGTGCGGGCCATCGACCTGCGCACCGCTGCGGGCCTCGAGGTCGAGGTGCTGGTGGACCGCGCGTTCGACCTGGGCTCGGTCAGGTACCGCGGAATGCCCCTCGGCTGGCGCTCCGGCAACGGCTTCCGGCACCCCGGCCTCCACGAGCACAACGACGAGGGGGGCCTCTCCTGGCTCCGGGCGCTCGACGGGCTGCTGGTGAGCGGAGGCCTGGACCATACCCTCTTCGGGGGTGAGGTGGAGGCGACGGGCTATGCCTATCCGCCGAAGCAGTCGGTGTCCCATGGTCTGCACGGCCGCCTCACCGCCATCCCGGCCCGCCTGCTCGAGGCGCGCGAGATCGTCGACGGGGACGGGTCCTCCGTCCTGAGGGTCGTCGGCGAAGTCGTCCAGGCCACCTCGTTCGGTGAGCACCTGCGCCTGACACGCAGCATCGAGCTGGACTTCGACGGCCGGGAGATCCGCCTGCACGACGTGGTGGACAATCTCGGCTTCGAGCGGACACCGCACATGTTCCTCTACCACCTGAACTTCGGCTGGCCGCTGGTCGACGAGGGCACCGAGTTCGTCGCCTCCATCGATTCCACCCTGTGGGCGTCCGACTCCGTCGCTGCCCAGGGGGTCTCCTACCGGAAGCTGCCGCAGCCGCAGAAGGGCTTCATCGAACAGGTCTTCGAGCACGAGCTCGTGGCGGACGCGGAAGGCCGCCACCGGGTCGCGCTGCTCTCCGCCGACAGCCGTCTCGGCGTCGAGGTGTCCTGGGACGCAGCGGGCATGCCGCACTTCTTCGAGTGGCAGAACCTGCGGAGCGGGCAGTACGCCATCGGCCTCGAGCCCTCGACGCACCATGTGGCAGGGGACGCCGCAGCCCGGGACGACGGTTCCATGATCTGGCTCGAGCACGGTGATACGCGCGAGTACCGCACCACCATCCGCGTCCTCGAGGGCACGGAGGCCACCGACACGGTGCGCCGTTCCATCCGGGCGGCCGGGGACCAGCCCGAGTAGGGCCGGATCCCGGCCGGCGCATCACACCACCCACACACGCCATGCCACGTCCCGTCCGCCGACGGATGCTGAGCTGAGGAGAACGAGGAACCATCATGAGGAACCCAACCGCCAAGGAAGCCCCCGAAGTACTCTCGGGCATCCGGGTGCTCGACTGCTCGATCGCGATGGCGGGGCCGTTCGCCGCACAACGCCTCGGCGACCTCGGCGCCGACGTGATCAAGGTCGAGCCGACTGCTGGAGAGTGGCAGCGCCACGCTGCGGCAGGCGGGGCGACGGGCAACCGCATCAACGTGTCCTTCCTGTCGCTCAACCGGAACAAGCGTTCCATCGCCGTCGACCTCAAGTCGGCCGAGGGCAGGGAGATCACCTACGACCTCGTGAAGACCGCCGACGTGTTCCTCCAGAACTACCGCCCCGGCGTCGCCACCAGGCTCGGCGTCGACTACGAGACGATCAGGGCCATCAACCCGGGGATCATCTACGTCTCGATCTCCGGCTACGGGGAGGACGGGCCGTACCGCAACCGTCCCGGGCAGGATCTGCTGCTCCAGGCGATGAGCGGTGCGATGCTCTCCTCGGGCAGCCACGGAGAGCCCCCGGCAGCAGCGGGCCAGTACCTCGTCGACGCCGTGACGGCCTCGACCGCGTTCGAGGGGGTCCTCGCCGCGCTGTTCCACCGCGAGCGCACCGGCGAGGGCCAGCTCGTCTCGGTCAACATGCTCGACGCCATCACCACCCTGCAGATGCAGGAGCTGTCGGTGTTCACCGTCGGCAAGGTCGCCCAGACGCGGGGCACGGAGCCTCATGCGCACGTCTACATCCGTGCACCGTACGGCACCTTCTCGACCGCGGACGGCTTCATCGCCCTGGCGATGCCCGACCTCCATGTCCTCGGGGACGTCATCGGTGAGCCATCCTTCCTCGGCATGGATTCCGAGACCGACAGCTGGACCAGTCGTGACGAGATCTTCAGGAAGACCGCCGAACGCCTCATCACCCGCACCAGCGGGGAATGGCTCGAACTCCTCGGCGCCGCCGGTATCTGGGCCGGCCCGGTCTACGACTACCAGGACCTCGTCGACGACGAGCAGATCGCCCACAACGGCACGTTCATCGAGTACGACCACCCGACGGAAGGGCTCGTGAAGACGCCGGGCTTCCCGTACCGCCTGTCCGCCACTCCCCCGCGGATCCACCGGGGTGCACCGCTGGCCGGCGAACACACGCGCGAGATCCTCACCGAGCTGGGCATCGCGGGCACGCGGGCCGAGGAGCTGCTCGAGGCCGGTGTCGTGGCCGACGAGGCGCCCATCAGCGCAGCGCCGGAACGGACATCGGCATGACCTCCTACCGGGGCATCACGTGGGACCACCCCCGGGGGAGGAATGCGCTCGTGGCCGCCGCCGGCACGGCGCAGGGGAGTGACACCGGCCTCCGCCTGACCTGGTCCGCGCACTCCCTCGAGGACTTCGAGTCGCATCCCATCGACGATCTCGCCCGGAACTACGACCTGATCGTCCTCGACCATCCCCACCTCGGCGAAGCGCTCGAGCACCGGTCGCTCATCCCCCTCGACGCTGTGGTGGGCACCGAACGCATCGACCGGTGGTCCGCCCAATCGGTCGGACCGTCCTTCGCGTCGTATTCCCTCGACGGGCTCCAGTGGGCCCTCCCGCTCGATGCCGCCACCCAGGTCGCGGTGCGCAAGCCCGCCCTGGTACCGTCACCACCGGCCACCTGGGACGACGTCGAGCTCCTTTCGGAGCGTGTGCCGGTGGCGTTGTCGCTGGCCGGCCCGCATGCGTTCCTCACCTTCGCGTCCCTCTGCGCCGCCTACGATGCCCCGGCGGGCGGATCCGACGGCGACGGCCCCGGCCTTCCCGGGTTCGTCCCGGACGACGTCGGCCACAGTGTCCTCGAGCGACTGCGGGTGATCGGTTCGCGCGCTCCCGCCGCCGCCGCCGGGCTGAACCCCATCGCCCTGCTCCAGCGCATGACGGACACCGACGAGATCGCCTACTGTCCGCTCGTGTACGGGTATGTGAACTATTCCTCGCCGACGCTCCGTTTCACGGATGCACCGTCCGTCGTGCCCGGAGGGCGCCGCGGGTCGACGCTCGGGGGGACGGGGCTCGCGGTCAGCTCCCGCGCGGACGTCACGCCCGCCCTCATCGACCACATCGACTGGCTGATGTCGCCCGAGGCGCAGCGCCGCTTCATCCCGCAGCATGACGGCCAGCCGTCCACCCGCAGCGCCTGGCTGGACGACGAGGTCAACCGGGCGTCGGCCGGCTTCTACCGGTCCACTCTCGCCACCATCGAGGATTCCTGGGTGCGGCCGCGCTTCCCCGGTTACATCGCCTTCCAGACGAGCGCGTCGGCCATCGTGCGCGCCGTCGTCGCCGGGCAGGAGAGCGTCGAAAGCGGCCTCACCCGGTTGCGTGCTGAATTCTCCCGCGCCCGCCCCCTGACAACGGAAAGGATCTGACCATGCTGTCCCCCCTCGAGCTGGACACGGAGGAGATCGTCGTCGACCACTCCGGATTCGTCGCGACGATCACGCTCAACCGCCCCCACAAGCTGAACTCCGTGACGCAGGGCATGTCCGACGCCCTCGTGATGGCCGCTGAATGGGCCAACACCAGCGACGAGGTCCGCGCCGTCGTCCTCACCGGAGTCGGCGAGCGCTCCTTCTGCACCGGATCGGACATCCGGCAACTCGACAAGTACGCCACTCCGTGGGATTTCCGTAACCGGGCGGACTACTGCGATGCGCTTCGCCTCCTGCGGAAGCCCGTGATCGCAGCGGTCAACGGCTACGCCTTCGGCGGCGGACTGGAGACGGCGCTAGCCTGCGACATCCGGATCGCCTCCGCCACGGCGTCCTTCGCTGCCCCGGAGATCAAGCTCGGCTGGATCGGCGGCGGCGGCGTGAGCACACTGTTGGCGCACTCCATCGGCGCGAGCAACACGGCCCTGATGCTGATGACGGGCGATGCGATCAGTGCCCAGCAGGCGCTCGCGTGGGGACTCGTGTCCGAGGTGGTCGAACCCGATGCGCTGCTGCGCCGGGCCGCCGAGCTCGCGGCCACCATCGCCTCTCGTCCGCCGATCGCCGCGGAGATGGCCAAGGCAACCCTCAGCGCGGCGTTCAACATGCCGCAGGACCAGGCGATGGCCTACGAACGGGACCTCCAGACGGTCGCCTTCGCCACCGAGGACGCAACCGAGGGCCGGACGGCCTTCGCCGAGAAACGGCAAGGCATCTTCGGGCGGCGCTGACCCGCCCGACGCACCCCCTTCCAGCATCGAACAATGGACATCACATGAGCCTCTCCCACACCGCCTCCACCCTCGCACCAGCACCCGCCCCAGCCCTGCTCGGCGACGGAGCCCAGGCCCTCCCGGCCGACGGCTATGCTGGAACGCTCATCGGACGTGTCTGGGACCCGGCCGCCGGAGGGCCCTCTCCGGTGCTCATCCACGAGGACGGCGTCTTCGATCTGAGCGCCACCTTCCCGACCGTGAGCGAACTCTGCGAGCACCCGGACCCGGCCTCCGCCGCCCGGGCCGGCGCAGGAACAAGGCTCGGAGCCTTCACCGACATCTACACCAACACCCTTCCCGGCCTGCAGGACACCCCGGCCCCCCGGCTCCTCGCCCCCGTCGATCTGCAGACCCTCCGGGCGGCCGGTGTCACCTTCGCGGTGTCGATGATCGAACGGGTCATAGAGGAGCGCGTGCGGGGGGACATCGAGGCAGCCGCCCGGATGCGCGAGAGCATCCTCGCCGAGATCGGTACGGACCTCCACAACGTGCGTCCCGGGTCCCCGGACGCAGTCGCCCTCAAGAACTACCTCGTGAACGAGGGCCTCTGGAGCCAGTACCTCGAGGTGGGCATCGGACCCGATGCGGAGATCTTCACCAAGGGCCCTACCCTGTCGGCCGTCGGCACGGCTGCGCAGGTCGGGGTGCTCTCCACCTCCCTGTGGAACAACCCCGAACCCGAGGTCGCACTCATCGTCAGCTCGACGGGGCGCATCGCGGGCACCACGCTCGGCAACGACGTCAACCTCCGGGATGTGGAGGGACGGTCGGCGCTCCTGCTGCCCAAGGCGAAGGACAACAATGCGTCCTGTGCGCTGGGGCCCTTCATCCGATTGTTCGACGACACCTTCGATCTGGACGCCGTCCGGCGGATGCGGGTGAGCCTGGAGATCGACGGTCGCGACGGCTTCCACCTCGAGGCGACCTCCGAGATGGCCCAGATCAGTCGTGATCCCGTCGATCTCGTCGCGCAGCTCACGGGGCCCCAGCACCAGTATCCCGACGGCGCCGTGCTGATGCTGGGCACGATGTTCGCGCCCATCGTGGACCGCGATGTCGAGGACCGCGGGTTCACGCACAAGCGGGGCGATGTTGTTAGGATCTCCTCCCGCGAACTGGGTAGTCTGGTCAATTACGTCGAGGAAAGCGAGAGGTGCGAGCCGTGGGAGTTCGGGATCGGCTCCCTGATGCGGAACCTCGCGAGCCGGAACCTGCTGTGAGCCGCGGAGGCGCCGTCGTGCCGGTCGATCCGCGGACCGAGGCCGGGGACGGTGAGGCCGACGGCGGTACCGGCACACCGATCGGACCCCGCCAGACCCGGCGCTCGACCAACACCGTGACACTCACGGATGTCGCGCAGCACGCCGGGGTGTCGCCGCAGACCGTGTCACGCTCGATCCGCTCACCGGAGCTGGTGTCGGAGTTCACGCTGCAGCGGGTCCGGCGGTCCATCGAGGCCACCGGCTACGTCCCCAACCTCGCGGCAAGCAATCTGGCCTCCAATCGCAGCATGACCGTCGCCGCCATCATCCCGGCCATCTCGGCCTCGGTGTTCGCGGACGCGCTGCACGGCCTCGACGAAATCCTCGCCCCTGCCGGCTACCAGTTGTTCATCGGCTCCACCGACTACCGGCCCGCCCACGAGGAGGAACTCGTCAGGGCCTTCCTGGGCCGCCGTCCCGACGGGATCTTCATCGTCGGAACGCACCACTCGCGGCTCACGGAGACGCTCCTCCGCGAGGCGCAGGTCCCGGTCGTCGAGGCATGGGACCTGACCGACAATCCCATCGACGGCCTCGTTGGATTCTCGAACAGCGACGCCCTCCGCTCCCTCGTGGAGTTCGCCGCCGCGCGGGGATACGCCCACCCCACGTTCGCCGGCTCGTTCCAGAGCGGTGACTTCCGCGCCGTCGCCCGGCGTGTGAGCTTCGAGGACGCGGTGCGTGAACTGTACCCGGGGGAGCCGATACGGGTCGTCGATTCGGGGACGGCGAAAGTCGACTTCGAGACCGGCCGCCTGCTGCTCGACCAGACACTGGGCACGCACCCCGAAACCGACCTGCTGATGTTCGCGAGCGACGTGTTCGCGGCCGGGGCACTCCTGGAGTGCGCACGGCGGGGCATCGATGTTCCCCAGGACATCGCCGTCACCGGGTTCGGCGACTTCGAGATCGCCCGGCACCTGATGCCCACCCTCACGACCGTTTCCGTACCCAACCGCGAGATCGGCACCACCGCCGGCCGGTTGCTGCTCGCCCGGATGACGGACCAGCCTGTGGCGACGTCGAAGATCGACCTCGGCTTCTCGGTCGTCGCGCGCGAAAGCGCCTGACGCCACCCCCCCCTCCCGCATCGCTTCCGACCTGCAAAAGGACACGCCATGTTGACGACCACCAACCCCCGCACCGGTGTCAGTGCTGCCACCACGCTCGAACCGACCACGGCCGAAGGAGTCGACGCTGCGGCACGACGCGCCGCAGCAGCGGCGGCAGAACTCCAGCGTCGCGGCCGCGAATTCCGGGCGACACTGCTGGAGGCGATGGCTGCATCCGTCGAGAACGCCCGGGGACGCCTCGTCGCGATCGCCGACGCCGAAACCGGGCTCGGCACGGTCCGCCTCAACAGCGAGGTCAGTCGCTCCGCGTTCCAGTTCCAGCTGTTCGCCGAGGCGGTCCGGGAGGGCAGCTACGTCGAAGCGATGATCGACCATGCCGCCGAGACTCCCCTGGGTCCCGCCCCGGACGTGCGGCGCATGCTCGTGTCGGTCGGGGCAGTCGCCGTGTTCGGCTCGAGCAACTTCCCGTTCGCGTTCTCGGTACTGGGCGGCGACACCGCTTCCGCCATCGCCGCCGGTTCCTCGGTGGTGATCAAGGCGCACGGATCCCACCTGCTGACCTCGCAGCTCTCGCTCGAGGTGCTGCAGGAGGCCGCGCGCGCCGTCGACGCCCCCGACGGCACCTTCGACGCCGTCTTCGGCCAGGAGGCCGGGCTCGCGCTCGTCGTGCATCCGGCGATCCGGGCGGCCAGTTTCACCGGCTCGCTCTTCGCCGCGGAGTCCCTGCAGCGTGCCATCAACACGAGACCGGATCCCATCCCGTTCTTCGGGGAACTCTCGAGCGTCAATCCGATCATCGTGACCGAGGGCGCAGCCCGTGCCCGCGGAGAAGCCATCGCCTCCGGCCTGTTCGCCTCCTTCACCGGCTCCGCCGGCCAGCTCTGCACGAAACCGGGCATCGCGTTCATCCCGGACAGCGCGTCCGGCCAGGCACTGGTGGAGTCCCTGAAGGCGCTCACGCAGGAAGCCCGCCCGCAGGTGCTGTTGAACGACCGCATCCGTAACTCCTTCGGTGTCATCTCGGAGCGTCTGGTCGGTGCCGGAGCCGTCGAGATCGCCGGCGGGTCCGGACGTTCGGAGCACGAACAGGACACGCCCGGTGAGGACCCGTCCCAGGGGTTCACGGTCGCCCCGACGCTGCTCGAGACCACGGCGTCCTCCCTGACCGGGGAGCTGGCAGAGGAGTGCTTCGGCCCGCTGATCGTCGTCGCCCGCTATTCCACGGTCGACGAGGTCCGTGATGCATTCGGCCAGGTCCCCCGGTCACTGACCGCGACCGTGCACGCCAAGGACGACGAAGGGCCCATCATCACCCGGCTCGCGCCGATCCTGGAGGCGAGTGCCGGCCGGATCGTCTTCAACAGCTATCCGACGGGCGTCCGGGTGACCTGGGCCCAGCACCACGGCGGCCCGTGGCCCTCGACGAACTCCCAGCACACCTCGGTCGGCGTCACGGCCGTACGGCGGTTCCTCCGGCCCCTGGCCTGGCAGAATGCGCCGCAGTCCGCCCTGCCGGAGGAGCTCCGCGACGGCTTCTCGACCATCCCGCGCCGTATCGACGGCGCCCTGGTGCTCCCTCAGTCCGTACCGCAGCCGGTGGGCGGCTGACGGCGCGCGCGCCGGTCGCGCGGTGATCGGCCTACCGCACCCCGGCCCGACGGCGGCGGTCGGTGTCCGAGCGCAGGTCCCGGTTCAGGCGGCGGTCGCCGTGGTAGAGGATGGACGCCCAGTCCGCCTCGGCCGCGGTCTTCGGGATCACCTTCGACTCCTCGACCTTCCTGGTCCGCGGCGCCACGTACAGCCAGTTCAGGACGCCGAGCCACATGTCCACGAGGGAGTTCTTGATCCCGATGTACGCGCGGATGGCGCCGGCCGCCAGGACGGCGTTCAGCCCGGCGAAGACGGCGTTGCCCCAGTTCTGCTCCAGGACGTCGCGGGCGAGCGTGAGCAGCGAGAACGCCACGATGAGGTACGGGATCACCACGTAGAGGCCCGGCGCCGCGGTGCGGTCCTTGACCTTGGGCGTCCGCACGAACGGGATCTTCTCCCCCGTGAACGCCTGCTGGATGGACTTCAGCACACCGGCGAGGTTGACCGGCAGCAGCACGAGGTTGAAGCCGTAGATCCGGAAGATGTCCGAGAAGCGGTGCCCGCAGTCGCGGAGGTCGCTGCCCATGGCGAGGAAGTACGGGGCGGCGGCGAGGAACACGACGGGGCTCAGGAGCCTGCTGTCGTAGGGGTAGGCGAGGAGGAACAGCAGCCCGAAGCTCGCCCACGCGATCGACGCCATGTAGTTGACCCGCAGCAGCACCTCACGGACGAGGACCTGCTCGCGGAGGTGCCGGCGTCGTCGCAGCTGGTTCCACAGCTTCGGCAGGATCAGCAGCCCGCCGTTGGCCCAGCGCCGGCGCTGGACCACGAGGGACCCGAAGTCCGGCGGGGTGGCGCTGTAGCTGAGGCGCTCGGGGTAGTTCATCAGCGTCCACCCGTGGGTGCCGAGGTCCACGCTGGACTCGGTGTCCTCGATGACGGTGCGGTCCTGGATGTAGGTCTTGATCTCGAAGCCGCCCACGTTCTCGACCTCGACGATGTCCTCCACCGCGCGCTTGCGGATGACGGCGTTGGCACCCACCCAGAAGGTGGACCCGTAGTAGGACATGCCCTGATGCAGGATGTGCTGGATGTCCGTCGTCGCGCCCGCCACCCGCTCGATGCGCGTCGGCGCTCCGCGGAAGGACGAGTACGGGGTCTGCGTGACCGCGATCCGCTCGTTGCCGGGTGATTCGAGCAGGTACACGAGCCGCAGGCAGTAGTCGCGCAGCAGCAGGGAGTCGGCGTCGAGCGTGAGCAGGTAGGTGGAGTCCTGGACGTCCAGGACGTCGTCGTCCTCCGCCCCCTCGCCGTCCGCGAGCGGGCGCAGCACCGTGCCCGTGGCCACCTGCTCCTTCCGCCAGCGTTGGCCCATGAGCGAGATGTAGGCGTTGAGGTTCATGGCCTTGTTCGCCTCGTGCGAGAGGGACGCGTAGGCCTTCCGCTCGAACGTCTCGAGCCGCGTGTTGAAGATCCGTACGAGGCGCACGTACAGCTCGCGGATACGGTCCGGCTCCGGGCACTGCCCCTGCACCAGGGCGGCGTCGAGCGCGTACATGGTCAGGCGGAGTTCGCGGGCGAGGCCCATGAGGACGAGGTCCACGAAGAACTCGTCCACGTGGTCCTCCACCGACTCGCTGTCGGCCATGTCCTCGAGCCAGACGGCGGCCGCCTCGTATGCCGCGATGAGCGGGGGCAGGTGGTCGTGCGACGGCGGGGCGTCGGCGTCGCGCCCGGCGAGCGTCGCCTCGAACGCCGCCAGGGCCGCGGTCGCACGGGTGGAGGGTTCGAGGAGCGCGGACTCGATCTCGAAGGACAGCGCCCGCGTGGCGTCCAGCCGCTGCCGGATCACGGGGTCCTTGGGGTGCGGGGGATCGTCGAGGAGGAGCACCACGCGGATGTTCGGGAACTCCTGCAGCGCCGCGGACCACAGGGTGGCGCGGACGACGGCGGGCTCCTCCGCGTAGGACGGCACCAGCACGGTGATGCCCTCCTCGTGGTGCGCGAAGTGGCGGTCCAGTTCGCCGCGGGGCACGCGCCGGTGATCCCGGAACCGGTACAGCGCGCCCTGTCGTGCCAGCAGGTACATGAGTGCCGAGAACGTCAGGAACGTGACGACGATCAGGTACGACGTCGCCTCCGCCTGGAACCGGAAGCCGACGTCGGGGTTGTTGGCGAACTGCCGCAGGATGGTCGTGACGATGTACGTGAGCCAGGCCAGCACCGTGACGACGATCCCGATGCGTCCGAGGGCGATCTTCCGCGACGACGGCGTCGGGTGCACGATCGACAGCGGCTCCGAGCGCCGTTCGGCGCCCCACTGGCGGCGTCGTGCCGGCGCGGCCCCGGGAGCTGCGGCGGCTGCCTGCTCGAGGACGGCGGCGGAGGCGACGGCCGATGACGGCAGCGCCGCTGCGCCGGCCCCGGACGGTTCACCGTCGGCGCGCGCTTCCGATGAAGGCGCGGACTCGGTGGCATCGCTGGATCTGGACATGGTTACCTCGGCAGGGGACGGAAGGGGCAACGCACGGAGTCGCCCCCGCGATACGCAGCGTCACTCTCCACCATCGGCCCGTTGCCCGTCAGCGTTAGGCAGAACAGTGACGACGACGGAAATATCCTTTACGCTTCAAGCGTCTCGCGCACCTGTGGTGCGCCCTCCCGCCTCGTTCGAGGCTGTTCTCCTGGGGTCCATGTGTCTGCACGCTTTCCCGGCCGGAAACTCTCTGTCCTTCGCCTCGCGCTCCTGTCCGTCGTGGTCGGCGGTCTCGCCGTGGGCGGCGTGACCGGCTTCAACCGCTGGGAGGACGCCCGGGTGGCCGAGAGCACGGGGGCGTTCTTCGCGGGCTACGTGGATGTCACAGCGACACCGTCCTACGAGTTCGAGGACCCGGCGGCCACGACCGGCGGCAGCGTGGTGCTGTCCTTCATCGTCGCGTCGAAGTCCGAGCCGTGCGCCCCGTCCTGGGGCACCTTCTACGGGCTGGACGAGGCGGAGGCCGCACTGGACCTCGACCGGCGCGTCGCACGGCTGGTGCAGGACGGCGGCGAGGTCATCGTGTCCTTCGGCGGCCTCCTCAACGACGAGCTCGCCACCGCCTGCACCGACCCGGAGGACCTGAAGGACGCATACGCGGAGGTCGTCGACCGGTACAGGCTCTCCACCGTGGACCTCGACATCGAGGGCGAGAACCTCGCCGACACGGCAGCCGGGGAGCGCCGCGCGGAGGCCCTCGCCGCCCTGCAGGCCGAGCGGGCGGACTCGGACACGCCGCTCAACGTGTGGCTGACCCTGCCCGTCGCGCCGACCGGGCTGACCGCCGAGGGGACCGCCGCCGTCGCGCAGTTCCTCGACGCGGGCGTGGACCTCGCCGGCGTGAACGTCATGACCATGGACTACGGGGGCAGCAGGCCCGAGGGCACGAGCATGCTGGCCGCGTCGCAGAACGCCGCCGATGCCACGCACCGCCAGCTGCAGGTGCTCTACGAGCGGGCAGGCATAGAGATCGGGCCGCAGGCCGCCTGGCGGAAGATCGGGCTGACGCCGATGATCGGGCAGAACGACGTCAAGGGCGAGGTCTTCACGCTCGACGACGCCAAGGCGTTCAACGCCTTCGCCGCCGAGCGCGGTGTGGGCCGCATCTCCATGTGGTCCCTGAACCGCGACGGCACGTGCAGCGAGAACTACGCCGACGTCACGGTGGTGTCCGACGCCTGCAGCGGCATCGACCAGGAGGGGCTCCAGTTCGCACCCCTCCTCGGCGACGGCTTCGAGGGCCGGGCCGCGACGCTCGCCGAGGAGCCGGCGGTCGAGGAGACGCCCGAGGCACTCGTCGAGGACGACCCGGAGACGAGCCCCTACCCCATCTGGTCCGACGTCGGCACGTACCGCGAGGACGACCGCGTGGTTTGGCACGGCAACGTGTACACGGCGAAGTACTGGACGCAGGGCGACCTGCCCGACGATCCCGTGCTGCAGGCGGAGGAGACCCCGTGGACGCTGCTCGGGCCGGTACTCCCGGACGAGCGGCCCGTCCCCGCGGTCACCGCACCGGCGGGGCTGTACCCGGAGTGGGATGCGAAGACCGTGTACGAGCGGGGCGACAGGATCCTGGTCGACGGCCGTGTGTACGAGGCGAAATGGTGGACCCAGAGCGACAGCCCCGAGGCCGCCGAGCAGGGCTCGGACGCGTCGCCCTGGCAGAAGATCGACGACGCCGCGGTGCTGAAGGCCGTCGAGGAGAAGGCCGGCTCCTAGCAGACCGGGCCGCGGGCTGACCGCCCGAACGACAGGCGGTCAGCCGGAGCGATGCCCTGACGGCCCGGTCAGGGCGAGGCGGCCAGTTGCTCCAGCGCCGACTTGCGGAGCAGTTGCAGGCGGATCTCGCGGGCGGTCCTCATGTGGCGGCCGGCGATCTCCCGGGCGCCGGCTTCGTCCCGCCGTTCGATGGCCTGGACCAGCTGCTCGTGTTCGTCGAGGGATTCCGCCCACCGGTCGCCCACGGAGAGGGTGGACTTGGGCGCGTGGATCAGGTGTGTCGAGAGGCGTTTGAGCAGATCCTGGAGGACGGGATTGTGGGTGCTCGCCCAGACGGCGGCGTGGAACTCGAGATTCGTGGTCCGGCGGGTCTGGTCGGTCGGCTCGACGAGGCACCGGTCCCGTTCCACGAGGGCCTCCAGCCGCATGAGGTTCGTGAACTGCCGTGCCGTGGCTGCCTGGGCAGCGGCTTCCTGTTCCAGGAGGATCCGCATGTCGTAGACATGGATGACCTGCTGGGGGTCGATCTCCGGCACCTGCAGGCCCCGGTCCACCCGCCTCAGGAGGTGTTCCTGCTGGAGGCGGGACAGCGCCTCCCGGATGGGGGTCCGGGAGACGCCGAATCGCTCCGCCAGCGCCACCTCGCGCATGGGGGTCCCGGGTTGGTGGACTCCGGTGAGGATCTCGTCGCGCAGGATGACGAAGATCGCGTCGCTGTCAGCACGTGCGGAGAGAGCGGCGTTCGTCACTGGGTTCCTTCTGCTGGTGAGCGACATCTCGTTGCTGAGTGTGCACAAATTTTACGCCAGGTCCCCAGCCCTCCGGCCGAACACGCACCCGGCTGCCAATCCCGTTCCGCCGGGGTAGTTCGTACTGAACAGGCCACCGAGCATCTCGCCGGCGGCGTAGAGGCCCCTGATGTGCTCACCCGCGGTGTCCAGTACCCGCCCGTGGGTATCCGTCCTGAGGCCACCGAAGGTGAAAGTGATGCCGCAGGTGACGCCGAAGGCGTAGAACGGCCCGGTCTCCAGCGGCGAGGCCCAGTTGCTCTTGACCGGGGTGGTGTCGGCCCTGCGGCCGTCCTTGACGGTGGGATCGAAGGGGACGCTGCGGTCGATCGAGGTGTTGTAGCTGTCGACGGTGCGCCTGAGAGCGTCCCGGTCCACACCGATCTTCGTCGCGAGTTCCTCGATGGTGTCGGCCGTCTCCACCGAGATCCTGGGCATGTCGTACTCCTCCGTGCGCAGCATGGGCCTCAGCTTCGCGTCGAAGATCTGGTAGGCGACGGAGCCGGGCTGCTTGAGGATCTCCTTGCCGTACTTGGCGTAGGTGTAGTTGCGGAAGTCCGCACCCTCGTCCAGGAACCGGTTGCCCTCGGTGTTGACGATGATGCCCAGAGGGTAGCTCTGGCGGGTGAGGCGGTTCGTCAGTTCCCGGTTGCTCTCGTTCGTGGCCGTGAAGGCATCCCACTGCACGCTGTGGCAGGTGTTCCAGTCCCCGCCCCTGTCGGCCCCGATCCGCAGGGCGGCGTCGATCATGTCACCGGTGTTGTAGGGCGTCCCACGGACCTTCGCGTTCTCCCATCCCTCACCGAGGTATTCCCGTCGCCGTGCGGGGTCGGATTCGAACCCGCCGGCGGTCAGGACGACGGATTCGGCCCTGACGGTCCGGGCCCCCTCGGCGCCCTCGACCACGACACCCACGACGCGCCCGTCCTCCACGACCAGGCTGGTGGCCCGCTGCCCGTACCGCACGTCGATACCGAGCTCGCCGGCGACGCGCGTGTGGTCCGCCATGAGGCCTTCTCCGCCTCCGACGTTCCCCACATGCAGACCACCCCAGAAGAGGTAGCTGCCGTCCGGGCGTTCGTAGGCCTGCCGCTCGTACATCAGCCGGTACTTCAGCCCGAGACCGTGGAGCCAGCGCAGCGTCGACTGGCTCTCCGCGATGAGCACCTTGGTGAGCTCGGGGTCATTGCGCCCCTCGGTGACCTTCGCAAGGTCGGCCGCGTACTCCTCGGCACTGTAGGCCGGGACGGTCGTCGTCCCGTGGCGCTCGCCGGCCTCGACGAGGTCCCGAAGATCGTCGAGCCCATCATGGACGATCCGCGTGGCCCCTGCGGTGTAGAAGCTGTTGCCGCCGGCCATGTCCTGCTCGCCCTTCTCGAGGAGGATGACGGCGCGGCCCCGCACAGCGGCGGCATGGGCGGCGGTGAAGCCGGCGTTGCCTCCACCGACGACGACGACCTCGGTGTTCTCGGTGAGCATTTCCGTGGGTGCAGCTGACATCCGTGCCTCCATGCTTTTGTGCACACAAGTGTATACAGACGCGAGCCTCGACGGAGCACCCTCTGTTCCAGTGGTCAATTGGGGCATCGTCGGCTGATCAGAGGGCGCACTGGCCCATCCCTCGCCGTGGCACCAGCCTCGGCGTAAAGCTGTTCTTTCTTGTGTACAAAGGCGCACGACACAGCGGATCGTTCAGACACGCCCAGACCCGATGGCACGTCCTGCCGTGCCCGACACTGTCGTCCATGGAACGAGGGCCAGGAGAAGCCCCATCCGCTCGGGCCTGTTCATCCTCTGGCCAGGACGCCCGAACCCGAAGGTCCCGGACCCGGAGGGGGGATCATTCCTGATTGACAGGCACTCCGCATGTAAAGCATCCTTGTCAGGACAAGGATGCTTTACATTATCGGAGGTGGGGGCCGCATGCAGAACAGTATCCGCGCGCTCCGCACCGAGGGCGGCGTGTCGCAGCGGGAGCTGGCCGAGGCCCTCGGGGTCTCCCGCCAGACCGTCAACTCGATAGAGACCGGCCGGTACGATCCTTCGCTTCCCCTTGCCATCGCCATCGCCCGCCATTTCGGACGTGCAGTAGAGGAGATCTTCCATGCGAGCTGACCTATCCGCCAAGCGCACCGCGATCGCGGCGGGCATCCTCCTGCTGGTCCTCGGACTCGTGGTGGTCGCCGTCCTCCTGCTGAAGGAGCACGCTCCCGGGAACATGGTGCCGGGGTTCATGGTCGGGCTCGGCATCGGTGGTGCCGGCGCCCTGGTGATGGCATGGCGGGTGATCCGCAGGCCCCGTCAGGCCTCGACGTTCGAGCGCGCCTGGACGCAGACCGGAGACGAGCGCGACGACAGCATCCTGACGCGGTCGCTCGCCCACGTCGGGCTGGCGTCGCTGCCCCTGGCCGGTGCGGCTACCCTCGCGATGGGCTTCGGGGCGGAGGCCCCGATGGTGATGACCCTGCTGATGGGAGCCCTCCTCCTCATCGGGGCGTCCTCCTTCGCCGTGCTCACCCGCCGGAGCTGAAGCCCCACGCCGTCGTACGCCACGCTGCCGGTGCTCCCCCGTGGTTCCGCGGCGGAACCCCCTGGCCCCGGGATCCAGCGGAACAGACCCGTCCGGACGGTTGTTGTACAGGGTGATGACAACCCGGGAATTGGACCTGACCACGCTCTCCCCCACGCGGCTGTGGATCCCCAAGCACGTGCTGATCACGCGGGCCGCCGCCGATCTTCCGCACACGGCCGAGATCGTCCGGCGATGCGAACTCGCCGGGGTGGACGACATCCGGTTCCTGTCCGGGAACGCACTGACCGGCCTCCGAGGTGCCACCGAGCGCGAGACCTACGCGTCGGCGAAGAACACGCTCGCCGTGGTCGTGGCCCCTCCCAGCGCGCTCAAGCCGCAGCCCATCCCGCCGAGCGCCGACTGGCGGATCGACCTCGCCAAGGGGTGCCCCGCGCACTGCCAGTACTGCTACCTCGCCGGCTCCCTGCAGGGCCCGCCGGTGACCCGCGCGTACGCCAATCTCGACGACGTGCTGGACGGGATCCGCACCCATGCCGGCAGGGGGTCCGTCACCCGCGGCACCCTCGAGCGCGGTGACGAGGGGACGACGTTCGAACTGTCCTGCTACACCGACCCCCTCGGCATCGAGAGCGTGACCGGTTCGCTCGCTGCCGCGATCTCCCGCGTCGGGGCGGGAGAGTTCGGCACCGACGTGCAGCTGCGCTTCACCACCAAGTTCGACGACGTCGGTGAGCTCGTGACCCTCGACCATGGGCGCAGGACGCGGATCCGTTTCTCGGTCAATGCCGCGGAGGTCGCCAACCGCTTCGAGGGCGGGACCGCGCGCATGCCCGCACGGCTCGCAGCTCTCCGGGCCGTGGCGCAGGCCGGCTATCGGGTGGGGCTGACGATTGCCCCGATCATGCCCATCCCCGGCTGGCGTGAGCAGTACGGGGCACTGCTCGACGACGTCGCCGCGGCCGTCGCCGGCATCGACGACCTCGACCTCACCGCCGAGATCATCACGCACCGCTTCACGCCCGCGAGCAAGGAGGTGCTGCTCGGCTGGTATCCGCGCACCCGGCTCGAGATGGACGAGGACCTGCGGAGCCAGAAGCGGTCCAAGTTCGGCGGCGTGAAATACGTGTACCCGAAGCAGACCATGACGGAGATGCGCGGCTGGTTCACGGAGGAGCTGGAGCGGCGCCTGCCGGCGGCCAGGCTCCTCTACTGGACCTGATCCAGCGGAACCGCGGGCGCCTAAAGCTTGCGACCACCGGAAGCTGGTGGCCGTAAGCATGCGGCGGTGGCCTACCCGGGGAGGGCCTTGCCGTCCGCGTCGAGGTAGTCCCGCCAGGATCTGTGCGGCGCCCAGCCGAGCATCGCCCGCGCCTTCCTGCTGGAGATACCTGACGCGTCCGTGCGGTCGAGGTCGCGCAGTTCGATCCGGTCGCCGTAGTACCTCGTGAGGATCTCGGCGAAGTCGTAGCCACCCACGTTGTCGGGCGATGCGATGTAGAAGACCTCGTGCCCCGGCAGGTCCGAGGCCGTGGCAAGGACGATGGCGTCGGCCAGGTCGTAGACGTCGACGTAGCTCCAGAGGTTGGGGCTCAGCACCGAGGCGTCGCGGATCTGCGGCCCGAGGTTGTGCTCGTAGTTGCCCTCGAACTGGACCCAGCTGGGCCGGATGGAGATGCAGCGGATGTCCGACCGGGCGACCGCGGCGTCCATGAGCTGCTCGCCGAAGTGCTTGGACAGGGCGTAGGGGTCCTGCGGGCGGATGGGGTGCTCTTCGTCGACCGGTGCGTACTCGGGCAGGAAATCGCGCTCGGGGAAGAAGAACCCGGGCACGGTCTCGCTCGAGATGTAGACGAAGCGCTTCACGCCGAAGCGGATCGCCGCTTCGAGGACGTTGAACGTGGCCATCAGGTTGGTCTGGAACACCACGTGCGGCGGGTTCCCGGTCGGCTCGGGGATGGCGGCGATATGCACGACGGCGTCCGCGCCGTGGACGACGGCATAGGCTTCACCCGCGTCGGTGAGGTCCGCCATCGTGTAGCGGGGGGCGTCGTCGGCCTTGCGTTCGAAGCCTGGACGGGTGAGGTCGGTGGCGTGCACCTCGTGCCCGGCGTCGATCATGGCCTGCGTCGTGACGCGACCGACCTTCCCGTGGGCTCCGGTGATGAGGACCTTCATGATGTCTCCTCGGGGTGGTGGGGCCGACCGAGGTGTTGGTCGGCCCGGGTGGAAGGGGAACGGGTGCAGCTACTCGGCGACAGCGGTGCTCTCGCTGACGTGCCGCCAGGCCTCAAGGGAGGCGAGCTGAGCCTGGAGGACGCCGACGTGCGCCGTGGTCGCGTCGGCCCCGAGCACGAGCACCTCGGGAGCCTCGGCGGAACTGACCGCGGTGATGATGGCCGCTGCCGCTTTGGCAGGATCCCCGGGCTGCGTCCCGTGGCTGGTGTCGTTCTCCTTGCGGCGCTTGCCTGCGGTGTCAGCGTAGTCGTGGATGGGCTCCGCGGACTGCTGGAGTGACCGGCCGGAGAAGTCCGTCCTGAATCCGCCGGGTTCGACGACCATCGCCGTGATGCCGAGGGGCTCCAGTTCCTTGCGCAGCGATCCGGTGAGCCCTTCGACCGCAGCTTTCGCGGCTGCGTAGTAGCCGGAACCGGCCGGGGTGATCCGCGCGCCGATCGAGGACAGGTTCACGATGGTGCCCGTACGGCGGGCGCGCATCTGCGGCAGTACGGCCTTGATCAGGTCCACCGTGCCGAAGAAGTGCGTGTCGAACAGGGTACGGACGTCCGTGTCGTCGCCCTCCTCCACGGCGGCGCGGTATCCGTAGCCGGCGTTGTTGACCAGGACGTCGATCGCGCCGAACCTGCCGGTGCCGCGCTCCACTGCCGCCTGGATGTGGCCGGCATCCGTCACATCGAGGGAGAGGGCGAGCGCCGTGTCCGGGTACTCCGCCGCGAGGTCCGCCAGGGTCGAGGCGTCGCGGGCCGTGGCGACCACGTTGTCACCGCGCTGGAGAGCGGCCTCCGCGAGGGCGCGTCCGAGTCCTGTGGAGCAGCCGCGTGATCAGCCAGGTGGCCATGATGTCTCCTTCGTAGCGCCGGCGCTCTGCCGGCTAGCAACCAGTCAACGGCATGATCCGCACCTGCAGGCCATCCGTGGCGAAATAAACCCCCGTGCCGCCGGTGCGGGTGGCGTCCCGCCCGGCGCGTCGTGCCCGAGGACGTGGTGGTGCCCTCGCGCACGGAAGGGCGATGATTGCATAGGAGCCGGTCCGCGGGCATCGAGCACGCGGACGGCCTGTCCTCGGACCATGAAGTACGAATCCCACGACCAACGAGGAGGAGGAACCAGCTATGAGCGAGAAGAAACTGCGCATCGTCATCGGCAGTGATGAGGCCGGACTGGACTACAAGGAGGTTCTGCGTAAGGACCTCGAGGCCGACGACCGGGTGGAGAGCGTGGTGGATGTCGGGATCTCACGCTCCGAGAACGTCGACTACCCGCACATCGCGGTGGACGCGGCCCGGAAGGTGGAGAGCGGCGAGGCCGACCGCGCCCTGCTGATCTGCGGCACCGGCCTCGGGGTGGCGATCTCCGCCAACAAGGTCGCCGGCATCCGCGCCGTGACCGCCCACGACTCCTACTCGGTGGAGCGTTCGGTCCTGAGCAACAACGCCCAGGTGCTCTGCATGGGCCAGCGCGTGATCGGCGTCGAGCTGGCCCGGCGCCTGGCCAAGGAGTGGCTCGGCTACGTGTTCGATCCCTCCAGTGCCTCGGCGGCGAAGGTGGATGCCATCAGCGGCTACGAGAAGGGCTGACCTTCCGCCTGGAAACACGACGGCCACCGGCTCCCGCAGCTGCGGGGGCGGTGGCCGTCGCCGGTGGGGCTACTTCGAGGCGCCCGCCGTGGAGCTTGTCGTCTCGCCGGCGTCGGGATCCCCCGCGCGGTCCTCCGGATCGGCCGCGGTCACCTGCGTGCCGTCCACTAGGTGGCGGTCGTTCCTGCCGTCGTCGCCCCGGGTCTTGAGCAGGCTCGCGATGGTGGCGACGGCGATCGTGGCACCGATGAACAGCAGCGAGAACCAGATGGGGATCTCGGGCACCCAGAGCAGCGGCTGGCCGCCGTTGATGAAGGACAGCTCGTTGACGTGCAGGGCGTGGAACACGAGCTTCACGCCGATGAACGCGAGGATGACGGCGAGGCCCTGCGCCAGGTAGACCAGGCGTTCGAGCAGCCCGCCGATGAGGAAGAACAGCTGCCGCAAACCCATGAGGGCGAACGCGTTGGCCGTGAACACGATGTAGGCCTCGTTGGTCAGGCCGTAGATCGCGGGGATGGAGTCGACGGCGAAGATCAGGTCCACGAAGCCGATCGCGATGATGGTCAGCAGCATCGGGGTGACGAAGCGCTTGCCGCCCTTCTTCACGGTGAGCTTGTCCTCGTGGTACTCGTCCGTGACGGGCAGCACCCGGCGGACGAGCTGCATGAACTTGCCGTCGGCCGGATTGGACTCATGGCTGCCGAACGCCTGCTTGTAGGCCAGGAAGAGCAGCAGGGCGCCGAAGATGTAGAAGACCCAGGAGAAGTTCTCGATCAGTCCGGCACCGATGGCGATGAACCCGCCGCGGAGGACCAGGGCGATGATGATGCCGATCATCAGCACCTTCTGCTGGTACTTCTTCGGCACCGCGAAGCCGGTCATCACGATGAGGAAGACGAAGAGGTTGTCGATCGACAGGGCCTTCTCCGTCAGGTAGCCGGCGAAGTACTCACCGCCGAAGGTCCAGCCGGACACGACGCCGATCCCGACGCCGAACAGCAGCGCGAGGCCGATGTAGAACGCGGACCACCGCGCCGATTCGGCGATGGTCGGCTCGTGGGGTTTGCGCACGTGCGCGAAGAACTCGTAGACGAAGAAGAGGATCGTCACGGCGAGGGTGATCAACCAGATCAGTGGTGTGACCTGCATGAGGGGGCTCCAAAGGGTAGGCGTCGGACAGAGGCGCCAAGGTCTCCTCCGCCCCGGACGGAACCGGAACCGATGGGCCCGGAATGCTTCAGTGCATCCGTATTGACGGGCCGATCACAGACGGGAGTACTCCCCTTGATATATCGAGCCTAACGCATGCCCGGCGCGGCTTGTTCCCCCGGGACCCGATCGACCGGGTCCTTCTGCGGCCGAGGTGCGGTCGCCGGCTGCCGGACGACGCCGTACCCCTCCCGGGCGTGGAGGCGGACTCCGCCGTCGGGCGGGTGGCTAGGCTGGGTGGATGGCCACAGTTCTCCTCGTGCGGCACGGCCGCACCACAGCAAATGCGTCCGGACTGCTGGCCGGACGGGCCGACGGCGTCAGCCTCGACGGGATCGGCCGCGACCAGGCGGTCGTGACGGGTGACCGGATCGCGGCCGTGCCCGTCGTCGGCGTGGTGTCGAGTCCCCTCGAACGGTGCCGGCAGACTGCCCAGTTCCTCCTCGACCGCCAGGGCGGCACCCCGCACGCACCGGTCGACCCCGATCTCACCGAGTGCGACTACGGCCAGTGGCAGGGCCGCATGCTCACCGACCTCGCGAAAGAGGCCCTGTGGCCGGTGGTGCAGTCGCAGCCGTCCGCCGTCGTGTTTCCCGGCGGCGAGTCCATGGCCGCGATGCAGGCGCGGTCCGTGGCGGCCATCCGCCGCCACGATGCGGCCTTCGAAGCGGAGTTCGGGCCCGGGGCCGTGTGGGTGGCGGTGAGCCACGGCGACATCATCAAGTCGGTCCTCGCCGATGCACTCGGCATGCACCTCGACCTCTTCCAGCGCATCACCGTGGGCCCGGCCTCCGTGTCGATCGTGAACTACGGCATCGGCCGGCCGACCGTCCATGCGACCAATACCGACGCCGGGGACCTCTCGTGGCTGGCGGCCAGCGTCCCCTCCGGTGATGCGCCGGTGGGCGGTGGCGCGGGGCACACGACGCCTCCGACCGCATGAGCCTAAAGTAGACCTATGCCTACAACTGTTCACGAGTTCGCCTGGCCTGACCGCGTCGTCGTCGGCACCATCGGCGATCCGGGGCAACGCACGTTCTACCTGCAGGTGCGCACGGGCAAGCAGATCGTGAGTATCGCGATGGAGAAGCAGCAGTCGGCCCAGCTCGCCGAGAAGATCGACGAGGTCCTCGACCAGCTCATCACCCTCGACGGCAACCCCTTCAGCATCCCCACGAGCACGCCCATCGAGCTCGTGGACAACGACCAGCTCGACACCGTGGAGGAGCAGTTCCGCACCGGCGTCATGAGCCTGGGGTGGGACCCGACGACGGCGCAGATCGTCATCGAGGCCTACCCGCTCGTCGACGACGAGAACGAGGACCCGCTGCTCGAGGACGATGACACCGACGCGCCGGAGATGCTGCGGGTGCGGATGCCGGTCGGCACCGCCCGCGCCTTCGCCAAGCGCACCCGCGAGGTCGTGGGCGCCGGGCGTCCGATCTGCGAGATCTGCGGCTACCCCATCGACGCCGACGGGCACACCTGCACCCTTCCCGAGGTCTGATGCCGGCACCCGACCTGGTGGCCGCCGAGCTGACGCTTACGGGCCGCATCACGACGGCATCGAACGCCACGTTCCTGGGCAGCGTCGGCGACACCGCGGTCGTGTACAAGCCGATCAAGGGCGAGAAACCGCTGTGGGATTTCCCCGACGGGTTCCTCGCCCACCGGGAGGTCGCCGCCTACCTGGTGTCGGAGGCTTTCGGCTGGAACATCGTGCCCCGCACTTGGCTGCGGAACGGTCCCTTCGGGGAGGGCATGGTGCAGCTCTGGCAGGAGACGGACCCGGACCAGGATGCCGTGGACCTCGTTGCCGCCGACGGGGTGCCGGAGACGGGCTGGAAGCAGGTCCTCGAAGGCCAGGACGAGAAGGGCCGCATGGTCGCCCTCGTCCACGAAGACACCCCTGCGCTGCGGCGGATGGCGGTGTTCGACGTCGTCGTCAACAACGCCGACCGCAAGGGCGACCACATCCTCGCGATGAGTGACGGGCACCGGTACGGCGTGGACCACGGGCTCACCTTCCATCGGGACCACAAGCTGCGCACGGTGCTGTGGGGGTGGGTCGGTGAGGCGCTGACAGCCGAGGAACTCGAGGGCATCGATCGTGTCCGCGAGGGACTTCAGGGGTCGCTCGGTCGTGAGCTTGCGGACCTGCTCACCGCGGAGGAGATCGCGTCGCTCACTGCTCGTTGCGCGGCCCTGCGAGCAACCGGGCGGTTTCCGGCTCCTCACGGTGAGATGCCGGCGGTGCCCTGGCCCTTGTTCTGAGCCCGTCTCAGCTCAGGGCGCCGACGCGTAGCGCCGCGGCTCCCCACGCCCTGCAACGTAGCGGGACCCGTCAGCGGCGAGCAGAAGAGGTGCGTTGATTCTGGCACTGAGTATCGCTGCGAAAGACGAGCGCTTTCGAGGAGATGGATCGCCTCGAAGACTGGTGCGACACGTACGTTCGTTTAGGCCACACGCGGCCAGCGCGGCAGTGGAGGTCTCTAGGACCACTTAGAGGTGTCCCGGTTAGGGCACCATCACCGGGCACTTTCTCGGGTGGGTCATACGGGAACCAGCCACGTCAGCATCTATGAGGACTGCTCTTCCTCGCTCATGCCGGTAAGCGGCGTCCCGGTGGAGGACCGGCTTGCGGGCACATTGCGCAAGCTCTCACCGAATACGGACGGGCCACAGCTGCACGTCCCCAAAGAAGCAGCAACTTGGCGGAAGATGGTCTAATGCCAAGACGCATCTTCGAAGGTGACTCAGAGGACTCCAAGGAAAGCTGGCGCAGAATTCGCGCGCTTCGCTCCAGACCTCCTACCTGGATGCCCGAGAGCCGGAAACAACTATTCGTGAGCGCTCTGGAACAGGCTGAGCAGCAGTTTAAGGCGGCTGAGCACATCGGTTACGAATCAAGGTCCCTCAACTTGTATTACGGGCTGTCTCAGGCAGGACGGGCGATATCAGCGGCGCTTACACCCACCGATAAGACGACTTCACCTGAGGTGCGGGGGCATGGGCTCAAACTCTTGCAGCTAGACAGCCTCAAAGCAGACGCTCTCTTTAGCTGCGAGGTCAGAGGAGACGGCGGAACTGACTCATCATTCGGTAGGCTCGCATGGTTGCTTAACTCAGATCCCCTAAAGACGCCTGTGTCTCTGGCTGCAATATGGAACATGGTTCTCGAAGTCTCTCTAGATTTCCCACAGCCCAACTATCCCCTTCCGCTCTTCGTCAATCGTGTCTATGACGGTTCGCTTCCGGGTCAGTACAGCCGGCGTCACTTCTCCATTCCTCTGAGCGAACAAGATGCAGAAAAGAACGGCGCGGCAATAAAGCGTCAATACCCGGACCTTGAACCGGCCCTACTCCTTACAACCACAGGCAACGGAGAGCACATCGATAATGAGGGCGTAAGGCTTGATCTAGCAAAGTTTGAGCTTGAAAACTTCGAATTACACCTTCGCGGCTATAGGAGGTCTACGGTACTCATGCCGTCGGTCGTCCCGGGGCAGAAATCACTGGATCCAATCCTTAGCTGGTGGGTACTGCTCTACGGACTGTCGATGATCACACGCTACAAACCCGTTGTGTGGACGCAGGCGGTCGATGTGAACCAATCGCATCACGCAGTACCGCTTGAGACAGTCCTTTCAAAGGCTAGTGATGCGCTACCAGACCAGATCCTGTCGCTCCTGAACCGACCACCACGATAAAAGGGCGAGGGCTGAGATGCCGCCAGCACCATTGTGCCCGCCTCAGAAGGTAATTTCACTCGCCGAGAATGTCGTACGTGCTCCGAATCATTTGACCGATTGGCGTATTGAGGTCCATCATGCGCGCATCGTGGTCGGAATATCCCAACAGGGGCGAAATGATTGAGTCTGCCCCACCATGTGACCATGAAGATACTACTGCCCCGACATGGTCACCGAACTCGTTGGGTACCGCAATTATGGGCCAAGCGGAGAGTTCAGTGGGTCGTCGCGGAAGTCTTCGGACAACTACGAGGCCTTGGCAATCGTCAACCTGTAGAGCGCACGCACTCCAGTTACCGAAGTCGCTCCACCCTGCATCCGTGTCCTCCCAGAAGCCCACGAGCAACGAAGGCTGATGATCGGTCGCTTCTTCGACGCCCACCGATTTTAACGCACTCACCGCGTTAATGAGTCGCTGGCGCTCACCGTGAATCTCTCGCTCGAGCATTTCGGGATCAGGGGCAAAAAGCACCGACCGGAGCCCTGAGTTGTACTTCTTACCAGCCGTGTCTATGTCATCCACAACTGCCGTCAGCGGATGGGGGATCGAAGACTTCGAGCCGTAATGAGTCGTCGTTCTAACGATGTGCTCCCTGCCAGCCAAGAAGCCATTGGCACGCAGCTGAAGCTCGAAAAACGGATTGTGAGCATCGGATGCGAAGGCCGCGATGTCTTGTGTTGGCCGCACGTTGTCCGTGCGTACCTCGAATGAGGTCCAAGAGTCAGAGCCTGTAGGTGTCTCAACGAGAAAGCGCCTGCGCCCCAAGTTGAGCACTTCAACCTCGTCGGCTGTACTGATCGTTCCTAGCGCTGTCGCGTACTGCGCCCTTAAATCGAGGAAAGTGATGATTTCCTCTGGGGTGGGCGATGAAGTTTTCGCCAGCTTTAGCCCCAGTAAGTCCATCGCCATCCGATAGCGTGCGTAGCGCAGACGCGGCTGTGGCAGGGGAAGCACTCTTTCGGGTCGTACACGCGGGGTGCGCTCGGCAATGGCAAGCACCGCTCGCTCTGCCTGGTCTCTAGCCTCAAAACTTCGGAATCTGGTAGTGAAGCTGAACTGCTGGCCATCGACGGTTACCGTCGCCCCGAGACCTATCAAATCGCCGGCACTCTCGATGACGTCGGGGTCACGCAACGCCCTCGCGTGGTCCTTATGCGCGGCGAGGCTTGAGGTGCCTAGGTTGATCACCGCTGCGCTAAACGAGCCCATTACGGGACGTATGAACGCGTTGAAGGTTGCTGTTGCGAGGCGTGGCCTCGGAGTGGCGTGAAAGCGTAGTTGAATCTCGCCGAGCAAAGCAGCATAGTCACTGTTCTGTTGAACATTGCTGCGTACGAGGCGAAGGTGATCTGCCTCTTCTGTTTGAATCAAGCCTTTTTCTTTTAGTTGCGCCATGGTAACCAGCGCATCTATCACTCGGCCCGACCGCGCCTCGGCATGACGCAGCACCTCCCCTATCTCGGCGAAGGGAGCGAGTAGTGAATCCGGCTCAATCACCTCAATCAGACCCCACAGCAAAGCGATGCCTTCGTCAGGCAGCGCAAGAAGATTCTGAGTGAGACTCCCGGCAGCCGATATCTCTGAGGCTCTCGCAAGAACCGCCGCTGCAGAGGGCACCCACAGCTCAAAATTACTCCGCCCGTCCACCCACGATGAGACGGCGGCAAACGCTTCTCCAGCAACGTGCTTTCGTGCCTTATCAGGGAGAACCCGCTCCCAAATGAAGGCACGCCGCCGATCGTGGAACCAGGCCTCACCATCAGAGCGACGGATAAAAATGCCCGATTCGAGCAACGAATCCGTCAGGATTCCCCATTCTAAAACATTGAACCCTAGATATTGAAGGATGAAGGCGTCACTTGGCGGGTCAATGAAGGGAGCTAGTCGGGCTGCAATTGCTCGAAGATTCTCAGGGATATTTTTCCAGGACTCACGCATGAGCACGTCAAAACCATTCGGGGCGGTGATCTTGTCGAGGGATGCCTCCGCGCCTGATAGTTGGATGGCATCGGCAATGAAGAACGGATATCCGCTTGAGAGTCGAACGATCGTATCCCAGTGAGCCGGGGGCACATGAGCGGAATTGAGCCACTCTTCGATGGCGGGCTGCGCAAGCGGAAGCAGCTCATGCGGCTCAGCACCTCGCATCTTTACCTGCAAGATTATTTCATCACCCGCCGCGTGATGGGGCCTAACACAAGCTACGATCCGTACCGAGCCGACGACTGCGTCGACGAGCTCCGTCAGCAGCCCGCGGTCAGATGGCACGAGGCGCTCTGCGTTGTCGAGCCGCAGCACAATGGGGTGACCTACGGCCCGACTGAAGTCTGCAGCAATATCACACAATTCTTTCGCACGATTAAGAACTCGGATTGATGCTAGTTGATCATCACAGCCCAGAATGCCACCTTTGGAGACGTCACCGAGCACCTTCTTACCGATGTCAATGACTTCCTTTCCGAGCTTCGATTCGGCATAAGTAAGAGCACGAGCGAGAATCGCGCCACCAATCTCACCGCCGGTAACCGTCGTCGCCCGATTCGCGATTGACTTCACGACGGTCCAAGCGGTACCCAGGTCGGGCGCTTCGGTCAGGTACTGCGACATGCAATCACTGATTGCGTCGGCGAGAGCCGTTTGTAAGGAACCTTCTACCGACTTCAGGACGATTGGACTCGATACTAAAGGGGCATCGGGCCAGACGGTCAAGCTCGAGAGGAAACTTGACTTTCCGATACCGGAATCACCCACGACGAGCACGAAACCAGCAGGCGTAGACACGACAGCGTCTCGGTCGTTTTCGCGGCCGTGTATGGCGATCTCATTCATGCCTCGTATTGTCCCCTGACCACGTTGAGAAGCACCATGATGGGCATCCACTCGTGGATGTGTCCGAGCGCGTCGAGTGTGACCCGGGTGAGGATCCCTAACAACCCTTCTCGCATGCTGTGCCCTTGACGCTTCTGCGCGCCCACCTCATTGAGGCGGAGGACTTCAGATTGCTTGCGGTGTCAGCACGGGCGCCGACCCGCTCATACTTGTATTCGTGATCAGCGACATCCCATGGGGAGAATTTCTCAGCGACCTAGTAGCTCCATCCGTGGCAGTGCTCGCGGCACTGGTGGGGCTTGTCGTGACTCTTAGTCAGCTCACGGCTGGAGGAAGACTCCGGAAAGAAGCCGACTTTTGGAAGCAGGAGGCTGTAGACGCTGAACTTGCTCAAGATAAAGCCGTGTACCAAAGCCTTCACCGGCTCGCGGTCGGGAAGCTTGTAGCAAGAAACGGTGTACCACTCCGACGCATAACGATGGTTCTAGGGGCACTTGTACCCGGCCAGCTCCTTCTCATCACTGGAAGCCAGCAGTTGGTACTGCATCCAGGTCTTGCATCTAGCGTCCTGCTTGCCCTGGGAGCAGTCGCTGGAGTCGCAGGCATGTTTATTGCACTTGGGGAGTATTCTGTCTTAAATTTCGCTCGACGCGATGTGCTCCTTTCTTTCCTAGACGGGCGCAAGATGGTTGCCGACTTCGATGTATGGCCTGATCGGACGCGCGCGGTTGCGGTACTCGGCCGGCGAGGAGTGGTGGAGGTTCTACTTGTCTCCGTGTCGACATCCGCAGTAGTGCTCGTGGTGACGGCATCCCTCGTTGAACTGTTGAACGAGGCTGCTGTCATCCCGCCCTGGCTTGATACGTTAGGCATGCTGGCTTACATATCGATCGTGTACCTTCTCTTTGCAATTGCTGGCTCAGAAAGTTTCAAGCGATCAGAGGCGTGGATACACCCACGCCCGTTAACAGCGGCAGCGAACGTTCCGGCCCCTCCGGCTGTTCCTACTGAGAACAAGGGCCTCCTCTAAGGCTGTACTTCCCAAGCCGCCTGCTTGCCGCAGATGACTCCGCTCTGTCCCACTGAGGGATCCTGCTGCGGACGCGTGGAGTGGTGGCCAGTCGACTAACCACCACTCCACGCGTCCGCAGCAGGATCCTCCACCGGGCACCGTTGGATTGTGCTGTGGTCGTCGTCCCGTGGACGGGGCTCGGCACGTAAGTTGGTGTGATGCGCGCGATAAATGTGGACGAGCGAGATTCGGCCTGGGAGCGGGACGATGCTCGCTATCGCGTGTACGTATTCGAGGGAGCCGGCAACGCAGTCACCACTGTCGACATTTTGGACGCGACGGTTGAAGAAGCGTTGGAGACTGCCACCGCGATGTCGAATGATGATGAACAGTGACCGAAGGCGGTTATGTGGGGGGCGGCATAGCGCTCCTCAGGAAACGCTCTAAACCCGCCTGATGAAGTTCGGGCACCTACTCGACCGATCGTAAGTAGGTGCCTTGTTGTTGCGGGGACAGGATTTGAACCTGTGACCTCTGGGTTATGAGCCCAGCGAGCTACCGAACTGCTCCACCCCGCGGCGCATGGATGAGATTACGCACCCCACGAGGAAGACACCAATCAGGGTCACGCTAGGACCCGGAGCGAGCGTTTGAGCTGCTTCCCGCGGAGCCGGTGGCGTCCAGGGACAGCGAAAACCTCCCTCGCCCGGAAGCGCACCTCGAGCAGAAGGTGGACCTACACGGCTTCTAAAATTAGGGGCGAGTTTCAACGCCCGTCTAGCGCGGTCTCCGGGTTCCTGGCGACTCCCGCATCCTTCAGCACCCGATGGGGTGGCTGCGATATCTGGACTACCTCGGCTCCACATCGGGACGACTGATACAGCGCCGGAGACTCTTGTGAGTGAGCACTCACTCCACTAGCCTTCCTCCTATGGAAAAGCAGGGAGTGCGTGCGAGGCCTTTGTCGGTCGAGGACAGGCAGGACATGATCATCGCCGCCGTCATACCGCTCCTTCTGGAACGCGGTCGTGACGTGACCTCCAAGCAGATCGCGGAGGCGGCCGGAATCGCAGAGGGCACGATCTTCCGCGCTTTCGGCGACAAGGAGAGTCTCATCGCCGCCGCTGTGGATCGTTACTTCGATCCACTCGAGCTGCACGAGGCGTTGCGCGGGATAGATCCTGCGCTGCCACTCGAGGACAAGCTACGCGCGATACTCCTGCTGATGACGGAACGCTTCCAGGGCGCCATCAGGATGATGGCGGCGATCGGCGGGGAACGCCCGGCAACCGCCGGGGACGAGCGCCACGAGTTCGCGCAGCTCATCGGGCAGCTGTTGGAGCTCCACGACGACCAGCTGAACATCCCGCCGGAGCGCGTCGCGCACTTCATCCGGCTCATCGCCTTCGCCACGGCGATCCCGCAGTTCAGCGAGAGCCTGGACTTCTCGGTCGACGAGCTCGTGATGCTGCTCAAGCAGGGTATCGCCGGACGCGCGACGGCCGAAAGGAACTGATGATGCTCGCCAAGCTCATCGGCCGATACCTCCGGCCGCACCGGAATCTGATCATCGCCGTGGTCGTGTTCCAGCTCGTGCAGTCGATCGCCTCGCTCTACCTCCCGAGCCTCAACGCCGACATCATCGACAACGGCATCGCCGCGGGCGACACCGGCTACATTCTCACGATCGGCTCCGTGATGCTGGGGATAACCCTCCTGCAGGTCGCGGCCGCCATCATCGCCGTCTATTTCGGGGCCAAGGCCGCGATGCGGTTCGGCCGCGATCTGCGCGAGGCGATCTTCGTGCACGTCGGTGGGTTCTCCGAGCGTGAAGTCGCGCGCATCGGGGCACCCTCGCTCATCACCCGGACGACCAACGACGTGCAGCAGGTACAGATTCTCGTCCTCACAACCTGCACTCTTCTCGTATCCGCACCGATCCTCGCGGTGGGCGGCGTGATCATGGCCCTGCAGCAGGATGTCGAGCTGTCGTGGCTCATGGCCATCGCGATCCCGGTCCTGCTCGTGTCGATCGGCCTGATCGTCGTGCGCATGGTGCCCCTGTTCAGCCAGCTGCAGGTGCGCATCGACACCGTGAACCGGGTGCTGCGCGAGCAACTCACCGGCATCAGGGTCGTGCGCGCCTTCGTCCGTGAAGACCTTGAGACGGCACGCTTCGAACGGGCGAACGCGGATGTGACGCGCACGGCGCTCAGGGCGGGACGCCTGTTCGCCCTGGTGTTCCCCGTCGTGATGCTCATCATGAACGTCGCGAGCGTCGCGGTGCTGTGGTTCGGCTCCTTCCGCGTCGACAACGGAGACATGCAGATCGGAGCTCTCACGGCGTTCCTGAGCTACCTCATCCAGATCCTGATGGCGGTCATGATGGCCACCTTCATGGCGGTCATGATCCCCCGAGCCGCCGTGTCGGCGGTCCGTATCTCCGAGGTGCTGGACACTCCCACCTCGGTCGTACTGCCCGAACGGCCGGTCACCCAGTTGCATGGCACCGGCCTCGTCGAGCTGCGCGACGTCGAATTCAGCTACCCCGGCGCCGAGCAGCCCGTGCTGCACAACCTCAGTTTCCAGGCCCGGCCCGGTGAGACCACCGCGATCATCGGCAGCACCGGCGCGGGCAAGACGACGCTCGTGAACCTCTTGCCACGGCTCTTCGACGCCACGGGCGGTGCGGTCCTCATCGACGGGGTCGACGTGCGCGACCTCGACCCCGATCTCTTGTGGGGCCGCATCGGCCTCGTTCCACAGCGCGCCTACCTCTTCTCGGGAACCGTGGAGAGCAACCTGCGGTACGGCAACCCGGCCGCCACGGACGAGGAGCTCTGGGCCGCCCTCGAGACCGCCCAGGCCGCGGAGTTCGTGCGCCAGATGCCGGAAGGCCTCGGAGCACCGATCTCCCAGGGCGGCACCAACGTCTCGGGCGGCCAGCGCCAGCGCCTCGCCATCGCCCGCGCCCTCGTGAAGAAGAGTGAGATCTACGTGTTCGACGATTCCTTCTCCGCCCTGGACACGGCGACGGATTCCAGGCTCCGCCAGGCACTCGCCCGGTCGGAGCGATCCGCCACCAAGATCATCGTCGCCCAGCGCGTCTCAACCATCGTGGACGCCGACCAGATCCTCGTGATCGAGGACGGCGAGATCGTCGGCCGCGGCACTCACGACGAACTGCTGGAGACATCCGAGACCTACCGGGAGATCGTCGACAGCCAACTCCGAGCGGAGGAAGCAGCATGACCGTCCGAGAGACCCAGGGCAGGGCGGAGACCCCGATGCGACCTCCCGTGCGCCGGGGGCCCGGTGGTGGAGGCCCCTTCGGCGGCATGGGGATGCCCGTCGAGAAATCGATGAACTTCGGGCCGTCAGCCAAACGGCTGGTCGGACGGCTGCGCCCGCACCGTGCGAGCGTCATCGGCGTCATCGGCCTCTCCATCGCGAGCGTGACCCTCAGCGTGATCGGCCCCCGGATGCTCGGGCATGCGACCAATATCATCTTCGAGGGCATCATCTCGAAGCAGTTGCCGGACGGTCTGACGCAGCAACAGGTCATCGACCAGCTCCGGGCATCCGGTGACAACCAGCGGGCCGACATGCTGAGTGGGATGAACCTGGATCCCGGACATGGGATCGACTTCGATGCCCTCCAGTCGGTTCTCGGTATCGTGCTGCTGCTGTACGTGTTCGCCTCCGCGTTCTCCTGGCTGCAGGGCTACATCCTCAACGCGATCGTGCAGAAGACGGTCTACAAGCTCCGGGAGGATGTCGAGACCAAGGTCAACGCCCTGCCCCTGACGTACTTCGACAAAGTGCCCCGCGGAGAACTGCTCAGCCGGGTCACCAACGACGTCGACAACATCGGGCAGAGCATGCAGCAGACGCTGGCGCAGCTGATCACGAGCCTGCTCACCGTCATCGGGGTGCTGTCCATGATGTTCCTGATCTCACCGGCCCTCGCACTCATAGCCCTCGTCACCATCCCCCTCACCCTGCTGATCACCACCGCCATCGCCAAGCGCTCGCAGAAGCTCTTCGTGGCGCAGTGGACGCACACCGGCGCCCTCAACGCACAGGTGGAGGAGGCGTACTCCGGCCACGCGCTCGTGAAGGTCTTCGGCAGGCACCGCGAGGTCGAACAGCGCTTCCGCGCCAAGAACGAGGAACTGTTCACCGCCAGCTTCGGTGCCCAGTTCATCAGCGGCATCATCATGCCCGCCATGATGTTCGTCGGCAATCTCGTCTACGTCGCGATCGCCGTCGTCGGTGGCCTGTTCGTCGCCAGCGGCTCGATGTCCCTCGGGGACGTCCAGGCCTTCATCCAGTACTCCCGGCAATTCACGCAGCCGCTCAGCCAGCTCGGCTCGATGGCGAACCTGCTGCAATCCGGCGTCGCCTCGGCCGAGCGCGTGTTCGAACTCCTCGACGCCGACGAGCAGCGCCCTGACCCGCAGCCGGCGATGACGCCGGGGACCACCTCGGGCCGCCTCACGTTCGACGACGTCTCCTTCCGCTACGAGGAGGACCAACCACTCATCGAGAATCTGTCGCTCGTCGCCGAACCCGGCCAGACCATCGCGATCGTCGGCCCGACAGGGGCAGGGAAGACGACGCTCGTGAACCTCATGATGCGCTTCTACGAGATCGACTCCGGACGGATCACTCTCGACGGCACCGACATCGCGACGATGGCCCGTAAGGACCTGCGCTCACGCATGGGCATGGTGTTGCAGGACACCTGGCTGTTCGCCGGCACCATCCGCGACAACATCCTCTACGGCCGCCCGGACGCGACCGAGGAGGACATGCTCGATGCCACCCGCGCCACCTACGTGGACCGCTTCGTGCGCTCCCTTCCCGACGGCTACGACACCGTCCTGGACGACGAAGGCGGCAACGTCAGCGCCGGGGAGAAGCAGCTACTCACGATCGCCCGCGCGTTCCTCGCCAGACCCAGCGTGCTCATCCTGGACGAAGCGACGAGTTCGGTGGACACCAGGACCGAGGTGCTCGTACAGCACGCCATGAAAGCGCTGCGCCGTGACCGGACGAGCTTCGTGATCGCCCACAGGCTCTCCACGATCCGTGATGCTGACCTGATCCTCGTCATGGAGGCGGGTGCGATCGTCGAGCAGGGAACGCACGCTGAGCTACTGGGCGCGGGAGGCGCATACTTCGCGCTCTACAACTCCCAGTTCGCGGCCGCCACGGAGGAGGCCTAGAGCTCAGCCCCGTGCGCCGGTACTCTCCCGCACCACGAGCCGTGTCGGCACGAGCTCCCGCCCCGGCTCCGTCGAGTTCTCCCGCATCTGCTTGAGCACCTTGTCCACGCAGCGCCGGCCCACCTCCGCGAAGTCCTGGTGCACCGTGGTCAGGGGCGGGCTAAAGGAGGTGCTGTCGGGGATGTCGTCGAAGCCCACGATGCTGACGTCCTGCGGCACCCGGATGCCCTTCTCGTGGAAGGCCCGCAGCACCCCCAGCGCCATCTGGTCGTTCCCCACGAACACCGCGGTGCAGTCGGAGGACGCCAGCTTGAGTCCTGCGAGGTAGCCCGAGTCCGCCGACCAGTCCCCACGCAGCAGCGGCGGCTCCGAGCGACCCCGCGCGGCCAGCGTGGTCCGCCACGCGTTGACCCGCCGCTCGGAGGCGAAGGACGCCGACGGGCCCGCAACATGCCACACCGTCGGATGCCCCAGGTCCAGCAGGTGCTCCACGGCCTTCCGGGCGCCGTCGGCCTGGTCCGTGTCGATCACGCTGTACCCGTCGCTCGCATCGGAATCCACCACCACGGCGTGGACGCCCGGCGGCAGGGACACGGTGGCGGCGTCGAGCAGGTGGACCTCCATGATCACGATGATCGCGTCCACCGCCAGCTCGTTCAGCCGTGAGAAGGCCCCCCGCACACCGGCCTGCGTCGGCGCGGAGACGGGGATCAGCGTGATGGCGTAGTCCTCCTCCGCGGCGCGGGCGGCGATGGCCTCGAGGGTGCGGACGTTCCCGGTGGTGGAGAGCGTGAACAGGATGACGCCGAGCGTCCGGAAACTCCCCCGCTTCAGGGCCCGTGCAGCGCTGTTAGGCCGGTACCCGAGCTCGTCCATGGCCTTGATGACCTGCTGCCGCGTGGACTCGATGACGCCCGGGCTGCCGTTGGACACCCGCGACACCGTCTGGGCCGAGACACCGGCCAGGCGTGCGACGTCGGACATCGAGACGCGCCGGTCCTCACGGGTGAGGTGTTGACGCGGTGGTGAGGACATGTGACCATCGTAACAACAATGTTTGCGTAAACATCGAGCTTCCAGCCCTGCTATGTTTACGCAAACATCAGTCCCCAGTCAGAAGGATCCACCCATGACGACGGCGTCTCCCCCACCGGCCGTGCTCGGCACGCAGCCGAAGCCCGCCAAGCGAGCGCAGAAGCGCCCCCAGAAGCGTTCCTGGTCCGGCTGGCTGTTCATCGGCCCGTTCATGGCGGTCTTCGCGCTCGTCTTCCTGGCGCCGATCGCGTACTCGATCTTCCTCAGCTTCTTCCGCAACCAGCTCGTGGGCGGCAACGGCTTCGTGGGCTTCGCGAACTACTCGCAGGCCCTGCAGGACCCCCAGTTCTGGTCCTCGCTCTTCCGCGTGACCCTGTTCCTCGCGGTGCAGGTGCCGGTGATGCTGCTGATCGCCCTCCTGGTCGCCCTGGCACTGGACAGCGGCCGGCTCTACGGGAAGTCCTTCTTCCGCATCTCGATCTTCCTGCCGTACGCGGTGCCCGCCGTCGTCGCCAGCCTCATGTGGGGCTTCATGTACGGCACGCGCTTCGGCCTGGTGGGCAACATCAACAGCGCTCTCGGCATCAACCTGCCCAACCCGCTCTCCCCCGAGCTGATCCTCGCCTCGATCGGCAACATCGTCACGTGGGAGTTCATCGGCTACAACATGCTGATCTTCTACTCCGCCCTCCGCGTGATCCCGAAGTCCCTGTACGAGGCCGCGGAGATCGACGGCGCCAGCCAGTTCCGCCTCGTCACCGCCATCAAGCTACCCGCCATCCGCGGAGCCCTCGTGGTGGCCGGCATCTTCTCCGTGATCGGCAGCTTCCAGCTCTTCAACGAGCCCGCCATCCTGCAGAGCCTCGCGCCGAACTCCATCTCCACGTTCTTCACCCCGAACCTGTACGCCTACTCGCTGAGCTTCTCCGGCCAGCAGTACAACTACTCCGCCACCGTGGCCATCATCATGGGCATCATCACCATGGTCATCGCCTACGCCGTGCAGCTGCGCGGCATGCGGAAGGAAAGCTGACCATGAGCGTCGCCGTCGAACCCACCCGCACGGACAAGCACGGGACCAGGCAGAAGACGAAGCCCGGCTACGTGCGCATGAAGAGCACGCGCCGCGGCGTCGACAACCCGCGCCGCAGCGTCCTGCTGACCGTCCTCACCGGGATCGTCCTCGTCTACAGCCTCATCCCGCTCGTCTGGCTGTTCATCAACTCGTCCAAAACCCAGGCCGATCTCTTCACCTCGTTCGGCCTCTGGTTCTCGGGCGACTTCGCCCTCTTCGGCAACATCGGCGACACCCTCGCCTACGACGACGGCATCTTCGGCCGCTGGTTCCTCAACACGGTGCTGTACGTGGTGCTCGGCGCCGGCGGGGCCACGTTCCTCGCCGTCCTCGGCGGGTACGCCCTCGCGAAGTTCAGCTTCCCGGGCAAGAAGGCCGTGTTCGCCGTCGTCATCGGCGCGGTCGCCGTCCCCGGCACCGCCCTGGCGGTCCCCACATTCCTCATGTTCAGCGAGATGGGCCTCACCAACACCCCGTGGTCGGTGATCATCCCGTCCCTCATCTCGCCGTTCGGCCTGTACCTGATGTGGACGTTCGCCTCGGAGGCCATCCCCACCGAACTGCTGGAATCGGCCCGCATGGACGGCGCCGGCGAGTTCCGCACGTTCTTCCAGATCTGCCTGCCACTGCTGGGACCGGGCATCGTCACGGTGCTCCTGTTCACCATGGTGGCCACGTGGAACAACTACTTCCTGCCGCTGATCATGCTCAAGGACCCCGCCTGGTACCCGCTGACCCTCGGCCTGAACGCCTGGAACGCGCAGGCCTCCACGGCCGGCGGCGAGGCCATCTTCAACCTCGTCATCACCGGCTCGCTCCTCACCATCCTCCCGCTGATCGCAGCGTTCCTGCTGCTGCAGCGCTACTGGCAGTCCGGCCTCAGCGCCGGCGCCGTCAAAGAGTAGACCCCCTCCCGAACACCCCCTTCCGAAAAACGATGAAGTGAAAAGGAACCCCATGAAGAGCAAAATCTCCCCGGCGGTGCTGCGCGGTTCGGCACTGGCCCTCGCGGCAGCCCTCGCCCTCACCGCCTGCGGTGGCGGCGGGAACGACGCCGGCGGCTCAGCACCCGCGGAGGTCAGCGCCGACGACGTCCAGGCGGCCCTCGACAAGGGTGGCGACCTCACCGTCTGGGCCTGGGAGCCCACGCTGGAGAAGGTCGTCGAGGACTTCGAGGCCGAGCACCCGAACGTGAACATCGACCTCGTGAACGCCGGCACCGGCAACGACCAGTACACGGCGCTGCAGAACGCGATCGCCGCCGGCTCGGGCGTGCCCGACGTCGCGCAGGTCGAGTACTACGCGCTCCCCCAGTTCGCCCTGGCCGAATCCGTGCAGGACCTCACCGGCTACGGTGCCGGCGACCTGCAGGACACCTTCAGCCCCGGCCCGTGGAGCTCCGTCCAGGCGAACGAGGGCATCTACGGCCTCCCCATGGACTCCGGGCCCATGGCCCTGTTCTACAACACGGAGGTCTTCGAGAAGTACGGCGTCGAGGTCCCCACCACGTGGGACGAGTACGTCGAAGCGGCCCGCGCACTCCACAAGGCCGACCCCAACGTGTACATCGCCAACGACACGGGCGACGCCGGCTTCGCCACCAGCCTCATCTGGCAGGCCGGCGGCAAGCCCTACACGGTGGACGGCACCGACGTGAAGGTCGACTTCTCCGACGAGGGCTCCACCAAGTTCGCCGAGACGTGGCAGCAGCTGCTCGACGAGGACCTCCTGGCCCCCATCAGCTCCTGGAGCGACGAGTGGTACCAGGGCCTCGGCACCGGCACCATCGCCACCCTCGCCACCGGCGCCTGGATGCCCGGCAACTTCACCTCCGGTGTCCCCGCGGCCGCCGGCAAGTGGCGTGCGGCACCGCTCCCCCAGTGGGAAGAGGGCGGCACCGCGAGCGCCGAGAACGGTGGCAGCTCGCTGACCATCCCGGCCGCCAGCGAGCAGGGCGCCCTCGCGTACGCCTTCCTCGACTACGCCAACGTGGGCGACGGCGTCCAGACCCGCATCGACGGCGGCGCGTTCCCCGCGACGTCCGCGGCCCTCGAGTCCGACGAGTTCCTGAACTCCGAGTTCGAGTACTTCGGCGGCCAGAAGGCCAACGAGATCTTCGCGGAGTCCGCGCAGAACGTCCCCGAAGGCTGGTCCTACCTGCCCTTCCAGGTCTACGCGAACAGCATCTTCAACGACACCGTGGGCCAGGCCTACGTCTCGGACACCCCGCTCAAGGACGGGCTGAAGAGCTGGCAGGACGCGAGCATCAAGTACGGCACCGAGCAGGGCTTCACCGTCTCGGAGTAGTACCACCAGACCCGGACCGGGCGGGAGCTCGCGCGCATCCGCCCGGTCCGTTCCACTTCCCGCTGTACCCCTTTTCCGCTGTACCCCTTTTCCGCTGTACCCGCCGTCTTCCGCCCTGCCCACCGGCAGGCCCCGGACGGCGCCGGACGCACCATCGGTGCCCCAGGAAACACCCCAAGGAGCTGTCCCGTGTCTATCCCCACCACCCACCGCTGGCTGCGCTGGCCGTCCGAGCCGAACCGCCGGCGCATGGCCTTCGGCGCCGACTACAACCCCGAGCAGTGGCCGCGCGAGACGTGGGACGAGGACGTGCGCCTCATGCGCGAGGCCGGCGTCAACGTGGTGTCGCTCGCGATCTTCTCCTGGGCCCGCCTGCAGCCCGAGCGGGACACCTGGAACTTCGCCTGGCTGGACGAGATCATTGACCTCCTGCACGCCAACGGCATCGCCGTCGACCTCGCCACCGCCACCGCCTCCCCGCCGCCGTGGCTCGCTACCGAGCACCCCGAGATCCTGCCCGTCACGGCCGACGGCGGCATCCTCTGGCCCGGCGCGCGCCAGCACTGGCGCCCCACCAGCCCCGTCTTCCGCGAGCACGCCCTGAAGCTCGTCACCACGATGGCCGAGCGCTACAGGGACCACCCCGCCGTGTGCGCCTGGCACATCTCCAACGAGCTCGGCTGCCACAACATCTACGACTACTCCGACGACGCCGCCCGCGCCTTCCGCACCTGGCTCACCGACCGGTACGGCAGCATCGACGCCCTCAACGACGCCTGGGGCACCGACTTCTGGGCCCAGCGCTACACGCGCTTCGAGCAGATCCTGCCCCCGCGCCAGGCCGCCTCGCACCCCAACCCCACGCAGCAGCTCGACTTCAAGCGGTTCTCCTCGGACGCCCTCAAGCAGTACCTGCGCGAGGAACGCGACATCCTCAACAGCATCACCCCGGACATCCCCGTCACCACGAACTTCATGGTCATGGGCGAGACCAAGGGCATGGACTACGCCGACTGGGCCTCCGAGGTGGACTTCGTCGCCAATGACCACTACTTCGTGCCCGGCCCGCAGGCCGTCGACGAGCTCTCCTTCTCCGCCAACCTCACCGGCAACATCGCCGGCGGCAGGCCCTGGTTCCTCATGGAGCACTCCACGAGCGCGGTGAACTGGCAGCCCGTCAACACCCCGAAGAAGTCCGGCGCCCTGCGCCGCGACTCCCTCACCCACGTGGCCCACGGCGCGGACGCCGTCTGCTACTTCCAGTGGCGGCAGTCCAAGGCCGGTGCCGAGAAGTTCCACTCCGCGATGGTCCCCCACGCCGGCGAGGACAGCCCAATCTTCCGCGACGTCGTGGCCCTCGGCCGCGAACTCGGCGAGCTCTCCGCCGTCGTCGGGTCCCGCCGCAGCGCAGCCCCTGCCGCGATCCTCTTCGACTGGGACTCCTGGTGGGCCTCCGAACAGGACTCCCACCCGTCCGACCGCCTGCGCTACAAGCAGGAGGCCCTCGACTGGTACTCGGCGTTCCTGGCCCTCGGCATCCGTGCCGACGTCGTCCCCTCCGCCGCCGACCTCACCGGCTACGGCCTCGTCGTCGCGCCCATCCTGCACACCGTCCCCGCCGCACTGAAGACGCGCCTGGAGGAGTACGTGGGCGACGGCGGGCATCTTGTGGCGAGCTACTTCAGCGGCATCACGGACGAGAACGACCACATCTGGCTCGGCGGCTACCCGGGCGCCCTCGCGGACCTGCTCGGCGTGCGCGTCGACGAGTTCGGCCCCCTGCTCGACGGCGTGGACGTCCAGCTGGACAACGGCACCACCGCGACCCTCTGGGCCGACCGCGTGCAGCCCCGCGCCGACGGCGTCGAGGTCCTCGCCCGCTACACCACGGGCGAGCACTCCGGCGACGCCGCCGTCACGCGCCGCACGGTCGGGTCCGGCAGCGCCGCCTACGTGGGAGCGCGGCTCGGCGCGGAAGGCCTCGAGCCCGTCCTCGCGGACCTCGCCGCCCGCGCCGGCATCGCCAGCGAGCTGCCCGCCGAACTGCGCGGCGCCGTGGAGCAGGTGCTGCGCACCGGTGACGACGCCGACTACGTCTTCCTCATCAACCGCACCGACGCGCCCGTGGACATCACCGGCGTCGACGGCGACACCCTCACCGGCGAGGAGTCCAAGCTGGCTCCCCGCTCCGTCGCCGTCCTCACGAGGAAGGCCCGCACCACCGTCTCGTAGTTCAACCCTTGCTGGAAGGAACCCGTTCAATGACGAATCGATCCAGGCGTGCCACTCAGGCCGCCGCCACGGGGGTGGCCGCCGTCCTGGCCGCCGCCTCCCTGATCGGGGGTGCGGCACAGGCCGCGCCCCCGGCTCCGCCCGCAGCGCCCGCCGTGCCCGACGGCGCCCTCACCCTCACGCCCGACCCCTCCTACCAGGGCGAGGAGTTCGAGGGCTGGGGCACGAGCCTCGTCTGGTTCGCGAACGCCACCGGCGACTACCCCGACGAGATCCGGAACCGCCTCGCGGAGCTGGTCTTCGGCCCCGAGGGCCTGAACCTCAACATCGCCCGGTACAACATCGGCGGCGGCAACGCCCCCGACGTGAAGGACTACCTGCGCCCGGGCGGCGCCGTCGAGGGCTGGTGGAACGCCCCCGAGGGCACCACGCGTGAGGACACCGACTGGTTCGACCCCGAGGACCCCGCCGACTGGAACTTCGAGGCGGATGCCACGCAGCGCTGGTGGATCGACCGCATCAAGCAGGACATCACCCACTGGGAGGCCTTCAGCAACTCGCCGCCCTGGTTCCAGACCGTCAGCGGCTACGTCTCCGGCGGCTTCGACGCGAACAAGGACCAGCTGAAGACCGAGAGCATCGACGACTTCACCTCCTACCTGGTGCGCGTGGTCGAGGAGCTCGAGGACGCCCACGGCATCACGGTGGACACGCTCGACCCGTTCAACGAGCCCAACACCAACTACTGGAGCACGCGCCTGAACGCTGGTGGAGAGCCGGTCGGCGGGCGGCAGGAGGGCGCGCACATCAGCCCGCAGCTCCAGCAGCAGGTCATCAGGGACCTCGCCCCGAAGCTCGACGCCGCCAGTACGGATGCCACCATCTCCGCGATGGACGAGACCAACCCGGGCACGTTCGCCACCAACTGGAACACATACCCCGCGGAGGTCCGCGACCTCGTGGACCAGCTCAACGTCCACACCTACGGCACCGGCCAGCGCACCACCGTCCGGGACATCGCCAAGGGCGAGGACAAGCCTCTGTGGATGAGCGAGGTCGAAGGCTCCTGGGGCAACGGCCAGAGCTTCACCAGCATGGAACCGGGCCTCGGCATGGCCAAGCGCATCACGGACGACCTCCGTGAGCTGGAGCCCAGCGCCTGGGTGTTCTGGCAGCCCGTGGAGGACTACGACAACATGAAGCCCGGCGGCGAGTCCGCGGCCGGCGCCAACTGGGGCAGCATCCAGATGCCGTTCGACTGCACCGACGCCGACACGCTCGAGAGCTGCCCCATCTACACGAACACCAAGTTCGACACCGTGCGGAACTACACGCACTACATCCAGCCCGGCGACCGCCTGGTGCAGGTGAACGACGACGACACCACCGCGGCCATCACCGGCACCGGTGCCGCCGTGGTCCACATCAACGAGTCCACGGACGCGAAGCCCGTGGTCCTCGACTTCTCGAAGTTCGGGTCCGTCGCCAAGGGCGCCACGGTCACCCCCGTGGTCAGCGACGTCAACGGCGCGCTCGTGGAGGGTGCGCCGGTCGCGATCGAGGGCGGCTCCGCCGTCGTCACAGCACCCGCCGAGTCCGTCACCACCTTCGTGGTCGAGGGCGTCTCCGGCATCGCGGAGGACGCGGCAGCCCTCCAGGACGGCAACGTGTACCGCCTCCAGGGCGTGCAGAGCGGCACGTCGATCGAGAGCCGCGGCGGCACCGCCGTCATCAGCGCCACCGACCCCGCCGACGCTGGCCAGCTGTTCCGCTTCACCAGCCTCGGCGAGGACAACACCAACCGCGAGCGCTACTCCATCACCACGCTCGACGGCGCCTCGCAGCTCGCCGACGAGGGCGGCGCCGCCGTCCTCACCCCCGCAGGAGCGAACCCGCGCGCCGAATGGATCGCCTCGACCACCGGCGACGGCACGTACACCTTCGTGAACGCCGCGACGAACCTGCTGCTCGAGGTGGGCGGCGGATCGACCGCCGAGGGCGCCCCCGTGACCCTCTACCTCGCGAACTCCGGCGCCAACCAGCGCTGGACGCTGATCGACGAGACAGTCCTCTCGGTGCAGGCCGCCACGGCGTTCACCGTCCCCGGCACAGCCCCCGTGCTGCCGGAGACCGTCACGCCGGTGTACCGCGACGGCGCCCGCGGAGCGATCCCGGTGGAGTGGAAGATCCCGAACGACAACCGCTGGAAGAAGCCCGGCACCGTGAAGGTCAAGGGCACCGCGACCGACGTCACCGGCACGCAGTTCCCCGTGGAACTCACGGTCACCGTGGACACCCTCGTGTCCACGCAGCCGGCCCGCGCCAAGGCCGTCGTCAACGGGCTGCCGGGCCTGCCCGCCACCGTGACCGCCGTCGGCAGCCAGGGCGGCACGGTCGAGCGTCCGGTCACGTGGAGCGCCCCGGTCGGCTACCCCGCCCCCGGCGTGTACGAGCTGTCCGGCACCGCCGACGCCGGGAACGGCAGCACGCTCCCGGCGACCGTCCGCATCCAGGTCACCGAGGGCACGCTGGACAACGTGGCCGACGACGGCGGCACCACTGCGAGCGCCACGTTCACCGAGCCGGGCTACGGCACGGCCGGACTGTTCAACGGCGACACCCGCGACAAGGCGTGGTCCAACTGGCGCTCCAGCGCCAAGAACGCGGCCGACACCCTGACCGTGACGCTACCCGAGGCACACACGCTGGGCGGTGTCGTGGTGCACTTCTTCCGCGACGGGTCCTCGGACAGCTATGCGCAGACCCTGCAGTTGCAGGTGCAGGGTGCGGACGGCGCCTGGAGCAACGCCGGCGGTGCTGTCGGCGTCCCGGCCGGCTCGCCCGCGCCGGCGGTGACCCTGCCGCTGGACGGCGTCACGGCGTCGAGCGTCCGCGTGGTCATGACGGCCCGCCCGAACACCCACATGGTGGTCAGCGAGATCGAGGTCCTCGGCGCCGTTCCCGCGGAGTCCTCGGATGCGGCCCTCGCCGGCATCAGCGTGGGCGGCACGCCGGTCGCCGGGTTCGATCCCGCGGTCACGAGCTACGCGGTGCCGATCAAGGGCAAGACGCCCGTCGTCTCCGCCCTCCCGTCGGATCCCTACGCCACCGTGTCCGTGACGCAGCCCTCCGGCAGCAACCGGACCGCCGTGCTCACCGTGACGAGCGAGGACGGGTCGGCCACGGCCACCTACCGCGTGGACCTCACCCGGTAGCACGTCCGCACGAAGCACGAACGGGGCGTCCGCAGCAGCGGGCGCCCCGTCGTCGTCCTACCCCTCACCTCTCACGGATCGGGCTGGGACCCCGTCCCGGCGTCGTGCTCCACCGGACGGTGACCGGCGACAGCGGCACGGAGGTCGCCCTCCTCGTGGCCGCCTTTCGCGCCGAACGGCAGCATCGCCAGGAGGGGGTGGACGATCGCCAGGACGACGAGGCCCCACGCGAGGCCGAGGACGGCGGAGCAGAGGGTGTTCACGAGCCAGGCCAGGAAACCGCCCACCACCGGGATGCCGGCGAAAGGATGCTCGAGGACGTGGACCAGGTCATAGGGTGCGTGCCACCCGAGGTCGTAGGCCCCCTGGAGCATGATGTGGCCGCCCACCCACAGCATGGCGACGGTCCCGACGAGGGTGATCGCGGCCAGGACACCGGGCATCGCCGTGACGAGCAGCGCACCGAACCGCTGGGAGCCCTCCGACTCCTTGGTGGTCAAATGCAGGCCGATGTCGTCCATCTTCACGATCAGGGCGACGGCGCCGTACACGAGCACCGTGATCGCGATCGCCACGGCGATGAGGATGAGCGCCCGGGACACCAGTGACTCGTCGGCCACCTCGTTCATCGAGATGACCATGATCTCGCAGGAGAGGATGAAGTCGGTGGTGATGGCGCCCTTGGTGACCTTGGCCTCGGCCTCCGGGCCGCGTTCCACGGCCGGCGCCTTCTCGGCCGCGTGGTGGCCGCGCAGCTTGTGCCAGACCTTCTCGGCGCCCTCGTAGCAGAGGTAGGTGCCGCCCAGCATGAGGATGAACGGGATGATCCCCGGGATGAAAGCGCTGACGAGCAGCAGCGCCGGCAGGATGATCACCAGCTTGTTCCGCAGCGAGCCCCAGAAGATCCGCTTGATCATCGGCAGCTCACGGGACGGATGCGCCCCCGCCACGTACTGGGGGGTCACGGCGGCGTCGTCGATCACCACGCCGGCAGCCTTCGCGCCCGCCTTCGCGGCACCGGCGGCGACGTCGTCGATGGAGGCGGCCGCGATGCGGGCCAGTGCCGCGACATCGTCCAGCAGGGCGACGAGACCGCCGCTCACAGCTCGCTCCAGCGGTGCTCGGGACGCGGATGCGGGGCGGGGATGCCTTGACCAAGGCGCGGAATCGGCATGCTGGGAGTATACGGGCCGGACTCAGCTGACCGCCTTCGCCACTAGGCGGCGCAACTCCTCCTCCACGTCGCCGTTCCACGCGGTGATCGCGAAGGCGTTGGGCCAGAACACGCCGTCGTCCAGGTTCGCGGCGTCGTTGAAACCGATCGTCGAGTAGTGCGAATCGAACTTCGCCCCGGCCTGGAAGAACGTCACCACCTTCCCGTCGCGGGCGTAGGCCGGCATGCCGTACCAGGTCTTGGGCTCGAGCTCCGGGGCGACGGCGGACACCAGCGCGTGGAACTTCCCGGCGATCTCACGCTCCGGTTCCGGCATCTCGGCGATCTTGTCCTGGATCGCCTGCTCGCCCGCGGCGCGGTTCTTGCCGCGCTTGGCCTCCGCCCGCAGCTCGGCGGTCCGCGCCTTCATGGCCGCTCGCTCCTGCTCGGTGAACCCCTCGGTCGCGTCGGTCTGACGTGCCATGGCCTGCCTCCCTCGATGGTGTCCGCGGGTCGATGCCCGACGATGCTCCCACCCTAGGGACGACGTCCGCCCGTGGGTAGGGCCTGCGGTACCCGACCGGCGGACGGGTACCGCAGGCCGATAGCGCCCCGGGCACCGCTGCGCAACACGGCCGCGGTTCCCCGCGCGACGCAGCCCCTCGAGGGCTGATGCACAGTAGGCTTACGATGCCGGATGCGATGAGCGGGCGAGGCTTCACCCGAAGCGGCCGCCCCGTCGTCCCGGCAGGTCTCACCGTCCTTTCGGACGCACCGCTCTATCGGCCGCTGACGATTCCTGCGCAGCGCCGATGCACCGCACACCTATTGGGAGAACATTCATGACCACGTCCACCACGCCCCACGCGGGCGCACGCACCAATGTCCAGAAAGCAGCCCTCGCCGTCGGCGCGGTCTTCCTGCTCGTCGGGATCCTCGGCTTCATCCCCGGCATCACCTCGGACTACAGCACGATGATGTTCGCCGGCCACGAGTCGGAGGCGAAGCTCCTCGGCCTGTTCCAGGTGTCGATCCTGCACAACATCGTCCACCTGCTCTTCGGCGCGGCCGGCCTCGCCATGGCCCGCACCATCAGCGGCGCCCGCTCGTACCTGCTGTACGGCGGCATCATCTACCTCGTCCTGTGGATCTACGGCCTGGTCATCGACCAGAACTCCGCCGGCAACTTCGTGCCCCTCAACGGCGCGGACAACTGGCTGCACTTCCTCCTGGGCGTCGGCATGATCGCCCTGGCCCTGCTGCTGACCCGCGACAACACCCGCAAGACCGCACGCGCATAACCCTCCCGCCGGCACTCCGGCCGGACGCCCCGCCGCACGCCGGCGGGCAGCACGATGAGAGAGGCCCCGGACCCCGCGCCCGGGGCCTTTCCCGTGCTTCCACCGCGTCATCGAATTAGGACACGCGGTTATGACCTTATTTCTTGCACTGCTGGTTAGGAGAACCTAACCTAAGAGAGTGCCCCCGACGATCCCCGCCTCCGCGCCAGCCCTCTCCGTCGCGGACCTGGGCGTCTCCTACGGGAGCCGGCGGGTCATCGGATCCGTCTCCTTCGATCTTCTACCCGGCACGGTCACGGCCCTCATCGGCCCCAACGGCAGCGGGAAGTCCACGCTGCTCCGCACCATCGCACGCCTGCACGCCCCCGACGCCGGGACGGTGATGCTCGACGACGGCGCCGACCTCCTCGCGCTCTCGCCCCGCGAGTTCGCCCGCACCATCACCCTGCTGGCCCAGAGCCGACCCGTGCCCGGCGGACTCACCGTCCGGGAGGTGGTCGGCTTCGGCCGCCATCCCCACCGCAGCCGCTGGACGGGACAGGACCCGCAGGGCACCGCCGCCGTGGAGAAGGCCCTCGACCTCACCCGCACCGCCGGGCTCGCGGACCGCCCCGTCGCGGCACTCTCCGGCGGGCAGGTGCAGCGCGTCTGGCTGGCGAGCTGCCTCGCCCAGGACACCGGGGTGCTGCTCCTCGATGAGCCGACGACCTACCTCGACCTCCGCTACCAGGTGGAGATCCTCGACGTCATCCGCGACCTCGCCACCGATCACGGGGTGACCGTCGGCGTCGTCCTGCACGACCTCGACCAGGCGGCCGCCATCGCCGACCAGGTTGTGCTGCTCGAGGACGGGGCCATCATGGCGCGCGGCACCCCCGTGGAGGTGCTCACCTCCGAGAACCTGTCCCGCGCCTACGGCGTGCGCGTCGACGTCACGGTCTCCGGTAACACGGTCTCCACCCGCGCCGTCGGGCGCCACAACGCGGCCCCGGTTCCCGCCGCCTCCTGATCCCCCCGCGCACCCCGCGCTCCCGAGAGAAATGAAGACGATGATACAACCGAAGATCCTCGCTGCCCTCGCAGCGGTGGCCCTGCTCTCCCTGACCGCGTGCGGCACCACGGAGGAGGCCACCGGCAGCACGCCCACCGAGGACGCCGCGGCCGGCGGGAGCATCACCGTCACGGATGCCCGCGGCAAGGAGGTCACCCTCGACGGCCCGGCCGAGCGCGTGGTCGCCACGGAGTGGAACGCCGCCGAGAACCTCGTCTCGCTCGGCGTCATGCCGGTCGGAGCAGCGGACGTGGAGGGCTACGCCCAGTGGGTCAGCGCCGAGCCGCTCGACGAGTCCGTCACCGACATCGGCGTGCGCGGTGAGCCCAGCATCGACACCCTCGTGTCCCTCACACCCGACGTCGTCATCGTCACCGACCAGCTCGCCGAGGGCGCGATCGAGCAGATCGAGAAGACCGTGCCGGTCGTCGTCGTACCCGGCGGTGACGCCACCGACAACATCGGCCAGATGTTCGAGAACCTCGAGCTGATCGCCACGGTCACCGGCACCGAGGACCAGGCCGCCGAGCTGAAGTCCGGCTTCGAGGCCCGGATCGCCGAGGGCAAGGCCTCCATCGAGGAGGCCGGCGGTGCAGGCACCCCCGTGGCCTTCTCGGATGCGTACGTCGACGCCGGCAGCGTCTCCATCCGCCCCTTCACCGAGGGCTCGCTCGTCGGCAACGTCTTCGCGCAGCTCGGCCTCGCCAACGCGTGGACCCAGGAGGGCGACCCCGCCTACGGCCTCGCGCAGACCGACGTCGAGGGCCTCACCGCCCTGCCGGAGGACACCGCCTTCTGGTACATCGCCAACGACGCCTTCGGTGACCCCTACCAGGAGCAGCTGAAGGACAACGCCGTGTGGAAGTCCCTCCCCTTCGTCGAGGCCGGCCACGTGACGCGCTTCCCCGACGCCCTCTGGACGTTCGGCGGCCCCAGCTCCATGGAGCAGTTCGTGGACGCGGCGGTCGACGCCGTCACCGCACAGGCAGCGAAGTAGCCGACGTGCCGTCGGCGACGCTGACCAGGCCCGCTCCGCGTCCGGCCCGGGCCGACAGCCCGCGCCCCGGCGCACGCCTGGCCGTCGCCGGCGGCCTCCTGGCCGTCGCCACCGTGATCCTCGCCCTCGTGCACCTCACGCAGGGCACCTCGAGCGTCGGCCCCGCGGACATCCTCGGCCTGCTCGTCGGGGACGACGACGGGACCACCGGGGCGGTCGTCGCCGCCAGCCGCATCCCCCGGCTGGCGGCCGGCCTGCTCGTGGGAGCCGCGCTCGGAGCGGCCGGCGCCGTGATGCAGTCCGTCTCCCGCAACGCCCTCGCCTCCCCCGACACCCTCGCGGTCAATGCGGGCGCCCACCTCGCCGTCGTCGCCGTCGCGGCCCTCGGCCTGCAGGTCCCCCTCCTCGGTTCCGTGGGCGTGGCCTTCCTCGGCGGCCTCGGTGCCGCGGCCCTCGTCCTCGCGCTCTCCGGCGCCGGGCAGTCCTCGAGCGTGCGCCTGGTGCTCGCCGGCTCGGCCATCGCCCTCGCGTTCCACGCCCTGACCAGCACCCTCCTGCTGCTGTTCTCCCAGGAGACCCGCGGCCTCTTCGCCTGGGGCTCGGGATCGCTCGGCCAGAGCGGGCTCGAGAAGTTCGTCCTGCTCGCACCCCTCGCCGCGGCCGCCCTGCTCGTGCTGCTCGTGAAATCACGCTCCCTGGACCTGCTGACGCTCGGCGACGACCAGGCACGCGTGCTCGGCATCAACGTCCGCGGCACCCAGGTCCTCGCGATCGTCCTCGCCGTGCTGCTCTCCGCCGCGGCCGTCACCGTCGCCGGCCCCATCGGCTTCGTGGGCCTCGCCGCGCCCGCCCTCGTGCGGCTCGCGGCCCCGCACATCCCCGGGCTGCACCGGCACATCGCCCTGATCCCCGCGGCGGCGCTGATGGGCGTCTTCCTCGTGCTCGGGGCGGACGTGCTGCTGCGGGCCGCCGTCGGCGCCGAGAGTGCCGTCGAGGTGCCCACCGGCGTCGTGACCACGGTCTTCGGTGCCGTCTTCCTCGTGGCCCTCGCCCACCGCATGCGCTCGGACGGCCCCACCCGGGAAGCCCGCACCGTCTCCCTGCGCACCGTCGGAGCGGCCCGCAGCACGGGGGTCCTCGTGGTGCTCGCGGTGCTGCTCGTCGCCGTGACGATCGCCGGGTTCCTGCTGGGGGACGCGAAACTCCTCCTCGGCGACATCCTCAACTGGGTGTCCGGCCAGGCCGGGCCGGTGGTGTCGAGCGTGATGGACACCCGGGCGCCGCGCGTGGGGGCGGCGCTCCTGGCGGGTGCCTCCCTCGCCCTGGCCGGGACCGCCATCCAGGCGGTGACCCGGAACCCCCTCGCGGAGCCGGCGATCATCGGCGTCTCGGGCGGAGCGGGCGTGGGTGCGATCCTCGTGATCACCCTCGTGCCGCTGGCCGGGTTCTGGACCGTCAGTGCGGCGGCCGGCGTCGGTGCCGCCGTCGTCTCCCTGATCGTGTTCGGGCTGTCCTTCCGCGGTGGCATGCAGACCGACCGGCTGGTCCTCATCGGCATCGGGGTCTCCGCGGCGGCGACCGCCGTGATCACGCTGCTGATCGTGCTCACCGACCCGTGGAACGAGGCGAAGGCGCTGACCTGGCTGTCCGGGTCCACGTACGGGCGGTCGGTGCAGCACCTCGTGCCCATGGCCGTGGCCCTGCTCGTCGCCCTGCCCGTGGTCGCGTCCCACCACCGCTCGCAGGACCTGCTGGCCCTCGACGAGGACACCCCGCGCCTGCTCGGCCTGTGGGTCCCGCGGACGCGGGTGATCCTGCTCGCCGCCGCGGTGCTGCTGACGGCGTCGTCGGTGGCCGGCATCGGGGTGGTCGGCTTCGTGGGCCTCGTGGCGCCGCATGCCGCGCGGGCACTCGTGGGAGCCTCGCACCGGCTCATCATCCCCACCGCCCTGCTGCTCGGCGCGATCCTCGTCTGCCTCGGCGACCTCATCGGCCGGACGGCGATCGCCCCGGCGCAACTACCGGCGGGGCTCCTCACGGCCCTGCTCGGTGCGCCCTACTTTCTCCACCTGCTGTTCCGGAGCCGGCTCGACCGCTGAGACGGGCAGCGCTCCCCCGTCATCCCGACCGGGAACATGGACGGCACCGGCGGGCAGCTCTCGCCCCTGCCCTGCGGACAGGCATGGCCGGGCCCGGATCCCGGCACATGCGGACAGGACCTGTCCGGCGGCCAGGTGCGTGCGGGGCGACCCAGGACCATACTCGGCGCATGACACTGCGCTGGTACTCCACCGTCATCGAATCCTCCGACCATCGCGCCCTGGCACGCTGGTGGTCCGATGCGCTCGGCTGGGAGGTGATGTTCGAGGACGACGAAGAGGCGGTCGTCGTCCCTCCGTGGGCCCGTGAGCTGGAGCCGAGGCTCTCCTTCGAGCAGGTCCCGCCCGGTCTCGTGTTCGTCGCCGTGGAGCACGAGAAGCAGGGCAAGAACCGCCTGCACCTCGACTTCGCGCCGCACAGCACAGACGACCGCGACGCCGAGATCGAGCGCCTGGTCACGCTCGGCGCGCGCCGCATCGATGTCGGGCAGGGGCCGGACGTCAGCTGGGAGGTCCTGGCGGACCCGGACGGCAACGAGTTCTGCATCCTGTCCGCCCGCGACCACTAGCGCCCGGCCGGCCGCCTACAGCTCGACGCGCTCCGTGTCGATGACCTCCTTGCGCACCTGGCCGCCGACGGTCTCGTCGTGGGTGCGGGCCTCGCGGCGCACCCGCACGCGCTCGATCGGCACCACGTCCATCTCCACGCGGGGCTTCTCCTCGTACAGGATGACCTCCGTCGTGTCCCCGTTGAAGGCCGTCTCGACGGCGGAGTACAGGCGCTCCCGCTCGGCCTCGGTGAAGGAGCCCTCGCCGTCGTCGAAGAAGGGCTTGCCGTCCTTGATGGGCACACGCTCGACGACGAGCTCCTCACGGCGGATCTGCACCGTCATGGTGACGTCCTCGGTGACCACGCGCTTCACGAGGCGGACGCGCTCGGTCTCGTGGATCTCGGTACCGACGCGCAACTGCTCCTCGGACCGCGTCATGGAGTAGTCGCCCTCGGGGCGTGAGGTCTGCGTGCGGTCGCGGTCGGTATCGGACCGGCCGGACCTGCCGGAGGTGTCGGACATGTCCGCCACGCCGGCGGCGGCCGCCTGATCGGTGGCGACGTCGTCCTTCTCCGCCATGAGGCCGTAGTAACGCAGCAGGTGCTGCTCCTCCTCGGGGCTCAGGTGGCCGTCCTGCGACATCTTCGGGGAGTCGTACACCTTGGCGTGCGAGTAGGGCAGGCGGACATCCCGGCCCGTGAGCTTCGCCCCGCGCAGCGGCGCGAAGGACTCGGGGTTGCCCATGGAGTGGGTGGCGACGGTGACCCAGCTGGGCTCGCCCGTGGCGTCGTCGACGTAGAGCTGGCCCATGGGGCCGAGGACGGCGCCGTCCTCGCTCAGCACGTTCGCGCCGGCGTTCATGGCATCCTTCATCTGTTCGAGCGTGATCATGATGACCCTTTCGCGGAGGTTGCTTTCCTTCACCGTAGGTCCCGACCGAATCGATAGCAAGCATGCTTACTACTCGGCTGTCGAATTCATGACGCACGAACCCTCGGCGATCGGGCCCCGCGGCCCTAAACTCGTGCGCATGCAGCTCCAGCGGAGATCCATCCGGGCGGCGCGCGTCTCCGACGAATCGCACCGCGTCACCACGTTCGAGCTCTTCTTCGACCTCGTCTTCGTGTTCGCGTTCACGCAGGTCACCGGCTTCATGGCGCACGAGCACTCCTTCCCCGGCGTGCTGCAGGGACTGATCATCCTCGGCCTCCTCTGGTGGTCGTGGGTGTCCTACTCCTGGCTGGGCAACCAGACGCACGTGGACGAGGGCATCATGCGCCTCGGCCTGTCCGCCGTCATGGTCGCCATGTTCATCGCCGCGCTCGCCATCCCCGAGGCCTTCACCGATCTCGAGGGCGGCCTCAGCGGTCCCCTCGTCCTCGCACTGGCGTACTTCATCGTGCGCCTGCTGCACCTGGTGCTCTACCTGTACGCGGCGATGGACGACAAGCCGCTCCAGCGGCAGGTCGTCAAGACGTCGGTGGCCATGTTCTCGGGCGCGACCCTCATCATCGCGGGTGCGGTGATCGGAGGGTCCGCGCAGACGTGGTTCTGGCTCGCCGGACTCGCCCTCGACATCGTCCTGACCTATCTCACCTCCGCGGGCGGGAACTGGCGCGTGCACTCCGCGGCCCACTGGACCGAACGTCACGGGCTCGTCATCATCCTGGCGCTCGGCGAGTCGATCGTCGCCATCGGCGTGGGCGCGTCCCAGGAACCCGTGAGCATCCCGATCCTCCTCGGCGCCGTGCTGGGGATCGGCCTCTCGGTCAGCCTGTGGTGGCTCTACTTCGACGTGACGGCGATCGCCACCGAACACCGCTTCGCGTCCCTGCAGGGGAACGACCGCACGGCGGCCGCCGTCGAGGGCTACACCTACCTGCACCTGCCGCTCGTCGCGGGCATCGTGCTGTCGGCCTTCGGCGTCGAGGACGTCCTGGCGTACATCGACGAGTCCGAGGGCTTCGGCGCGCTCGGGGCGTTCGCCCTGTTCGGGGGCACCGCCCTCTACCTGCTGGGCAGTGCCGCGTTCTGGCGGCGCATGAGCGGCTCCTGGAAGAAGTGGCGGCTCGGCGGAGCAGCCACCCTGCTGCTGCTCCTGCCCGTGGGCGCGCAGCTGGCCCCACTCGGAGCCCTGGCCGTCACGGCCGTGGTGACGGGGCTCCTCGTCGGCGCGGAGAGCCTGCTGTACCCCGAGGCACGCTCCAGGATCCGCGCCGGCTAGTCGGCACGACGGCGGCGGAGCCGCCGCCTCACTGCCGGGAATAGGCGGAGCTGGGCAGGTCGTCCGCGCTCCACTCCCCGTGCGACGCCGGCGTGATGGGTGGCGCATCCGTGTGGATGACGTGGACGAGGTAGGCGGCCAGGAGGACGATCAGGACCGGGAGGATCAGGAGGAGAGTCATGTGACGATCCTGATCCTGTCGGACCCGAAAAAAGAGTGGCAGAAACGACCCATAGCGCTCAAAAACTGCCATACTGCTGGCATGTTCACCAAGGTCGCCGTGATCGTGCTCCCGGACCTCTCCATCTTCGAGTTCGGGGTGGTCTGCGAGGTGTTCGGCGTCGACCGCTCCTCCCTCGGCGTGGGCCTCCCCGCCTTCGACTTCCGCGTCTGCACGCCCGTCCCGGGCATGGTCCGGACGTCGTCGGGCGTGTCCCTCCGGGTCGACGACGACCTCACGGGCGTCGACGACGCGGACCTCGTCATCATGGCCCCCTACTCCGCCGGTACCGCCGTCCCCGCCGCCGTCCTGGCCGCCCTCCAGGCGGCCGACCGGCGGGGCGCACGGATCTTCTCGGTGTGTTCGGGCGCCTTCGCCCTCGCCGAGGCCGGGCTGCTGGACGGCCGCTCCGCGACCACCCACTGGCGGTACACGAGGAGCCTCGCCGACGCCTACCCGGGTACCCACGTGGACGAGAACGTGCTCTACGTCGAGGACGGGAACATCCTCACGAGCGCCGGGACGGCCTCGGGCATCGATGCCAGCCTGCACCTCGTCCGGCGGGAGTTCGGGCCGCGGGCCGCGACGGCGATCGCCCGCGGGATGGTGGTACCCCCGCACCGCGACGGAGGCCAGGCACAGTTCATCGAGCGGCCCGTCCCCACCGAGTGCGGGGCGTCGATGGAGGAGCTGCTGGTGTGGCTCGCCGACCACCTGGACCAGGACATCTCCGTGGCCACGCTCGCCCAGCGCCTGCACATGAGCGAGCGGACCTTCGCCCGGCGGTTCCGTTCGGAGACGGGCACGACGCCGGCCGCCTGGCTCACCGGGCAGCGCCTGCTGCGTGCGCAGTCGCTGCTGGAGGAGACGCGGCTGACCATCGACGCCGTCGCCCGCGCTGCCGGTTTCGGCCAGGCGGTGCTGCTCCGCCACCACTTCCAGAAAGCCCTCGGCGTCAGCCCCGCCGCGTACCGCCGCACCTTCCGCGGGTCCGACAAGGGCTGCGACCTGGACCTGCACGAACTCGAGGAACAGTTCGGCGGGCGGGCCCTCAGCCGGTGAGCGCCCGGATGACGAGGAACACCACCGGCAGGTAGAGCACCCCCGCCACGGTCTGCAGGGTGATGGTGGAGGCCATGAGCCGGGCATCCCCGCCGAGGGCACGCGCCATGACGTACGCGGAGGACGCCGTGGGCAGGGACAGGAACAGGATCACCGTGGCGGCCGGCTCACCCGTGAGGCCCAGCAGCAGGCACCCGGCGATCCCGAGGCCGGGCAGCACCGCGAACTTCACCGCCGTCGCCAGCACCACGGCGCCCGGATCGCGGCCGATGCTGCGCAGGTCCAGGGCCGCGCCCACGCAGAGGAGCCCGAGCGGCAGCGACGCGCTGCCGAGGGCCCGCACGAACTCGGCGATGCCCGGCGGCAGCCCGAGGCCCGACACGTTGAGCAGGATTCCGAGGACGCAGCCGAGGATCAGGGGGTTGGTGGCGATACTCCGTACGGTGCCCGCGAGTGTCAGCCGCTCCGCCCCGTAGCGCGCGAAGGCGAGCGTGCAGAGCACGTTGACGAGCGGCACGAGGACGGTGTTCGCGATCGCGGCGAGCGCGACGCCGTCGGGCCCGAAGAGGGCGAGGGCGATGGAGAGGCCGAGGTAGTTGTTGAAGCGGATACTGCCCTGCAGCACGGAGGTGAACGCGGGTCCGTCGAGGTCCAGCCACCGCTGCGCGAGCACGAGCCCGAGCGCCGTCAGGACCACCGGCCCGGCGAGGATCGGCGCCATCAGGGCGATCGGCAGGCCCGCGAGGTCCGCCGTCGCGGTGCCGCTGATGAACAGCGCCGGCAGGAGGACGAAGTAGCAGAGCCGCTCCGCCGGCGGCCAGAAGGACGGCGACAGGAAGCTGCGTGCCCGGAGGGCGTAGCCGAGCGCGATCAGGCCGATCACCGGGCCGAGTGCCACCAGGGTCTGCAGGATCACGCGACCCTGCCCGCGGGGAGGACCGGGCCGTTCACCGCACGGGACTCCGCGGCCGCCTGCCGGATCACGGCGTGCCGCCCGCGGGCCGGGCCCGCGCGGTCACCAGCCCTGTGCCACGAGCCAGTCGGCGGCGAGGCGGCTCCACTGCTCGGCGGCGCCCGCCCCCGTCGCCAGCCCGAGCCCGTGCTCGCCCTCGGCGAAGACGTGCAGGGCGTGCGGCACGAAGTGCGCGGCGAGCGCCTGGCCGAGCAGGTACGCGTGCTCCACGGGCACGGCTTCGTCCTCGGCGGTGTGCCAGATGAAGAACGGCGGGGCGTCGGCCGTCACGAGGCGGTCCAGGGACGTCGCCGCACGGAGTTCCCCTCCGGCGTCGGGGCCGAGCAGTTCGTCCTGCGAGCCGCGGTGGGTGGCGAGCTCCATCGACACCACGGGGTAGCAGAGGACCGCGGCGTCGACGCCCTCGACGGCGTCCGCGGAGGCGGTCAGGGCAGCGTGCCCCGCGAGGTGCCCGCCCGCGGAGAAGCCGAGCAGGGCGAGCCGTTCGACGCCGGCGGCGCGGACGCGGCGGATCTCCTCACGCACGGCGTCGAGCGGGCCCGGGTGCCGGGTCTGCACGGGGTAGTAGAAGACGTCGGCCGAGAGGCCGAGCGAGCGCAGGTGCTCTGCGATGACCTCGCTCTCGGTGTCGGACAGCATGCCGTAGCCGCCTCCGGGCAGGACGATGACGTGTGAGGACTCCATGCCTCCACCGTACTGGGCGGCACGGGGGTGGGCGTGCGACCCGTCGACGCTCGACAGCGGCCGGGTGGGCGGTCATCGCGTGCAGCACCCGCCAGGGAGCGCCCACGCGGGGCTGCCCCCGGACGAAGAAAGCCCCCGGCCACAGGGCCAGGGGCTTCTCGTAGGTCCGGACGCTCGGTCAGCCCTCGCACTCGGTGCAGTACTTGTCGCCGTTCTTCTCGCGCGCAAGCTGGCTGCGGTGGTGAACCAGGAAGCAGGACATGCAGGTGAACTCGTCCTCCTGCTGCGGGATGACCTGGATCAGGAGTTCCTCGTGGGAGAGGTCGGCCCCGGGAAGGTCGATGCCTTCGGCGGTTTCGCCGTCCTCGACATCGATCAGCGCGGTCTGCGTGGTCGCGCTGCGCTGTGCCTGGATAGCCTCGAGGGACTCGTTGGCCGGCTGGTCTTCCGGACGGACGCGTGGTTCGTCGTAGTCGGTTGCCATGGGGGTAGATCTCCTTCTGTGGGCGGGAATACGCCCAGATGCCACTCTCAACCTCGGCAGAGGCGGAAGTATTCCATATACCGGGAGCAATATACCTGCTGCAACTGGAACTTTTCTCCACGCCCGGAACGCACACCCATGTGACGGAACCACGGTGGGCGTGCTATGCGCATCGGGGTCCGCGCCACCGTCGTAGGGTTGGTTCCAGTCCCTCCCCCGACCGCCCCAGGAGCTCCCATGGCAGTGGCAATCGACCTCAGCGGCAAGACGGCACTCGTGACCGGATCCACGCAGGGCATCGGCATGGCCATCGCGGCGGGACTCGCGGCCGCGGGCGCGCGCGTCGGGGTGAACGGCCGCAGCAACCGCGGTGTCGCCCGTGCCCTGGAGACCATCCGGGTGGACGTGCCCGACGCCGATCTCGTCGCCGTCCCGGCCGACGTCACCACCGACGACGGCGTCGCCGCAGCGCTCGGCATCCTGCCCGCCGTGGACATCCTCGTCAACAATCTCGGGATCTTCGGCGCGCAGCCCGCCCTGGAGATCGACGACTCCGAGTGGCGCCGCTACTTCGAGGTCAACGTCCTCACCGCCATCCGCCTCACGCGCTCCTATCTGCCCGGCATGATCGACGCCGGCTGGGGCCGCGTCCAGTACATCGCGAGTGATTCCGCGGTCGTCATCCCCGCCGAGATGATCCACTACGGCGTCTCCAAGACCGCCCTGCTCGGCGTCTCGCGCGGCTTCGCCAAGGAGGCCGCCGGCACGGGTGTGACAGTGAACTCGATCATCGCCGGCCCCACCCACACCGGCGGGGTCGAGGACTTCGTCTACCAGCTGGTCGACAAGGACCTCGCATGGGAGGACGCGCAGCGGCAGTTCATGAAGGACCACCGTCCGCAGTCGCTGCTGGAGCGCCTGATCGAACCGCGCGAGATCGCGAACATGGTCACCTACCTCGCCTCCCCCCTCGCCTCGGCCACCACCGGCGCGGCGGTCCGCGTGGACGGCGGATACGTGGACGCCATCCTCCCGTGAGCCGCACGGCTGTCCTCACCCCACGCGGCGCGCTCGACGCCGGCCCCCTGGCGGCGATCCTCGCGAACCACGCCATCCCGGGCTGCGAGATCGCCGGCACGGGCGTGTCCGGCCGCTCCCACACCCGCCTGCTCGCGACGCCGGGCGGCCCCCGCCGCGTCACGGTCACCGTCCGGCCCGACGACGTCGAGCTCACCGCGGACACGGACGTCGACGCCGAGTTCGCGTGCCTCGTGCGCACCACGCGCTCCTGGCTGGACCTCGACACGGACGTCGCCGCCGTGGCCCGCGCGTTCGACGGCGACTCCCTCCTCGGCCCGCTGGTGCGCCGGCGCCCCGGCCTCCGGGCCGTCGGGTATCCGGACGCCTTCGAGGCCGCGATCATGACGGTCCTCGGACAGCAGGTGTCCGTGGCCGCGGGCGGCACGTTCGGCGGGCGCCTCGCGGCCGCCTACGGGACGCCGACCGACTCGGGTCTCACCCTGTTCCCCACCCCGCAGGCCATCGCCGCAGCACCGCACGAGGAGCTGCGCGCCGCCGTCGGCGTGACCCGCGCTCGTGCCGCGACGGTGCAGAACGTGGCACGCGCCGTCGCCGCGGGGCTGTCCCTCGACCCCGCCGGTGACCACGCCGCGCTGCGGAAGGAGCTGCTCGCCATCCCCGGGATCGGCCCGTGGTCCGCGGACTACCTCGCCGTGCGCGTCCTGCGGGATCCCGACGCCTTCACGCCCGGCGACCTCGTGGCGCGCCGTGCGATGGGGAACCCGGACATCCGGGATGCCGGGCGGCGGTCGGAGGCGTGGCGCCCCTACCGGGCCTACGCCCTGTTCCACCTCTGGACCGCCGCGACCTACAGCGGTCCCTAGGCCGGGACCCTGTTCTCGCTGCGCAGCGCGATCTCCAGCTCGAAGCGCGCCTTCGGGTCCCTGAGGTCGTCGCCGAACAGCTCGCGCAGCTGCTGGACGCGGTAGCCGACCGTCTGTCCGTGGATGCCGAGCTCCTCGGCGATCGGGGCCCGCTGCCCCCAGTGCCGCAGCCAGGCCAGCAGGGTCTCCTCGAGCTTGGCCCGCTGGCTGTCGGGCAGGCCGGCCAGCGGGGCGAGCCTGCGGCGGGCCAGTTCCCCGACGGCCGACGGTTCGGCCGCGAGGACCACCTCCGTCATGTGCTCGTCCGCCCAGACCGGCGGTTCGTCCGGGCTTTCGCGCGGCGGCAGCATGGAGGCGGCCAGGACCGCCAGGCGGAGCGACTGGGCCACCTGCTCCAGGCCGCCGGCGGGACCGATGGCCGCTCCCCTGCCGGTGAGTGCGCGGTCCAGTTCCGCCCGGTGCCGCGGTCCACGCTCGGGCACCAGGGCGACGGCGTCCGTCTCGCGCTCGACGACGATGACGCCCGGCCCGAGGCGCTGCCGGATCCCCTCCGCGTGTTCCAGCGGCAGCGTCACCACGGCCACCTGCGCGGGCACCACCCAGTCCGCGAGCGACGCCGCCTGGCGCAGCGCGGTCTCGTCCGCCTGCCCGAGCAGCAGCAGCTCCAGCAGTTCGGCACGGCGCCGGTCCACGGCGCCCGCACGCTCGGACTGCTCGAACGCATAGGCCTCCGCGCTCACGGCGGAGAGCTCGTCGATGTACGCCATGATCGATTCGCCCAGGTCCACCACGACGGCGGGGCCGAGGCCCTCCTCCATGGAGCGGCGCGACATCTCGCGGAAGGTGACACGCGCCCCCATGCGGTAGGCACCGAGCAGCGCGTCCATGCTGCGGCCGTGGCGGAACTCGCCCCTGCCGAGGGCGGCCACCAGCTGGCGACTCTGGTCCGAGAGGGCGGGCAGCACGGTCCCCGGGAGCTCGAGGAACCGCTCCAGCGCCGCGGCCACGCCCGTCCGCAGGCCACGCCCGAAGTTGCCCTCGAGGGGGCGGGCGTAGGCGGGGACCAGCTGCGGGACGGCTTCGATGATCGCTTCGACGAGGCTCGGGGTGAGGGGCCGCAGCCGGTCGCTGACCTCGGGCGGCAGCGCGAGCCACGGCGGCTCCGGCGGCGGTGCCAGCATCTCGTCGGAACTCACGGAACCAACCCCCATCTATCTCGTCAAAACAATTCCTCAGCCCAAACTCTACGCCCCCGATGCAGATTTTTATCAGCGGAGGCTATATGGTTGATGGGATGATCCGGTTTTCGAAGCTGGCACGCGTGACTGCCGCGCTGACCACCCCGCTCACGGCGGAAGACTTTCTGGCGCTCTTCAATCCCGTGTACTCCTCCCGCCAGCTCCGCGGCGTCGTCACGCGTGTGGTGCACGAGACCGAGGACTCCGCCACCATCTACTTCCGCCCCGGGAACGGGTGGCACGCACACCAGGCCGGACAGTGGGCGCGCATCGGCGTGGAGCTCGACGGCGTGCGCCAGTGGCGCTCCTACTCGCTGAGCAACGCCGCGGGCCACGATCCTGCGATCACCGTCAAGGACGCCGGGGCCGTGTCCCACGTCCTCGTACGGGACACCAGGCCGGGCGACGTCCTGTTCCTCGCCCCGCCCCAGGGCGACTTCGTGCTCCCCGAGCACCCGCGCTCCCTGCTCATGCTCACGGCCGGCAGCGGCATCACGCCGGTCATGTCGATGATCCGCACCCTGATCCCGCGCAGGCCGGACGCCAACGTGGTGCTCATCAACTCCAACAGCACGCCGGAGAAGAGCCTGTTCCGCGAGGAGCTGGACGAACTCGCGGACCAGTTCCCCAACCTCACGGTCCGCCACTGGTTCACCAGTGCCCGCGGCCGCCTGCAGTTCACCGCCCGGACCATCGCGGACCTCTGCCCCGACTGGCGCTCGCGTGCAGCGTACGCCTGCGGCCCGGAGGGGTTCCTCAACGACGCCGAGGACCTGTGGCAGCGGGAGGCGGCGCTCGAGCAGGCACGCACCGTACCGGACGTCACCACCGGCGCCGAGGCCTCGCGCACCGGCACGCTGACGATCGAGCGCTTCAGCACGGACCTCACGGCGGGCGCCGGACACGACGGCGGCCTCGTCACCTTCGAGCAGTCCGACCGCGAGGTGCAGGCCGACGGCGACACCCCGCTGCTCGACATCGGCGAGGACGCCGGCATCCTCATGCCGAGCGGCTGCCGGATGGGTATCTGCCACAGCTGCCTCATCCCGCTCCGCGCCGGCCAGGTCCGGGACCTGCGCACCGGCGAACTGCACAACAATCCCGGCCAGCTCATCCAGACCTGCGTGTCGGCAGCCGCCGGGCCCGTGAACCTCGACCTGTAGCCCCCTACCGAAGGAGCCTCCCTTGACCACCACTGCGACCCGCCCAGGCGCCCTCGCGGCGTCGGGCCACCCCCTGGTCCGCCCCGACGCCGCCAAGCACCTGACGGACGAGCAGGTCGAGGAACTCGGCCGCGAGCTCGACGCCGTCCGCGACGAGATCCTGGCCAAGCGCGGAGCCACCGACGCCGCCTACATCCGCCGGGTCATCAAGCTGCAGCGCTCCCTCGAGTTCGCCGGGCGGGGCACCCTCCTGTTCAGTAAGTACAAGCCCGCCTGGTTCGCCGGCACGGCCATGCTGAGCCTCGCCAAGATCCTCGAGAACATGGAGATCGGGCACAACGTGCTGCACGGCCAGTGGGACTGGATGCGCGACCCGGACATCCACTCCACCACCTGGGAGTGGGACTTCGTCACCCCGGCGCGGTCCTGGCAGCACACCCACAACGACCTGCACCACCGCTGGACCAATGTCATCGGCAAGGACAGGGACATCGGATACAACCTGCTCCGCATGGACCCCGACCAGCCGTGGCGCCCCTTCAACCTCGGCAACCCCCTGTACAACGCCATCCTGGCGCCGGTCTTCGAGTGGGGCATCGCCCTGTACGACCTCGAGATCCCCGAGTACAAGGAGGGCCTGAAGTCCAAGGAGGCCATGAACCGCGACCTCAAGGCCGTGGGCGTCAAGGTCGTCAAGCAGTTCTCGAAGGACTACGCCGCCACGCCCGCCGTCGCGATGCTGACCGGCTCCGGCAAGCAGGCCCTCTACGGCACGCTCGCCGCCAACGCCATCCGCAACTTCTGGGCGCACGCCGTGATCTTCTGCGGCCACTTCCCCGACGGGACGGACACGTTCACGGAGGAGGAGGTCGACGGCGAGACCCGCGGTGACTGGTACGTCCGCCAGATGATCGGCTCGGCGAACATCTCCGGATCGAAGCTCATGCACTTCCTGACGGGCAACCTGTCCCACCAGATCGAGCACCACTGCTTCCCCGACCTGCCGTCCAACCGGTACGCCGAAGTGGCGGTCAAGGTCCGCGAGATCTGCACCCGGTACAAGCTCCCCTACACCACGGGCCCCCTGCCCAAGCAGGTCGGCTCCACCTGGGCGAAGATCTTCAAGCTCGCCCTGCCGAACCGCACGCCGAAGGCCGCCACGGCGTAACGCCGACCGCGCAGAAGGCGCCGCCGCCCCTCCCCGGGACGGCGGCGCCTTCTGTCTCCGTCAGACGGCGGCGTCCTCCTCGGCGAGGAGGGAGTCCACCTGCCCCAGGGCGAGCTTCAGCCCCTCCTCCATGCCCATCTCCACCATCTGGTTCAGCTGCTCGAGCGACTCGAACCCGGTGACCAGGGTCATGCGGGTGCGGTTGCCGAGGTCCTCGAGCGTGACGACGGCATGCGTATGGCCGAGCTCGTCCATCGGTTCCCTGTTCTCGTCGGCGAAGCCGTCGTCGAACGTGAGGCGCGTGGGCGCGTCGATGCCGGTGATGACCCACCAGCCGTGCGCCTTCTCGCCGTCCGGCCCCGTCATGTAGTACGCCGCACGGCCACCGACGGCGAAGTCGTAGGAGTCGAAGGTCGCGGGCCAGGTGGGCGGGCCCCACCACCGCTCGAGCTGACGCGGATCCTCCCAGATCCGCCAGACGCGCTTCACATCGGCGTCGAACTCGGCGACGAGCCGGAAGTTGAGCTCCTGTGTGTCCTTCTCTGCACTGATGACCGCCATGATGCTGCCTTCCTAGGTGTGGTCCTCGTCTTCGGCGAGGATGTCCTCGATCCGGTCGACGCGCTGCCGCCAGATCCTCTCGTAGTCGTCGAGCAGGCGGCGGGCCCTCTGCACGCCGTCGACCTCTCCCCGCACGATCTGCTCCCGTCCGCGCTTCTCCTTCGTGACGAGCGATGCCCGCTCGAGCACGGCCACGTGTTTCTGCACGGCGGCGAAACTCATGGCGTACTGCTCGGCGAGTCCGGATACCGAATACTCGGCGACCAGGACGCGCGCCACGATGTCCCGCCGTGTCGCGTCGGCGAGCGCCTGGAACAGGCGGTCCACCGCGTCGTCCTGCATCTGATCTACAACCATGTGGTTGTACGTTACGCGCGGCGCGCCCGGTCGTCAAGACCCCGGGGTGTCCTCTGGCAGCCGGGAGGACGGGATCAGCGGCGGGATGCGTCCGACGGCGGCCGCCCGGGCCGTCCGGGACCGCGGCAGGGCCGGCCCGCGGCGTGATGCCCGTTATGGCGGCCCTCCCGTGACCCTGCAAGACTGGGCCCATGACCCGCGGAATCTATGTGAGCGCCATGACCAACGGCTCCGGCAAGGCCCTGATCTCCTTGGGCCTGGCCGACATGCTGCACCGGCACGCCGACCGCGTCGGCTTCTTCCGGCCCATCGTCGAGGGCAGCGATCCTGCCGCGGATCCGATGGTGGGCCTCATGCAGCGCGCCTTCGATCTCCCGCCGAGCCGCGCACGCGGCGGCCTGACGCGGGCCGAGGCGCGAGCCCTGCTCGTCGCCGGCGACCGGGCCGAGATCGATGCCCGCTGCGTCGCCATCTACAGCGAGATCGCCGCGGAATGCGACGTCGTCATCGTCGAGGGCACGGACCTCTCGGGCAACGACGCCGCCGTCGAGTTCGACCTGAACGCGCGCCTCGCCAACAACCTCGGCGCCATGGTGCTCGCCGTCGTCAGCGCCAAGGACATGACCGTGGACGAGGCCGCCGACGCCGTCGACGTCGCCCGCCGCGAGCTCGACGCCGCCAAGGTGTCCCTCCTCGCCATGATGGTCAACCGCGCGGCGGACGACGCCGTCACGGCCATCAGCGAGCACGTGCGGCCGGGCAGGTCCGGGCGCCCCGTCTACGTGATCCCGGAACTCGCCGAGATCTCCCAGCCCACCGTCTCCGAGGTGTCCCGAGCGCTCGGCGCGCGGCAGATCGCCGGCAACTCCAACCTCGAGCGCGACGTCACGAGCGTCCGCGTCGCCGCCATGAACGTGGGCAACTTCCTGCACCTGCTGAAGGACGGCGCCCTCGTGATCGTGCCCGGCGATCGCGCCGATGTGCTCGTGGCGACCCTCGCGTCGTCGTTCTCCCCCGAGTTCCCCGTGCCCTCGGGCATGATGCTGACGGGCGGGCTGGCCCCTGAACCCAGCATCCTGGCCCTCCTCGCCCAGGCGCCGTTCCCCGTGTTCATGCTCGACGACGACACCTACACCGCCGCACGCCGCGTCAGCGAGGTGCGGGGCGAGATCGCGAGCGGACTGCGCCGCAAGGCCGCCGCGGCCCTGGGCGCCTGGTCGCGGCAGGTGGACGAGCACGAGCTGCTGGAGCGCCTCGAGCTCCCCCGCCCGGTCAGCATGACGCCGCTGCGCTTCCTGCACGAACTCATCCAGCGCGCGCGGGCCGAGCGCCGGCACATCGTGCTCCCCGAAGGCGAGGACGTCCGCATCCTGAAGGCCGCCGAGATCCTGCACCGCCGCGATGTCTGCGACCTCACGATCCTCGGCCCCGAGGCACGGGTCCGCGAGCTCGCCACCGGGCAGGGCATCGACCTCACCGGCATCACGCTGATCGATCCGGCCACCTCCGAGCTGCGCGACGAGTTCGCGGCGGAGTACGCCCGGCTCCGCGCCCACAAGAACGTCTCGCTCGACCAGGCCCGCGAACGCATGCTCGAAGGGGCATACTTCGGCACCATGATGGTGCAGCTCGGGAGGGTGGACGGCATGGTCTCGGGTGCGGCCCACACCACCGCGAACACCATCCGGCCCGCCCTCGAGTTCGTGAAGACGAGGGACGGCGCGAAGATCGTCTCCTCCGTGTTCCTGATGCTCCTCCAGGACCGCGTGCTCGTGTACGGGGACTGCGCCGTGAACCCCGACCCCGATGACGAGCAGCTCGCGGACATCGCCGTCGCCTCCGCGGAGACGGCCGCGCAGTTCGGGGTGGAACCCCGCATCGCGATGCTCTCCTACTCCACGGGCGAGTCGGGCTCCGGCGGCGCCGTGGACGAGGTGCGCCGCGCCACGGAGATCGTCCGGCAGCAGCGGCCCGATCTCGCCGTCGAGGGGCCCATCCAGTACGACGCCGCCGTCGACGCCTCCGTCGCGGCCTCCAAGCTCCCCGGCTCCACGGTGGCCGGGCAGGCGACGGTGTTCATCTTCCCGGACCTCAACACCGGCAACAACACCTACAAGGCGGTGCAGCAGTCGGCGGGCGCGGTCGCCGTCGGGCCCGTCCTCCAGGGACTGCGCAAGCCGGTCAACGACCTCTCGCGCGGCTGCACCGTGGAGGACATCGTGAACACGGTGGCCATCACCGCCGTCCAGGCCCAGCAGCCCGCCTCCTGATCACCCACCCGACTCCCGACAGGACCCCATGATCATCCTCGTCATCAACTCCGGCTCATCCTCGCTCAAGTACCAGGTCCGCGAGGGCGACGACGTCCTGGCGGAAGGACTGGTGGAGCGCATCGGCGAGGGCGAGGTGCCCGACCACGCGGCCGCCCTGGACCGCGTGGACGGCGAGGTGTCCGCGGCACTCGGTGGCCGCGGGATCGACGCCGTGGGGCACCGCGTGGTGCATGGCGGCGAGCGGTTCAGCGAACCCGTGCTCATCGACAATGAGATCACGCGCGCCATCGAGCGCCTCAACCCGCTCGCACCCCTGCACAACCCGGCGGCCGTCACCGGTATCCGGGCGATCACCGAGAAGTGGCCGGACATGCCGCAGGTGGCCGTGTTCGACACGGCGTTCCACCGGACCCTGCCCGAGCACGCCTGGCGCTACGCCGTCCCGGACGAGCTGTACCGCAGGTTCGGCATCCGCCGCTACGGCTTCCACGGGACCTCGCACGCCTACGTGGCCCGCGGAGCGGCAGGACTGCTCGGCGAGGACACGTTCACGGGCGTGATCGCGCACCTCGGCAACGGCGCCTCGGTCACGGCCGTGCGGAACGGCGAGAGCATCGATACCTCGATGGGGTTCACGCCCCTCGAGGGCCTGGTCATGGGGACCCGCTCGGGCGACATCGATCCGTCCATCCTGCTGTTCCTGCTGCGGGAGGGGTACTCGGAACAGGACCTCGACACCCTCCTGAACCGCAACAGCGGCCTGAAGGGCCTCGCCGGCACGAACGACATGCGCTCCGTCGCGGAGGCCGCGGACGGGGGCGGGCAGCGCGCCAGGATGGCCATCGAGGTGGCGTCCTACCGCCTCGCGAAGTACGTGGGCGCGTACCACGTGGCGGTCGGCGGAGCGCGGGCGCTCGTCTTCACGGCGGGTATCGGCGAGAACGCGGCGGCCTTCCGCAGCGCCGTCGTCTCGAAACTCGGCGCCCTGGGCCTGGAGCTCGACGAGCAGAGGAACGGCGAGCGCAGCAGGGAGGCACGCGCCATCAGCACCGAGGCGTCCGCCTTCCCCGTCCTCGTGGTCCCGACCGACGAGGAGGCGGCGATCGCGGAGGCCACGGCCGCCGTCGTCGGCGCCGCCTAGCCCGCGCTGCCCCGCCTGCGGCTCCGGCAGACTGGAGCCATGACGATCCTGCGCATCGCCCTCCTGTTCGTGCTCGCCGCCGTCGCGGAGATCGGCGGGGCCTGGCTCATCTGGCAGGCCGTGCGCGAGGGGAGGCCCTGGTGGTGGGCGGGACTCGGCATCATGGCTCTCGGTGCCTACGGGTTCGTCGCCACGCTGCAGCCGGACGCGCACTTCGGGCGGATCCTCGCGGCCTACGGAGGGATCTTCGTGGCGGGGTCGCTCGCGTGGGGCGTGGTCGTCGACGGGTTCCGGCCCGACCGCTGGGACGTCCTCGGCTCGGTGGTCTGCCTGGTCGGCGTCGCGCTGATCGTGCTCGTGCCGCGCCCGGCGGCCTGAGCGGCAGGCAACCACCGGAGCCAGCCTCCTATGCGGCCCCGAGCCGCCTCCTACGCGGCCCCGAGCAACCGCGCAAGCCCGGCCGCGAGCGCACCCACCGCGACCACGACGAGGAACGGCGCCCGCAGCCAGAGGGCCACGGCGGCGGCCGCGAGGGCCGCGACGCGGGCGTCGACGACGAGCGCCTGCCCGGACGCGAAGGTGTTGACGGCCGTCAGCGCGGCGAGCAGGCCGATGGTCAGGGACCCCGCGACGCGCAGCATCCTCGGGTTGTCGAGCAGCTTCGCGGGCACGAGGTACCCGGCGAACTTCGTGGCGATCGACACCGCGCACGCCAGCAGGATCCACCCCCAGAGGCTCATGCGTCCCCCCGCGGGGAGCCGGCCGGGCCGGTGGGGTAGGGCTCGACGTCGGGCTCCAGCCCCTCGGTGACCGGGCCGAGACCCGCGAGGCCCAGGGCGGCGGCCACCACGGCCGCGATGAGGATGGGGACGCCCGCGGGGACGAGCGGCACGGCGACGAGCGTCACCGCGGCGCAGACGACGGCGATCGCGGCGGGTTCCCTCGTCCGGATCCGGGGCCAGAGCAGCCCGAGGAACGCCGCGACGGCGGCGCCGTCGAGGCCCCACCGGGCGGGATCGCCCATGGCGTTGCCGGCGAGTGCGCCGACGAGCGTGAACAGGTTCCACAGCACGAACACGCCGATCCCGGCAGCCCAGAAGCCGCGGCGCTGCTCGTCCGGGTCGGTCTGGCCCGTGGCCGTGGCGACGGACTCGTCGATGGTGAGGTGGGCGGCCGGCAGTTTCCGCCAGCGGGCCGGGCGCAGCAGGACGTTGATCTGCATCCCGTAGACGCCGTTGCGGATGCCGAGGAGGGCGGCGGCCGACATCGCCGAGATCCCGCTTCCCCCGCCGGCGATCACGCCGACGAAGGCGAACTGGGAGCCGCCGCTGAACAGCAGCAGGCTCAGGGCCATCGTCTGCAGGAGATCGAGGCCCGCGGCCACGGACAGGGCGCCGAACGACAGCCCGTAGAGCCCGGTGGCGATGGCCACGGACAGGGCGACGCGCACGGCGGGAGATCGGGAGGGCAGCACTGTTCAAGGCTAGGTGACGCGCGGACCCGCTTCCCATTCATGTCGAAGGGGTGAATAGTAGGAAAGGAAAGCCTACTTACTACCCCGAGGAGCACGGCATGAAGGCAGTGACATGGCAGGGCAAGCGCAACGTCAGCGTGGAGAACGTGCCCGACCCCACCATCCAGGAGCCCACGGACGCGATCGTCAGGATCACCTCGACGGCGATCTGCGGTTCCGACCTGCATCTCTACGAGGTCCTCGGTCCCTACATGCACAAGGGCGACGTGCTCGGGCACGAACCGATGGGCATCGTCGAGGAAGTGGGCGCCGGTGTCACCAACCTCAAGGTCGGCGACCGCGTCGTCGTGCCGTTCAACATCTCCTGCGGCTACTGCTTCATGTGCAAGCGGGGCCTGCAGTCGCAGTGCGAGACCACGCAGGTCCACTCGGCAGGCTCCGGCTGCGCGATCTACGGCTACTCGGAGCTCTACGGCTCCGTCCCCGGGGGCCAGGCCGAGTTCCTGCGCGTGCCCTTCGCCGACTACGGGCCGGTCAAGGTGGGCTCGGAACTGCCCGACGAGCGCTACCTCTACCTCTCGGACATCCTCCCCACGGCCTGGCAGGGCGTGCAGTACGCCGACGTCCCGAAGGACGGCGTCCTCGCGGTCTACGGCCTCGGGCCCGTGGGCCAGTTCGCCGCCCGCATCGGCAAGTACCTCGGCCACCGCGTGATCGGCGTCGAGCCCGTCCCGGAACGCCGCGCCATGGCCAGGCGCCACGGGATCGAGACGGTCGACTTCACGAAGGACACCGCCGAGGAACTGCGCAGCATGACCAACGGCCGCGGACCCGACGCCATCGTCGATGCCGCCGGCATGGAGGCGCACGGCTCCCCGGTCGGGGCGTTCGCGCAGCACGCCGTCGGGGTCCTCCCCGACAAGCTGGCCCAGAAGGTCATGGAGACCGGCGGCACCGACCGCCTCTCGGCGCTGCACTCGGCGATCGATGCCGTCCGCCGCGGCGGCACCATCTCCCTGAGCGGCGTGTACGGCGGCACGGCCAGCCCCATGCCCCTGCTCAACATGTTCGACAAGCAGCTCCAGTTCCGCATGGGCCAGTGCAACGTGCGCCGCTGGACGGACGAGCTCCTGCCGCTCGTCGAGGAGCCCTCGGATCCCCTGGGCGTCACCGACCTCATGACGCACGAGGTCTCGATCGACGAGGCGCCGGCCGCGTACAAGAACTTCCAGAAGAAGACGGACGGCACCATCAAGGTGGTCCTGAAGCCGCAGGGCGTCACCGTCTGATCCTGGAACGCGACGAACCGCAGTCGATGGTCCGGGCTACTCCCGGGCCATCGACTCGTGGGCCCCGGTCTCGCCGCGGGCCATCTCGAGGGCGTCGGCGGCCCGCACCAGCGCCAGGTGGGAGAACGCCTGCGGGAAGTTGCCCGCCATGCGGCCGTTCTCGGCGTCGTACTCCTCGGACAGGAGTCCGAGCTCGTTGCAGTAGCCCACCAGCTGGTCCATGAGCCGTGTGGCATCGTCCTGGCGGCCGCTGTGCGCGTACTGCTCGACCAGCCAGAAGGAGCATGCGAGGAACGGGTGCTCGCCGGGCTCGAGGCCGTCGTCGGACTTCGCGGTGCGGTAGCGCAGCAGCAGCCCCTCCGCGTTCACGAGATCCTGCTCCAGGCGGGCGACGGTGCCGAGCATCATGGGGTCGTCGTAGTCGAGGAAGCCCACCTGCGGGAGCACCAGCAGGGAGGCATCCACCTCGGTCCCGTCGTAGACCTGCGTGAACGTGTTCAGCTCCCGGTTGAACCCGTGCGTCAGGATCTCCTCCCGCAGCCGGTCCCGGAGCCCCATCCAGTGCTTCAGCGGCCCGTGGAGCCCGTGGTCGCGGACCGCGCGCACGGCACAGTCGAACGCGGCCCACATCATCACGCGGGAATGCGTGAAGGACTGCGGCCGGCCACGCATCTCCCAGATGCCGTGGTCGAGCTCGTCGAGGTGCTTCTCCGCGAAGCCGAGCAGCGACCGCTGCAGGGGCCAGGAGAAGCTGTCCTCCGTCACGCCGTGGCCGCGCATCTTCTCCAGCGCCACCATGACCTCGCCGACGACGTCGGCCTGGTACTGGTCCACGGCGCCATTCCCGATCCGGACGGGCACCGAATCCGCGTAGCCCGGCAGGTGGTCGAGCTCCCGCTCGGGCAGGTGCCGCTCGCCCGCAACCCCGTACATGATCTGCAGGTCCTCGGGGTCCCCGGCGACCGCCCGCAGCAGCCAGTTGCGCCAGCCCAGCGCCTCTCCGGCGAAGCCGTGGGTCATCATGGCCTCGAGGGTCAGTGCGGCGTCACGGAGCCAGCAGAACCGGTAGTCCCAGTTGCGGGCGCCACCGAACTGTTCGGGCAGCGACGTCGTCGGCGCCGCCACGATGCCGTCGGTGTCCTCGTGGGTGAGGGCCCGCAGCACGAGCAGGGAGCGCTGCACGGCGTCGGAGTACCTGCCGTCGCCCTTGCTGTTGGCTCCCCAGGCACGCCAGTAGGTGATGGTGGTGTCGAGCGCCTCCTCGACGTCGAGTGCGTCCGGGGTGTCTCGGTGCGACGGGAACCAGAGCAGTTCCAGGTCGACGACGGCGCCCTCGGTCACCTCGAAGGTGCCTTCGTGGCGGTGGTCCGTGGCACGCAGCCGGGGTCCGCGCAGCAGCAGTGCGTCCGGTCCCGCGATGGCAAGGAGGGCCGGGCTGCCGCCGTCCGTGCCCTGGGTGACCCACGGGACCACGTCGCCGTAGCCGAAGCGGATCTCCAGTTCCTGATGGACCGTGACCGTGCCGCGCAGGCCCTGGACACGCCGCACCACGTTGGCCCTGCGATCGGTGACCGGCATGAAGTCCGTGACGAGCACCTCGCCGTCGGGGGTCCGCCAGTGGGTCTGGAGCACGAAGGTCGAGTCGATGTAGCTGCGGTCCACCACCTCGGCGGCCGCGTCCAGCGGAGCGACGAGCCAGCGGCCGTGCTCCGGCGTGCCGAGCAGGGCCCCGAACACCGAGTCGGAGTCGAACCGGGGGAAGCAGAGCCAGTCCACGCTGCCGCCCCGGGAGATCAGGGCACCGGTGTGGAGGTCGGAGAGGAGCGCGTAATCCTCGATCGGCGATTGCATCCTCCCACTCAACCACAGCGGCCCGGGGAGTCGGTGCGGCTACTTCCCGTTGCCGTCGAGGGCGAGCCGGATGCGCGCCGGATAGTCCGAGGTCATCTCCTGGACACCGAGGCCGGCGAGGAACAGGGCGTCCTCCTCGGTGTTCACCGTCCAGACGCGCACGCGCATCCCCTCCTGGATCCAGCGCCGGACCCGCTCCGGGTGGTCGCGGACGTACTCCACGCCCGGGCCTGCGATGCCGACCTCCTGCCCGTCGATCAGCTCCTCACCCTCCTTCAGCGCCCTCTGCAGGACGCCGATCAGCGCTCCCTCGGCGAGGGACCCGAACCGCAGGGCGTCGCGGACCTCCTGGGGCTCCACGTCCGCGACCAGCTGGCACAGCATGTGGCTCGGCGCCGACTCGGCGAGCTGTCGCATGGAGTCCGGGTTGAAGCTCATGAAGCTGATCTCGACGGTGCCCAGCATCGAGGACTCCGGATCCCACCCCTCGTCCATGAGGAAGGCGATCAGGGCGTCCTCCAGGCGCAGCCCGAAGGGACTCGGGTGCTTCAGCTCGATGGCCAGCCGGACCGGGCGGCCGGCACCCCCCAGCAGGGCCAACAGGTCGGCGAGGGTGAGGAACTGGTCACCGGTGCCGCCGAAGGCGGGCGGGACGGCCGCGCCCTTCCAGGCGGACACATCGAGCGTCCGCAGTTCGGCGAGGGTGCGGTCCGCCACGTCACCGGAACCGTTCGTCGTGCGGTCCAGCGTGGTGTCGTGGATGCACACCAGGTGTCCGTCTCGGCTCAGGTGGACGTCGCACTCCACGCCGTCGGCGCCGTCGGCGAGCGCCTGCAGGTAGGCGGCACGCGTGTGCTCGGCGTACGTGCCGCTGCTGCCGCGGTGGGCGAAGATCACAGGGGGCACGGGCCATCCCTTCCGTCGTCGGTGGTTCGCTCCTCACGGTACGTGACCCCGTGGGCCGCGCACCATCGGCCCGTCCGGCCTTGCTCCTCCTCGGACGGGAGGGCGGCCTCGATAGACTCGGGAGCGTGAATGCTCAGATGACCGGTGTGGACGCCGAGCGGGCCGAGGCCCTCCGCCGCATGAAACTGCTGGCGACGGGGCTGCTCGCGGTGATGGCCGCCATCTTCCTGGTCGCATTCGCCCTGCAGGACGCCTATCCCTGGCTCGAGTACGTCCGGGCCGCGGCGGAGGGCGGCATGGTGGGCGCGCTCGCCGACTGGTTCGCCGTGACGGCCCTGTTCAAGCACCCGATGGGGCTGAAGATCCCGCACACCGCGATCATCCCGCGCAAGAAGGACCAGATCGGGGAGTCGCTCGGCCAGTTCGTGGAGGAGAACTTCCTGTCCGAGGACGTGGTCCGGGCCAAGCTGGACTCCGCGCGGATCGCCCAGAAGGCCGGCGCGTGGCTCGAGAAGCCCGAGAGCGCGGACCGCGTGGCCGTCGAGGGTGCAGCACTGATCCGCGGCATGTTCACCGTCCTCAACGACGACGCCGTGCAGGGCGTGATCGAGTCGATGGTCCGCAAGCACCTGCTCGAGCCGCCGTGGGGGCCCCCGATCGGCAGCATCGCCGAGCGCGTCTTCGCCGAAGGGCACCACCACCGGCTCGTGGACCTGCTCGTGGACCGCGCGGCCGACTGGGTGGACGCGAACTACGCCGTGGTGACCCGCGTCGTGGCCCAACGCTCACCCACGTGGGTGCCGCGCCTCGTCGACGGCGTCGTCGGGGACCGCGTGCACGCGGAGCTGTCCAAGTTCATCCGCGCGGTGCAGGACGATCCGCGGCACGACGTGCGCCTCGCCATCGACAAGTACCTCCGGGACCTCGCACAGGACCTCCAGCACAAGCCCGAGACGATCGCGAAGGCCGAGGAGATCAAGGGGCAGCTGCTCGACGACCCGCGTGTCCGCGACCTGACGGCCCGCACGTGGGCCACCATCAAGAACGCCCTCCTCGAGGCCGTCAACGACCCGGAGAGCGAACTGACGTCGAAGTTCAAGGCGGCCGTCCGCGACTTCGGCTCCCGCCTGACGAGCGACACCGAGCTGGCCGGGAAGGTGAACCGCTGGATCGCCGACGGCGCGTCCTACGCGGTGCGGACCTACCGCAGCGAGATCGCCGGCGTCATCTCCGAGACGGTCGGCCGCTGGGACGCCGAGGAGACGTCCCGCAAGATCGAACTGCAGGTCGGCAAGGACCTGCAGTTCATCCGCATCAACGGCACCGTGGTCGGCTCGCTGGCCGGCCTGCTGATCTTCGCGCTCGCGACCGCGATCTTCGGTTAGGCCCGCTTCTGCCGCGACCCGGGGTCGGGCAGCTGCAGCACCTCGGCCAGTTCGCCTGGGATGGTCTGGGGCAGCGGCCCGAAGGCCCCCCGGGTGGTCTTGATGACGGCCTTGCCCATGAGGTGGTTGCCCGTCCCGCCGATCACGGCGCCGGCGCCGAAGGGCAGGGCGCGCCCGAGCATGAAGCCGCCCTGCTTGGCGAGGAACTTCTTCAGGAAGCGCCGCTGGATGGAACCGGTGACGGTCTTGACGAGCGAGCTCGGCGCCGACTTGTTGACCAGCTGCCCCCAGTACTGGGGCGCCCCCTGGCCGGCGGAAGCGCCCAGGATGGAGCGGATCAGGGCCGTGCCCTCCTCGCCCATGAGGATGGCCATCACCATGGCGCGGGACCGCTCGGGGTCCTGGGTGTTGACGCCGTGCAGCTCGGCCACGGATTCGGCGTACAGGGCCGTGGCCTCGAGGAATCCGACCGTCGCGGCGGCCGAGAGCCCGAGGGAGGCCATGGTGCCGACGGCGGGCACGGCGGCGGTGGCGCCGACAGCGGCGCCCGCCACCGTCGTCGCGCGCAGGTAGTCACGCTCGAGCAGGCGGGCGAGCTCTGCGGGGGATGCCTCCGGGTGGCGGCGGCGCAGGCGGTTGAGGTTGGAGAGGATCAGCGGCCGCTGCACGTCCAGGGCCCGCTCGATGCCACGGAGGATCGCGGGCTTGGGGTTGCCGTCCTTGTCGAACAGTGTCCCGTTGGCAGCCCTGACGGCTGGGTTCTCCTTGTTTCGGCCAAACATCGTGGTCCTTCCGCGGGTGGATCGGCATGCCCCCAGATCGAGTCTAGGTGGGGGGTGCCGTGTCGGGTCGGGGTTCTGCTGGTGGCGCAGAGCCGTCCGTGCTGGGTCGGTGGAACAGGAAAGGGCGCCACCGGTGCCGGTGACGCCCTTCGCAACTGGTCCCCCGATGCAGTTGCTGCCTGGAACTAGACGCGCGAGCCGCGGCGTCCGGCGATCGCACCGTAGATGACGAGGACGATCAGGGCGCCGAGGACGGCGAACAGGATCGACGGCAGCGAGAACGTGCTGCCCATGTTGACGCCGAGGATGCTTCCGCCGATGAAACCGCCCAGGAAGGCGCCGATGACGCCGAGGATCATGGTGATGATGATCCCGCCACCCTGCTTGCCCGGCAGGATCAGCTTGGCGAGGGCGCCGGCGAGAAGACCGAGGATGAGGAATGCGATGAAATTCACGTTGTGCTCCTTGGGTGATGAGCATCCATCCGGGGACGGAGTGCTGTCGAGTAATACGGTGCATCGAAGTGCAACTGGCTGCAACTGTACTTCATCAGCCTGCTTAGGGTGCAATCCTAGCACCACGCTAATCCTGCTTATCAAGACCTGGCGGGAAATCTTCCCCAAACCGATGCGGGGCGGAGCACCCCGGCGCGCTGCGCTGCGCCCCCGCGGTTTTCCGGCGATCCGGCCGTATGATGAGCGCAAGCGGGCCGCCCCGGGAGTAAGCGGCAAAGTCAGAGATACCGCTGGGGAATTCTCCCGAATCTGCCAAATAGATCCAGCCTGGAGGAGTTTCTAAATGCGAATCGGTTCATCCATCTTTCTTATTGCACTGGGTGCAATTCTTGCTTTCGCCGTTCAGGTGCAGGTCAGCTTCGTCGACCTGGCGCTCGTGGGCTACATCCTGATGGCGGTCGGCGTGGTCGGCCTCATCGCCTCCCTCGTCCTGGCTGCCCCCCGCCGCCAGGCGCGGGTGTCCGAATCGCGCTCCGTGGTCGATCCGACCACGGGCGAGACCATCACGCGCAGGGAGTCCCGCGACACCGCGCTCTGACAGCCCGGAGGGACCAGCACGACCAGGAGGGCCGGACATTCGTGTCCGGCCCTTCGTCATCTGCGATTGTTTTTGATCATGGTGCAGATGTGCTTGACGTCACAGCTAAAGCGGGGGTAGAGTCACTCAAACGAAGACAAACCCACATGCTGCGGTTCGTGCAGCAGCAGACAACGGAGTCGCCATGTTCGCGGAAGAGCGGTACCGCCAGATCAGCAGCCTCGTCTCCGCCGACGGGCGCGTCACGGTCGCCGGCCTCTCCTCCCGCTTCGGCATCACCAAGGAGACCGTCCGCCGGGACCTGGCACTGCTCGAGAACGACGGCGTGCTGCGCCGCGTGCACGGCGGCGCCATCGCGGGCGGCGGTGCGACCACCAACGAGCCGAGCCTCGTCAGCCGCTCCACCCGCCATTCCCCCGAGAAGAAGCGCATCGCCGAGGCCGCGCTGTCCCTCACCCCCGGGACCGGAGCCGTGGTGCTCGACGCCGGCAGCACCACGGGGGGCCTGGCCGAACTGCTCGCCGACGAGGCGCGCCCCGGGCTGGCGGTCGTGACCCACTCGGTCCCCGTCGCGGCGACCATGTCCGGTGCCGGCCTGAGCGTCGAACTCGTGGGCGGCAGGGTGCGGGCCCTGACGAGCGCGGCCGTGGGCAGCAGCACCGTGGCGCACTTCTCCCGCCTGCGCGCCGACATCGCCTTCATCGGTGCCAACGGCATCAGCGCGGGCTTCGGCCTCAGCACCCCCGACGTCGACGAGGCGGCCGTCAAGACCGCCATCGTCCGCTCCGCCCGGCGCGTGGTGCTCCTGGCGGACTCGTCGAAGTTCGACGAGGAGACCCTGATCAGCTTCGCCACCCTGGAGGATATCGATGCACTCATCACCGACCACGCACCACGGAACACCCTCGCGGCTGCCCTCGCCGACGCCGATGTGGAGGTGATCGTCGCGTGATCCTCACCCTCACCGCGAACCCCAGTATCGACCGCACCGTCGACCTCAGCGCACCGCTCGTGCGCGGCGCCGTCCAGCGCGCCACGCACGTGGTGCAGGAGGCGGGCGGCAAGGGCGTCAACGTCAGCCGCGCCCTCGCCATGTCCGGTACCAGCACGCTCGCCGTCCTCCCGGGCGACGACGACGACCCGGTACTCACGGGCCTGCGCGCCGTCTCCGTCCCGTTCCGGAACCTGCCGATCGGCACGGCCCTCCGGACCAACACGGCCATCACCGAACCGGACGGCACGACGACGAAGATCAACGAGCCCGGCCCCGAGCTCTCCTCCGACGACCTCGAGGATCTCCTCGCCGTCGTCGTCGCCGAGAGTGACGGCGCGGACTGGCTGGTCCTCGCCGGGTCCCTCCCCCCGGGCGTCCCGGCCACCTTCTACACCCGGATCACGGCGGCCGTCCGCGAGACCTACGGCTCCTCCGCCCCGCGCGTGGCGATCGACTCCTCCGGCGAACCCCTCATCGAGGCCGCAGCCGGCGTCCCGGCGCCGGATCTGCTGAAGCCCAACGCCGAAGAACTCAGTGAACTCACCGGCCTCGGTACCGGCGACGAGCTGGAGCAGGACTTCGAACTCGCTGCCAAGGCCTGCGCGGTGCTCATCACCGCAGGCGTGGGAGCGGTGCTGGCAACCCTTGGATCCAAGGGCGCCCTGCTCGTGACGAATGCGGGAGCGTGGCACGCCGTGCACCCGCCCGTCACGGCGCGTTCCACGGTCGGCGCGGGAGACTCCGCGCTGGCCGGCTACCTGCTGGCGCACAGTGCAGGCGAACTTCCCGAGAACTGCCTGCGCCAGGCCGTTGCCCACGGATCGGCGGCCGCAGCCCTACCCGGCTCCACCGTTCCCTCCCTCGACCAGACGACACCCGGCGTCGTCGTGGTCACGCCCCTCATGGTCACGCTGCCCGTGATCGAACCAAGCGCAACGGGGCCCGTCGCAGGGTCCCTCGCACAGGAGGAAATCTGATGTCCGACCTCATCACCCCGGAGCTTGTGACTCTGGACAAGGACCTGGGGACCGAACGGTCCTCGGTGATCCGCTACCTCGCGGAGCAGGTGGCCGCCCAGGGCCGCTCCACCGAGGTGGACGGCCTGTACGCCGACGCCCTCGCCCGGGAGAACAAGACCTCCACGGGCGTCCCCGGAGGCATCGCCATCCCGCACTGCCGCTCCACGGCGGTCTCCGACGCCACCCTCGTCATGGCGCGGCTCGCCCCGCCCGTGGACTTCGGGGCCAAGGACGGCCCCGCGGACCTCGTCTTCTTCATCGCCGCACCCGACGGCGCGGACCAGGAGCACCTCAAGCTGCTGTCCAAGCTCGCACGGTCGCTGATCAAGAAGGACTTCACGGCCGCCCTGCGTGCAGCGGCGACGCCGGCCGACGTCGTCGCGCTCGTCAACGGCGCGCTCGGCCTCGGTGACGCTCCGACGGCGGAGACCGCCGGAGCCGGAGCCCACGCCGCGGGTGCCGCGGGTGCCGCAGGTGCTGCAGGTGCCGGCGCACGGACGAGTGAGGCTGCCGCGACGCTCGGCACCGCGCCCGGCGGGACCGACACCACGGGACCTGCCGTCGAGCACGGCCGGTCCACGGACACCAAGGTGCGGCGCCTCGTCGCCGTGACCGCCTGCCCCACCGGCATCGCCCACACCTACATGGCGGCCGATTCCCTGGTCGCGGCAGCGAAGGAGCGCGGGATCGACCTCCAGGTTGAGACGCAGGGCTCCTCGGGCGCCACGCCCCTGGATCCCTCGGTCATCGCCGCGGCCGACGCCGTCATCTTCGCCGTCGACGTCGACGTCCGCGACAAGCAGCGCTTCGCCGGCCTCCCCGTGATCAGCTCGCCCGTCAAGCGCGGCATCGACGAACCGGGCGAGATGGTCGAGGAAGCCGTAGCGGCCGCCCAGAACCCGAACGCCCGCAGGGTCGCCGGCACCGCCGGAGACGACCAGTCGGACGACGACGGCGGCCGGGACAGCATCGGCGGCACGCTCAAGCGCGCCCTGCTCACCGGCGTCAGCTACATGATCCCGTTCGTCGCCGGCGGTGGCCTGCTGATCGCCCTCGGCTTCCTGCTCGGCGGGTACCTCATCACCGAGACCGCCGACACCGTGGTCCTCGAGAACAGCCTCGGGAACCTGCCGGCCGGAGGGCTCGGCGAGTACCTCGGCGCCGTGGCCTTCAAGATCGGCCAGTTGTCGCTCGGGTTCCTGGTTCCCGCGCTCGCCGGCTACATCGCCTACGCGCTGGCCGACCGTCCCGGCATCGCCCCCGGTTTCGTCGCCGGCGCCGTCGCGGGATTCATGGGTGCGGGCTTCCTCGGCGGTATCGTCGGCGGCCTGCTCGCCGGGTACGTCGCCATGATGATCGGCCGGCTCTCGGTGCCGCGCTGGCTGCGGAGCCTCATGCCCGTGGTCATCATCCCGCTCGTGGCGTCCATCGTGGCGTCCGGCCTGATGTTCCTCCTCCTCGGCGGGCCGATCGCGGCGATCACGGTGGGCCTGAACAACTGGCTCTCCGGTCTCACCGGCACCGCGGCCGTGGGCCTCGGGGTCATCCTCGGACTCATGATGGCCGTGGACCTCGGGGGCCCCGTCAACAAGGTCGCCTACTCCTTCGCGGTCGCCGGCCTCGGCGCCGGTTCCATCGACAACCAGGCACCGTGGCAGATCATGGCCGCGGTGATGGCCGCCGGCATGGTCCCGCCGCTGGCCATGGCGCTCGCCACGAGCCTGGACCGCCGTCGGTTCACGCTCGCGGAACGCGAGAACGGCAAGGCCGCCTGGCTGCTGGGCGCCGCGTTCATCTCCGAGGGAGCCATCCCGTTCGCGGCGGCGGACCCGCTGCGTGTCATCCCGGCATCCCTGCTCGGATCGGCCGTCACCGGAGCCATCGTGATGGGGACCGGCGTCACCTCGCAGGCCCCGCACGGCGGCATCTTCGTCTTCTTCGCCATCGGGAACGTCGTGATGTTCGTCGTCGCCATCCTCATCGGGATGGTCGTCTCGGCGCTCGCCGTCATCGCCCTGAAGCGCTACGCCACGAGCAAGAAGAACACCGCCGTCGCCGAGCCGGTTGCAGCCTGACCCTCCGGTCCGGTTGGCTGTACCTGAACCCATCCACGAAAAAGGAGCACAACATGGCAGAACGCAAGGCAACCGTGGCAAGTCGCGTGGGGCTGCACGCCCGTCCGGCCTCCATCTTCGCGGAGGCGGCCGGTGAGATCCCCCTGGAGGTCACCATCGCCATGGACGGTGAGCCCGCCGAGGAGGCGATGGACGCCTCGAGCATCCTCTCCCTCATGAGTCTCGGCGCCTCGCACGGCGACGTGATCGTCCTGCGTGCCGAGGGTGACGGGGCGGAGGACGCGCTCGAGAGCCTGGCGCGCATCATCGAGACGGACCACGACGCCGAGTAGTACACCGACGCAGGAAGGGCGTCATCCACCGGACACGGTGGATGACGCCCTTCGGCGTGCGAGCGCCTGAGCGCAGATAGGTGGGTCCACCCGTTCTAATGGACACACCTATCTGCCGGGTAACGATCCGCTGACCCCCCACGGAAAGCGGCAGTTACATAATCATTATTTTTGCACACGATCATGAAAGCGTGAATGCGGCCAGGACACGATTGCGTCTCGTTTATTGCGTGGGGCAAGCATCCCGGTCCGCGAACGGACGGAGCGTTCAGGCGAGTCTGTTGGCCCGCGCATGCCGCCGCTTGCCCAGCGTGTGGCTCAGCCAGATCAGGCACAGGCCCACGACGGTGAACAGGATGGCCGAGAACGGCAGGACGATGTTCCAGGCCATCAGCTCGAGGGCGGTCAGTCGCAGCAGCACGAACACCACCACGAGCGAGAAGCCGCCGCCCAGGAAGGCGCAGGCCACCCGGTGGATGGGCCGCGCTGCCCGGTCGAACACCGAGGCCACCGCGGGGATCACCAGGCACGCAGCCACGTAGCCGGGGTAGAGACGCCCCACCGCGGCGTACTGCTGCACCGCGTCCTGGTCGTCGAACGCGGACAGCCCGGTGGAACTGCCGGGAAGTTCGCTGGCCACGAAGAAGTACAGCGTCGCGGCGACGGTCACCGCGAGGATCGCCACACCGACGGGCCCCACGATGAGGCGGCGGGCCAGGGGCGAGTCGAAGGCGGCCGCCACGCGGATGCCGAGCAGCACGAACACGGTGTAGAGGGTGAGCCTGAGGAGCAGGTTCGCGATGTTGACCGCCCCGAGCAGGCCGTCGACGGCCTCGTAGATGGGCGCGATCGACAGTCCGACGGCGAGCGTCAGGAGCACGAGGGCCACGAAGATCGTCCGGCCGTGCCCTCTCCGTGCGCCGGGGATCCGCACGGCCGCCCCTGCGGCGCACAGTCCCAGTGCAACCCACTGGATGGTCGTGACGGTCATCCGAGGTTCTCCCACATGGCACGGTCCTTGCCGTCGTCGAGCTCCGCGCGCCGGATCTGTTTGCCGAGCACGTCCAGCCGGTCCCGGGCGAGGAAGACGAGGTCCAGGTCGCTCAGGGCGCACAGCGCCCGCGCCCGGCCGTCCTCGGGCCAGCCGCCCTCGGCCGGGGTGAGCAGCCCGGTCACCACGAGGCCGCTGGCCAGCGACACCCCCGCGATGCGGGCGGCCTGCACCGCGATCTCCGGGGCCAGCCGGCCGGCCGTGAGTTGCGCGGAGAGATTCTGCCGCGCGACGCCGGTACTCGCGGCGAGCTGCTGGCGGAGGTCCCCCGGGTCGATCGCCTCGATCCAGGCACGGACCGAGTTCCGGTGCGGGAAGGGCGCGAGATGCAGCTGCACGTCGGTGCAGGTGTACTCCCGGTCCTCACTGCGCGCCACGAGCAGGCGCAGGATGTCGGTGTGCGAGACCTGGCTGACGAGTTCCGCATCCGTGGGCGGCACTATCCCGGCCGGCAGATCCTCGTACCCCTCGAAGACCGCCAGTGCCTCGACGGCCGGCAGGCCGTAGCCGCGGGCGACGGCGACGACGGTGGTCACCGACACCTTGCCGCGGACGAGCTGCTGGGCAAGGGTGGAACGCTTGATGCCGGCGACCCTGCACAGATCGGAGACGGTGTCCTGCGGAGCGATTCGGGAACGCCACAGCTGGAATGCCTTGGCTGTGACGGCCATCATCACCTTTCGATTGGACTTCTCGGGCTGCTGTAGAAGTATACTGAGGTTGCTGGCTCCGATTTCTGCGATTCCCCCATACGCAGAACTCGGAGCCAGCTCCATTTAAGCCGGGATCCACCGGCCGTCGGACTCCGGGAACGCGCGCCTACCAGCGCACCTTCTTCTCCTTCTTCCCTTGCTTGCTGCTCTCATGGGCGGCCTTGATATGCGCCGCACCCGAGGCCGCCGTCGGATTCGCCGCGTGGTTCTTCTTCGCGAGCGCGGCCTGCGCGCGAGGGTCGTCCTGCAGCCTGTGGGCCTGGGACTCCTTCGCCGCGACGTTCGTCTCCGCCGCCGACTGCTGGTCGGCCGCGGACTGCTTCTTCTGGGGCGTGCTGGTCATGGTGTTCCTTTCTGGTGGTTGCACCCACGGAACCCGCCAGGCCGGCAGCGCTACGCGCGGAAAAGCCTGCGCACGCAGTGCTGGAGGGGTTCGGACAGCTTCAGTGGGCGCCCTTGGAGGGATGTCATCGACAAGTGGCGCTGGGCTCGGCGGAGGCCGGCCCGATTACTGAAAAAGAAGTGTCCTCATGCGTTCGACGGTACACCCGGCCCCCGCGGCGCGACAAGGTCAGTGGTGCCGGACGCCGTTCAGGCTGATGTCCACGTAGACCAGCCTGTGGTCGCTGGTGGGGAAGGGGAAGATCCCGGTCAGTTCCGCACCGGGCGTGCCGGCGCGGGGCCAGAACACGCCCGAGCCGGTCACCTTCAGGCTGCGGGACGGCAGCACGTAGTCGGCGCGGATGTTCCCTCCGCTCCGGTCCTCGAAGTCGGCGGTGTCGTAGGCGGGGTCGCTGCGGTGATCGGCATTCGCGCCGCCCTGGAACGCCGACGCCTCGGTGGCGCCCTGTGACGACGGCAGTGGGTCCTGGACGAGCCTGTTCCCCAGGAGCCGGCCGATCGAGCCGGGCAGGGAGTCGCCGTCGAGCGGATCGCTGTTCTGGTCGCCCATCACGACGAAGCGCTCACCGCGCCGGAGTCCGCCGGGCGTGCCGGCGTCGTCGTGGATGTAGGAGGCGCTGTCCCCGCCCGAGACGTAGTCCGACCAGAAGCGGATCTCGTCGCTGTTGCGGCGGCCGTTACGGTCCTCGGGCCCGTCGAAGACGGGCGGAGTCGGATGGCTGGCGAGGACGTGGACCGTCCTGCCGCCGACGTTCACGGGGACATCCCAGTGGGACTTGCTGGAGAGCGGCAGGACTGCGAGCTCGTCCGCGGAGTACCAGTCGTCCCGGGCGTCGGTGGCGGGGTTGTCGGGCAGGAGCGCGCCGGGCATGTCCTTCCACAGGAAGTCCTGGAAGGTCCGCACCGATGCCGTCTCGATGGGGTACTTCGAGTAGATGACCATGCCGTACTGGCCCTCGAACGTGCCGAAGCCGAGGGCGTCGTCGGCCCCGCCGACGATGCCGTCGTTGTTCAGGTCGAAGCCGCTCGGGACACCGGTGTTGGAGGGTGCCGTGTACACGTACGGGTAGTCGAGGGGCGCCTTGCCGTTCTGGCCGACGCGGAGGTAGTTCCGGTCGAACAGGTCGGCGGCCCGATTGCCGGGGACGTAGTCGAACTCGTTGAGGAGGACGACGTCGGGCCGGTTGACCTGGATCACCTCGGCGATCGCCCGGGCCTGGGCGTTGCCCGGGGTGCCGAGATCCCGCACCAGTTCGCCCGGCGCCGTCCGGTTGAGGCTTGCGTTGTAGGTCGCGAAGCGGACCTCCTGGCGGTTCGCGGGCCGGCCCTCGGGGACCACGCTCCGCGAGTCGTCCGAGGGGACGGCCAGGGCGGCCGGCGCGCCGGTGACGAGCAGGGAGGCGCCCAGCAGGACCGCACAGCAGTGCGTCAGGACACGCATGATCATCCTCCCCCGGTTGTTCGCTTCGGTAACTTAAAGCCTAGCCGCGGAAGGTTCCGCGGGACCGATTCCCAGGTAACGATTCAGGGTCGGGAGTGGAACGCCCGATCTCGTGCTCGGCGGTGGCGAACGCCCGTTCCAGCCGGTCGACGGCCGCCGCGTAGCACTCCGGGTCCGGCGGTGCGGGATCGTCGCGGGCGGCGTCAGCCGCGCGCAGGGCACGGACCACGGGCCGTCCTACGGGGTGGCGGGGATCGTGCATCGCAGGGTAGTGGATCGCCTTGCCGGGATCGACGTCGTAGTCGGCCCAGCGCCGCACCACCGCGGCATGGCGCCGTCGCAGGTCCGCCCGGGCGTCCGCGGCCGCGGCTTCGTCCGCCGCACGGCTCCGCCGGGCGTGGCTGTGCCAGGACCACGCCACCGTCGCGACCACCGACACGATGCCGACCACCACCGCCAGCACCGCGCCTCCGCCGCCGAGCGACCCGCCGACCAGGCCCGCTGCCGCGATCACGACCACGCCGCCGAAACCGACCCAGAAATAGTCGTCGGCCCCACCGCCTCGGCGCGAGACCGCGTCGAGGCGCCAGCCGGTCAGGGTGGCCGCCCCGACCATCACGGCGCAGGCGGCAAGGCTTCCGGTCAGGGCGACGGCGTCCATGGATACCCCTCTGCTCGGCTGCGGCGTGCCGCTCGGCACCCGCAGCACGTGGTTCCTCCTACCAGTGCAAACGAGCGGGGGCGGCGAGTCAATCCCCCGCCCGCAGAGTGTCCGAACCGCTACCGGATCGTCCGGTGTGACAGGCTGGGCCAGGTTTTTTCGTCGTCGTGCCATGGGGTGCGGGAACAGGAGGGGTCCGGTGCCACTGTGGCTGCAGGCATTCGCCTGGGGTGCGATCGCGGGGGGCGCGCTGCTCATCGGATCCGCCATCGCGTGGAAGTGGAAGGTGCCCCCGCGCACCGTGTCCTTCGTGATGGCGTTCGGCGCCGGGGTGCTCATCTCCGCCCTCGCCTTCGAACTCGTCGCCGAGGCGCAGGAGACCGGGGGGCTCGTCCCCACGGCCCTCGGGTTCCTCGTCGGAGCCGTGACCTACGTGGGCGCCAACAGCGTCCTCGCGCGGCAGGGCGCCCAGCACCGCAAGCGCTCGGGCGGGCAGCAGCCCTCGGAGTCCGACGCCGCCGGCAGCGGCAACGCGATCGCGCTCGGGGCGCTGCTCGATGGCATCCCCGAATCCGTCGTCCTCGGGCTCGGACTCGTGGCCGGCGGCGCCGTGAACCCGGCCGTCCTCGTGGCGATCTTCATCTCGAACGTCCCCGAGGGGCTCTCGAGCACGGCGGGCATGAAGACCGCCGGGCGCAGTTCCCGCTACGTGTTCGGCCTCTGGGGCGGGATCGCGCTGGTCTCCGGACTGTCCGCGCTCATCGGGTACTCGCTGCTGGCGGGGGCCTCCGGTGTCACGGTCGCGTTCATCACGGCGATCGCCGCCGGCGCCATCCTCGCGATGGTGGCCGACACCATGATCCCCGAGGCGTTCGAGAAGCAGCACATGCTGACCGGCCTCATCGCGGCCCTCGGCTTCCTCACGGCCTTCGTGGTCCACGAGCTGTCGGGCCAGTAGGCCCGGAAAGCAGGAAGGACCCCGGGGATCCCGGGGTCCTTCCTGCTGGTGGGCCCTGTGGGGCTCGAACCCACGACCCACGGATTAAAAGTCCGTTGCTCTAGCCAACTGAGCTAAGGGCCCGCCACACCGCGGCTTCCGGCACGGAACGGCCGGCGTGGAGCGATGACCCGCTAACTTTATCGCAATCGATCCCCGCCCGATGACTGCCCCCGGCCCCGCCTTCCGGCCCGGATTTCCGCAGGAGTATCCTCGTTGCATGGACGGCGACTATACGAACAACAGCCCACGGCCCCACAAGCCGAAGCCCTTCGCTCCGGCTGACTTCGAGGTCTTCGCCGGCGGGGTGGACCCCTCGCGGGTCTCCGAGGCCGCCCACATGGCGGCGCACGCCCTCGTCCATCACGGGCGCGACGCCGACGATCCGGATGTGACACGCCGCCTCGTCGAACTCGCCGACCAGCAGGGGCTGGAGGCCATCGCGGAGATGTGGGCGGAGAGCCCGGCGCGGTCCCTGCCCGGAGCCCTGTGGCGCCTGTACGCCCTGCGGGCCGCCACCCAGCAGAACCCCGAGCGGATCGCCGCCTACTTCGCGTCCGGCAAGGAAGTGGCCCAGGTGTCCAAGGTCGTCGCCGGCGTCGCCGAGCCGCCGGGCGCCACGGAGATGACCACGATGGCCAACACCATCCTCTCCGGGGCCTTCGAGGGCGACTTCGACGTGGCGCTCGAGCGCTTCGCCGCCTTCTGCCGGGTCGTCGCCCTCGGACAGGCCAATCATGCCGACGACACGGAGCTGGCCAACGGCCCCCATGCCAGCAGGCTGACGCGCAATTCCCACCAGCTCATCAAGACCGCGGAGGACCTCGAACACGCGGCGGCCTCCTGGCGGCGGGGAGAACTGGACTGATCCGGCCTCCGGGGCACGTGTTGACAGCGGCTCCGGGGAGGGCAAGACTTAAGACGGCGTCGGACCGTGGAACCCCCGGGCTTCAACACTCAGCCGCTTCGAGCGGCCTTCCGCCGAGAGGCGCTCCCGGTTCGGCGCCACTACTTTGCCCTCCGGCAGCCAGCGCCGTCGCGACCTGCTTGCCCATACGTCCATATCCTGCGAGGAAGACTCCGTGAAACTACGCCTCTTCCCGCAGGAGAACGCTGGGCTCGAACTCCTCTCCCGCATGGCGCAGCAGCTCGTCCTCGGCGTCGGGACGATGTCCGCCATCCTCGGAGCCTCCACCCAGGAGTACGACCGCCTGTCCGAGGAACTGCACCAGCACGAATCGGCGTCGACGGACCTGCACTTCGCGCTCCTGACCTCCATGCGGACCTCCTTCATCAACCCGTTGCCCCGGGAGGACCTCTACGCGCTGTCCCGCCTGCTCAACGAGGCCATCGAGAAGCTCGACGGCGCGGGCGAGCTCATCGCGCTGTACAAGCTGAACAAGCTGAGCCAGCGGGCCGCCGACCAGCTCGAGGTCATCAACCGGCAGGCCGAGCTGACGGCGACCGCCATGCAGCGGCTCAACTCCATGGAGGACCTGGAGGAGTACTGGATCGAGATCCTGCGCCTGGCCCGGCGCGCCGAACGGACCCACCGCAGCTGGTGCGCGGAACTCCTGAACGACCACAAGCCGCTCGTCTACGCGCGGCACCGTGACGTGGCCAACCAGCTGGTCGACGTCACGAAGGACATCCGGCGGGTCGCCACCCAGGTGGGCAGCATCCTCGTCAAGGAATCGTAGGTGGAGCCACTCCTCCTCGGCACGGTGGTCATCGCCGCGGGCGGCTTCGCGTTCCTCAACGGCTTCCACGACGTCTCGAACTCCGTGGCCACCGCGGTGCGGACGCGGGCGCTCACCCCGACCATCGCCGTCCTGCTCGCGGCGCTGTTCAACCTCGTCGGCGCGCTGCTCAGCACCTCGCTGGCGCTGTTCTTCACCGACGCCGGCTTCGGGCTCCCCTCGGGATCCACCGGGCTCGGCATCCTCCTGGCGGCACTGCTCGCCGCGGGCGCGTGGGGGGTCTTCACCTGGTACCGCGGCAAGCCGTCGTCGTCCACCCACGCCCTGCTCGGCGGCGTCATCGGGGCCGGTGGGGCCTCCCGGCTCACCGACGGTCCGGCGATGGACGGCGCGGGAGAGGCGCTCCTGCTGCAGATCGTGCTGCCCCTGGTGCTCTCCCCGCTCGTCGCCTACCTCCTGGCGTACGCCGCCGTGTTCCCCGCCACCTGGCTGCTGCGCCACCGCTCACCCGGACGCGTCAACAGGGACAACCGGATGGCGCAGTCCGTGCTGGCCGGGGCCTTCGCCCTCGGGCACGGGCTCCAGGACGGCCAGCGCACCATGGCGGTCATCCTGCTGGCCCTGGTCGGGTCCGGGTACGCCACCGGCTCCGACATGCCCCTCTGGGTGCAGGTGTTCGCCGCCGTGCTCCTGACCGCCGGCTCGCTCTTCGGCGGGTGGCGCATCACCCACACCCTGGCCCACCGGCTGGTGCACGTCGATCCCCTGCGCGGCATGACGGCGCAGGGGGTGAGTTCGGTGATGCTGTTCGTCGGCGCCATCTCGCTGCACTTCCCGCTCTCGAGCACGCACACCATGTCCTCGGCGATCATCGGCGCCGGTGCCAACCAGCGCTTCGCCTCCGTCCAGTGGCCGCAGGTGACCCGCATCCTCGCCGTCTGGCTCGGCACGGCCCCGATCACCGCCCTGCTGGGCGCCGTGTTCCTCCTCGCGCTGAGCCCCCTGCTGTAGCCCCGCCCGTCCGGCGCCGTCCCGGGGAGGCCGCCGGGAGGCCGGCGGGACGGCTGCGGGAACGACGACGGCGGCCCCGCGTGGGAGCCGCCGTCGTTGCTGCCGTGATTCCGTTGAGCGTGGTGCCTACCCGAAGCGCCCGGAGACGTAGTCCTCCGTCGCCTTCACCGAAGGCGTGCTGAAGATCTTCGTGGTGTCGTCGTACTCGATGAGCTTGCCCGGCTTGCCGGTGCCGGCGATGTTGAAGAACGCCGTCTTGTCGGACACGCGGGCCGCCTGCTGCATGTTGTGGGTCACGATCACCACGGTGTAGTCGGCCTTGAGCTCGTTGATGAGGTCCTCGATGGCCAGCGTGGAGATGGGATCCAGGGCCGAGCACGGCTCGTCCATCAGGATCACCTGCGGCGAGACCGCGATGGCGCGGGCGATGCACAGGCGCTGCTGCTGGCCGCCGGAAAGCCCCGACCCCGGCCGGCCCAGGCGGTCCTTGACCTCGTTCCAGAGGTTGGCGCCGCGCAGCGACTTCTCGACGAGGTCGTCGCCGTCGGACCTGCTCATGCGCTTGTTGTTGAGCTTGACGCCGGCCAGCACGTTGTCGCGGATCGACATGGTCGGGAACGGGTTGGGGCGCTGGAAGACCATGCCGATCTGCCCGCGCACGGTCACGGGGTCCACCGCGGTGTCGTACAGGTTGTCGCCGTCGAGCAGCACCTCGCCCTCGACCCGCGCACCGGGGATGACCTCGTGCATGCGGTTGAGGGTGCGGAGGAACGTCGACTTGCCGCAGCCCGACGGACCGATGAACGCCGTCACCGAACGGGCTTCGATGTTGATGTTGACGTCCTCCACGGCAAGGAACTTGCTGTAGTAGACGTTCAGGTCCTTGACGTCGATTCGCTTGGACATTGCTTCCTTATCGGTAGGTACCGCGCGTGGTCAGCGGCTGGTCTTGGGGGCGAAGATGCGGGCCACGAACCGGGCGACCAGGTTCAGGAGCATCACCATGAGGATCAGCAGGAGCGCGGCGGCCCAGGCGCGCTGGTTGCTCGGATCCGGCGACGTCGGGGAGGTCGGCGTGAGGATCTGGTAATAGATGAAGGTGGGCAGGGTGCTCATCCAGCCACCGAAGACGTTCCAGTTGATGGAGCTCGCAAAGCCTGCCGTCACAAGGATAGGCGCGGTCTCACCGATCACGCGGGCGATCGAGAGGGTTACGCCGGAGGCGATACCGGAGATCGCCGTCGGGATGACCACGCGGGTGATGGTGCGCCACTTGCGGACACCGAGGGCGTAGGACGCCTCGCGGAGTTCGTTGGGCACGATCTTCAGCATCTCCTCGGTGGAGCGGACCACCACGGGGATCATGAGGACGGAGAGGGCGACGGCGGCCACGAACCCGGTGCGGGTGCCCGGTCCGAACAGGAGGCCGAACAGCGCCGCCGCGAACAGGCCCGCGACGATCGAGGGGATGCCGGTCATGACGTCCACGAAGAACGTGATCGCCTTGGTGAGGTTCTTGCCGGCGCCGTACTCCACCAGGTAGACGGCCGTGAGCAGGCCGATGGGCACGGAGATGAGCGTTGCCCAAAGGGTGATCTGCAGCGTCCCGAGCACGGCGTGGTAGGCGCCGCCGAGCACGGGCGTGCCGTTCTGCACGGCCTGGTTGTCCACGGCGCCGGTGACGCCGTTCATCGACGTGAAGAGGAAGTTGTAGCTGAGGCCCGGGAGTCCCCGCTCCAGCACGGTCCAGAGGACCGAGACGAGCGGCAGCAGGGCGACCAGGAAGGCCCCGTACACGAGGAACGTGACGAGGCGGTCCTTGGCCTTGCGCTCGCCCTCGCCGACGGCGGTCACGAGGGTGGCCGCGAAGACGAAGACGATGGCGGAGATGACCGCCCAGCCGACGACGCTGAACCCGATCAGGGAGGACAGCGCCGCGCCGAGGATGACGGCGGCCGCGAGGACCACCCACAGCGCATAGGAGGGGAGGTGGCCGCGGGTGAGCTGGGACTGGCGACGCTGGAGCGTCAGGTTGGTGGCCATTAGTTAGCTCCCGAGAATTCTTTGTGCCGGGTGATGATGAAACGGGCGATCATGTTGACGATCAGCGTGATCACGAACAGCACGAGGCCCGCCGCGATCAGCTCGTTGAGCCGCAGGCCGAACGCCTCCGGGAAGTTCAGCGCGATCTCGGCCGCGATGGTCTGGTTGCCGGACTTCACGAGGCTGGCGATGAGCGCACCGGGTGAGAGGACCAGGGCCACGGCCATGGTCTCGCCGAGGGCGCGGCCGAGGCCGAGCATGGTCGCGCTGATGATCCCGGGGCGCGCGAACGGCAGGACCGCCATGCGGATCATCTCCCAGCGCGTGGCGCCCATCGCGAGCGCCGCCTCCTCGTGGAGGTTGGGGGTCTGCAGGAAGATCTCCCGGCTGAGCGAGGTGATGATCGGGATGACCATGACCGCGAGGACGATCCCGGCGGTGAGCATGGTCTTGCCGGTCTGGCTCGCGGGCCCGGCGAAGAGCGGGATCCAGCCCAGGTTCTCGGCGAGCCAGGTGTAGCCCCTGGCCAGCTGCGGCGCGAGGACGATGTAGCCCCAGGCGCCGTAGATCACGGACGGGATGGCCGCGAGCAGGTCGACGACGTAGCCGAAGGCCCGTGCGAGCCGCCTCGGCGCGTAGTGCGAGATGAAGAGGGCGACGGCGATACCGACGGGGGTCGCGATCGCCAGGGCTATCACGGCGGCGATGACGGTACCGATGACGATCGGCAGGATGTAGGCGGTGAAGCCGTCACCGCCCGTGATCTCGGTGGGATCGGCGGTGAAGGTCGGCGCGGCCTGCACGAGCAGGAACACTGCGACGCTGAAGAGCACGGCCAGGATCAGGACACCGGCGGTGAGGGAGATGCCGGAGAAGATCCTGTCGCCTGCGCGGCCTCGATCTGTCGACGCTTTCAGCGAATTGGTTGACACTTCTCTGCCTTCCAGGCGGTCGATTTCGATTGCAGTGACGGCCCGGGGACGGACCGATGGGGAGGGTCACTGCTGATTCCAGCCGTGAACGGCGGACGGTCCCGCCCGGTCTCCATTAGACCAGACGGGACCGGTGGCCCTCGCTAGGAGGCAACCTTGATGGAGTCGATGGCCTTCTGGGCCTTCTCGCTGAGCGACGCGGACAGAGGGGCGTTGCCCGCGGAGGCCTCGGCCTCCGCCTGGCCTTCCTCGCTGATGACGTAGGAGCCGAACGCCTTCACGAGGTCGACGGTCTCCTGGCTGTCGTAGGTGGTGCAGTACACGTGGTAGCTGACCAGGACGACGGGGTAGGCGCCGGACTCGGTGGTGTCGCGCTGGAGCTCGAGGGACATGTCGAGCTCGGGGCGGCCCTCGACCGGCTCGGCGACCTCGACGGCCTTGGCCGCCGCGTCGGAGCTGATCTCCGTGTACTCCTCGCCGACCTTGACCTTGGCCTTGCCGAGGTCCCCCACGGCGGAGGCGTCGGCGTAGGTGATGCCGCCGTCGGTCGAGGTGACCGTCTGGACGACACCGGAGGTGCCCTTGGCGTTCTCGGACTGCAGGTCCGCGGGCCAGGCGCCGTCGACCTCGTAGGTCCAGTCCTCGGGAGCCGCCGAGGAGAGGTAGTCCACGAAGTTCTCGGTGGTGCCGGACTCGTCCGAGCGGTGCACGACGGTGATCGGGGTGTCGGGCAGGTCGACGCCCTCGTTCTGGGAGGCGATCGCGGGATCGTTCCAGGCGGTGATCTCCTTCTTGAAGATCTTCGCGATGGTGGACGCGTCGAGGTTCAGGTCCTTGACGTCGCCGAGGTTGAAGGCGATCGCGATCGGGGAGATGTACGCGGGGATGTTCAGCGCGCCGTCCGGGCCGCAGACCTCGACGGCCTGGGTCATCTCGTCGTCCTTGAGGTAGGCGTCCGAGCCGGCGAACTGCGCGCCGCCGCTCAGGAAGGCCTTGCGCCCTGCACCCGAGCCGTCGGGCGAGTACTGCACCATGGCGCCCTGGTTGGCGGATTCGAAACCGGCCTTCCAGGCCTCCATCGCGGAGTTCTGCGACGAGGCGCCGATACCGGTCAGGGTCCCGGACACCGCCGTGCCGGCTGCGGAGGACGTGGGGCCCTCCGCGGCGGGCTCGCCAGTGGCGTTGTCGGAACCGCAAGCGGTCAGCGCCAGCGCGGCTACGGAGATAACTGCCGCCGCGCGGCCGAAGCGAAGAGCCTTCACTAGATTTTGCCCCTTCCAGGGAGGTATTCATCGGTGCGCGAGTGGCACCCGATGGAGATGTACGCGTTCTTGTACATCCTTCAAGCTAGGCAGTGCAGGTAACGAGACTGACGAAGCGACATGAACGGAAAGTGAACAGCACGGGGCCATTCCCCGCCCCGGCCGGTCCACCCGGGCGGATGAGACGAAGGTCTCGCCGCGATGCACCTCTTACACTGAGGACATGCCGCCGCGCCAGGGAGTGTCCAAAGCCCTCGCCTTCCTCCGCAAGCGTTCCAGGATCGGCTTCAGGCGCAGCTCGAACTCGGTGGTCCCGGCGCTGCAGATGACCGCCTGCGCGGTGGGGGCGTACGCCTTCGCGGAGCACGTCCTCGGCCACAGCGGTCCGCTGTTCGCCGCGACGTCGTCGATGATCTCGCTGGGGTTCTCCCGGGATCCGCGCATCCGGCGGGTCCTCGAGGTGGCGATCGGCTGCACCCTCGGGATCTCCGTGGGCGACCTCCTGCTCACCTTCTTCGGTACCGGGCTCTGGCAGGCCGCCGTCGTGCTGTTCATCTCGATCCTGCTGGCCCGCTTCCTGGACAGCGGCACCATCTTCACCACGCAGCTCGGGCTGCAGTCCCTGCTCGTGGTGCTGCTGCCCGCACCCCAGGGCGGACCGTTCACGCGGAGCGTCGACGCGATCGTGGGCGGCCTGTTCGCGCTCGCGATCACCGTGCTGCTGCCCCGGGACCCGCGCCGTGAGCCGAAGACCAACGTGCGCGGACTGCTCGGTGAGCTCTCCGGCGTGCTCCGTGACGGCGCCTCGGCCCTCCGGCAGAGCGATTCCACCCTCGCGTGGCACGCGCTCGTGCGGGCGCGCAGCTGCCAGGCCCAGCTCGACACCCTGACGGGCGGCATGAGGGCTGCGGAGGAGGTGGCACGCATCTCCCCCGCGTACCGCCGTCACCGCGACGAGCTCGGCGACCTGCGCAGCGCCATCGACTCGATCGATCTCGCCATCCGCAACAGCCGCGTGTTCTCCCGCCGCCTGACCTCGGCCATCAACCACGCGGCGCTGACCGACGAGGCGATCGAGACGCTCGGCCAGGCGCTCGAGGACACCGCCGACGCCGTCGACGTCCTGAGCCGGGCCCTCTCGGCGGGTGATTCCGCCGAGCGGCGCCTGAATCTGCGGCAGGCGCGCAACGAACTGGCGGCCGTCGCCACCGACCTCCACCCGGTGACCCTCAACATCAGCCGCCTCGAGGGCGAGGGGCTCGTCCTCCTCCTGCGTCCGCTCGTCGTCGACCTGCTGAGCGCCACCGGCCTCTCCCACGAGGACGCCTCCGGCTACCTGCCCCGTCTCTGAGCTCCGGCTCCGCATCCCGGCTCCGCCCGCCAGGCGGTGGCGTGCCTGGCGGGCGGCGTGCCTGGCTGTCGGTGGGCGCCGGTAGCCTGAAACCATGCCCACGAAGACCTCTCCCGCCGCACGCGCGAGCCGCAGCAACACCCCGAACTACCGCTGCGCGGAATGCGGATGGACGACGGCGAAATGGGTGGGGCGCTGCGGTGAGTGCCAGGCGTGGGGCACCGTCGAGGAGACGGGCCAGGTGGTCGCGCGCACCACGGCCGCCGCGGCGGTCACCACCCCGGCGCGGCGGATCGCCGACGTCGATGCCACCCTGTCCGGATTCCAGCCGACGAAGATCGACGAGCTCGACCGCGTCCTCGGCGGCGGCCTGGTGCCGGGCGCCGTCATCCTGCTCGCCGGGGAGCCCGGCGTGGGCAAGTCCACGCTGCTGCTCGACGTCGCCGCGCGGGTGGCCCGGCTGGGCAAGGACGTCCTCTACGTCACCGGCGAGGAGTCCGCGGCGCAGGTGAAGCTGCGGGCGGACCGGATCGACGCCGTGGCCGACTCGCTGTACCTGAGCGCCGAAACGGACCTCGGCCAGGCGCTCGGCCAGGTGGAATCGATCGACCCGGCGCTGCTGATCGTCGACTCCGTGCAGACCCTCAGCAGTGCGGCCGTGGACGGCAGCGCCGGTGGTGTCACGCAGGTACGCGAGGTCGCGGCGTCCCTCATCGGGGCGGCCAAGGCCCGCGGCATGACCACGCTCCTCGTCGGGCACGTCACCAAGGACGGTTCCATCGCCGGGCCGCGCCTCCTCGAGCACCTCGTGGACGTCGTCTGCCAGTTCGAGGGCGAGCGCCATTCCCGCCTGCGCCTGCTGCGGGCGGTGAAGAACCGGTACGGCCCCACGGACGAGGTGGGGTGCTTCGACCTGACGGACGGCGGCATCGAGGGACTGGCCGATCCCAGTGGCCTCTTCGTCTCGCGCACCAAGGACCCGGTGTCGGGTACCTGCATCACCGTGACGCTCGAGGGCCGGCGTCCCCTCCTCGCCGAGGTGCAGGCGCTCCTCGCCGAGTCCGCCAACTCCCAGCCACGCCGGGCCACCAGCGGCCTCGACAGTTCGCGCGTCGCCATGCTGCTGGCGGTGCTGCAGAGCCGCGCGTCCGTCAGCCTCTCCAAGGACGACAGCTATGTGGCGACGGTGGGTGGTGTCCGCCTGACCGAACCCGCCACCGACCTCGCCGTCGCCCTGGCCATCGCCTCCGCCAAGACCGACCACCCCCTGCCCGCGCGGCTGATCGCGTTCGGGGAGGTGGGCCTCGCCGGCGAGGTGCGTCCCGTCCCGGGCATCGGCCGGCGCATCCAGGAGGCGGAACGGCTCGGGTTCACCCACGCGATCGTCCCGGCGTCGCCCGGCGGCACCGGTCCCGTGCCGAAGGGCTTCTCGGTGCGGGAGGTCTCGACCCTCACCGAGGCACTGGCCCTCCTCTTCTAGGGTCTCCGCCGCAAGGCTCCGGGAGCAGGGACGGAGTCGCCGCCGGTCCGTGAGGGCGCGACGGGCCCGCCCGGGTGAGCGTTACCGATCTGCGACGGCGGCCGTTGCAGAGGAATTCGTGCGCGCCAGTAGTATTATGTTCGGCTGCGCGGGGTATCCGGCAGCCGGTTCCCGCCGTCCGAGGTTCGATGGCGGCGCCCGACTGCGCCGGGCCATCGACAGCGCGGGCGGTGAAAGGATAGGCCATGGTTCGTAGTCCGGAGGACTCGCTCAAAGCCACCCTCGCCAGAGTAGCCCCAGGCACCCAGTTGCGCGACGGGCTCGAGCGCATCCTGCGGGGTCGCACCGGCGCGCTGATCGTGCTCGGCTTCGACCGCACCGTGGACTCGATCTGTTCCGGCGGCTTCGACATCGGCATCGAGTTCTCGCCCACCCGCCTGCGCGAACTGGCGAAGATGGACGGCGCCATCGTCTGCGACAAGGATGCGAGCCGGATCCTCCGCGCAGCCGTCCAGCTCGTACCCGACCACACCATCGAGACGCAGGAGTCGGGCACGCGCCACCGCACCGCGGAGCGCGTGGCCAAGCAGACCAACCTGCCGGTGATCAGCGTCAGCCAGTCCATGCAGATCATCGCCCTCTACATCGACGGTCTCCGCCACGTCCTCGAGGGTTCCGAGCCGGTACTCGCCCGCGCCAACCAGGCCCTGGCCACGCTCGAGCGGTACCGTGCCCGGCTGGACCAGGTCACGAACTCGCTGTCCGCCCTGGAGATCGAGGCGATGGTGACCGTCCGTGACGTCGCCGTCACGCTGCAGCGCCAGGAGATGGTGCGCAGGATCTCCGAGGAGATCTCGCAGTACGTCCTGGAACTCGGCGTGGACGGCCGCCTGCTGTCGCTGCAGGTCGAGGAGCTCACCACGGGGCTCGGCCCCGGGAGCGAGATGGTGCTGCGCGACTACATGGACCTCGGCAGCAGCACGGCGCCGCTCGAGGAGCGCGTCGCGACCCTGCAGGGATTCAGCTCCACCGATCTCATCGATCTCGGGACCATTGCCAGCGTCCTGGGCTTCAACCCGTCGGTGGACTCGCTCGAGGCCGTGATCCAGCCCAAGGGGTTCCGCCTGCTCTCGGGCATCAAGGCCGTGCCGCCGGCCGTGGCGAACCGGCTCGTGGAACACTTCGACGGCCTGCAGAACCTCATGGCCGCGAACATCGAGGACCTCATGGCCGTGGACGGCATCGGCGAGCAGCGCGCCCGGACGGTCCGCGAGGGCCTGTCCCGGATCGCGGAGACGAGCCTGCTCGACCGCTTCATGTGACGCCGCCCGCGGCGGGCCCTACTGGAGCGTGAAGCCCACCGGGTCGCTGCTCCGCACCCCGAGCTTGGTGGTCACCGTGTACTGACCCGCCCCGGGCTCCTCCTGCACCGGCGTGCAGCCCGGCATGCTGCGGGTGCGTGGCCACTCGAACTCGGCCCGCTGGTCGGCGCCCGGCTCGATGCTGCGCTCGAGGTCCTGCGAGGACTCCTGGCAGTCGATGGAGGAGAACACGCGCTCGTCGCCGCTGGTCACGAGGAACTCCATCTGGGATGTACCGACGTTCGCGGTGCAGGCCGTGTCACCGGTGTTGCGGACCACGAGGGAGAGGATCACCGTGTCGTCCGGCCCGTACTCCTGCCGGTCGGTCTCCGCCTCGACCACCACGTCGTCCGGGTCGCACGCGTCCGTGGGCGTCGCCGATGGCTGCGCCGTGGCGCCGGCTGACGGGGTCGCCGCCGGGCCGGGCGAGGCGGTCGCCGTTGGACCGGGTGAAGCGGTGGCCGTCGGCGCCGCGGGATCCTCCGTCGCGGGTGCCACGGTGGCGTCGGGCGTGGGCGAGCCGCCGGCGTTCGCATCCGCGCCCCGTCCGAGGGCTCCTGCGAGGACCACGCCACCGATGACGAGGGCCACCAGCACGAGGAGCGCCAGGATGGTCACGGCGAGGCGGCGCCGGCGATAGACGGCGGGACTCGGCCGCCGCCTGCTGCCGGTGCGGCCGCTTCCGCCATGGTCGTCGTGCCCGCCCGTTGATTCCATCCATCAAGGCTAGGGAGCGCCTCCCGCATTCCTCCGGGCACCACGCCGGTGGATAGAGTATTCACGACAATGACCCAGGAACATCCCCGAACCCCCGGCAGCGGAGCATCCGCCGATCCCGCGCGCCCTGCACCCCGGGGTCGGCGCGAACTCCCCGTGCGTGATCTCCACGCGCGGATCACCGACTGGTTCGCGGACGCCGCACGGGACCTGCCCTGGCGGGAACCGGGATGCTCCCCGTGGGGCATCCTCGTCAGCGAGGTCATGCTGCAGCAGACCCCGGTGGTCCGGGTGCTCCCGGTCTGGCGTGAGTGGCTGGAACGCTGGCCGTCCCCGGCCCACCTCGCCGCCGAACCCGCCGGTGCCGCCGTCCGTCACTGGGGCCGCCTCGGGTATCCCCGCCGCGCGCTCCGCCTGCACGCCGCGGCGTCGGCCATGGTGGCGCGGCACGACGGCGAGGTCCCGCGGACCTACGAGGAGCTGCTGGCGCTGCCCGGCGTGGGCACCTACACCGCCGCGGCCGTGGCCGCCTTCGCCTTCGGCCGGCGCGAGACAGTGGTCGACACCAACATCCGGCGGGTCCACGCGCGGCTCTTCGGCGGCACCGCGCTCCCCGCGCCGGCGCTCACCGCAGCGGAGACGAGGCGGGCCGTGGACCTGCTGCCCGAGGACGATGCGCTGTCGGTGCGCTGGAACGCCGCCGTCATGGAACTGGGGGCCGTCGTCTGCACGGCCAGGAGCCCCCTGTGCGACGCATGCCCGGTGCTGGACGCGTGCGCCTGGGTGGCGGCGGGGCGGCCGGCGCCCGACTACGTGCCGAAGGGCCAGGCGTGGGCGGGGACGGACCGGCAGGTGCGTGGCGCCATCGTCGCCGTGCTGCGGGACGCCCACGCCCCGGTCCCGCGGTCCGTGCTCCTGGAGGCACCGGTGGACCTCGCCCTGGGGACGGGCGCCGTGGAGGTCGCGGGCGGGGCACCGGGGACGCTCAGCGCCCTGCACGGCCTGCGCGCGCCCCTCGAGCAGCTCGAGCGCGCACTCGCCGGGCTCATGGCCGACGGCCTCGCGGAGGAGACCGACGGCGGGATCCGCCTGCCGGCCTAGGAGCCGGCCCCGAGGGGCCTGCCTTCCGGGAACTTCGCCATGGACGCGGACGGCGTGAACCGGGGCGTCCCGCGGATCCGGGAGGCCGCCGTGCGGCCGGCCTCCCGCGGGGTCAGGACGGTTCGCCGAAGCCCGACTCGACCGCCTGCCCGACGAAGTCGACCGCCGCCCGGGCGTCCGGGCCCGTCGCCTCGACGGTCACGGTCTTCCCCTGGCCGAGCCCGAGGCTCATCAGGAGCATCACGGACTTGCCGTCCACCCCGTTCACCGTCACCTCGGCATCGAGCTCCGTGAGCCCCGTGGCGAGCGTGGCGGCGGGCCTGGCGTGCAGGCCCATCTGGTTGGGCAGCGTCCATGAACCGCTGGCCGTCGGCCCTCCGGTGCCACCGTCGGCGTCGGCAGCGGGCGCCGGCCCCTGTCCGGGGGCTGCCGCGGCGTGGCTGACGAAGGGCTCGAGCTCCTCGGGGCGGATGGACACCACGGCCCGTTCCGCCGCCTGCACCACCTCGTCGAGGGTCCCGCCGCCCTGGGCCTGCACGGCCGCTGCGACGGCGCCCTCCACCAGGGCCGCCCGGGCGAGCCGGACGGACTCCCGCGCCTCCGGCTCGAGGAACTCGAGTACCATCTCCGCGGTCATGACCGCGGAACCGAGATCGGTCAGGACCACCACGCCGTCACCGCCGGACGCACGCCCGATGGCCGCCTGCACGCGGTCGAAACTCGTCCCGATGCGGGCGGGGCCCGTGCCGTCCTCCGCTCCCCCGGCCGCGACGAGGAGGACGTCGGGCGCCATCTGCGCGGCCAGCTCGACGACGCCCTCGGCGATCTTCTCGCTGTGGGAGACGACGACCAGGCTGATGCTCACGCGACCTCTCCCCCGGCCGCGGCCGCGGCCGCCGTCAGGATCAGGGCCGTGGACACGGCACCCGGGTCCTGGTGGCCGGCGCTGCGTTCACCGAGGTAGCTCGCCCTGCCCTTGCGGGCGATCAGGGGTTCGGTGGCCACGGCGCCCGCGTGGGCGGCGTTCGCTGCGGCCGCCAGCACCTCCGGCGGGGTGGCACCGGCCTGGGCGGCGGTCTCGGCGGACTCGGTGGCCGGCGTCCAGGCGTCGACCATGGTCTTGTCCCCCACCTCGGCCTTGCCGCGCGCGACGATCCCGTCGCGTGCCGCCCGGATCATCCCCGCGGCGGCCCCGGCGTCGATCTCCCCGGCATCGCCGAGCGACGTCGCGGCGCGCAGGAAGGCCGTCCCGTACAGCGGCCCCGCAGCACCCCCGACGGTGGACATGAGCGTCATGGCGGCCTGTTTGAGGACCGCGGCGGGGGTCGCCGGCGCGTCACCGGCGTCGAGCTTGGCGACGACGGCGCTGAAGCCGCGGTCCAGGTTCTCCCCGTGGTCCGCGTCCCCGATGACCCTGTCGAGATCGATCAGGAGGGCGCGGTTCTCCGCGACGACGCGCGCGGTCTCGTGCATCCACCGCACGGCCCAGCCGGTGTCGAGGGCTTCGGCCATGCTCATGCCCCCCAGCGCAGCGCGGCCGTGTGCACGGGTGCGTCCCACAGCTCGAGCATCTCGTCGTCGACCCGCAGGATCGTCAGCGACGCCCCCTGCATCTCGAGCGCGGTGATGTAGTTGCCGACGAGGGACCGCTCGATGCTCACGCCGAGGCCCTCGAGGAGCTCCGCGACCTTCCGGTACACGATGTACAGCTCGCTGGCGGGGGTCCCGCCCATCCCGTTGACCATCACGAGGGTCCGGTCGCCGGAGGTGAGTCGGAGGTCGGCGACGATGGGGTCGAGGAGCCGCTGCGTGATGCCGTCGGCGCTCTCCATGGCGATCCGGTGCCGGCCGGGCTCCCCGTGGATGCCGATGCCGATCTCGATCTCGTCGTCCGAGAGCTCGAAGCTCGGCACCCCGGCGTGCGGGACGGTGCAGGCCGCGAGGGCGACGCCCATGGAGCGGACGCCGTCGATGACGCGCTGGGCCACGGCGGTGACGCCGTCGAGGTCGTCGCCGCGCTCGGCGGCCGCACCCGCGATCCGTTCCACGAACACGGTCCCGCCCACGCCTCGCCGGCCCGCCGTGTACAGGGAGTCCTCGACGGCGACGTCGTCGTTCACGAGGACGGAGCGCACGGTGACGCCCTCGGCCTCCGCCATCTCCGCCGCCGTCTCGAAGTTGAGGACGTCGCCCGTGTAGTTCTTCACGATGTGCAGGACACCCGCCCCGCCGTCGACGGCGGTGGTGGCGGGGATGATCTGGTCCGGGGTGGGAGAGGTGAACATCGCGCCGGGGACGGCGGCGTCGAGCATCCCGCGGCCCACGAAGCCCGCGTGGAGCGGTTCGTGACCGCTTCCGCCTCCGGAGACCAGGCCTACCTTGCCCCGGACAGGGGCGTCCTTGCGGGTGATGAAGAGGGGGTCCGGATGGACGGTCACCAGGTCGGCATGCGCGATGCCGAATCCTTCGACCGACTCGTCGACCACGGCTTTGGGGTCATTGATGAGCTTCTTCACGACGGCTGCTCCTTGACTGCGAAGACTGCGAACGGACGGTTTGACAGCCCGCAGCCCGCCTTCCATGGACCACGTCGGCCACTGGAGACACTACCGTCCGTTCCTGCGCCTGCCTATAGCCCGCCCGGGCCCGGGCCGCACCCCTTCCTGCGCCTTAAACGCCCGAGGGAGGGCCCCGGCTGGGGCGCCTCCCTCGGGTGGCCTGGCCGCTCGATCAGCGGCCGGAGTGGATCAGTGACCCTTGAAAGCATCCTTGATGTTCTCGCCGGCGTCCTTCAGGCTCGAGCTCGCCTGGTCCTTGTGACCCTCGGCCTCGAGGTTCTCGTCGCCGCTGGCCTTGCCGAGACCTTCCTTGATCTTGCCGCCCAGGCCTTCGCTCTTGTTCCCGATCTTGTCATCCAGTCCCATGATCGGACCTCCTTCAGCTCGGTGTACGGCCACCGGTTCCGGTGGCCTGCCCTCATCCCCTGGAGGGATGCTAAGCAGTCTTACCTTATCCCCCGGCATCGGGAGAAGCCAGCCGCTGGGCTGGGAGTTCCCTGATCATCCGCGTATTGCCCAGGGTGTTGGGCTTCACCCGCGCCAGGTCGAGGAACTCCGCGACGCCCTCGTCGTGGGAGCGCAGGAGCTCGGAGTAGACCCGGGGATCGATGGCGGACTGGTCCGCCATGACCTCGAAGCCGTGGCGGCGGAAGAAGTCCACCTCGAAGGTCAGGCAGAACACGCGGCCGACCCCGAACCCGCGGGCCTCCTCGAGCAGCTCCTCGACGAGGGCGTGGCCGACGCCGCGCCCCCGGGCCGCAGGAGAGGTCGCGAGGGTGCGCACCTCCGCCAGGTCCTCCCACATGATGTGCAGCGCCCCGCAGCCGAGGATCTCGCCGCTGGCCGACTCCGCGATGCGGAACTCCGGCAGGCCCTCGTAGTAGGCCACGGTCTCCTTGGCCATCAGGATGCGCTCCTGGGCGAGGGGCTCGACGAGCGCCTTGATGGCGGGGACGTCCGAGGTGCGGGCACGGCGGAGGGTGAAGGGCGGGGTCACCGTCCCACTCTACTGAGCGCGACCCCGCCCCACACGGTCCGGGGGCGCTAGAGGCCCAGTTCGGGAGGCAGCTCGCGTTCCTCCCCGAGGACGTTCGACGCCAGGAAGGCCTCGACCACGCCGTACCAGATCCGTGCGTGCTGGGGCTTGAGGATCCAGTGGTTCTCGTCGGGGAAGTAGAGGAACCGGTGCGGGGTGCTGCCGTCGTCGTCCGCCGGCAGCTTCGAGGCCGACAGGAGTTCGTACCACAGCCGCAGCCCCTCGCCGATGGGGACGCGGTAGTCCTTGTCGCCGTGGATGACGAGCATCGGTGTGCGGATCTCGCCCACGTGCAGGTGCGGGGAGTTCTCGCGCATCGCCTCGGGCGTCATCTCCCGCTGCCAGTAGTAGGCCGCGTCGGTGGTGGGGGCGAACTGGTCCAGCGCCCAGAGGCTCGCGTGGGTGACGATCGCCGCGAAGCGGTCGGTGTGGCCGGCGATCCAATTCGCCATGTACCCGCCGAAGCTGCCGCCCATGGCCGCCACGCGCGCCCCGTCGATGTCCTCGCGCGCCACGAGGGTGTCGGTCGCCGCCATCAGGTCGGTGTAGGGCGCCTGGCCCCAGGCACCCCATCCGCGGTCCACCATGTGCTGGCCGTAACCGGTGGACAGCGCGGGGTCGGGCAGCAGGACGGCGTAGCCGCGGGCAGCCAGGAGCCAGGGCGACCAGCGCCACGTCCAGGCGTTCCAGGAGCCGATGGGCCCGCCGTGGATCCACAGCAGCGCCGGGACGGGGGATGCGGCGGAGGCGCCCTCGGGCAGGACGAGCCAGGACCGCACGGGCTGCCCGTCCTCGCCCACGGACTCCACGCGCTCGAGCGTTCCCGGGACCTCAGGGCGTTCCGCGGGGTTCGGGAGGCGCACGGTGGTGCCCGAGGCCAGGTCGATGCGGACCACCTCGGCGGGGAACAGGTAGGAGCTGCGCACGGCATAGGCCGTCGCCCCGTCCGGGGAGACGCTCACGTCCGAGTACGCGGCGGCGTCCTGTGTCACGCGGCGCACCGATCCTGTCGCGGTGTCGATCACGAAGACGGGGGCGCCGCCGTCGTCGTCGGCGGTGACCACGAGGCCGGAGCCGTCCGGCAGCCAGGCCGCGGGTGCGGGCCACCGGTCCCAGTCCTCGGCCAGGGGTACGGGGGCACCGCCGTCGAGCGGGAGCAGCAGCAGGCTGGTGCGCGGTGCGAGATCCGCGCTGGTGCGGCGGTTCCGGACGACGGCGAGGAAGCGTCCGTCGGGGCTGACGGGCCCCGGCGAGTAGTCGTTCTCCCGGTCGTCGAGCAGGACGGCGAGTTCCCTGGTGGCCAGGTCCACGCGCACCAGGACCGTGCGCTGGGAACCTCTCTCCTCCGGGACGGTGAAGGCCGTGAAGAGCGCCGACCCCTCGGGGTCCAGGACCGGGTGTGCGTCCCGCAGGCCTCCGCGCGCCGAGGGGACGAGGTCCTCGAGCGGGTGGTCGCCGTCGGCGGCGGCGTCCTTCAGCGCGAAGTAGCGCGGCTCGCCGGGGCCGAGGTCGGCATCCCAGTAGCGGACGGGGTACCCGGTGTGCAGGATGGCGGCGACACCGGACTCCTTGCGTGCCTTGCGCCGCTCGGCGTCGTCCTCCTCGTTCGCGGAGCCGGCGAGGGAGTCACCGGTCACGACGACGACGTCGGCCGCTTCCGCCGTCGCGACGCCGCCCACGCCGCCCTCGCGCGTGAGGAGCAGCGATGCCTCCCCGCCGGCCGCCGGCAGGCGCCACAGGGCGGAGCGCTTCTCACCCTCGGACTCGTCCGGGTCGGGGCGCGTGGACGTGAAGAGCAGGTCTCCGTTCGGCAGGAACGCGGCACCGGATTCACCGGCCGCGCTGCGGGTCAGGCGCCGGGCGGGCTGCTCACCGGTGGGGTCCACCTCCCACAGGGCCGTCCGGTAGGCGGTCTTCCGGGGGTCCAGGGTCGCCACGGAGGTCACGAGGCGCGTGCCCTCCCGGTTGAGGACGAGGCCGCTGAGGCGTGGCAGGGCGACGAAATCGTCGAGCGATGAGAAGGGAGTGGTCATGCGTCATCTCTATCACCGCGTGTGGCCGGGATCACAGGCGTTCACTACCGGAGGAATCTGGTTGCTGCGGGCACCCATTCGGGCGGATGTACCCGGGTGCCCGTTAACGCACGAACCCGCCCTGGCGACCAGGGCGGGTTCGTGCAGTTCGGACCGGTGTTACTCGAGGACCGTCGCCTCGAGTGCGGCCGGTGCGTCCTCGAGCTCCTTGGGGGCTCCGTGTCCGACGAAGGTGAAGCGTGCATCCACGCCCTCGCCCTCGACGTCCACGTCCACGCGCTCGCCCGACTTCAGCTCGCCGAAGAGGATCTTCTCGGAGAGCTGGTCCTCGATCTCGCGCTGGATGGTGCGGCGCAGCGGCCGTGCACCCATCGCGGGGTCGTAACCGCGGGTGGCAAGGAGGACCTTGGCCGCGGGGGTGAGCTCGATCGTCATGCCCTTGTCCGCCATACGGCGGCTCAGGCGCTCGAGGAACAGGTCCACGATCTGGACGATCTCGTCCTGGGTGAGCTGCGGGAACACCACGGTGTCGTCGACGCGGTTCAGGAACTCGGGGCGGAAGTGCTGCTTGAGCTCCTCCGTGACCTTGGCCTTCATCCGGTTGTAGCTCGTCGTGGTGTCGGAACCGGACTGGAAGCCCGTCATGACGCCCTTCGAGATGTCGCGGGTACCGAGGTTGGTGGTCATGATGATCACCGTGTTCTTGAAGTCCACCATGCGGCCCTGGCTGTCCGTCAGGCGCCCGTCCTCGAGGATCTGCAGGAGCGAGTTGAAGAGGTCGGCGTGCGCCTTCTCCACCTCGTCGAACAGCACCACGGAGAACGGCTTGCGGCGGACCTTCTCGGTCAGCTGGCCACCCTCCTCGTAGCCCACGTAGCCCGGAGGGGCACCGAAGAGCCGCGAGACCGTGTGCTTCTCGGAGTACTCGGACATGTCCAGCGTGATGAGGGCGTCCTCCTCACCGAACAGGAACTCCGCGAGGGCCTTGGCGAGCTCGGTCTTGCCGACACCCGTGGGGCCGGCGAAGATGAACGAACCGCCCGGGCGCTTCGGGTCCTTGAGGCCGGCTCGCGTACGGCGGATCGCCTGCGAGATGGCCTTGATGGCCTCGTTCTGCCCGATGACCCGCTTGTGCAGCTCGGACTCCATGTTGAGCAGTCGCGAGGACTCGGCCTCGGTCAGCTTGAACACGGGGATGCCGGTGGAGTTGGCCAGCACCTCGGCGATGAGTTCCTCATCCACCTCGGCGATGTCGTCGAGTCCGCCGGACTTCCAGCGGCGCTCCTTGTCGCTGCGCTCGTCGTGGAGCTTCTGCTCCTTGTCGCGCAGCGATGCGGCACCCTCGAAGTCCTGGGAGTCGATGGCCGACTCCTTCTCGCGCTTGACCTCGGCGATGCGCTCGTCGATCTCCTTGAGCTCCGGCGGGGCCGTCATCCGGCGGATGCGCAGGCGCGCTCCCGCCTCGTCGATGAGGTCGATCGCCTTGTCCGGGAGGAACCGGTCCGAGATGTAGCGCTCGGCCAGGGTCGCGGCACTGGACAGGGCACCGTCGGTGATGGAGACGCGGTGGTGCGCCTCGTAGCGGTCGCGCAGGCCCTTGAGGATCTCGATCGCGTGGGCCACGGAGGGCTCGGCGACCTGGATGGGCTGGAAGCGGCGCTCGAGGGCGGCGTCCTTCTCGATGTGCTTGCGGTACTCGTCGAGCGTGGTGGCGCCGATGGTCTGGAGTTCGCCACGCGCGAGCATGGGCTTCAGGATCGATGCGGCGTCGATGGCGCCCTCGGCGGCACCCGCCCCGACGAGGGTGTGGATCTCGTCGATGAACAGGATGATGTCGCCGCGGGTGCGGATCTCCTTGAGGACCTTCTTCAGCCGCTCCTCGAAGTCGCCGCGGTACCGCGAGCCGGCCACGAGGGATCCGAGGTCGAGCGTGTACAGCTGCTTGTCCTTGATGGTCTCCGGGACGTCGCCGCGCACGATCGCCTGGGCGAGGCCCTCGACGACGGCGGTCTTGCCGACGCCCGGCTCACCGATGAGGACAGGGTTGTTCTTCGTGCGGCGGGAGAGGACCTGCATGACGCGCTCCATCTCGGACTCGCGCCCGATGACGGGGTCGAGCTTCGATTCGCGCGCCGCCTGCGTGAGGTTGCGTCCGAACTGGTCCAGCACCACCGAACCGGCAGGAGTTCCCTCCTGCTGCGGGCCGCCGGCCGCTGCCGGCTCCTTGCCCTGGTAGCCGGACAGCAGCTGGATGACCTGCTGGCGGACACGGTTGAGGTCTGCGCCGAGCTTCACGAGGACCTGCGCGGCGACGCCCTCGCCCTCGCGGATGAGGCCGAGCAGGATGTGCTCGGTACCGATGTAGTTGTGGCCGAGCTGGAGAGCCTCCCGGAGGGAGAGCTCGAGTACCTTCTTGGCCCGGGGGGTGAAGGGGATGTGACCGGACGGGGCCTGCTGGCCCTGCCCGATGATCTCCTGCACCTGCTCCCTCACGGCGCCCAGCGAGATGCTGAGCGACTCCAGGGCCTTGGCGGCGACACCCTCGCCCTCGTGGATGAGGCCAAGCAGGATGTGCTCGGTGCCGATGTAATTGTGGTTGAGCATGCGGGCCTCTTCCTGGGCCAGCACAACAACTCGACGGGCACGATCTGTAAATCTCTCAAACATGAGACACACACTCCTAGCTAACGCGTATTTCGATGCTACGGGGCCGGGGTGTGCTTTGGGCGCGTGTTCGCCACAGGCGAGATAACGCCGGAGGGCTTCCGCTCCGGCGTCCGGTGGGGATGGTCAGCGCTGGGCGGCGCGGTAGGCCTCGACGATCTCGCTGTTGACCCGTCCGCGGGACGAGACGTCGTAGCCGTTCTCCCTGGCCCATTCGCGGATCTGGGCCGCCTCCTGGTTGCGCGACGGCGCCGGGGTACCCGACGTGTTCGACCGCTGCTTCGAGGAGTTGCTGCGGCGGGCGGCTCCCACGTAGTCGGCGAGGGCTCCGCGCAGTTCCGAGGCGTGCGCTTCGGAGAGGTCGATCTCGTACTGCACGCCGTCCAGTCCGAAACGGACGGTTTCGTCGGCTTCTCCGCCGTCGATGTCATCGATGAGAATGATCTTTACCTTCTGCGCCACGACAATCTCCTATTTAGTTCCTCGATATCGATGCCCCCTGGACGATTATGGTCCACACTTCAATCGAGGTCAAAAGGAGATTCAGTCGGCGTCTATTTCCGGATTTCCATTTTCTTCGTCGGCCGATTTGCGGCGGCGCGCGTCCTCGGCGTCCTGCAATTCCTCGGCCCGCGCCATGGCCTCGCGTTCAGCGCGGTCCGCGTTGAATATGGCCTTGATCACGAAGTAGAAGAGGACGGCCAGACAGACGGACGGCAGGAGGACTGCCACATATTCCACGGCTACTGACCTGCCTCGGGCTTGAGAATGGGGAAGAGTATGGACTCGCGAATTCCGACGTTCGTGAAAAGCATCACGAGCCGGTCGATTCCGAGCCCGATGCCGCCCATGGGCGGAGCGCCGTATTCGAGGGCACGGAGGAAATCCTCGTCGAGCTGCATGGCCTCGTCGTCACCGGCGGCCGCCTGGCGCGACTGCTCCGTCAGCCGTTCACGCTGGATGACGGGATCGATGAGTTCGGAGAACGCCGTGCCACGCTCCATGCCGCCGATGATGAGATCCCACGCCTCGATGAGCTGCGGGTTCTCGCGGTGGGGCCGTGCGAGCGGCTGGGCGGACGGGGGGTAGTCGTAGACGAACGTCGGCTGGAGGAGGGTGGGCTCGACGATCTCGGAGAACAGTTCGAGGACCACCTTCTCCGCGCCCCAGGCCGGGTTCAGCGGTACCTCGTGGCGTTGTGCGACGGCCCGCAGTTCCTCCACGCCGGTGTCGGGGGTGATGTCCTGCCCCACGGCCGAGGACAGGCCCGGGTACACGCCGAGCCAGGCCCACTCGCCGTCGAGGTCGATCGTGCCCTTGGCCGTCTCGATGGTGCGGGAGCCGAGCAGATCCGCGCACGCAAGGATCATCTCCTTCATGCGGTCGGCCATCACGAACTGGTCCGCGTAGGCCTCGTAGCACTCGAGCATCGTGAACTCGGGGCTGTGCGTGGAGTCGACGCCCTCGTTGCGGAAGATCCGGCCGATCTCGTAGACGCGGTCGATCCCGCCGACGACGGCGCGCTTCAGGTACAGCTCCAGGGCGATCCGGAGCGTCATCTTCTGGTCGAAGGCGTTGAGGTGCGTCTCGAAGGGCCGGGCCGTCGCGCCGCCGTGGACGAGCTGGAGGATGGGCGTCTCCACCTCGATGTAGTCGTGGCGGTTGAGCGTCTCGCGGAGGGTCCGGGTGATGGCGGCGCGGGTGCGGACCATCTGGCGGGCCTCCTCGCGGACCATCAGGTCGACGTAGCGCTGGCGGACGCGCGTCTCCTCGTTCACCCCGGCGTGCAGGGTGGGCAGGGGGCGCAGGGCCTTCGAGGCCATGGTCCAGGACCCGGCCATGACGGACAGCTCGCCGCGGCGGGAGCTGATCACCTCGCCGTGCACCTGCACGTGGTCGCCGAGGTCCACGAGGGACTTCCACCCGGCGAGGCCGTCCTCGCCGATCTCGGCGAGGCTGAGCATGACCTGGAGCCGGGTGCCGTCGCCCTCCTGCAGCGTGGCGAAGCAGAGCTTGCCCGAGTTGCGGATGAACACCACGCGACCGACGACGGAGACCTGCCGTCCGCTCGACTCGCCCGTCGCGAGGTCGGCGAACTGCTCGCGCACCTCGCCGAGCGAGTGCGTCCGTTCGGGTCGGACCGGATAGGGCTCCATCCCGGCGTCGAGCAGGGCGGCGCGCTTCTGCAGGCGGAAGCGCATCTGCTCGTTGAGGTCGTCCGGGGAGAGGGTGTCGTCGTGGGTCACGGAAGACAAGTTTACGGCTCCCCGGCGGGCCCGCGGTGGGCCGGCCGGTGTGCGTCAGCCCACAGGCGGCAGGAAGGCGTTGTCGATGAGCCGGACGGCGCCCACCCGCGCGGCGACGACCGCGAGCGCGGAGGCCGGCCGGGTGCCGCGGTCCCCGACCGGGGCGAACGACGACGGGTCGACGATCTCGAGGTAGTCGAGGTCCACGCCGCCCTCGGCGGTGATCTCCGCACGGGCCGCCTCGAGGTCGAGGGGTGCGCCGCCCCGCGCCCTGGCGCGGAGGTCCCCCAGGACGCGGGAGAGCACCAGGGCGGCCCGACGCTCGTCCGCGCCCAGGAAGCGGTTGCGGCTGGAGAGGGCCAGCCCGTCGGCGTCACGCACGATGGGTACGCCCTCGATGCGGACCGGCACATTGAGATCGAGGACCATGCGACGGATGAGGGCGAGCTGCTGCGCGTCCTTCTCGCCGAAGTACGCGCGGTAGTCGGCCGCGGTGCCCGGCAGCCCGAGGTTGAGGAGCTTGGCGACGACGGTGAGCATGCCGTCGAAGTGGCCGGGCCGCGCGGCGCCCTCGAGCACCTCCCCCATGCGGCCGGCACTCAGGCGGACCAGCGGCTCGCCCCCGGGGTACATGTCCTCGACGGACGGGGCGAAGACGACGTCGACCCCGCACGCGCCGAGGAGCAGCAGGTCGTCGTCGAGCGTGCGGGGGTAGCGGTCGAGGTCCGCCTGGTCGCCGAACTGCAGGGGGTTCACGAAGATGGACACGACGACGACGTCGTCGGCCCCGCGGGCCGTGCGCGCGAGCGTGGCGTGGCCCTCGTGCAGGCCGCCCATGGTGGGCACGAGGCCGAGCGAGGGGTGCCCGGCCCCTGCGCCGCGGCGGGTCCGGGCGTCGTCGAGCAGCGCCGTGGTGGCCGAGCGCAGGTCAGCGGGAGTGGAGACGAGGAGCGGGGTGGCCGGGCGTGGGGTGCCGGTCGAGGTCACGGGGAGGTCCTTCCGGGGCGGAGTCGGTCTGTCAGGGGGCGGGCTGGTCCGGGCGGGCTCCCGGAGGGCGTCAGGGACGCGGGGCGTCCGGCCCGCCGGGAGGTCCGTCCGCCGGGGTGTCGGCGAGCACCGCGAGGATGGCCTGTCCCTGCGCGGGCGAGAGGATGCCGCGCTCCAGGGCGCGCAGGGCCGTCGCCCGCGCCATGCCGAGGTAGGCCTGGCGGGTGTCGGGGGCGTCGTGGGACTCCAGGGCGGCCCGGTGCGCGCGGACCGTCCCGGCGTCGCCGCGGGCCACGGGACCGGTCAGGGCGCCCTCGCCGGCGGACAGCGCGTTCTCCAGCGACGCCTTCATGAGGGGGCCGAGCAGCCGGTCGGGGTGCTGGACGCCGATGTCGGACAGCAGCTGGGAGGACTGCGCCGCGAGGGTCACGAGGTGGTTCGACGCGTGGGCGAGGGCCGCGTGGTACAGCGCACGGGACTCCTCCTCGATGACCACGGGCTCGGCCCCCATCTCGACGACGAGCGCCTGCGCGATGGGGAGCACGGCGGCCGGGGCGGTGATGCCGAACATGCTGTCCGGGAGCCGCCCGAGGTCGAGGCTCAGCCCGGTGAACGTCATGGCCGGGTGGATGGCCAGGGGGATGGCGCCGGCCGCCCGGGCGGGCCCGAGCACGGAGGTGCCGTAGCGGCCGGAGGTGTGCACCACGAGCTGGCCCGCCTGCCAGGCGCCCAGCTGCGCGAGCCCTTCCACCAGGGTGGGCAGGGCGTCGTCGGGCACGGCGAGCAGCACCAGTTCGGCGCGTTCGATGACATCCGGGACCTCCAGCACGGGCACCCCGGGCAGCAGGCTCTCGGCGCGCTCGCGGCTGGCCTCGGAGACCGCGGAGACGCCGACGACGGCGTGGCCCGCCGAGCGCAGGGCCGCACCCAGGACGGCGCCGACCCTGCCGGCCCCGACCACTCCGACCCCGAGCCGCCCCGGGCGCCTCGAGGCGTCAGCGCGGGCCATCGGTGGGTACCTCGCTCCCGGTGGGCGCGGGGACGTAGCGGGGCACCTCGGGCATGACCTCGCGCGCGGGTGGCGTGTCCGGTCCGGCGGCTCCGGGGTCCTCCACGGCTTCGGCGGTCCCGGGAGCCCCGACGGGTGCGGCCTGCGCGGCGGCCCCGAGGTGTCCGGTGCCCGGCATCGGCAGGACCGTCCCGGGCGGCCGCCCGGCGAGCGGTCCGTCCCCACCGGCCGGGCCGGGGACGGGCGCCGGCACGACGGACGTCCCCGGGTCGCCGGGACCGGTGGCCGGTGGAGCGGCTGCAGGGACGGGCTTCATCCACTGCTCGGGGCCGCTGCGGCGCCGCGCCTCCGCGGCCCGCGCCGCCTGCCCGTGGAAGAGCTCCCACGCGGTGGGGGTGTCGGCGAGGGGTACACGGGCGGTGACAGGGCCGGGCGTCGTCTGGAGCTGCAGGTCGGAGACCCCGAACCGCCGGCCCAGGGGCCCCTGGTGGAGGGAGAGCGACTGGGTCCGCTCGTGCGGCACGACGACGAGCTGGCGCCACAGCACGCCGGAACGCAGGAGCAGCGCCGTCCCCGTCACGGCGAAGCCGTTCCGGCGCCACGCCAGCGGCGCGAGCCACCGGGCGCGGCGGGGCGTGGTGACGAACCCTTCCCCGTCGCCCCGGCCGGCCAGGCCCGCCGCGACGAGCTCGACGGGACGGGACGTCCCGGGGTCGGGCAGCACGAGCGCCAGGGTCTGCAGCACCTCGTCCCGCGTCCCGACCGGCAGCAGGGTGGCGCGTGCCTGGCCCTCGCTCGAGGCGGCGGCACCGTATCCGGCGACGTTCACGGTGACCCGGTACCAGCCCTTGAAGCGCCACAGCGGCGGCTGCACGATGCTGAGGGCCTGCACCCGGCCCGGCGGGACGGTCTGTGACCGCGTGTCCAGCAGGCCGTACCGCATCCGGATGCCGTCCGGGGAGGTGGCGGCCCGGAAGTTGTAGCCGGTGTTGAGGGCGGACCAGTAGCCGCCGACGACGCCGATGAGGATCGGGATGAAGGACGTCGCGATGATCGGTGTCTCGAAGACGACGCCGATCGTGACGACGACGACGGCCGCGACGACGAGCGCGACGGTCATGCCGGACAGGACGGCCGCGCCGATCACCCGGCCCGGCGGGAGCGCCACCACCTCGCGCTCGGGCGCCTCGGCGACCTCCTCGGGATGCTCCGGGTCCGCGTCGACGCCCGCGGCCCGCGCGAGGATCGTGGCGCGGAGCCTCTGGGCGTCGTCGAGCTTCAGGAAGGCGAGCCGGACGGCGGACTCGCCGGCATCGGCCACCTCGAACTTGAGTTCGGCCAGGCCGAAGATGCGGGCGAGGAAGGGCTGGACGATGTCGATCGCCTGCACCCGGTCCAGCCTCGCCTGCCGCTGCTGCCGGAAGACGACGCCGGAGTGGACGCGCACGTGCTCGGCCGTCACCTGGTACCGCGTGAAGTACCAGGAGACGAGGAAGGCACCGGCGACGATGAGCACGACACCGAGGAGGACCCCGCCGGCGAGCAGCGGGGCGACACCCTCGGGCAGGGGGCCGCGGCCCCTCGTCTCGGCGGAGAACAGTCCCTCGAACCAGTCGCGGCCCACGAAGTAGAGGATGGCCACCAGCACGATCCAGCCGCGCACGAGCGGCGAGATCACGTGGACCCGCTGCCAGGCGTCGTCCCGCGGGCCGGCGGGGCCGTCGGCGCCGTCGGGATCGGTGTGCGCGGGCAGCGCTCCGGGGGGACCGTCCACCGGGGTCACAGCCCCGCCAGCCTGGCTTCTCCCCGCGCGGACAGCTGCTCGCGCAGGCGTGTGCCCTCCTCGGCCGGCAGCCCGGGGATGAGGGCATTGGTGGCGGGAGAGGCGGTGTGCAGCTTGAGCGTGCAGATGCCGTAGGCGCGTTCCAGGGGGCCGACGGCGACGTCGACGTACTGCATCCGGCCGTACGGGACCACCAGGGTGCGCTGGAAGAAGACGCCCTGGCGCACGAGGAGGTCGTCGTCGCGCTCCGCGTAGCCGATCGAGGCGACCTGCCGCGGCAGGAGGACCCCGCGCCACACGGACATCACCAGGACGGCCGCGGGGAGGCCCCACGCGATCCAGACGGCAGGGAAGGAGTCCCAGACCCCCGTGAGGCGCAGCACCAGCGGGACGCTCGCCAGGACGAGCCAGACGAGTGAGCCGATGAGCCAGCCGATGACCCTGACGCGCAGGTACTTCGGCGACACCCTCGACCACTCGAGTCCGGACGGATCGATCGGTTCCCTACGCATACTCCCCCTCGCTCGATCCCGCCGCACCCGAGCCGTCGTCGTCGGGCGGGATCCGGCAGAAGTCCTCGACGACCAATCCCACCATAATCATGATGATCCCGCCCGCCATCAGGGCGGCCGACCCCCAGAGGGGTCCGGTGGCCGAGCGCACCGACAGGAGGGCCACCTGGTCCACGAGGATACCGGCGTGCCAGCCGAGGCTCAGCGCCCCGGCGTAGGCGCACGCCTGCGCGAGGACGAGCGTGCGGGTGGCCAGGATCGGATCGAGCGGGCGGTCGTGGTCGCCGTTGCGCCAGCGGAGCACGCGCCGGCCGAACACGAGGGTGATCGCGATGATGAGCGCCGTCGTGACGAGCGAGGTCAGGGGCAGCGTGGGCGTGCCGAAGCCGTTCCGCGTGGCGAGCCAGTTGACCAGCCAGCCGGCGAATCCGGCCACCAGGCCCACCAGGGCCAACCAGCGGAACCGAAGGGTGCTCACAGCGTCCTAGACTCCCTCGTAGGGCACCAGGCCCGCAAGGTCATCGGCCTCGGCGGCGAGTTCCGCCACCGGCCGGCCGTTCAGCACGGCGCCCGAGTCCATCCAGGCCCAGGGCTGCAGGACGAAGGCCCTCGACGCCGCCCGGGGGTGCGGGATGGTCAGGATCTCGTCGTCGGAGGTCCAGGACCCGTAGGTGATGACGTCGACGTCGAGCGTCCGCGGCCCCCAGCGCACGGTGCGCTTGCGGTGGTGCCCGTCCTCGACGGACTGGCAGTGGGCCAGGAGCTCGTACGGGCCGAGGTCCGTCTCCACCTCGATCACCATGTTGAGGTAGTCGGGTTGCTCGGGTCCGCCCACCGGCCGGGTCCGCACCACGGGCGAGACGGCGTGCAGGCGCACACGGTCCGATTCCACGAGGTCCGCGACGGCACGCACCAGGGTGTCGTTGCTGGCTCCGAGGTTGCTGCCGAGGGCGAGCACGGACCGGACGGTGCCGCTCATGCCCGGCTCCTGCGCAGCGTGACGGACACGTCGCCGAACGGCACCTCGATGGGCGCCTGCGGTTTGTGGACCGTGACGTCGACGGCCGTGACCGGGAAGGCACCCAGGACGGACGCGGCGATGGTCTCGGCGAGGGCTTCGATGAGGTCGAACGGTTCGCCCTCGATGATCCCGTGCACCAGTTCGGCGAGCTCGCCGTAGTGGGCCGTCCGCGTGAGGTCGTCACTGGTGCCGGCAGGCTGCAGGTCCAGGTGGAGGACGACGTCGACGACGAACGGCTGCCCGTCGCGGCGCTCGTGGTCGAAGACCCCGTGGAAGCCCGTGGCCGTGATGCCCTTCAGCACGACGGTGTCGAGGTCCCCCGAGGGTGAGCCCGGGCGGCCGGGGGCGGCCTGGCTCGTCACGGGCGCGGACCGGCGGCGGCTGAGGCGACCTTGACGGCGTCGAGCGTGGCGGCCGGGTCATGGACACGCACGCCCCACGCGCCGGCGGCCGCGGCGAGGGTCGCGACGGCGAGCGAGGCGGCATCGCGCTCACCGGGGGTGGCGGCCTTCCCCGCAGAGGTCAGCAGCGTCCCGAGGAAGCGCTTGCGGGATGCGCCGACGAGCACGCGGTGACCCATCCCGGTGAAGGCGTCCAGGCGCCGCAGGAGGGCCCAGTTGTGCTCGTCGGTCTTGGCGAAGCCCAGCCCGGGGTCCAGGATGATCCGGTCCGCGGCCACTCCGGCCTCGACGAAGCGGTCCCGCAGTGCCGCGAGCTCCGCGACCACCTCGGCGACGACGTCGTCGTAGTGGGCCAGGCCGTCCATGGTGGCCGCGTCCCCCCGCCGGTGGGTCAGGATGTACGGGACGCCGCGCTCCGCGACGAGGGCGGGCATGGCGGGATCGAGCTCGGCGCCGGAGATGTCGTTGATGATCGCGGCCCCGGCGTCGAGGGCCTGCCGCGCCGTCTCCGCGTGCATGGTGTCGATGCTGACGAGGGCCCCCGCCTTCACGAGTGCGGCGACCACGGGCAGCACGCGCGCCAGCTCCTCCTCGACCGGCACCTGCCGGGCGTGGGGCCGGGTGGACTCCCCGCCGACGTCGATGATGTCGGCGCCGCCGTAGTGCATCCGCAGGCCGTGGCTGATCGCGTCGTCGGTGCCGGCGTACTTGCCGCCGTCGCTGAAGGAATCCGGCGTGACGTTGAGGATCCCCATGACGACGGCGCGGTCCGTGGGCAGGTCCCCCACGGTCTTGGCCCTGCGGACGGGCCGGATGACCGGCAGCGGGGAGGTCGCCGGCCCCGTCCCGGGCGCTGCTGCGAGAGAATCCATCAGGGGGGTCCTACCTTCCGAGAATGAGGCTCATGGCCTCGGCGCGCGTCGCCGTCTCGCGGATCTGGCCGCGTACGGCGGACGTGACGGTCTTCGCGCCGGGCTTCCGCACCCCGCGCATCGACATGCACATGTGCTCGCATTCGATGACGACGATCGCGCCCTTGGGCTTCAGGTGTTCCATCATCGCATCGACGATCTGCGTCGTCAGCCGCTCCTGGATCTGGGGCCTGCGCGCGTAGACCTCCACGAGCCGGGCGAGCTTGCTCAGACCGGTGACGCGGCCGTCCACGGAGGGGATGTAGCCGATGTGGGCGGTCCCGTGGAACGGCACCAGGTGGTGTTCGCAGGTGGAGTAGAACGGGATGTCCTTCACGAGGACGAGCTCCTGGTGGTCCAGGTCGAAGGAGGTGGAGAGGACCTCCGCGGCATCCTGGTGGAGCCCGGAGAACATCTCCGCGTACGCCTTCGCGACGCGTTTCGGGGTCTCGAGCAGGCCGTCACGGTCGGGATCCTCACCGATGGCCGCCAGGATCTCCCGGACCGCCCGCTGGATGCGGAGCTGGTCGACGGGTGATCCGGTGGCGACCAGAGCGGCGTCCACCACTTCGTCGTCGAAATCTGTCACGGTCAACTCCCCTTCGTTGGACCACCGCCGGCCCTGTGGCCGGCGGTGTCGTGCGGACTAGCTGTCCCGTGCCTCCCGGGAGCCCTCGTCCGAGGCGGGTGAGGGGAGTTCCGAGCCCTGGACGTCGAAGTCCCCGGGGAGGTTCGCGTCGGCGATCTGGTCCTGCGGGGCCACGGACTCGGGGGCGGGCCGGCCGCTCGCCAGCGCTTCCGCGCGCTCCTTGGCCGAGGTGACGGGCGGCAGGGAGTGCACGGGGCGGGTCTGCTTGGACAGCCACACCTCCCGCAGCTCGCGCTGCCGGACGGCGGAGAAGACCTCGGCGATCTCCGCCTGGTTGAGCGTCTCGCGCTCGAGCAGTTCGAGGGCGATGCGGTCGAGCACGTCGCGGTTCTCGGTGAGGATCTGGTAGGCCTCGTCGTGCGCGTTGTCGATGAGGCGGCGCACCTCCTCGTCGACCACGAGGGCGATCTGGTCGGAGTAGTCGCGGTCGCTGCCCATGTCGCGGCCGAGGAACGGCTCGCCGGCGCCCTGCCCGAGCTTCACCGCGCCGATCCGCTCGCTCATGCCGTACTGGGTGACCATCTTCCGGGCGGTCCCGGTGGCCTTCTCGATGTCGTTCGAGGCGCCCGTGGAGGGATCGTGGAAGACGATCTCCTCGGCGACCCGGCCGCCCATGGCGTAGGCGAGCTGGTCGAGCAGCTCGTTCCTCGTCACCGAGTACTTGTCGTCGCTCGGCATGACCATGGTGTAGCCCAGGGCGCGTCCGCGCGGCAGGATGGTCACCTTGGTCACCGGGTCCGTGTTGCGCAGGGCCGCGGCCACCAGGGCGTGCCCGCCCTCGTGGTAGGCGGTGATCTTCCGTTCGAGTTCCTTCATCACGCGGCTGCGCTTCTGCGGGCCGGCGATGACGCGGTCGATGGCCTCGTCGAGCGCGCGGTCGTCGATCAGCTGGGCGTTGGAGCGGGCCGTGAGGAGCGCGGCCTCGTTGAGGACGTTCGCGAGGTCCGCACCGGTGAAGCCGGGGGTCTTCTTCGCGACGCCCTTGAGGTCCACCCCGGACGCCATGGGCTTGCCCTTGGAGTGCACGCTGAGGATGTGTTCGCGGCCCCGCATGTCCGGCGCCTCGACACCGATCTGGCGGTCGAACCGGCCCGGGCGCAGGAGCGCCGGGTCGAGGACGTCGGGGCGGTTCGTGGCGGCGATGAGGATCACGTTGGTGGTGGCGTCGAAGCCGTCCATCTCGACCAGGAGCTGGTTGAGGGTCTGCTCGCGTTCGTCGTTGCCGCCGCCCACACCGGCACCGCGGTGGCGTCCGACGGCGTCGATCTCGTCCACGAAGATGATGGCCGGCGAGTTGTTCTTGGCCTGCTCGAAGAGGTCGCGGACACGGGAGGCGCCGACGCCGACGAACATCTCGACGAAGTCGGAGCCCGAGATGGAGTAGAAGGGCACGCCCGCCTCACCGGCAACGGCCCGTGCGAGGAGCGTCTTGCCGGTACCGGGAGGCCCGTACAGGAGGACACCCTTCGGGATCTTGGCGCCGAGGGCCTGGAACTTCGCGGGTTCCTGCAGGAACTCCTTGATCTCCAGGAGCTCCTCGACGGCCTCGTCCGCTCCGGCGACGTCGTTGAACGTCACCTGGGGCATGTCCTTGGAGATCAGCTTGGCCTTGGACTTGCCGAACTGCATGACCTTGGAGCCGCCGCCCTGCATGCGGCTGAGGAGGAACCAGAAGATGACGCCGAGGATCAGGATCGGGAAGATCAGGCCGGCGAGGCTCAGCAGCCAGTTGCTCTCGGCGGGCTGGTCCGTGAATCCGTCCGTGTCGGAGGCGTTGATGGCGTCGACGACGCCCTCGGCCCGCGCGGAGCCGTAGAAGAACTGGACGCTCTTGCCCTTGTCCTCGTAGTCCTCGCGCAGGGTGAGGTCGACGCGCTGCTCGCCGTCGTAGATCTTGGCCTGCGAGACCTGGTCATCTTCGAGGAGCTGGAGCCCGACGTTGGTGTCGACCCGGGAGCTGCCGGTGCCGAAGAGACTGGGGAGGACCAGCAGGAGCGCCACGACCGCCAGGACAATCCAGAAGATGGGCCCCTTGAAGATGTTCTTGAATGTCATTCGTCTCAGGGCAGCAAGCCCTGTCCCTCCTGCTGATGCAAGTAAAAATATGCCGGCACATTGCCGTGCGGGTGCCAGATGAGCACCTCAACATATACACCGTTCCAGATTCACCACGCGCGGATCGGGCCGATAGTTCCCTCTTGGCGTACTGCCCGCGTGCGGTGGGGACGTCCTATTCGTAGACGTGCGGTGCGAGAGTACCGATGAAATCGAGGTTGCGGTACTTCTCCGCGAAGTCGAGGCCGTAGCCGACGACGAATTCGTTGGGGATGTTGTAGCCCACGTACTTCACGTCGATATCCACCTTCGCCGCATCCGGCTTGCGCAGGAGCGTGCAGATCTCGACGGACGCCGGGCCACGGGACAGGAGGTTCGCCTTGAGCCAGGACAGCGTCAGCCCCGAGTCGATGATGTCCTCGGCGATCAGGACGTGCTTGCCCATGAGGTCCGTCTCGAGGTCCTTGAGGATCCTCACGACGCCCGAGGACTGCGTCCCCGAACCGTAGGACGAGACGGCCATCCAGTCCATCGTGATGTGGGAGTGCAGGGCGCGGGCTAGGTCGGCCATGACCATCACCGCGCCCTTGAGGACGCCCACGAGGAGGATGTCCCGCCCCTGGTAGTCGGCGTCGATCTGCTGCGCCAGCTCGTTGATCCGCTGCTGGATCTCCTCCTTGGTGTAGAGGACGTGCTTCAGATCTGATTGGACGTCGTTGGAATCCACCGATTACTCCTGGGTTTCACGGCGCGACTTCTTCACGCCGGGCCATCGTTGCTGCCATTGCTGGTAAGGACAAGATTGCCATAGCTTGCTTCACCCCGGAGAACGGAGCGTCCGCGCACCTGGCGGTGGACGCTCACCTTCCCGCCCAGCTGCACCGGTCCGGCGGACCCTTTTCTCTCCAGCAGGGCCTCCGCGGCACGGAGCCGCTCGAAGCTCGGCTGGAACGCCCCGAGCTCGAGGGCGGCGAGGGCGAGGACGCGCTGCCTCAGCGCCGCGGGCAGGGCGAGCAGCCCGTGCTCCGGCAGGAGGATCGCACCGTCGTCACCCGGGAGTCGCAGTCCGGCGTACGCCTCGGCGCTGAGCTGTTCCAGGTGGTCGGCATCCTGTCCGAGGATGCGGGCGGTCCGCGCGAGCGCCTGGGCGATCCCCGGGCCCAGCCGGTCCTCGAGGAACGGGAGCACCTCGCCGCGCACGCGGGAGCGGGCGAAGGCCGGGTCGAGGTTGGTGGGGTCGTGCCAGGGGTCGAGCCCGTAGAAGGCGCAGATGGACTCGGTGTCCGCGCGGCGGAGCTCGAGGAGGGGCCGGACGTAGAGACCCCGGCGTGCGGGCATCCCGGCGAGGGACCGGGTGCCGGATCCGCGGGCCAGGCCCAGCAGCACCTGCTCCGCCTGGTCGTCGAGGGTGTGTCCGAGCAGGACGGCCGCTGCCCCCAGGCGCGCCGCGGCGGCGTCGAGCGCGGCGTAGCGGGCGCCCCGGGCGGCTGCCTCGGGGCCCATGCGCGTCGCGTCCACTGTGACGCGGTGCACCTCGACGGGATCGAGGCCGAGCCCCCGCGCCGCGGTTGCGGCCTGTTCCGCCGTCGCGGCGCTGCCGGCCTGGAGCCCGTGGTCGACGACGACGGCCCCGACGCGGCAGCGTCCGAGGTGCGCGAGGTGCGCGGCCACGGCGGCGAGCGCGAGCGAGTCGGGGCCGCCGCTGCAGGCCACGAGGACGAGGGGCAGCTCGCGGGGCGGGAGCGCGGCGTCGGGGATGTCCGCCGCGTCCCCGGAGGACGCGGGAGGAGTCCCGTGCGGGTCGCCGGACCCGCGACCCTGCCGCGGTGCCGGCTCGGCCAGGATCCCCTCGAGGGCGGCGGTGACCAGGTTGCGTGCCGTACCGACGGCGGGGAGCAGCCGGGGGCGCCTACCCATGGCGGTGCAGGCTCATCCTGTCGATCCACTCGTCGGGTGCGTGGATCTCGCGTTCGGTGGGCAGGTGCGACGCCGACTCCCAGACGGCGTTGAAGCCCTCCATGCCGGTCTGGCTGACGACCCTCCGCACGAACTTGGAGCCGTCGCTGTACTGGCGCATCTTGGCGTCCAGCCCCATGAGCTGGCGGATGACCTTCTCCAGCGGGCCACGGGACTTGCCGCGGGCGTTGAAGCGGCGGCGGATGGTCTTGACCGACGGCACGATGCTCCCGTCCACCCCGTCCATCACGACGTTCGCGTGGCCCTCGAGCAGGCTCATGACGGCGGTGAGGTGGGAGAGGCGGGCCTTGTCGTCCGGGTCCTGGAGGATGGACAGGACGCCCATCTCCTGCGGCGGGACGTCCTCCGCCGTCCGCTCGCCGCGTGCCCGTGCCCTGGCCGCGGTGATGTTCTTCACGGCCGCACCGAGCCGGTCGGAGAGCGTATCTGCCTTGTCGACGAGCCCCGCGGTCAGCTCCCCGATGTGGCCGGTCATGTGATCCTTCAGCCAGGGTGCGGCGGCGAACTGCACGCGGTGCGTCTGTTCGTGGAGGCAGACCCAGAGCCGGAAGTCGGAGGGATCGACGTTGAGTTCGCGTTCCACCGAGATGATGTTCGGTGCCACGAGCATCAGCCGGCCCCCCTGCCCGTTGCGGGAGGGCACGAACGGATCGTACTGGCCCAGCACCTTGCTGGAGAGGAACGCGAGGATGGCGCCGAGCTGCGCGCCCGTGACGGTCCCGCCGAGCACCAGGGACGCGGACTTCAGGACCTCGGGGCGCGACGTCGCGAGCTGGTCCAGCGCGGGTTCCATGAGGGTGCGGAAGCTCTGCGAGTTGGCCCTCGACCACGAGGCGCGGTCGACGATCAGCAGTTCCGAGTCGCGGAGGTCCCGTGCGGCGTCGAGCCGCGAGATGGCGTGGACGTGGCCGACCGAGGCGTCGGCGAGCTCGCGCATGTTCTGCACGGCGCGGGCGATGTCGGCCGGCTTCATGGTGGGTCCGGCGGGGGCGAGGGAGGCTGCGGTCCGAGGCCGCGACGTCCCAGTTGACCAGCTGCGGGCGGGATGCTGCGGACTCGTTCCTGGACATGCGCCTATTCGATCACATCCCGCTGACGACGGCTCCCAGCGATCGGTGGAGCGGGCGGCCCGTGCGCAGTGCGTCCCGTCGGCACCAGGCGGCACCCGGCCCGGATCAGGCCCGCAGCGGACCCGGTCGAGGGCTAGCGGCAGCCGCACCCCGCGAGGACCGCGGCCGCGCTGTCGGCCGCGCCCCGTGCCTCCACCGTGTTGCCCTCGAGGCCCAGGGCCAGGAAGGAGAACACGAGCAGGCGGCCGTCGGTCGTGACCACGTGCCCGGAGAGCCCGGTGACGGCGTTCAGCGTCCCGGTCTTCGCGCGCACCACTCCCGCCCCGGCCCTGGCCGGCCCGTCGTCGGCCGTGAAGCGTGAGGCCAGGGTGCCGGTGGCGCCGGCGATCGGCAGGGACCGCGCGACGGCGGCGAGCCCCTCCTCGCCGGACGTGGTGGTGCCCCGGACCAGCACAGCCAGCTGTTCGGGCGAGACGGCGTTGCGGACGGACAGTCCCGCCGCGTCCCCGATGAGGAGCCCTTCCTGCGGGACCCCCAGCTCGGAGGCCGCGGCGGTGAGCGCCTCGGTGGCCCCGCCGAAGGAGGCCGGGCGCCCGCTGTCCAGGGCCGCGCGGCGTGCCAGCGCCTCGGCCAGGTAGTTGTCGGAGATCTCGAGCATCCGGCGCATCTGGTCCTCGAGCGGCGCTGATTCGACGGCCGCCAGCGGCTCGGCGTCGTCCGGCGCGACGGACCGCTCCACCTCCGGCAGGACGGTGATACCGCGCTCCGCGGCGGCGGGGACGAGGGCCGCGGCGAAGATACGCGCCGCGTCGAGGGCCGCGTCCTGGGAGCGCGGCCCGCCGGAGCGTCCCTCCTCGAGCCAGGCCGAGTTGACGGCGAGCGCGTGCAGCGGCGCGATCTCCCCGGCCTCGATGTCACCCTGCGCCCAGGTGGGGTTCAGCGCAGCCCCCTCGAACAGGGAGTCGTCGAGGCGGACGGAGTACGGTCCGGAGCCCGCCGGGAGGGCCGCGGCCGTGTCCGCCGCGAGGGTACCGAGGCCCGCACGGCCGACGACGGCCCCCGGGTCGGAGGCGCCGGAGCCGAGGAGGACGTCACCGCCGCCGTGGAGGTAGAGGGACCCGGACCTCTCGTCCGAGGTGAGGACCGACGTCGTCAGTGTCCTGCCGGGCTGCCCGAACGTCATGGCGGCGACGGCGGTGAACAGTTTGATGTTCGAGGCGGGGGGCTGGGGCCGGCCGGCGTCCCGCGCGTAGAGGACCGTGCCGTCCGCGGAGTCGACGACCGTCCCCGCGAAGCTGCCCGCACCCGCCAGCTGCAGGACGTCGTCGAGCCGGGGGCCGAGCACCGCGGGGTCGGGGGCGGGCGCCGACGGCGGGAGGGGAACCACGACGTCGGGCACGGCCACCGCCGTGGGCGGGACCTGCAGTGCCGGGGTGACGGGCGGCTCGACCGGAGGAGGCGGGTCGACGACCGCCAGGACGCCCGGCACGAGGTGGTTGGCCAGGGGCACCGCGAGCGCCGCCATCACCAGGACGAGGAGGAGACCCGTCAGCAGGCGGAGCGGGCGCACACGGTGTCCTTTCTCAAGCTCTCGCGGGCAGCACGGAAACCACGGGGAAAATGCTCGGGTACCGGCAGCCGACCGATATGTTAGGGCTGACGATTAACAGTAGACCGGCAGGGAGCCCCTTCTCCGGAGGGCGCGGCCGCAGCCTGTCACCCTCGACCTATCCCAGGAGTTGCCATGAAGCTCGACGTCACCATCGAGATCCCGAAGGGCTCGCGCGTCAAGTACGAGATCGACCACGACACCCACCGGCTGCGGCTGGACCGGGTCCTGTTCACCTCGATGCAGTACCCCACCCACTACGGCTACTTCGAGAACACCCTCGGCGAGGACGGCGATCCGCTGGACGCCCTCGTGCTGCTCCAGGACTTCGACCTGATCCCGGGCGTCCTCGTGGAGTCGCGCCCCATCGGCGTCTTCAACATGGTCGATGACGGCGGTGGAGATGCGAAGGTGCTGTGCGTCCCCGTCGATGCCCGCTTCGACCACATCCAGGACCTTGCGGACGTCTCCGACTTCCTGCTGGACGAGATCAAGCACTTCTTCACGAAGTACAAGGACCTGGAGCCGGGCAAGTGGGTGGAGGCCGCCGACTGGGCCGGCCGCGAGGAGGCCGAGGCCGAGGTCGAGGCGTCGCTCAAGCGCTTCAGGGAGATCGGCGAGGGCAGCGCGCACGACGAGCCGCAGGGCCGCTCCGTCGACGTCGACGCGAAGAACGCGACGGAGACGCCCGAGGGCCGCTGAGCCCCGGCCTCGGGACGCAGCAGCCACGGAGCCCCCGCAGGTCCGACTGCGGGGGCTCCGTGCGTCCGGGGACGCTCTGGCTACACTGAAGCCACTATGAGCCAGCACACCTCCCCTCCCCGGCAGTCGGCCCCCGTGGACAGGACGACGGTGCGGCTCGGCACCGGGGCCGTCCTGCAACGGGGCGGCGGCCGGCGCAGGACCGGCGCGGTCGCGGTGGACATCGTCGTCGGCGCACTGCTGTGGGCCCTGTGCTACCTGGTGCTGGTCCTCGGGACCAGCAGCGTCACCGACGGTTCCACGGGCGTCGCCGTCGCCGTGCTCCTGGGGAGCTTCCTCGCCGCCGTCGCCGTGTACGGGCTCTTCTACGGGATGCGCCGCACCCTCGGCCAGGCCCTGTTCGGGCTGCGGACCGTGCGGACCGCCGACGGCGGCCGGGTGGGCGCCTGGCGCGGGATCTGGCGCATGCTCGGCGGGGCGCTCCTGGTGCCGCTCGTCCCGGTCCTCGTCGTGGGGCTCGTCGTGAGTGCCAGCGGGTACACGGTGATCGACAAGCCCAGGCGGTACGCCGTCGTCAGCACCCGGTGATCCCGCACCCGGTCGGGTCCCGTGGGCAGTCCTCCCCAATGGCCTCCTCCGCAGGGCCCCGGTAGGGTCGGGCCGACAGGTGATGAGATCCCAGCCCGGAGGCGGACATGACGGCAACACTCGGCGCGAACGTGCAGGAGCTGCAGGCCCTGGCCCAGCAGTTCGCACAGTCGGCCGACCAGCTGCGCACCATCCGGTCCACGCTCACGCAGCGCGTCGTCAACAACCAGGGGTGGCGGGGAGCGGACGCGGACCGCTTCAAGGCCCAGTGGAGCAGCCACGACATGGCACTGGCCGTCGTCGCCGGGAGCCTGGAGACGGGCTCCACCCGGCTCGTCGACGACGCCCGTGAACAGGAGCAGGCCAGCGACCAGGCCTCGGGCTCGTCCGGCGGACCGGGTGGCGCCGGCGGTCAGGGCGGGCCCGGCGGTCAGGGCGGGCCCGGGGGGCAGCCCGCCGGTCCCGGGGGTTCCACCGACGACGGCCAGGGCTGGCTGGACGATCTCTTCGCCGCGGGGTCCGCGGGTCTGGGGCTCTTCTTCAAGGGCAAGGATGCCTTCCAGTTCCTCCGCGACGCCCAGGCCTTCCTGGGCAGCAAGAGCATCTTCGACCTCAGCAACGGCCTGCGCAACGCGGCACTTGCCGACGAACTGGTCACCGCCAGCAGGTTCTCGCAGGTCACCCGCTTCGCCGGCCCCGTCCTCGCGCCGCTGGCGATCGCCGGCGGCATCCACGACATGATCGACCCGGCCCACTCGGGCGCCGTCGGGGTGGGCGACCGGATCGCCGGCGGGCTGTCGGTCATCGGTGGCGGCGGGACCCTGCTGATGGCGGCGGGCCTGCTCAATCCGGTGGGCGCCGGGATCGTCGTGGGTGCAGGGCTGGCGGCCGGCGCCTGGGCCGCCGGGACCTACGTCTACGACCACTGGGACGACATCTCGGAGTTCACCGGCAACGCGGTGGATGCGGTGGGGTCCTTCGCCACGGACGCGTACGACGGCGTGAGGGACACCGCCGGGGACATCGCCGACGGTATCGGGGATGTCGCGGAGGATGTGGGAGATTTCATGGATGACCCGATCGGATCCCTCGGAGGAATGTTCTCGTGACCACGCAGCAGATTGACTGGACCGACCGCGACATCGAGTGCGCGCAGGCGGTGCTGACCGGCTCCGCCCCCGCGGACGGTCCCCTGCCCACCCTCACGGACGAGGAGATCGTGGCACTCGACGGCGTGGACCGCTCGCAGCTGGTGCCGCTGCCGTTCCTCGACAAGAACGACGGCGACAAGCGGCTCATGGCCACCGTGGCGCTCCGGGGCCTGCTGGCGAAGCAGATCGCCTACCCACGGGCGAAGGGGCAGGCGGAACCCACCGGCCTCGGCGCCGTTCCGGAGATCACCGGCATCCTGACGCTCCGGCGCACGGGCCGGCGCATCGTGTCCGGCGAGCGTCGCTCCGCGGCCGGGACGCACTGGCTCTTCGGCTACCTGCACGGCGACCGGGTGCTGGAGGAGCAGATCAGCGACACCGGGGTCCACGCGTTCGAGGTGTACCCCGCGGCGCAGCTCGTGGAACGCCTCGGCGTGCTGGTCGACCCGCAGGGCGCAGCAGCCGGCGACGGCACGCCCGACACCCTGCCGCAGGAGCGGTTCGAGGAGGAGGCGCCGACGATCTTCGCCGGGGCACTCGCGGTCACCACTGTGGTGGCCGGGGGGATCGAGCCGGACTCGCAGGCCGTCCTCACGGTGTACGCCTCCGCGGACCGGGTGCGGACGCTCGACGCGGCCACCGGCGAGGCGGGCATCACCTACACGGTGGCCGAGGTCTCCCCGGGGACACTGCGGCGGCGCCTCGCCGAGGACCTCGTCCGCCTCTGACAGGGCAGTCGGACAGGGCGGTCGGACAGGGCAGTCGGACACAGCGATCCGACAGGGCGCGCTGAATCAACGGGAAACGGTTGATTCGTGGGGTTCACGACCATACTGGTCGCATGCACTATGTCCTGACCATCAACCAGCGTGATTCGCGCGAGGTGGGCGACCTCACGGCCGACCTGCTCCGGGCGCTGCGCCACCTGCCCACCGTGGTCCCGTTCCAGCGCTCGGTGGGCGATGAGGTGCAGGGCGTGGTGGACGCGGCCCCGACGGCGGTCGACGCCGCGCTGCGGGCCATCCGCCACCGGCGCTGGCACGTCGGGATCGGCGTCGGGGGGCTCACACCCCCGGTGCCCGAGCGGATCATCGACGCCGAGGGCTACGGACTGGTGTACGCCCGGCGGGCCGTGAACCGGGCGCGGAAGACCGGCGAGCGGATCCCCCTCGCGGTCGAGGGTCCCGACGGCGAGATCGCCGCCGAGGCGGAGGCCGTCCTCCGGCTGCTCGGGCAGATCGTCTACACCCGGACCGACGCGGAATGGGCGGTGCTCGACCTCATGACGCCGGGCGCCCGGGGGCAGCAGAAGTACGTGGCGCAGGAGCTCGGCATCACCACGCAGGCAGTGAGCCGCGCCGTCGTCCGCTCGCACTGGCTGGAGGAGTGGGCCACCCGGCCGGCCGCCGCCCGCCTGCTGGATCTCACCTCCGGACCGGCGTCGCTGCCCGCGGCGAGCCTGGCGTACTAGATGGCCGGGCGCAGCAGCAGGACCGGCACGGACGCCGGCGGCGGACGGGCTGGCGTGCGCGGCGCCCGGGACGGACGCCCGTGAAGTGGATCCTGCTGGCCGGTGCCATCGTGAGCGAGGTGACGGCCTCCCTGTCGCTGAAGGCCGCGCTGGAGCAGCCCGTGTTCTTCGTGATCGTCGTCGTCGGGTATGTCGCCGCCTTCGTCCTCCTCGCGGCGGTGCTCCGCCGCGGCATGGCGTTGGGCGTGGCCTACGGCGTGTGGGCCGCGCTGGGCGTCGCGGCGACCGCGCTCCTGTCGGCCGCGCTGTTCGGGGAATCCCTCACGCCGATCATGCTCGCGGGGATCGGCCTGGTGATCGCGGGCGTCCTGTGCGTCGAACTCGGCTCGCACCCGCCCGCACCGGCGACAGCGGCCGCACCGGAAGGCGACAGCGCATGATGTGGCTCTTCCTGGCCGGCGCGATCGTCACGGAGGTCGCGGCCACCCTCAGCCTGCGGGTGGCCTCCGACGGGCGGAAGGCCTGGTATGCGCCCGTGGTGGTGGGGTACCTGCTGGCATTCACGTTCCTGACGCTCGCGCTGAGGGCGGGCATGGGCCTCGGCGTGGCGTACGGCATCTGGGCGGCCGCGGGCGTGGCCCTGACCGCCGTGGCCGGGCGCGTGCTGTTCGGCGAGCCGCTCACGCGCGTCATGGTGCTGGGCCTCTGCCTGATCATGGCGGGCGTCCTGCTCATCGAACTCGGGGCCGGGTACTAGGCGTACCGGCCCGCGGTCCCTCCTGCAGGCCTGCGGCGTCGGGGCCGCGTCAGACGAGCGAGCGCAGGACCTTCGCGGCGCCGTCGTCGAGCACGCTGCCGGTGACCTCCGACACGACGGAACGGACCTCGTCGGGAGCCTGTCCCATGGCGACGCCGCGGGCCGCCCACTGGAGCATCTCGATGTCGTTGCGACCGTCACCGACCGCGACCGTGAGGTGCGGGTCCGTGCCGAGCCGCTGCCGGAGGGCTTCCAGCGCGGTGGCCTTCGTGACACCGGAGGCGGCGATGTCCAGCCACGCCGTCCAGCCCACCGAGTAGGTCACGCCGTGCAGCCCGATCGATGCGACGGCGTGCCCGAACTCCTCCGCCGAACTGTCGGTGCTGAACACCACGACGCGCACGGCGCGGCTCTCGAGCATCTCCTCGAAGTCGACGCTCTTGGCCTCGGAGCCGAAGCTCGCGTCCTGGAAGCTCTCCGTGGACAGGAACCGACCACGGTCGTCCTCGAGCGCGTACTTGGCGGAGGGGAGCCGTTCGCGCAGGGCCGTGAGGGCGGGCTTCGGGTCGAAGGTGACGCGGTCGAGGATCTCGAAGCCCTCGGGCAGCGTGCTGTCGATCCTCAGCGTGACACCGCCGTTGGAGCACACCGCGTGGCCGCGGGTGATGCCGAGGAGCCGGATGATCGGGAGGGTGGCGCCGAGGGACCGGCCCGTGGCGATGATGACGTCGTGCCCGGCGTCGACGACGGCCCGCACCGAGTCGCGGACCTCCTCCGTCATGGAGCCCTCGTGGTCCACGAGGGTGCCGTCCACGTCGAGGGCGACGAGGTGGCGCTTGCGGTCCTCCTGCCGGTCGCCCACGCCGTCGAGGTTGCTCAAGGTACTCATACTTCAGTGAACCAGACGCCGCGGCCGCGCTGCTACCGCGGCGCCAGTACCGGGAAGGTGTCCAGCCCGTTAAGATACGGGCGCAGCGCGGCGGGCACCGTGACAGAGCCGTCCGGGTTCTGGTGGTGCTCGAGGATCGCGACGATCCAGCGCGTGGTCGCGAGGGTGCCGTTCAAGGTGGCGACGGCGCGCGTCCCCTTCTGCCCCTCGCCCTCCTGGCGCTCGCGGATGTTCAGGCGCCTGGCCTGGAAGGTGGTGCAGTTCGACGTCGAGGTCAGCTCGCGGTAGTCGCCCTGGGTGGGGACCCACGCCTCGCAGTCGAACTTCCGCGCGGCGGACATCCCGAGGTCGCCCGCTGCGGTGTCGATGACGCGGTACGGCAGCTCGACCTTCGCGAGCATCTCCTCCTCCCAGGCGAGGAGGCGCTGGTGCTCGGCGGCGGCGTCCTCGACGGTCGTGTACGTGAACATCTCCACCTTGTTGAACTGGTGGACGCGGATGATGCCGCGCGTGTCCTTGCCGTGCGAGCCGGCTTCGCGGCGGTAGCAGGAGGACCAGCCCGCGTAGCGCACGGGGCCTGCGGTGAGGTCGATGATCTCGTCCGAGTGGTACCCGGCCAGTGCCACCTCCGAGGTGCCCACGAGGTAGAGGTCGTCCGCCTCGAGCCGGTAGATCTCGGCGTCGTGCGCGATGTCGAAGCCGGTGCCCTGCATGGTCTCGGGACGCACGAGGGTGGGGGTGATCATCGGGGTGAAGCCCGCCGTGATCGCCTGGTCCATCGCCATCTGCAGCAGGGCGAGCTCGAGCCGGGCGCCGACGCCCTTGAGGAAGTAGAAGCGCGATCCGGAGACCTTCGCGCCGCGCTCCATGTCGATCGCCCCGATCAGCTCGCCGATCTCGAGGTGGTCGCGGGGCTCGAAGCCCTCCGCAGCGAAGTCCCTCGGCGTGCCGACCGTCCGGAGGACCTCGTAGTCGTCCTCGCCGCCCTCCGGTACGCCCTCCTGCACGAGGTTCGGCAGCCGGCGCAGCAGTGCCTCCTGCTCGGTCTTCGCCTCCTCGGAGCCGGCCGCTGCCGCCTTGACGGCCGTCGCGAGCTCCTTGACCTCGGCCAGGAGCGCCTGCTTCTCCTCGCCCTTGGCCTGCGCCACCTTCTTGCCGAAGGCGTTCTGCTCGGCGCGGAGCGTCTCGTAGGAGGTGACCGCCTCCCGGCGCCGCGTGTCCGCCGCGAGGACGGCGTCGATGAGCGACTCGTCCGCCCTGCGGGCGCGCTGCGATGCTCGGAACTGCTCGGGATTCAGGCGGAGGTCGTTGACGTCGATCACACGGTCAAGACTACCGAAGCCCGCGGGCCCGCCGGTCCCGGCGGGCCGTGCCGCTATTGTGGGTGACCATGCGCCGCAAACTGCTTGCCGGAACCGCGGCGGCCTCCGCCGCCGTCGCATCGCTGCAGAGCTACTGGTCGGTCCGGCGGCTGCAGCAGACCCGCACGCCCACCGCCGCCGTCAACGCGCCGGCCCCGGTGCCGGCGGGGCCGCAGCGTGTCGCCCTCGTGCTCAACCCGTCGAAGCTGCAGGCGGGTCCCACCCGCGCCCTCGTGGAACAGGCCTGCTCCGACGCCGGCTGGGATCCTCCCCTCGTCCTCGAGACCACCATCGGGGACCCGGGCAGCGGCCAGGCCGAGCAGGCGCTCCGCGCCGGGGCCGACGTCGTCCTCGCGGCCGGTGGTGACGGTACGGTGCGCGCCGTGGCGCAGGCCCTCGCGCACCAGCCGGCAGCCCTCGGGCTCCTCCCGCTCGGCACGGGGAACCTGCTGGTACGGAACCTCGGTCTTCCGTACAACGACATCGCCGGATGCCTCCGCCTCGCCCTGCACGGTCATGAGCGGCGCATCGACATGGCCAGGATCAGCCTGCGCAACGACAGCACGCAGGCCTCGTCGGAGCATCCGTTCCTGGTCATGGGCGGTGTGGGTTTCGACGCGAGCGTCATGACCGACGCCAAGCAGGACCTCAAGGACAGGTTCGGGTGGCTCGCGTACAGCGAGGCCGGTGTCCGGCACCTCCCGGGCCGGCGGCGCCGCATCTCCATCCGCCTCGACGGCCAGCCGCCGCAGAGCCGGAAGGTCCGCAGCCTGCTCGTCGCGAACTGCGGGAAACTGCCGGCGGGCGTCGACTTCGTGCCCGACGCGGTGATCGACGACGGCTATCTGGACGTGGTGGTGCTCAGCCCGCGCAGCCTCCTCGGCTGGACGTGGATGGCGGCGAAGATCCTCCTGCGCCATCGCGGCGGCATCCCCGTCATCAGCTACTACCGGGCCCGGGAGGTCTCGGTGTGGTCCGGGGACCCGATCGCCACCCAGCTCGACGGCGACCCTTCCGGGTCCGTCACGTCGATCACGGCCCGGGTCGACCCGCACGCACTGATGGTCCGGGTGCCGGCATCGGCACCCGGACCATCAGGGCAGGCCGGGTCGCGGCCTGCGGTCACGCGCCGGTCCTGGCGCCGGCCGCGGTCCGGCTAGCGGTCCGTGTCGGTGTACCCGCCCTGGCCTTCCGGCTCCTCGACGAGGGGCTTGTCCACATCCGTGTACTCACCCTCCTCGGCCGGGTCCTCAGCCGAGGTGTAGCCGCCGGATTCGCCGGCGGGCTCGGCGCTCGTGTAGTGGCCCTCCTCGGCGGCGTCCACGTCCTCGGTCGTGTCGCGGTCGGCGCGGCCGGCCTGCTGGTTGATCAGGGCCTGCTCCTCCGCGAAACGGACGTCGTTACCCTGGTCGCCGAGGTCGCCCTGCCAGTTCGGATCCGACGTCGACCCGTCGCCCTCGTTGGGGTTGACGATGTGTCCTCCATGAGCGTTCTCGGTCATGATGCTGCCTTTCGTCGAAGGATGCGCTCCTCGTTGGGCGCCCGCTGCCAGCGTACTGACGAACGGGGTGGTTGGAAATGCGCCGGTTCAGTCCTGCAGGAGCTCCTGCACGGCCTTCTCCGAGGCCGAGTAGGTGGTGATCGGGATGACCTCCCCGCTCATGAACCGGTCCACGAGCCGCGGGTCCACGTAGGAGCTCCGGGCCACGGAGGGGGTGTTGCCGAGGTGGTCGGCGACGGCCTTCATGGTCGCGGTGACGGCCTTCTGGCGGGCCGTGCGGCTCGTCGCCTTCAGGTCCTCCTTGGCGAGGGCCATCGCGGCCACGACCGTGGCCTGCCAGGTCCTGAAGTCCTTGGCCGTGAACGGCCCGCCGGTGACCTGGCGGAGGAACTCGTTGAGCTGCGATCCGTCCACGTGGTGCCACCTGCCGTCGTCGCTCCGGTAGGCGAGCACGGTGTCGGCGTCCTCGCGCTCCATCATGGGACGCAGCGCGCGGGCGAGGTCCTCGTCCTCGAGGACCGTGTCCCAGTGCTGTCCGCTCTTGCCGGGGAAGTCGAAGGTGATGATGTTCCCCTCGATGGTGCAGTGCTCCACGAGGAGGGTGGTCACGCCGAAGGACCCGTTGGCCTCCGCGTACTGCGCGGACCCGATCCTGAGCGCGCCGGAGTCGACGATCCGCAGCGCCGCCGCGAACGCCCGCTCCCTCGAGAGCCCGTCGCTGCGCAGGTGCTGCGTGATGGCACGGCGGGCGCTCGGGAGCTTCGCGCCGAAGTCGAGTGCGCGGTCGAACTTCTCACGGTCCTTCTGCTCGCGCCAGGCGGGGTGGTACATGTACTGGCGCCGCCCGGCGTCGTCCGTGCCGATCGCCTGCACGTGCCCGTTGGGATACGGGGCGATCCACACGTCCTTCCACGCCGGCGGGATCACGAGGTCCCGGATGCGCGCGATCTCGTCGCGGTCCTGCAGCAGTTCGCCGTTCGGGGCCCTGTAGCTGAAGCCCTTCCCATGGCGGCGGCGGGTGATGCCGGGCCTGCGCGTGTTGCTGCGGCGCAATCGAGCCATCGGGAGAACCAGCCTTAGGTCGGGGACGCTTCGATAGTAAGCCTACTGTGCTTCGACCCTCGGTGGGCATCCGCCGCGGGGCGGAGGACGGAGGCGAGCCATGCATCGGCGGCGCCGAAGGCCTCGTCGGAGGTGTGGCGCTCGACGGCCGGTGAACGGCGATCGGCGCGCGGATAGGAGCCGAGGAACCGCAGGCCCGGGCTGATGCGGTGCAGGCCCTTGAGCGCATCGGCGATGCGCGCGTCCTCCACATGGCCGTCGGCGTCCACGCTGAAGAAGTAGTCGCCGAGGAACTGCCCGGTGGGCCGCGACTCGATGCGGCTGAGGTTCACGCCGCGCGCGGCGAACTGGTCCAGGATCTGCATCAGGGCGCCCGGGCGGTCCTCCGGCAGGGGGATCACGAGGGTGGTCTTGTCCGACCCGGTCCGTGGGGGCAGGGCATCCGGCCGGCCCACGAGGATGAACCGCGTGACGGCGTCCGTGACGTCCCCGATGTCGGTTGCGAGGACGGCGAGGCCGAGGCGCTCGGCGACCAGCGGCGAGCAGATCGCCGCGTCGTGACCGGCCGCCCCGTGGGCGTCGCCGGAAGACTCGCCGGGGTCGCCCACGAGGTCGTAGGCGGCGGCCGCGGTGGAGGACGCCGGGAAGTATTCCGCGCCGGGTATGTTCTTGTCGACCCAGGTGCGGCACTGCGCCCAGGCATGGCCGTGGGTGGCGATGCGGCGGATCCCGCCGAGCGTGGCGCCCGGCCTGGCGGCCAGGACGAAGGTGATGGGCACGAGCTCCTCGCGCAGGATCCGCAGCGGGTCGCCCACGGCGATGGCGTCGAGCGTGGCGCTCACACCGCCCTCCACGGAGTTCTCGATGGGCACCATCGCGGCGTCCACCGACCCCGCCCGGACGGCGTCGAGGGCCGCGCCCACGGTCGAGGCCGGGACGCGGCGGGCGGACCCGGCTCCCGGCACCTGCAGCAGTGCGGCTTCCGTGAAGGTGCCCTCCGGCCCGAGGTAGGCGTAGGAGGAACTGGCTGCGCCGGTCACAGGACCGTGGGCTCGCTCCCCGACTCGGAGACCATCGGCTTGCCGGCCTCGAGCCAGGCGCCCATCCCGCCGCTGACGTTGATGGCGGTGTATCCGTTGCCCTCGAGCCAGTCGGCGGCACGCCGCGAGCGCCCGCCGCTGCGGCAGATGACGTGCAGGTCCTCGTCGGGATCCAGTTCCTCCAGCCGGGCGGGGAGCTGCTCGAGGGGGATGTGCAGGGCGCCGTCCACGTGGCCCGCCTCCCACTCGTAGTCCTCGCGGACATCGAGGATGCGCGCGTCGCTCGGCACGGCGGTCACCGGTACGTTCTGGGGTTCGCTCATGCGCCTACCCTTTCACGGCCCGGTGCGGCACCGCCATCACCACGCCCGGTCCGGCGGGGGTGCCGGGCTCCTATAGTTGTCCTTGTTGTCTCGTCAGGGCCGGCGGCGCGATGGGCCGCGACGGCCCGCTGCCGACTGGAGCCCCATGAGCGAACTGCACGAACTCTCCGCACTCACCCTCCGGGACGCGCTGGCACGCGGGGCCGTCGGCGCGCGCGAGGCCACGGAGCATTTCCTCCGGCGGATCGACGCCATGAACCCCGGCCTCGGGTCCTTCGTCACGGTCACGCACGACGACGCCCTCCGGGCGGCCGACCATGCGGACGGCATGCGCAGGTCCGGGGTGCCGCTCGGCCCGCTGCACGGCGTCCCCCTGGCGCACAAGGACCTCACGGACGTGGCCGGCGTGCGGACGACGCTCGGCACGGCCGCCCTGGAACACGCCGTCGCGGAGAAGGACGCCCCCCTGGTGGCGGTCCTGCGGCGCTCCGGCGCCATCAGCCTCGGCAAGACGCAGGTCCCGGAGTTCGGGCTGAGCTGCTACAGCGAGAACCTCGTGGCACCCCCGGCCCGGAACCCCCTGGACCCGCGCCTCAGCCCGGCCGGCTCCTCGGGCGGTAGCGCCGCGGCGGTGGCCGCCCGGCTGGTCCCGTTCGCGCCGGGGACCGACGGCGGCGGGTCGGTGCGTATCCCCGCGGCTGCGACCGGGCTGGTGGGCCTCAAACCCAACCGCGGCCGCGTGCCCTCGGGCTCGGGCCAGGCGGACCTCGGGCAGTTCGTCGTCGCCGGCCCCCTGGCCCACTCCGCCGTGGACGCGGGACTGCTCCTCGATGCCCTCGTACGGGAGCCGAACTACCGGCCCACGAGCGCGGCCTCCCGCTACCCGGGGTCCTTCACCGAGGCGGCCCTGCGCGCCGAGGGCCGTTTCCGCATCGGTGTGAGCACGGCGTCGCCCTTCTCCACCGCCATGGACATCGCCCTGGACGGTGCCGCGACGGACGCGTTCCACGCCGGGATCCAGGTCCTGCAGCGGGCCGGGCACGATCTCGTGGAGGCCGACCTCACCTACGACTCCCGCTACCACGACGCCTTCCAGCTCGTCTGGACCGCCGGGCTCGCCGCGGCACCCATCCCGGACGACCGCGAGGACCGGCTGACGGACATCACGCGGGTCCTCCGCCGTCGCGCGCTGGGACGGTCCGCCGCCGATCTCGTCGGCGCCGTGGAGGTGCTGCGGCAGTTCGAGCACGACAGCATCGAGCAGTACTCCCGCTACGACATGATCCTGACGCCGGCCGTGGCCATGACGCCCCGCCCCATCGGCTGGTACACCGACGGCGACGGCGACACGGACTACCTCCGGCAGTGCCAGTACTCGCCCTACACCTCGATGGTGAACGTGTGCGGCCTGCCGGCCGTGACGGTCCCCACCCTGCGCCTGGCGGACGGCCTCTCGATGAGCGTGCAGCTCATCGGCCGGCCCGGTGAGGAAGCCCAGCTACTCGCCGTGACCGCGCAGATCGAGGCCCTTCGTCAGGGTACTGCCGGATTTACACCCCTTGCGCCCGGTGGCACCATGGAGTAGGTGAGTACAACCAAGCAGACCCCCGCCGCCGGGAAGACGTTCTTCGGTCACCCGCGGATGCTGGCGAACCTCTTCAGCGTCGAACTGTGGGAGCGGTTCTCGTTCTACGGCATGCAGGCGCTGCTGCTGTACTACATGACCTACTCCCTGGCCGAGGGCGGACTCGCGTTCGACGAGATCACGGCGGCCGGGCTCGTCGGGGCCTACGGCGGCGGCGTGTACCTCTCGACCATCCTCGGCGCCTGGCTCGCGGACCGCGTCCTCGGGTCCGAGCGCGTGCTGTTCTACTCCGCGATCATCATCATGTGCGGGCATATCGCCCTGGCCCTGCTGCCGGGCGTGGTGGGGCTCGCGATCGGCCTGGTCCTCGTGGGGGTCGGCTCGGGCGGCCTGAAGGCCAACGCCTCCTCGCTCGTCGGGACCCTGTACGCCCCGGGCGACGAGCGCCGCGACGCCGGTTTCTCCATCTTCTACATGGGCATCAACATCGGCGCCCTCGTGGGTCCGCTGCTCACCAACCTGGCGTGGGACACCTACGGCTTCCACGTCGGTTTCGGCCTCGCCGCGATCGGCATGGCCGCCGGGCTCCTCCAGTACGCGGCCACCCGCAAGAACCTGCCCCCCGCCGCGCACGAGATCGAGAACCCCCTCCCCCGCGCGGCCTACCCGCGCTGGATCATCGTCGCCGTCGTCGCCGTCGTGGTGATCGGGGTGGCCCTGGGCACCGGCCTCCTCGGCGCCGGGAACCTGGCCGACGTCATGGCCTACACCGCGATCGTGGCGACCATCGCCTACTTCGCGGTGATCCTCACGAGCAGCAAGGTCTCGGCCGTGGAACGCCGCCGGGTCTACTCCTTCATGCCGCTGTTCGTGGCCAGCGCCGCCTTCTGGTCCCTGTTCCAGCAGCAGTTCACCGTCGTGGCCCTGTACTCCGAGAGCCGGCTGGACCGGAACATCCTCGGCTGGGAGATGCCGCCCGGCATGGTGCAGTCGATCAACCCGATCTTCATCATCATCTTCGCCGGCGTGTTCGCCGCCTTCTGGACGCGCCTCGGCAGCCGCCAGCCGTCGTCGCCCGTGAAGTTCTCCTTCGGGCTGGTCGTCATGGGCCTCGCCTTCCTCGCGTTCATCCCCTTCGCCGGAGGCGGCCCCAACAGCACGCCGCTGATCGGCCTCGCCGCGATCCTGCTGCTCTTCACCTGGGCCGAGCTGTTCATCTCCCCGATCGGCCTGTCCGTGACCACCAAGCTGGCGCCGGAGGCCTTCCGCACCCAGATGCTGGCCCTGTTCTTCCTCTCCATCTCCCTCGGCACCACGGTGTCCGGGCTCCTCGCCGGTTTCTACTCCGAGGAGAACGAGGTGCCGTACTTCGCCTTCAGCGGCGTCACCGCGATCATCCTCGGCGGCGCCCTCCTCGCCGCCGCCCCCGCCATCCGGAAGGGCATGAGCGGAGTCCGCTAGCGGCACGCGGGCCGCTCCCGGCACACGGCAGGCACACCGCAGGCACCAGGACCCGCCCGCCACCGGGCGGGTCCTGTTGCGTGCGGGCCCCTGATCCAACAGACTTCTACCCACCGGTAACATCCGTACCGGAAGCTGCTGCAGACGGACCGGAGATCGAAGGAGATCGCGTGACGAACCTCGCCAACAACCTGGTGGCCACCGCGACGAGGAGCCCCTCGGCCGTGGCCATCAAGCTCGACGACGTGGAGGTCACCTTCGGTGCCCTCGAGGTGCTCAGCCAGAAGATCGCGACGATCCTCGCGGAGCAGGGCGTGGGGCGCGGCGACCGGGTGGCCCTGATCATGCCGAACATCCCCCAGATGGCCTTCGTCTACTACGGGGTCCTCCGGGCCGGCGCCGTCGTGGTGCCCCTCAACCCGCTCCTCAAGGGACGCGAGGTCGCCTACCACCTGACCGACTCCGGGGCGCGGCTCGTCTTCGCATGGGAGGGCGTCCTCGCCGAGGCGCAGGCCGGGGCCGAGGACTCCGGCACCGCGACGGGCGAGCCGGTGAGCGTGATCGCGGTGGACGGCAGCGCGTTCATGCAGCGCGTGGCCGGCACCGAGCCCACGCCCGGCGTCGTGGAGCTCGACGGCGGGGACACCGCCGTGGTGCTCTACACCTCCGGCACCACCGGCCGGCCCAAGGGCGCGACGCTCTCCCACACGAACCTCTCCCGCAACACGGAGATCTCGCGGGACCTCATGGGCACCGCCGAGGGCGAGGTGCTCTTCGGCGGCCTGCCGTTCTTCCACATCTTCGGGCAGACCTGCGCGCTCAACGCGGCCGTCCTCACCGGGGCCACGGTCACCCTCCTGCCGCGCTTCGAGCCCGGGAAGGCGCTGGAGATCATCGCCCGCGACCGCGTCACGATCTTCGAGGGCGTGCCGACCATGTACATCGCGATGCTCCGCCACCCCAGCGTCACGGACACGGATCTCTCCTCCGTCCGCGTGGCCGTCTCGGGCGGTTCCGCGCTGCCCGTGGAGGTGCTGCACGAGTTCGAGCGGGTCTTCGGCGCGGATCTCCTGGAGGGCTACGGACTGTCGGAGACCTCACCGATCGTGAGCTTCAACCGTGTGGGCCACCTGCGCAAGCCCGGCTCCATCGGCACGCCCGTGGACGGCGTGGAGGTGCGCATGCTGGACCCGGAGGGCAACGAGGTGGCCCAGGGCGAGGTGGGCGAGCTCGCCGTCCGCGGGCACTGCGTCATGAAGGGGTACTGGCGGAACCCCGACGCCACGGCCACCGCCATCCCCGACGGCTGGTTCCGCACCGGCGACCTCGCCCGCTTCGACGAGGACGGCCTCATCTTCATCGTGGACCGCAAGAAGGACGTGATCCTCCGCGGCGGGTACAACGTCTACCCGCGCGAGGTCGAGGAGGTGCTCTACGAGCACCCCGCCGTGGCCGAGGCCGCCGTGATCGGCGTGCCGGACGACCTGCACGGCGAGGAGATCGTGGCGGTGATCGGCCTCAAGGCCGAGCACGCCCCGGCCGACGACGCCGCCCGCGAGGCGCTCGGCACCGAGATCGTGGATTTCGCGAAGGAGCGCGTCGCCGCGTACAAGTACCCGCGCCGCGTGGTGCTCGTCGACGCGCTGCCCAAGGGTCCCACCGGCAAGATCCTCAAGCGCGAGATCAAGGTCTAGCGCAGGCGCCCCGCGCTGAAGACGCCGTAGACCTGCGCGGCGGCCTCCTCCATCAGCGGCCCCGCCTCCCGGATGAGCTCGTCGAGCCCCGTGGGGCCGGTCGCGAGGGAGAACGCCGCCGCCAGGCCGGCGCCCTGCACCTCGGCCGCCGTGAGCTGCACGCGGCCGGCGATCGCGACGACGGCGCAGCCCTCGGGCGCGTTGCCGACGACGGCCTGCACCACCTTGCCGCCGAGCGACTGCGTGTCCAGGGACCCCTCCCCGGTGAGCACGAGGTCCGCGCCGGCGAGGGCGCCGGACAGCCCGACGGCGTCCGCCACCAGGGTGGAACCGGGCACGATCTCCGCGCCGAGGAACGGGACGAGCACGGCGGGCAGCCCGCCGGCGGCGCCCGCGCCGGACACGTCGAGCATCGACACGCCCGTGGCGTCCTCGGTCACGCGCGCAAGATGGGCCAGGCCGGCATCCAGCACGGCGACGTCGTCAGGCGTCGCACCCTTCTGCGGACCGAAGACCGCGGCGGCACCCCGCGGACCGCACAGCGGATTGTCGACGTCGACCGCGATGCGCCACCGCACGCCGCGGGCGCGCGGGTGGAGGGCGCCGATGTCGATCGAGGCGAGGGCCATGAGGGCTCCCCCGCCCGGCGGGAGGGGCTCCCCGTCGGCATCGAGGAAACGGGCGCCGAGCGCGGAGAGGAGTCCCGTGCCGCCGTCGGTGGTCGCGGATCCGCCGATGCACAGGAGGATCTCCTCCGCGCCGTCGTCCAGGAGCCGGGCGGCCAGTTCGCCGACGCCGTAGCTCGTGGCGGTGAGGGCGTCGAGGGGGAGATCGGCGACCAGGGGCAGGCCGTTGGCCTCCGCCGCCTCGAGGACGCCCCGGACCGGGAGGCCGGAGGCATCGCCCGGCGCCGAGATGCCGTAGCGTGCGGTCCGCGCCCGGCCGGCGGCGTCGTGGCATGCCGTGGTCCGCGGCTCCACCGACCAGGCGGTGAGCAGGGCGTCGAGGGTCCCCTCGCCGCCGTCGGCGAGAGGGGCCAGGACGACGTCGGGTGCCGGGTGGCCGAGGCGTGCGGCGGCCGCCGTCACACCCGCGGACATGGCGAGGGCAGCCTCCGCCGCGGGGAGGCTGCCCTTGAGGGAGTCGGGCGCGAGGACGATTCTGAGCGGACGGGGCGCTGGCGTGGTCACGCCTTCACCCTAGCCGTGAGCCCCCGCATGGTGCCCGCAGGGCCCGAGTCAGTCGCCCGAGCCGCCGTCGTTGTCCGCCTCGAAATCGGGGGCGATCTCGTCCTCCGTGCCGGGTCCGCCGTAGCCGCCGGCGTCCTGCTCCTCGGGCTTGCCGGCGTGCTCCGCGCCCTGCTCCTCGGGATCGCCGGTGGGGGTGTCCTTGGGACTCTCGCTCATGGTGGTGCCTTCCGTGGTCCGTCCGCCCCTGGCTGGGTGCTGATACTCAGCTTACTGATGATCGGGTGGCGGGCAACCGACGGGTGTAATCGCGGGCGTTCTTTGGCATGCTGGGGCCATGGCTAACCGAGCGGGCACCGTAGCCCTCCCCAGCGATCTCGTCGACGTGACCAAACTGCTCGACGCGTATTTCGACGTCGAACCCGATCTGGGCGATCCCGCGCAGCGCGTGGCCTTCGGGACCTCCGGGCACCGCGGCTCGTCCCTGAAGTCCTCGTTCAACGAGGGACACATCGCGGCGATCACGCAGGCGATCGTGGAGTACCGTGCCGGGCAGGGCATCACCGGCCCCCTGTTCATGGGCAAGGACACGCATGCCCTCTCCGAGCCCGCCCAGAACACGGCCCTCGAGGTGCTCGCGGCCAACAGCGTGAACGTCCTCATCGACGCGCGCGGTGCGTACACCCCCACCCCCGCGGTCTCGCACGCCATCCTCACGTACAACGCGACGCGCACCGAGCGGGCCGACGGCATCGTCATCACCCCCTCCCACAACCCCCCGGGCGACGGCGGCTTCAAGTACAACCCCCCGCACGGCGGTCCTGCCGACTCGGATGCCACCAACTGGATCGCGAACCGCGCCAACGAGCTGCTCGAGGGCGGCCTGCGCGAGGTCAAGCGCCTGCCGATCGCGCAGGCCCGCACCGCCGCCGGGATCAGCAGCTACGACTTCCTGCAGCACTACGTGGATGATCTCCCCTCCGTGCTGAACCTCGACGCCATCCGGTCGGCGGGCGTGCACATCGGCGCCGACCCCATGGGCGGTGCCTCGGTGGACTACTGGGGCGCGATCGGCGAGCGCCACAACCTGAACCTCACCGTGGTGAACCCGACCGTCGACCCGCAGTGGGCGTTCATGACGCTCGACTGGGACGAGAAGATCCGCATGGACTGCTCGTCCCCGTCCGCCATGGCGTCGCTGATCAAGCGGGCCACGGAGTTCGACATCGCCACGGGCAACGACGCGGACGCCGACCGGCACGGCATCGTCACCCCGGATGCGGGGCTGATGAACCCGAACCACTACCTCGCCGTCGCCATCCAGTACCTCTACGCCAACCGCCCCCACTGGCGGGCCGACGCCGTGATCGGCAAGACCCTCGTCTCGTCGTCGATCATCGACCGCGTGGCGGCGGACCTGGGCCGCGTGCTGCAGGAGGTCCCCGTGGGCTTCAAGTGGTTCGTGCCCGGCCTGCTCAGCGGCGAACTCGCCTTCGGGGGCGAGGAATCGGCGGGAGCCTCGTTCCTGCGGCTCGACGGCAGGCCCTGGAGCACCGACAAGGACGGCCTCCTCCTGGCGCTGCTGGCCTCGGAGATCACCGCCGTCACGGGCAGGACGCCGTCGCAGCACTACGCCGGGCTGACCGACCGCTTCGGTGCGCCCGTCTACGCGCGTATCGACGCCGCGGCCACGCGGGAGCAGAAGGCCGCGCTGGGGAAGCTCTCGCCGTCGGACGTCACCGCCACGACCCTCGCCGGCGAGGAGATCACCGCGAAGCTGACGGAGGCGCCCGGGAACGGTGCGCCCGTGGGTGGGCTGAAAGTCACCACCGAGAACGCCTGGTTCGCGGCACGCCCCTCCGGTACGGAGGACGTCTACAAGATCTACGCGGAGTCGTTCCGGGGCGAGGAGCACCTGAAGCAGGTGCAGGCCGAGGCGAAGGCACTGGTGGACGGCGTCATCAGCTGACCGTTCACAGCAGCGTGCGCAGCAGCCTCCGCTTCAGCGGTCCGAAGGGCGGGTACGCCAGGCGCAGCGTGTCCATCCGGGCGGGCTTGGAGAAGACGGGCTGCAGGTGGCTGAAGGTCGTGAAGGACTGCCGGCCGTGGTAGCTGCCGGTGCCGCTCGCACCCACGCCGCCGAACGGCAGCCCGGGGACCGCGAGCTGGATCGTGCAGACGTTGTGCGCCAGACCGCCCGCCTGGACCCGCTCCGTGAAGGCGAGGAGGTCCTCGTCGCGGTCGCTGAACAGGTAGGCGGCCAGCGGGTGGGGGCGTGCGCCGATGAAGTCGATGGCCTCGGCCAGGTCCGCCACCTCGAGGATGGGTAGCAGCGGGCCGAAGATCTCCTCCCGCATGAGCGCGGAGTCGGGGTCGACGTCGCGCAGGACTGTCGGTTCGAGGTACCGTTCGGCGCGCTCGTGCCGCCCGCCGGAGACGACGGTGCCGTCGGACAAAAGCCCCACGAGACGGTCGAAGTGGTGTTCGTTGATGATGCGGCCGTAGTCGGCGGAGGCCCTCGGGTCGCTGCCGTAGAACTCGCGGACCGCGTCCGCGAGCGCACCCGCCAGGACCGGCGCGGCGTCGGGCGTCGTCAGGACGTAGTCGGGTGCCACGCACGTCTGGGCCGCGTTCATGAACTTGCCGTAGGCGATCCGCCGTGCGGCGGTCCGCAGGTCACCGCCCACCACGACGGCGGGCGACTTGCCGCCGAGTTCCAGGGTCACGGGGGTGAGGTGCTCGGCCGCCGCCTTCAGCACGATCCTCCCCACGCGTTCCCCGCCGGTGTAGAAGACGTGGTCGAAGGGCTGCGCCAGCAGGTCGGTGCTCGCCTCCGGGCCTCCCTCGACGACGGCCACGGCCTCGGGGTCCAGGTACTGCGGGACGAGGCGGGCGAGCACCCGGGAGGTCGCGGAGGCCAGCTCGCTGGGCTTCAGCACGGCCGTGTTGCCGGCGGCGAGCGCCCCGACGAGTGGCGCGAGGACGAGCTGCAGCGGGTAGTTCCACGGCCCGATGATCAGGACGGAGCCGAGGGGACGCGCCTGCGTCCACGCCCGGGCGGGCCGCAGGCCGCCGGGTACGGGGATCCGCTCCGGCGCCATCCAGCGGTCGAGGTGACTCAGGGCGAAGCCGGCCTCCGCCCGGACGACGGCGACCTCCGAGAGGAACGCCTCCGTCCTGCTCTTGCCGAGGTCCTGCTCGAGGGCGCGGACCAGTTCCTCCTCCCGCTCGCCGAGCAGCCGCAGGAGCGCGTGCAGCTGCCCGCGGCGCCAGGCCGCCGGTCGCGTCACCCCGGATGCGAAGTACCGGCGCAGGCCGGCCAGGAGCCGTGCGGCACCCATCAGGCCTTCTCCCGGTCCGCCACGGAGCCGTCCGGCCGGCCGGTGAAGTGCTCCATGGAGCTGTAGACCTTGAAGACGCGGCCGGCGACGACGTCCCAGGCGGGTTGCGGCATGAGGTTCCGGAGTGTCCCGGCCAGCTGCACGGTCCAGGGCAGCTGGACCCGGGCCCGCCCTGCGAGCAGGCCGCGCCAGGCCCTGTCGACCACGTACTCGGGGTCCATGAGCGGTGTCAGGAGGAGCCCGCGGGCACCCTCGAACATGCCGGTCCTGATGTAGCTCGGGATGAGGGTCGTCACGGCGATGGGGTGGCCGGTCGCCACGAGCTCGAGACGGAGCGAGTCGCTCCAGCCGATCACGGCCGATTTCGACGCCGCGTACACGCTCATCCTGGGCACGGACACGGTCCCGGACGCGGAGGCGACGTTGAGGATCCTCGCCGGTGTGCCACGCTCCATCATCGCCGGGAGGAACGCGCGCGTGACGTGCATCGGGCCCGCCGCGTTGATGCGCAGGGTGAGGTCGATGTCGGCGGAGGGGTCGTGCTCCCAGAAGTACTTGCCGCGCACGATCCCGGCGTTGTTCACCAGGACGTCCGGGACGCCGACCTCGCCGAGGACGGCGTCCGCCGCCGCCCGGATGGACTCCGGCGACGCGACGTCCACCACGTAGCTGTGCAGCGTGGCGGCCTCCGAGGCGAGGCCCGCGACCACCTCCTCGAGGGCCCGCCCGTCCACGTCCCACAGCACGACGGCGGCCGCGCCTTCCCGGACGGCGCGCTCGGCGTACAGCCGGCCCATGCCCCTCCCCGCGCCGGTGACCAGTACGGTGCGTCCTCGGACCGTGAATACCATTTCCTGCCCTTCTGCTCGATGACTAGCAACGTAACATCCCCGTCACGCGTGGCCGATAGGATCTCGGGGACCCCCCTCGCCACCCCTCGGAAGGCATGCCCATGAGCGCACGCGGTATCAGCTGGACCCTCCACGGGGACGGCAAGAACGTCCTGCCGGGACGCTTCGTCGCTCCCGAGGAACGCCTCAGCTGGCCGAGGACCATCGGCATCGGCGCCCAGCACGTCGTCGCGATGTTCGGGGCGACCTTCCTCGTCCCGCTCATCACCGGTTTCCCGCCCTCGACCACCCTTCTGTTCTCGGGCATCGGGACCATCCTGTTCCTCGTGATCACGGCGGGGAAGGTACCGAGCTACCTCGGCTCGAGCTTCGCGTTCATCGCGCCCATCGCCGCGGCGCAGGCCCAGCACGGGGCGGCCGGGGCCCTCGGCGGCATCATCATGGCCGGGGCCGCTCTCGCGATCATCGGACTGATCGTCCACACCGCCGGTGCCCGGTGGATCCAGGTGGCCATGCCACCGATCGTCACGGGTTCCATCGTCGCGCTGATCGGCCTGAACCTGGCCCCGACGGCGAAGGCGAGCTTCGAGCAGGCACCCCTCACCGCGCTCGTGACCGTGATCGCGATCCTGCTCGTCACCGTGCTGTTCAAGGGCATCCTCGGGCGGCTGTCCATCCTCGTCGGCGTCCTCGCCGGCTACGTCGTCGCGATGCTCCGCGGGGAGGTCGACTTCGCAGCGATCGGCGATGCCGCCTGGATCGGCCTCCCGGACTTCTCGGCACCGGAGTTCCACCTGTCCGTCGTCGGGCTCTTCGTCCCCGTGGTCCTCGTGCTCGTGGCGGAGAACATCGGCCATGTGAAGTCGGTGGCGGCGATGACCGATCGCGACCTCGACCCCCTGACCGGGCGCGCACTGATGGCGGACGGCCTCGCCACCATGATCGCCGGCGCCGGAGGCGGCTCCGGCACCACCACGTACGCCGAGAACATCGGCGTCATGGCGGCCTCCCGCGTCTACTCGACGGCCGCCTACTGGGTGGCCGGGATCGTCGCCGTCCTGCTGAGCCTCTTCCCGAAGTTCGGTGCACTCATCGCCACCGTCCCCGCCGGGGTGCTCGGCGGTGCGGGCGTGGTCCTCTACGGCATGATCGGCATCCTCGGTGTCCGCATCTGGGTGCAGAACCAGGTCAACTTCTCCAACCCCATCAACCTGTCGACGGCGGGGGTGGCGCTGGTCATCGGGATCGCCGACTTCACCTGGTCCATCGGCGACCTGACCTTCGCGGGGATCGCCCTCGGCACCGCGGCAGCGCTCGTCATCTTCCACGGCATGACGGCGATCGCCCGGGCCCGCGGCAGCGAGCACGTCGCCGGTCCGGAAGAGCTCGAGTCGAAGGACCACGGGAGCAGGCCCTCCAAGCTCGGCTGACGCGATGCAACAATGAACACATGCGTCACTTCCTCACCAGGCCCGGCGGGCGATGAACGATTCCCTGGCGGTCTGGGCCTCTCCCGGGTGGCGGGACCAGGCGGAGCAGTGGATCGACGCCGCACTGGAGGCCTTCGGCGTCCGGCGGCTCGGCCCGTCCGACCAGCCACGCATCCGCTTCTGGTCCACGCAGCTGACCGTCCCCACGGATCACGGGACGCTGTGGTTCAAGGAGAACAACCTGGGGCAGTTGCCGGAGGCCTCCGTCATGTCCCTGCTCGGGGAGCTGGCGCCGGACCATGTGGCGGCCCCCCTGGCGATCGAACCGTCCCGGGGTTGGATGCTCACCGCGGACCACGGTGCCACCCTGGGCAGCCTGCCCTCGGACGACCCGGCCGTGTGGGCGCGCATCACCCGTGATTTCGCCGATCTGCAGCAGCTCGCGGCCCCCCACGGCGAGCGGCTCGCCCAGGCGGGGCTGGTCGTCATGAACCCCGAGGTGGCTGCCAACTTCGTCGAGAACCAGCTGCTGCTCCACACGGGCCTGCCGGCCGGGCACCCGCTGTACCTGTCCGCGGAGGAGGCGGACGGCGTCGTGCGCGCACTGCCCGCCCTCCACGGCGCCGTGGAGACGCTCCGCGGCCTCCCGGTGCCCCTGTCCCTCGACCACAACGACCTGCACGCCCGGAACTGCTTCCTCCCGGGGGCGACCACCGACCCCCTGCGGTTCTTCGACTTCGCGGACTCCTATTGGGCGCACCCGTTCAGCACCCTGCTCGTGCCCGTCGAGCAGATGCAGGCGCAGTGGGCCACGACGGCGGACGACCCGCGGATCGAGGCCGTCGTCCGCGCGTACCTCGAGCGGTGGACGCATTACGCCCCCCTGCCGGACCTGCGGGCCGCCGTCGAGCCCGCGCTGAGGCTGGCCCGGGTGCACCGGTACGGCTCCTGGCTCCGCCTGCTGGTCTACGCCGACGACGCATCGATGCGCACCTATGCTCCCGCCGCCCTGCGCTACCTCCGGACCTTGTCCGACCCGGTGCTCGCCGGGTAGGAGGCACGCTACCGGGTGCCGTCCTGCGGCCAGGCCGCGCGGTCCCGCAGGCAGGAGACGAGGACGTCCCCGGCGTCGGACACGAGCCCGTCGACGCCGAGATCGAACAGCCGGTCCATGTCCTCGCGCGCGTTGACCGTCCAGACGTGGACCTGCAGGCCGGCGGCGTGGCAGGCGGCGACGAAACGGGGCGTCACCACGCGGACGCCGCGGTAGGTCTCGGGGACCTGCAGGGCCTGGACGCGGCTCGCCCGGCCGAGCGGTCCTGCCAGTCCGAGCGGTGCCGCGAGCTTCAGGAGGGCGTTGACCGTCATGCCGGCCGAGGACGCCGTCGGGGCGTCCAGCAGGCGCAGGACCCTCCGGCGCCGGCGGTCCGAGAACGATGCCACGAGCACGCGGTCGTGGGCACCGAGACGGTTGACGAGCTCCACGAACGGCCGCACGCAGTCGTCGCTCTTGATGTCGATGTTCAGGCGGAGATCAGGCCAGCGCAGCAGGACCTCCTCGAGCGTGGGGACACCGCCGCCGCCGCCGACCGGCAGGGCGGCCAGCTCCTCCGCGGTCCGCGCGGCGACCGGCCCGCCGGCGTCGGTGACGCGGTCGAGGGCCTCGTCGTGGAACACCATCACCACGCCGTCGCTCGACGCGCGGACGTCGATCTCGAGGTAGCGGAAGCCGAGCTCCACCGCGCGTGCGAAGGCCGCCATCGTGTTCTCCCCACCGTCCGGGGCGAACCCCCGGTGCGCGAGCGCGAGGGGGAGGGTGCCGGCGTGCGGCTCGGAGCGGTTGGCCAGGTAGCTGTAGCGGCCCGGGTCAGGCCGTGCGGAGTGCGGCAAGCCGCTCCTCCAGCACCTGCGCCACACCGTCCTCCTCGAACGGCGGTGCCACGAGGTTCGCGGCGGCGAGCGCGTCCGGGTGTCCCGATGCCATGGCGTACCCATGGCCCGCCCAGTCGAGCATCTGGACGTCGTTGGGCATGTCCCCGAAGGCGACGACGTCGGCGGCCTCGATGCCGCGTTCCGCCGCGTACCGGGCGAGCGTGACGGACTTGTCGATGTCCGGGACGGCCATCTCGAGCAGCGCGATGGTCGGCGCGGAATGCGTCGTCGAGACGAGATGGGCGACGGCGGGCCGGACGGCGGCGAGGAACTCGTCCGGGGAGACGGTCCGCTCGCGGGCCAGGAACTTGACGACCTGCTCGCCGGGCAGCGACTCCTCGAAGGGCTGCGCCGTGATCCCGCCGAGGAGCTCCGAGGTCGCCGCCTCGGCGAACCCGGATTCGATCTTGAACCCCGTCACCGTCTCGGCGGCGAAGGTCGCGCCGGGAAAGAGCCCGCGGATGATGTCGCGGGCCGCGTAGACGTGCTCCGGGTCGAGCAGCCGGGCATCGAGGACACGCTCCGCCTCGAGATCGTACGTCAGCGCCCCGTTGGAGCAGATGACCGTCCCGGTGTGGCCGAGCTGCTCCCGCAGTGGCTGCAGCCAGCGCGGGGGGCGGCCGGTGACGAACACGACGTCGACCCCCGCCTCCATGCATGCACGGAACGCACGGACGGTGCGCTCGCTCATCCTGCCGTCGTGGCCCACGACGGTCCCATCCATGTCGCTTGCCACGAGGCGCATCGCTGACTCCTTCAGGTTCCGGATCTCCACCCTACCGGCGGCCCGGCCTACTGCTCGAAGGTACCGATCAGGCGGGCTCGGCCGAGGGTGCTCGCGAAGAGGTTGAAGCCGAGGTAGGCGGGTGAGGCCTCGGGCTGGAGGTCGAGGGATTCGACGTCCAGGGCGTGCACCACCACGTGGTAGTGGTGGGGGCCGTGGCCTTCCGGGGGTGCGGCCCCCACGTAGCCCGCGAAGCCGGCGTCGTTGCGCAGCTGCACGGCCCCCTCGGGCAGGAGCCCGGAACCGTCGGTGCCCGCGCCCGCGGCCAGGGACGTGGTGGTCACGGGGAGGTTCGCGACGGCCCAGTGCCAGAAGCCGCTCGCGGTGGGGGCGTCCGGGTCGTAGACGGTCACGGCGAAGCTCTTCGTGCCGTCGGGGAAACCGCTCCAGCTGAGCTGCGGTGATTCGTCCTTGCCGCCCGCACCCATCATCCCGGAGGCCTGCGCCGGGTCGAGGGGTGCCTGGTGGGTGACGGTCTCGCTGGTCAGCGTGAAGCCGGGTACCTGGGGGAGGTCTGCGTACGGGTCGCGGGTCATGGGTGTGCTCCTCGGGTCGTGGTCCTGCGCGGCGGTCAGGCCTGGCGCGCCATCTCGTCACGCGAGGGCGGGTTGGCCCCTGCGCGGGAGACGGTGATGGCTGCTGCCCGGGCCGCGTACTGCAGCACGGCGGTCAGCTGCCCGAGGGTGATTCGGCGCAGTTCGTCCCGGCGATGGGCGCCGTCGAGCTCGAGGTCCACGAGGGCGCCCACCAGGGCGGCCATGAAGGAGTCACCCGCGCCCACGGTGTCCACGACGCTGGTGGAGGGTGCGGGGACGGAGGCCTCGCCCGCCCGGCTCACGCCCCAGGGTCCCTTGGAGCCGCGGGTCACGACGACGACGGCGGCACCGGCGTCCAGCCAGGCTCGCGCGGAGTCCTCCGGGCTGCGGTCGGGGTAGAGCCATCCGAGGTCCTCGTCGGAGGCCTTCACCACGTCCGCGAGGGCGACGAACCTCTCGGCCTGGCTGCGGGCGAACGCGGCGTCGCGGATGATGGTGGGCCGGCAGTTGGGGTCGTACGTGACGGTGACGAGGGGGTGGGCCGCCGTCACGAGGGCCAGGACGTCGTCGGCTCCCGGGGCGAGCATCGTGGCGATGGACCCGGTGTGCAGCAGGGTGGTGCCGTCGAGCAGCCTGTCCCTCTGCGCTGCGAGACCCGGCAGGTCCCAGACGAGCTGGAAATCGTAGGACGCCCCGCCCGCGGGGTCGAGGCGCGCCGTGGCGACGCTCGTGGGCGAGGTGTCGGGTTCCACGGGGAAGGGCACCGAGTTGTCGCGGAGGTGCTGCTCGATCATCCGGCCGTACCCGTCGTCGCCGTACCGGCCCACGAACTGGGCGGGATGGCCGAGGCGCGCGAGCCCCACCGCCACGTTCATCGGGCTGCCCCCGACGTGGGCGCGCATGGGGGTGATGTCGCTGATGACTTCGTCGATGAGGGTCTCCCCGACCACGGTGATCACTTCTTCAACGTACCAGCCATGGCGCCACTGCCGGCCCGGACTATTCCGTCTCCGCGCGCACTCCGTGGGGCCGCGCGGGGATGGGGCGGCCGCGGAACCGGCGCACGCTGTAGACGATCAGCACGAGGGCGATGACGGAGGAGGCGATGAGGCTGATGCCCGTGCCCGCTCCCCCGAACAGCCACCACCTGTCCGCGAGGAACCACCAGGACGGCACGGCGGGCCCGAGGATCCAGACCACGCCCAGGGTCATGATCACCAGCGCACTCGCACAGCTCACGGCGATCCGCGGGATGGTCTTCACCCCGAGTGCGGCCGCGTGATAGGCGTTGGACTTCAGGGGTGCCAGGTAGCGGCGCGCCCAGTGATACTGCTGGGACAGGACCGCGAGGCCGGCGGCGAGCATCAGGAGCCCCGGTCCGGGCAGCACCAGGGCCGCGAGGCCGAGTACCACGAGGGTCCACCCGACCACCTCGATCCCGGTGCGGCGGACCCACCCGGAGACCCGCCCTCTCGCTGCCATGCGAACAGGATGACACAGGAAGCTGAGGGCCCACGACGGTCAGCAGGCTGCCTATCGGTCCGGGGTAGCGGCGCGGCAGGGAACAAACGGCGTAATGCATGCGTTTGCATGGACATGCCGGCGCCCGCCAGGCCGGCCCCATCAAGGAGGACAGCGTGACTGCACAAACCGAAGGTCTCCACCACGTCACAGCGATCGCCGGTGACCCCCAGCGGAACATCGACTTCTACATCAGGGGGCTGGGGCTGCGGCTCGTCAAGAAGACCGTCAACTTCGACGACCCCGGCACCTACCACCTCTACTACGGTGACGAGTCCGGGCGCCCCGGCTCGCTCCTGACCTTCTTCCCGTGGCAGGGCATCCGCAGCGGACGCATCGGCAGCGGTCAGTCGACCACCACGGCCTTCTCCGTACCGCAGGGCACCCTCGGCTGGTGGCAGGAACACTTCAGGGGCCTCGGGGTCGAATCCGCCGTCTCCCGCGCCTCGTCCGAGGAGGAGCGCCTCTCGCTCCGTGACCCGGACGGCCTGCAGATCGACCTCGTGGCCTCCTCCGTCTCCGACCCGCGCAACCCGTGGGACTCCGCCTCCGTGCCCGCCGAGTACGCGGTGCGCGGCCAGCACTCCTCCGTCCTGACCGTCCAGGACCCCACCCGTACCCTCGAGACGTTCACGCGGGATCTCGGCATGACGGTCCTCGGCGAGAAGGACGGCCGCTACCGTCTGAGCACGCACCGCGGCGAGCCGGGCACGGTCGTCGACGTCGTCACGGATCCGCGCGGCGAGCGCGGGCTCGTGGCGGGCGGCACGGTGCACCACATCGCGTTCCGCGTCCCCGACCAGCAGACCCAGGAGCTCTGGCGCCAGGAACTCGCCGAGCGCGGCTACGGGGTGACGGCGATCCTCGACCGGCAGTACTTCACCTCGATCTACTTCCGTGAGCCGGGAGGCACGCTCCTGGAGATCGCCACCGATACCCCGGGGTTCGACATCGACGAGCCGCTGCTGGAACTCGGCCGTTCCCTGAAGCTGCCGCCGTGGCTCGAGCCGAACCGCGAGGCCATCGCCCACTCGGTCGCGAAGATCGACCTGCCGGCGGAGAACAACCCCGCCGTCCAGGCGTTCTTCAGGAGCTGACATGACCACGACACACGAGTGGCCGCACCTGTTCGCGGCAGGAGCGGCCGACACCCCCGTGCTGCTGCTCCTGCACGGCACGGGCGGCACCGAGCACGACCTCCTGCCGCTCGTCGAGCGTCTCGCACCCGGCGCGGGTCATCTCGCGCCACGCGGACCCGTGCAGGAGCACGGGTCGAACCGCTGGTTCCGCCGCTTCGGTGAGGGCGTGTTCGACGTCGACGACGTCGTCCGCCGCGCGGGTGAGCTCGCCGCATTCGTCGGCTGGGCGCGGGACCACTACGGGATCGGCGACCGCCCGCTCGTCGCCGTGGGCTTCTCCAACGGGGCGAACATCGCGCTCGCCACCGCGCTGCTGCACCCGGACGCCGTCAGGGACGCCGTCGCGTTCTCCGGCATGTACCCGCTGGAGGGGCGCGCCGTGGAGGCGGACCTCTCCGGCTCGTCGATCGCCCTGTTCAACGGGCAGTCCGACGCCATGGCTCCGATCGACAGCGTGGTCCGCGTCGGTTCGATCCTCGAGAGCCGCGGCGCCGAAGTAGACCGGAACGTCCGCGAGGGCGGCCATGGAATCCATCCCGCGGAAGTGGACGGCGCAGCCGCCTGGATCGCCGCACATACCCGGAAGGTACTCGATGACTGAAGCACAGCACGACCTCGCCGCGAAGGCGACGACCCTCGCCCGGCTGCACTCCGCCCCCGGGATCCTGCAGGTCGTTAACGTCTGGGACGTCATCAGTGCGAAGACGATCGCCGCCGTCCCCGGCACGAAGGCGCTCGCCACGGCGAGCCACTCGATCGCCGCGTCGCTCGGTTACGAGGACGGCGAGAACATCCCCCTCGAGGAGATGATCACAGCCGTCGGGCGGATCGCCGCCGCGACGGACCTGCCCGTCTCCGCCGACCTCGAGTCCGGCTACGGCGACCCCGGGGACACGGTCCGCCGCGCGATCGGCGTGGGGATCGTCGGTGCGAACATCGAGGACCAGATGCGGCCGCTGCCCGACGCCGTGGCGCAGATGGAGGCCGTCCTCCGGGCCGGGACGTCGGAGGGCATCGACTTCGTCCTCAACGCCCGCACGGACGCCTTCGTGAAGGCGGGCGACCGTGCTCCGGCGGACGTGCTCGCCGACGCCGTCGAACGCGGCAGGGCCTACCTGGCCGTCGGTGCGACGACCGTCTTCGTCCCCGGGCTGCTGGACGAACACACCGTGACCGCCCTCGTGGAGGCCTTCGGCCCGCAGCGCCTCAGCGTCATCAACGTGCCGGGGAGCCTCGCGCCGTCGCGCCTGGAGGAGCTCGGCGTGGCCCGCATCTCCTACGGTCCCTGGACGCAGCGCGTGGCGCTCACCGCGCTGGCCGGTGCCGCTCGGGACCTGCTCGCCGACGGCGCCCTGCCCGAGGGTACGCTCCCGCTCAACTAGGCCCGCGCCCCGACCCCGTGGGCCCCGGCCCGCCCTCGACGGGCGGGCCGGGGTGTGCGGCGTCGAGCAGTCCGACGATCCGCTCCCAGTCCTCGGATCCGGGGGTGATGACGGCGAAGTGGTCTCCCGGGGTCAGGACCAGTTCCGCCACGGCGCCCGCAGCCGTGGCCGCCGCGACGTAGCCCTCCGACTGGCCGAGCGGCACCGTGGTGTCCTTCGTGCCGTGGACCGCGTACACGGGGACATCGAGGGGTATGGCGGTCATCGGGTCCGCGAGCCGGTACCGCTCCGCGTCCTCGGGGGCGCCCAGCAGGTTCTCCACGGCGTCGTCGCTCAGGCGCAGCTCCCGGGCCGCGCGGAGGTCCAGGACCCCCGCCTGGCTGATGACGGCTGTGAGCGGCACCCCCGGCGTCCCGGCGCCGGGGGCCTCCGGGGGCAGCCCCGCCCTGCCCGCCGCCCAGACGGCGAGGTGCCCGCCGGCCGAGTGGCCGAGCGCCGTCGTGGACCCCAGGTCCAGCCCGTGCTCCGCGGCGGCGCCCGCGAGGGCGTCGATCCCGGCGGCGACGTCGTCGAACGTGGCGGGCCAGCCGCCCCCGTTGCCTGCCCGCCGGTACTCGAGGTTCCAGCAGGCGTATCCGCGGCCCGTGAGGTCCTGTGCGAGGGGCTCCCCCAGCTCCGCGCCGTAGGTGGAGCGCCAGTAGCCGCCGTGGATGAGGACGACGACGCCGCGGACGGTGAGACCCGGGGCGGGCAGGTAGAGGTCGGCGAACTGGCTGGGGTCCGCTCCGTAGCCGTACCGCTGCGGGGCCCCCGCGGCAGCGCCGCCGGATCCGGTGCCGGGCCTCCTGCCGGACCCGGACCCGCAGGCGGTGAGCACGAAGGCTCCGGCGGCGGCGAGCAGGGCGAGGAGGGAGCGTCGGCCCACGGGGTACGGCGGTTTCACAGCTGAAGCGTAACCGTCGGCCGGGTTGGCTACGATGAAGTCTCCCCTTCGGAAAGGCACGCGGTATGGGCGCATGGGATGATCTCGACGAACGGCTGAGGCCGGCCGTCGAGGCGCATACGCGTGAGTACGAGCGCGTCCGGCCGGCCCTCGACCGCGTCACCGTCGCCATGCGGGACAGCATCGAGGCCATCTTCGACGGCACGGACCTCAAACCGCTGTTCGTCACGGCACGTACCAAGACCGTGGAGTCCTTCCGCGACAAGGCGTCCCGCACGCTGCCCTCCCCCGAGACGGGTGCACCGCCGATCCTGGTGTTCCCGGATCCCCTGCGCAACCTCACCGACCTGGTGGGGGTCCGCATCATCACCACGCTCCCGCACGAGGTGGATCTCGCGGCGAACCTGCTCAAGCGCCAGCGCCACGAGTTCGACTGCCGCGGCGACCGGGAGAAGGACATCGGGTCCATCGAGTCGGGGACCTACGGCTATTCGAGCCGCCACCTCATCATGCGCACCATCCACAACGAGGTGGTCCGTGCCTTCCAGCAGACCGTGGACCCCGAGACGAAGGCCGCGGGGAGCTACCTGTTCGAGGTGCAGGTGCGGACCGTGCTCGCGCACGCCTGGTCGGAGATCGAACACGACATCCGCTTCAAGGCGTCCAACCCGAAGGCCTGGAGCCCGTACTTCGACCGGCAGTTCACCGGGACGGCGGCCATGCTCGAGACCGTGGAATCGGCCTTCGCGGAACTGCACGAGCGGTACGAGACGGTCACGGGGTTCTGGGACGAGGACGGCGAGGGCAGCGCACCCCTGACGCCCAACCGCATCCGCGACGTCTGGCAGACCCTGCTGCCGCACGTGGACCGGAAGACGGACGACAACTGGGGCTGGGCCGCGGAACTGCTGGCCGCCCACGGCCTGAAAACGACGCTCGAGCTCGTGGCCCTGCTGCAGGCGGACACCATCACCACGGTCCGCAAGGCGCTCGACCACCGGTACTCCCCCGGCCCGGACCGGCTCCTGGACGACATGCTGCTCTGGCATTACGGCGAGCGGCACATCGACCTCACCGCCGAGCCCGCCGACGTGGAGAGCACGCCCCGCAGGGACAGCCTCCAGCGCCGGTACCGGCAGATGGAGCTGTACCGGACGCTGCACCCGGCCTAGCCGCCCGGCCCGGGCGCCCGGCCCGGGCGCCGGTCGGCCGCGATGGCGGGGCCGGGTGCCGGTCAGCCGATTCCCGCCCGGTATTTCGCGGCACGGCGCTCGAGGCGGTCGTCCGCCGGGAGCTCCTTCACGCGCGCCAGTTCGTACTCGACCGCGCGCGCCATCCGCCCGCAGAAGGCCCGGCCCTCCTCGGCGGCGTCGGGCCGTTCGTCCACCACATGGTCGACGACGCCCCGGCGGACCAGCGCGGCGACCTTCACGCCCTGGGCCTCCGCCATCTCGGGTGCGCGGTCCACGGTGCGGTGCACGATGGCGCTGGCACCCTCGGGCGGCAACGGCGAGAGCCACGCGTGCTCGGCGGCGATGGTGCTGTCCGCCGGCAGCAGGGCGAGCGCACCGCCCCCCGCGCCCTGCCCGAGCAGCAGGGAGACCGACGGGGACGCGAGGCCGATGAGGTCGTGCAGGGACCGCGCGATCTCGCCGGCGAGCCCGCCCTCCTCGGCCTCCCTGGAGAGGTCCGCCCCGGCGGTGTCGATGACCGTCAGCAGGGGCAGGCCGAGTTCCTCAGCGAGCTTCATGCCCCGCCGCGCCTCCCTGAGGGACGCCGGCCCCATGACGGACTCGCCCGGCTCACGCGGACGCTGGTGTCCGAGGACGATGCAGGGCTGGTCCCCGAAGCGCGCCAGGGCCAGCAGGAGGCCGGGATCCTTCTCACCCTGGCCGGTCCCGTTGAGCGGCAGGACGTCCCGGGCACCGTAGGCGAGGAGGCGGCGGAGATCCGGGCGCCTCCGGTTCCGGGAGACGAGGATCGACGCCCAGGCGTCGCCGGTGCCGGGGCGGACGGCGGCCGACGGCGGCCGTTCGGGCATCACGGCGGGCCGCGCGAGGAGGACGGTGAGGGCCCTGTCGACAATGCCCGCGAGGTGCTCGGGCGGGACGACGGCGTCGATGAGGCCCTTGTCGAACAGGTTCTCGGCGGTCTGCACCCCGGACGGGAACGGCGCCCCGTACAGCGCCTCGTACACGCGGGGCCCCAGGAACCCGAGGAGGGCGCCCGGCTCGGCGACCGTGACGTGGCCGAGCGATCCCCACGAGGCCATGACACCACCCGTCGTCGGGTGCCGCAGGTAGACGAGGTAGGGCAGGCCTGCCTGCCGGTGCGCCCGCACGGACGCGGTGATGTCCACCATCGACAGGAACGCGGGGGTCCCCTCCTGCATGCGTGTGCCGCCCGACGCCGGTCCGGCCAGCAGGGGTAGCCGCTCCGCCGTGGCCCGGCGGATCGCCGTGGTGATCCGGTGCGCGGCGGCGGCGCCGATCGAGCCCGCGAGGAAGGTGAACTCCGACACGATGACGGCCACCCGGCGGCCGTGGATGAGGCCTTCCCCCGTCAGCACCGACTCGTCCGCACCGCTCTTCCGGCGTGCCCGCTCGAGTTCCTCCTCGTAGGCGGGCGTCGCGCCGGGGTAGGGCGTGGGGACGTCGGCGTCCCACGAGGTGAAGGACCCGGCGTCGAGCACCGCGCCGATGAGCTCGAGGGCGGTGAGGTGCCGCGCGGGTCCGCTCACGCCCCGGATCCGCCCGGTGCTGCGAGCCACGCGCGGATGGCGTCGCCGTCGCCGTCGAGCAGGGGCGGGGCGGTGTGGCCCGCCGGCGTGGTCTCGGTGGGGCCGTCGAAGAAGCGCAGCGGCGGCCCGGGTAGGGCGATCTCACCGAGGAGCGCGTGCTGCACGGTGAGGAGGAGTCCCTGCGAGTGCACCTGGTCCCAGGCGTAGACCTCGTCGAGGGTGCGCACCTTGCCGGCGGGGATGCCCGCCTCGTTCAGCCGGGCGAGCAGCGGTTCCGCCTCGTACGCGGAGAAGGCGTCCTCGACGACGCCGATCAGCAGGTCCCGGTTCCGCACCCGGTCGGCGTTGGTCGCGAACTCCGGGCGGCCGCCGTCGAGCCCGAAGGCGGTGGTGAAGGTGGCCCACAGTTTCTCGCTGCCCACGCTGATCTGCACCTTGCCGCCGCGGCAGTTGAACAGGCCGTAGGGCGCGATCGAGGGGTGGTGGTTGCCCTGTGCCTGCGGCACCTCGCCCGCGACCGTGGTGCGCGTGCCCTGGAACGCGTGGACGCCGATGATCGCGGCCAGCAGGGAGGTGCGGACCACCTGGCCCCTGCCCGTGCGTTCCCGCTCCAGCAGTGCCGCCACGGCGCCGTAGGCCCCGTACATGCCGGACAGCAGATCGGCGATGGGCACGCCGACGCGCTGGGGGTTGTCCGGGTCGGGCCCGGTGAGGGACATCAGCCCGGCCTCGCCCTGGACGATCTGGTCGTAGCCGCTGCGCTTCGCCTCGGGGCCGTCGTGGCCGAACCCCGTGATGGAGAGGATGACGAGGCCCGGATTCAGCTCGAGCATCGCGTCGGTGGAGAAGCCGAGGCGGTCCAGGACGCCGGGCCGGAAGTTCTCGACGACGACGTCCGCGCGGCGCAGGAGTTCCGTGAGGACGCCCCGTCCGTCGTCGCTCTTGAGGTCGAGGGCGATCGATTCCTTGTTCCGGTTGCAGGAGAGGAAGTAGGTGGCCTGGCGGTCCTCCTCGGGGCCGACGAAGGGCGGGCCCCAGCCGCGGGTGTCGTCACCCGTGCCCGGCGTCTCGACCTTGATCACCCGCGCGCCCAGATCCCCGAGCATCATGCCGGCGTGCGGTCCGGCGAGAGCCCTGCTGAGATCGACGACGAGGCGTCCGGCCAGCGGGCCTCCCCGACCCGTCGTCCCGGCGGTGGTGGTTTCGGCGCTCATGTCTTCCTCCGGTGGTTGTGGGTCGGTCGGGTGGTGAGCTGCTCAGAGCCAGCCGGGCACCACGAGGACGAGCCAGGCGATCACCGGCCCGGCGACCACGATGATCGCGCCGTAGCCGAGGATCTGCTTGTAGAAGCGGTCCTTGTCCGTCCCCTCGGGCGCGTTGGCGAGGACGAGGGCGCCGTTGGTGGAGAACGGCGAGACGTCGACGATCGTGGAGGACACCGCGAGCGCGCACACCACGCCGACGGCGCCCACGGCGCCGGTCTCCAGGAACGGGATGGCCAGCGGGATCAGGGCCGCGAGGATGGCCGTCGAGGACGCGAAGGCGGAGACGACGGCGCCGATGTAGCAGATGAGCAGTGCTGCGAGCAGCGGCATGCCGAGGCCGGCGACGCCGTCGGAGACGTACTCGATGGTGCCGGCCGCCTGCAGGACGCCGACGAAGGTGAGCATGCCGCAGATGAGCAGGACGGTGGACCAGGCGATCTTGTTCACGGCCCCGCTCTGCGCCTTCGGGGAGATCAGGGCGAGGACGACGGCCACGGTGATGGCCACGAAGCCGACGTCCACGCTGAAGCCGAGGGAGATGACGGCGAGCGCGATCAGCCCGAGGATGGTGGCGGTCTGCGAGATGCGGTCCTCGCGGGTCCGGGTGGCCACGACGCCGTCGCCCGCCGGGTCCCGCGGCCCGTAGGTGCCGCTCCCGGTCCCCTTGTAGGCGACATCGGCCCGGCGTGCACCCGCGCTCGCGTTCAGGCGCGCCTCGGCGGCTTCCTCCACGAACTGGGAGACACGCGAGGACATGAGGGTGCGGCCGCCGAGGACGATGAAGAGGATCACGGCGATGAGCAGGTTGAAGATGAAGCTCGTGAGGAAGACGGCGAGCGGACTCGACTCGAACCCGGACTCGCCCACGATGTCGTTGACGATCACGCCGTACACCGCGATGGGCGAGAATCCGCCGGCCTGCGCGCCGTGGACGACCATCATGCCCATGAGCAGCGGGGAGATCCTGTGGCGGGCCGCGAACCCGAGCGCGACGGGCGCCATGATCGCCACGGCGGCCGGCCCGAGGGCACCGACGGCCGTGATGACGGCCGTGATGAGGAACATGACCCACGGGATGAGGGCCACGCGATTGCGGACCAGTTTGACCGCGCCCTGCACGAGGAGGTCGATCGTGCCGTTGTTCTGCGCGATGGCGAACAGGTACGTCACCCCGACGAGTGTGAGGAACAGGCCGCCCGGGAACTCGGCGATGATGTCGTCGGTGTCCATCCCGAGGAACACCGCCCCGAGGAGGAATGCTCCGACGAAGGCGAGCGCGCCCATGTTGATGGGCAGCAGGGTGGCGATCAGGAACATCGCCGCGAGGATGATGATCGATAGGAGCGGAGCGGACATCGTTATCCTCCAGCGGGCGACGGATGGGATCTGTGGTGTGACCTGCAGCACAGGACCACTGGCCTAGCCTGTAGGAGAGTGGGCGTCCCTGTCAATCGGTGACCGGTAGCATGGTCGCACCACTACCCCGGGGAGAGCCAGAATGAGCGACGTCGCCAGCCCGCAACCACTGGGGCGTCTCGCTCGCCCGCGGCTGTACGAGCAGCTCGTGGAACAGCTCCTCGGCTACATCGAATCGGCCAGGCTGCAGCCCGGCGATCTCCTGCCGGCGGAGCGGGATCTCGCGGAACGGCTCGGCGTCTCCCGGGCCACCCTCGCCCAGGCGCTCGTGGCCCTCGAAGTGCTCGGGGTGATCGACGTGCAGCACGGGACGGGCGCCGTCCTCCGCCACCGCGCGAGCGTGGCCAGCGTCATCAAGGGGCTGCGGGAGCATCGGAGCAGGCTGCCCGACATCGTCGAGGCACGCAGCACGCTGGAGGTCCGGCTCGCCGCCCTCGCGGCCATGCGCCGCACCGACGAGGACCTGGCCGCGATCGACGCCGCCCTCGCGGCCATGCAGCGGGAGATCGACGACGGCGACCGCGGCGCGCACGGTGACGAACTCTTCCACCAGGCCGTCACGGCCGCGGCACACTCCCCCGTCATGGCGCAGCTCATGGCCTTCATCGGCGAGATGGTCCTGGAGACCCGCCTCGAATCCCTGGCCCAGCCCGGTCGGCCGGAGCAGTCGCTCGCCTCGCACCGGGGGATCGCCGACGCCATCCGGGCACAGAACGCCGTCGCCGCCGGCGATGCCATGCAGCAGCACATCGAGCTCGTCTCGGATGTCGCACTGCTGAAATAGCAGGAAGATGGCGGCGGCGGCCGGCCCCCCGAAGAGGACCGGCCGCCGTCGCCCGGCGGCGCGCGGGTGGCGCACGAGGGGAATCAGGCCTCGGACACCTGCGCCGCCAGGTTCGCTAGCGTGGAGTCCAGGGCCTCCTGGGACACCTCGGGGAAGCTCAGCTGCTTGAGCATCGCCTTGTCCGTCACGGCGGACCAGTCGTAGGTCACGGAGACGTCCGTGGAGTCCGGACCGGCCGATACGAAGCGCCAGACCCACTCCCAGCCCGGGGGCTCCTCACCTGCCGGCGCCGTCTTCCAGGCGATGAGCTTGTTCTCGTCGTAGCCGATCACGTGATTGTCGGTCTGGTAGTCACCGCCCATCTTGTCCCAGTGCTGATTCATCGTGAAGACCTGCCCGGTGGCGGTGATGCGATCGGACTTGCTGTCCGACTGCACCATCCCCGAGCCGTCCAGGGCCGCGTGGTGGGCGGGGTTCGACAGGAAGGCGAAGATCGCGTTGGCGGGTGCGTCGATGGTCCGTGTTGCGGAAATGCTCGTGTCGGTCATGCGGCGTGCTCCTTCTGGTTGTGGGCGACGGGTTTTACTTCGCGTCGTCCGGCGAAGATTCGTCGAGCGTCCAGCCGGTGATGGCCTCGAGGTCCTTACCGGCGTCCCGCGTGTACTGCCAGGCGCGCTGCCGCTGGTCCTGCAGGTCCTGCCGGAACAGCGCCTGCGTCGCACCGAGCACCGGCACACGGTCGATGACGTCCATGGCCAGCTGGAACCGGTCGATCTGGTTCAGCATGGCCATGTCGAACGGCGTCGTCGTGGTGCCTTCCTCCTTGTAGCCGCGCACGTGCAGGTTCTCGTGGTTGGTCCGCCGGTAGGTCAGGCGATGGATGAGCCACGGGTAGCCGTGATAGGCGAACACCACGGGCTTCGACGTCGTGAACAGCGTATCGAAGTCCCGCGCCGACAGTCCGTGCGGATGCTCCGAACTGTCCTGCAGGCGCATGAGGTCCACCACGTTCACCACGCGGATCTTCAGCCCGGGGATGGCCGCCTTGAGCAGTCCCGCCGCGGCGACGGCCTCGAGCGTGGGGACGTCACCCGCGCAGCCGAGCACCACGTCGGGCTCCACGCCCGGCTCCTCGGAGCCCGCGAAGCCGAAGATGCCGATGCCACGCCTCACGTGCAGGTGCGCCTCCTCCGGCCCGAGCCAGGTGGGGGTGGGCTGCTTGCCCGTCACGATCACGTTGACGGTGTCGCGTGTCTGCATGCAGTGCTCGGTCACGGCGAGCATCGTGTTGGCGTCCGGCGGGAGGTAGACCCGGATGATGTCCGCCTTCTTGTTCATCACGTGGTCGATGAATCCGGGGTCCTGGTGGGAGAAGCCGTTGTGGTCCTGCTGCCAGACGTGGCTGGAGAGCATGTAGTTGAACGAGGCGATCGGCATGCGCCAGGACAGCGTGCGGTGCACCTTGAGCCATTTCGCGAACTGGTTGAACATCGAGTCGACGATGTGCACGAAGGCCTCGTAGCAGTTGAAGACCCCGTGGCGGCCGGTCAGCAGGTAGCCCTCGAGCCAGCCCTGGCAGAGGTGCTCGCTCAGCACCTCCATGACCCGCCCGGACCGTGCGAGGTGCTCGTCGACGTCCTCGATGCGCGGCTGCCACACCTTGTCCGTCACCTCGTAGACGGCGGAGAGGCGGTTCGACGCCGTCTCGTCCGGCCCGAACAGGCGGAAGTTGTGCGGATTGCGCTCGATGACGTCCCGCAGGTAGCCGCCGACGGTGATCATGGGGCTCACCTTCTCCGCGCCGGGATGCGACACCTCGACGGCATGGTCGGCGTAGGCGGGCAGCACGAGGTCGCGGAGCAGCCGGCCGCCGTTGGCGTAGGGCGTGGCGCTCATGCGGAGATCCCCGCGGGGGGCGAGCGAGGCGATCTCCGGCCGCAGCTCCCCCGCCTCCGTGAAGAGCGACCCGGGGTCGTAGGACCGCATCCAGTCCTCGAGCTGGCGCAGGTGCCCCTCGTTGGTGTGGATCTCCGAGAGCGGCACCTGGTGGGAGCGCCAGGTCCCCTCCACGGGATTGCCGTCCACGACCGCCGGACCGGTCCAGCCCTTCGGGGAGCGCAGCACGATCATCGGCCATCGCGTCGCGCCGGCGTCGGCCCCGGCCGGAGAGGTGCGTGCCGCGTCCTGGAGGGCGTGGATGTCGTCGATGCACGTGTCGAGGACGGCGGCGAAGTCCCGGTGGGCGGCCTCGGTGGCCGAGGGGTCGGACACCGTGACGAAGTGCGGCTCGTACCCGTACCCGTACATCAGCTGCCGCAGCTGCTCCTCGGGCATGCGGGCGAGGACGGTCGGGTTGGCGATCTTGTAGCCGTTGAGGTGCAGGATCGGCAGGACGGCGCCGTCGACCGCCGGGTCCACGAAGCTGTTCGAATGCCAGCTCGTGGCCAGCGGTCCGGTCTCCGCCTCACCGTCACCCACCACGGCGGTGGGGCGATCAGTCCGGGGTTGTCGAACACGGCGCCGTAGGCGTGGGCGAGCACGTAGCCCAGCTCCCCGCCCTCGTGGATGGAGCCGGGTGATTCGGGCGCGGCGTGGGACGGGATGCCGCCGGGGTAGCTGAACTGCTTGAACAGGGCGTTGAGCCCGGCGCCGTCCTGGCCGATGCCGCTGTAGACCTCGGAGTACGTCCCCTCGAGCCAGGCCTGGGCGACGACGGCGGGCCCGCCGTGGCCGGGGCCCGTGACGAAGAGCATCTCCTGACCGCGCTCGGCGATCACGCGGTTCAGGTGGGTGTACACGAAGTTGAGCCCGGGCGTGGTGCCCCAGTGGCCGAGCAGCCGCGCCTTCACGTCCTCCCCGGCGAGGGGGCGGGTCAGCAGGGCGTTGTCACGCAGGTAGATCTGGCCCACCGAGACGTAGTTGGCGGCCCGCCACCAGGCGTCCAGCCGCTGGATATCGAGCGTGCTCATATATGCCTCCTGGGTGATATTCCGTGGATGTGCGGGGTTCAGAGCTCGAGGACCACGTCCGACGGCGTCTTGTCGGGTCGCCAGCCGCGCCAGACCGGATGCCGCAGGCGGCCGGTACCCGTGTGTTCGCTGTACTGGACCTCGCCGACGAGGGAGGGCCGGACCCAGTGGGCGTCGGACGCGTCGACGCCGGGGACGTCGGCGAGCGGCGCCGTCTTCCGGCCCAGCTTCTTGAGGCGGGCGCCGACCTCCGCGAGGTCCCGCTCCGTCAGGCCGGACCCCACGCGGCCGACGTAGCGCAGGTCGACGCCGTCGGGGACGGCGACGAGCAGGGACCCGATCTTCGAGGCGCGCGTACCCTTGCCCGGCCGCCAGCCCACCACCACGACCTCCTGGGTGCGGAGATGCTTGATCTTCAGCCACGACGAGGACCGCGCGCCGGGCTGGTAGTCGCTGGTGAGCCGCTTGGCCATGATCCCTTCCAGGCCCAGCTGCCGGCTCGCCTCGACCGCCTCCCCGAGGGTCGCGTCGATGGCCGGTGGGACCTGGATGTGCCCGTCCTCCGCCGCGTCCACCGCGCGCTCGAGCAGCTCGCGCCGCTGACGGTACTCGAGGCGGGTCACATCGGTGCCGTCGAGCTCGAGCAGGTCGAACAGCATGAGGCGGACGGGCGTCACCTGGCGGACGGCCTCGATCTCGGCCCGGTGGGTGAGCTTCATGCGGGTCTGGAGCAGGCTGAAGTCGGGGCGGCCGCGGGGGTCGAGGGCCACGATCTCGCCGTCGAGTACGGCGCTGTCGGCGTGGACGAGGTCCCCGAGGTCCCCGAGCTCCGGGTAGGTGGGCGTGGTGTCGATGCCGTTGCGGCTGGCCAGGGTCACGGTCCCGTCCCTGACCGTCGCGATGCAGCGCACGCCGTCCCACTTCATCTCGTAGGCCCAGGCGTCGGGGTCGGGGATGGCCTGCTCGGAGCCGAGGGTGGCCATCATGGGCCGGACGGGCACCGCCGAGGGCGCAGCGGGGACCGGCGCGTTGGCGTCGGCGGCAGGTGCGGGAGCGGGATCCGGTGATGCCGGCCCGCCCGCCTCGCCTCCCGCTCCGTGCTGCGCCTCCGCGGGCTGGTCCTTCATGAGGTGGATCAGCCAGTTGCTCCTGCCGCTCGATCCGCCTCCGGTATTGATGAGCGCATAGCGGCGGATGGCCGTGCCGCCCTTCGCGAGGCCGCCGTCGGCCCGTCCGTGGAGTGTGCAGATGACCTCCTTGCCGTCCCTCCACTTCTCCAGCTCGTACGTGCCGGCGTCCCAGATGGTCACCTCGCCCGCACCGTATTCCCCATGAGGAATAGTTCCCTCGAACGAGCCGTAGTCGAGCGGGTGGTCCTCGGTCTGCACGGCCAGGTGGTTCCTGCTCGGCGTCAGCGGCGGACCCTTCGGCAGGGCCCACGAGACGAGGACGCCCTCGTGCTCCAACCGGAAGTCGTAGTGGAGCCGGCGGGCGTGGTGTTCCTGGATGACGAAGCTGTTGCCGCCGGCCGGGCCCACCGCGTCGGGGACGGGTTCGGGCGTCTTCGCGGCGTCACGCATGGCGCGGTACGTGGACAGGCGGTCCGGGGGCGCCGCGCCACCCCCGCTCCTGGCACCGCCGTCCCCGTCGTCCCCGGCGTCCCCGTCGTCTGCGGGAAGGTCCGGGGTGGCGGGGGCGAGGAGGTCCCCGAACTCCTGGACCCGCTGCGCCACGTCCTGGTGGTCGAGGTGCCGGAGGTCCTCGTCGTCGAGCTCCTCCCACCTGCGCGGGGCGGCGACGGTCGGCTCGAAGCGCCCGCGCAGGGAATAGGGGCTCACGGTCGTCTTGTTCGCGTTGTTCTGGCTCCAGTCGACGAGCACCCGGCCCGGGCGCAGCGCCTTCTTCATGTCGCTGACCGCGATGTCCGGGTGGTCGGCCTCGAGCGCCCGGGCGAGTTCGCGGGCGACGGCGGACACCTGCTCGGAGGTCTGCCGGCCGTCCAGCGCACAGTAGAGGTGGATCCCCTTGGATCCGCTCGTGACGGGGAACGGCTCGAGTCCCATGCCCTGCAGGATGGGCCGGGCGAGCAGCGCCACGGCGGCGCAGTCGGCCAGCCCCGCGCCGGGGCCGGGATCGAGGTCCAGGACGAGGCGGTCCGGGTTGCCCCGGGCGCCGTCCGCCGTGAAGCGCCACTGGGGCACGTGGATCTCGATGGCGGCGATCTGCCCCAGCCAGGTGAGGGTGGCGAGGTCGTCGACCAGGGGGTAGACGTTCGTGTGGTCCTTGTGCTGGATCGCGCGGCGCGGCACCCAGTCGGGGGCGTTGTCGTCGATGTTCTTCTGGAAGAACATCTCGCCCGGCTCCTCCGGCGTCCCGACGCCGTGCACCCAGCGCTTCCGCGTGACCGGCCGGTGCCGCGCGTGCCGGATGAGGTGCGGCGCGACGGCGGCGTAGTACGCGAGCACGTCCGCCTTGGTGGTGCCCGTGGCCGGGTAGAGCACCTTGTCGAGATTGGAGAGACGCAGCGTGCGTCCGTCCACGGTGACGGTCTGCTGCCGTGCCGTGCGCGGAGGAGCCATGTCCCCAGTCTTGACCGGATGCCGGGGACGGTCCAGTACCAATCGGCCGGGGCCGCCGGGTCCCGGCCCTGGTGCTAGTCCCCGAACTGCTCGCGGTACCGGGCGACGTAGGTGTCCCACAGCGCCGGGTCCTGGCCGAGGCTGCGCTTGTTGAGGAAGTCGTCGAGCCCGGCGATGGTGAGGTGCCAGCCGGCGGCCATGGTGGCCGAGTGCCGGGGGCTCCCGGGGGTCAGGAGGAGCACGAGCCGGGTGCCGTTGTCACTGGTGCGGGTGAGTTCCCAGCGGAGGCTGTCCCTCTCCCACGTGTAGGCGAGCACGGTGGGCCGCTCGGCCTCCAGCACCGTCCCGCGCAGGGGCTTCTGGTCGGCGTACCGGAACAGGATCTCCGCCTCGGCGCGCGGCTCGAACTCCATCTCGCACGGGAACCAGTACTTCAGCTTCTCGGTCTCCGTCAGGTGCTTCCACAGCACGGTCGGCGGGAACGCGAACTGGAATTCCAGGCGCAGGACGGTACTGCCGTCGTCGCTGGTGGACTTGCTGACGATGGGCTCTACGGTCTCGGAGGTCACCTCCCAAGTCTAGGGGTGGGCGGGCGGGGCCCTCTGGCACGCTAAGCCTGCTTGGTGTTCACTTGACCCATGAGAGCCATCTGGAAGGGTGCGGTCGCGTTCGGGCTGGTCAACGTGCCGGTCAAGGTCTACAGCGCCACCGAGGACCACGACATCCCCCTTCACCAGGTGCACGACGAGGACGGCGGCCGCATCCGCTACCAGCGCCGCTGCGAGATCTGCGGGGAGGTGGTCGACTTCAAGCACATCGACAAGGCGTACGACGACGGCGAGCACACGGTGGTGCTGACCGAGGAGGACCTCTCGTCCCTGCCGGTCGAGAGGAGCCGCGAGATCGAGGTCGTGGAGTTCGTGCCCAGCGACCAGATCGACCCGGTCATGTTCGACCGCGCCTACTACCTCGAGCCCGACAGCACCTCGACCAAGGCCTACGTCCTGCTGCGGCGCACCCTCGAGGAGACCGACCGCACGGCGATCGTGCAGTTCTCCCTCCGGCAGAAGAGCAGGCTGGCCGCGCTGCGCGTCCGCGGGGACGTGCTCATGCTCCAGACGCTCCTGTGGGACGACGAGGTGCGGGAGGCCTCCTTCCCGGCCCTCGAGGAGAAGGTGCGCATCTCCGCCAAGGAGAAGCAGATGTCGGCAGCACTCGTCGACTCCTTCTCCACGGACTTCGACCCGGAGAACTTCACCGACGACTACCAGGTCCAGCTGCGCACCCTGATCGACGCGAAGATCGAGAAGGGCGACACGATCGACACCGAGGAGACCTTCGGCGCGACCAAGGACGACGACGACGGCGACAACGTGCTCGATCTCATGGAGGCCCTCCGCCGTAGCGTCGAGAAGAACCGCGAGAAGAAGGCCGGGGCCACCAAGGCCACCGGCGCCTCGAAGAAGAAGGGCGCGTGATGGGATTCTTCACCGACAGCCTCGGGCGCCAGACCGTGGCGCAGAAACCGAACGCACCGATCCTCGGATGGGCGCTGTTTGGCGCCGCCTCCTTCATGGCCCTCGAGGAGCGGAACCGCGAGCGCCTCCGCCTCGCCAGCTCCGTCTGCCTGGGGGTGTGGGCCGCCCTCGAGGTGATCTCCGGGCAGAGCGGGTTCCGGCGGAGCTCGGGCGCGCTGACGCTCTCCTGGCTCCTGCGGAAAGTCCGGTAGCACGGCGGGCGCAGGCCCCTTGTCCAACCCCGACCGCAGGTTTAGCATGCTGACCGACGGCTCCATCGCCACCGTCGAGGATCCCGATGTCCTGGCCGCCGGCACATCCGTCCGTTCGTCGGAGGAAGCATGCAGCACGCGCTGGAGCTACGGGACCTGACCAAGCTGTACGGCACGCGCACGGCGCTCGACGCCGTGTCCCTCACCGTCCCGCCCGGCAGCGTGGTGGGGGTGATCGGCCCGAACGGGGCCGGCAAGACCACCACCATGCGTCTGATCCTCGGCCTGATCAGGCCGAGTGGCGGCTCGGCGACCGTCCTCGGCGCCGACCCCTGGCGGGCCGGACCGGACCTGCGCCGGCGGATCGGATACCTGCCGGGAGAGCTGCGGCTCGACAGCCGCAGCACCGGCGCGGACCTGCTCGAGCACTTCGGGCGGATCTCCGGCCCTGTGGACGGGCGCTTCCGGAGCGAACTGGTCGAACGCCTCGGCCTGGATCCGTCCCGCCGCGTCGGTACCCTCTCGAAGGGCAACAAGCAGAAGCTGGGGCTGGTCCAGGCACTCATGCACCGCCCCGAACTGCTCGTCCTCGACGAGCCGACCTCGGGCCTGGACCCCCTGGTCCAGCGCGAGTTCCTCGCCCTGGTGCGGGAGGCGAAGGCGGGGGGTCAGGCCGTGTTCCTGTCCTCCCACGTCATCTCCGAGGTGCAGCACGGCGCCGACCACGTGGCCGTCCTCCGCGAGGGCCACCTCGTCCGTTCGGCGCGCGTCGCGGACCTGCGCGACGAGGCCCCCCGTTCGGTGCGGCTCGAGATGGACCACCCCCTGACGCCGGCGCAGGCCAGGGCCCTCGACCTCGCGGGCCTGGAGATCCTCACGATGCATCCGGCACCCGGCACCCCCGACGGGCGCGTGGTCGTGGAAGGCCGCCTGTCGGGTTCGCCCGCGGCCCTGATCCCCCTCGTGGCCGAGCTCGCACCCCAGGACGTCGTCATCGAGGAGCCCGACCTCGAACAGGCGGTCCTCGGCCTCTACGCGCAACCCGTCCCCGTCCCCGCCGGAGCACGCCGTGGCCGCTAGCACCCTCCCCCTCGTACGCCACACCCTCCAGCGCTCCCGCGCCGGGCTGATCGGCTGGTCCGCGGGGCTCGTGGCGGCGAGTCTGCTCTACCTGCCGATCTATCCCTCCATGGGCGCATCGGGCCAGCTCCAGTCCGTCGTCTCGTCCCTGCCGCCGGAGCTCGTCTCCACCCTCGGCTTCGACATGATCACCACGGGCGCGGGCTACGCGCAGGCCACCCTCCTGGGGCTGATCGGTTTCGTCCTGCTGACCATCGCCGCGGTGGGCTGGGGAGCGGCGGCGATCGGAGGCGAGGAGGAGAGCGGCGCCCTCGAACTCACTCTCGCGCACGGTGTCACGCGCATCCAGGTGGCCCTGGAGGCCGCCCTCGCCCTGGCCCTCCGGCTCGCCGTCGTGTGCGCGGTGCTGCTGGCGGCCATCCTCGCGCTCGACGGACCCTCCGAACTCGGGATCCCGGCAGGCCATGCCGTCGCCGGGACGCTCGCGCTGTACCTGCTGACGCTGCTGAGCGGTCTCGCGGCGATCACCGCCGGCGCCCTGACCGGATCCCGGACGGCGTCGATCGCGGCGGGCGCGGCCGTAGCCGTCCTCGGCTACGCCTTCAACGCGCTCGGCAACCAGGCGGAGGCGGCGCGGTGGGTGAAGGACCTCTCACCCTACGACTGGGCCTTCACCCCGGCACCGCTCGCGAACGGGTTCGGGAACGGTGCGGGGGGCGCGATGGCGCTCATCCTCGGCCTGTGCGGCGTCCTGGTGGTGGCCGCCGTCGTCGGGCTGTCCCGCCGCGACATCGGCCGGTAAGCACTGCCCGGTAAGACGGCCGGTAGCACCGCCCGGTGGCGCCGCCCGGTAAGACGGCCGGTAAGACGGCCTGGTAGTCCTCCCGGGAGGACGCTACTGGCGGTACCCCTCCACCTGGCTGATGGGGCGGGCATCGGCCTCGCCCGGGTCCTCACCGGCGTCGGCCTTCGCCCGGCGCTGGCGGAGCAGGTCCCAGCACTGGTCGAGGTGCTCCTCCACCTGCTTCAGGCGTGCGGCGTGGTCCTGGTGCGCCTCGCCTGCGCCGGCGTCCTGCGGCTGCTCACGGAGCTCGTGTTCCTCCTGGACGAGTGCCTGGATGCGCTGGAGGAGGTCCTGGTTGTCCATCGTGCGGTCCCTTCGTCATCGCCGTCCCGGCGTGGGCCGGATGATCAGCAGGCTTTTCTTCAGGCTACTGAGGCCGCAGGCGGTTGGCCAGCACGAGCACCGGCAGATCCGTGCGGACCGGGAGGAGCGGCCAGGGGAATTTGGCGCGGCGCCCGGATGCCCTAAGCTGTTGGAGAACCAATTGCCTGTGTAGCTCAGTCTGGTAGAGCATCCGCTTCACACGCGGAAGGCCCGGGGATCGAGGCCCCGCGCAGGCACGAGGATCAGCCGGAGACGGCATCACAGAAGGCCCGTACCGATTCGTCGGTACGGGCCTTCTGCGTTGTGCGGTCCGATGTTCGTCGTGGGCGAACACCTCGAGGGTTAGCACTCGCAGGGGTCGAGTGCTAACATTTTTCGTAGTTGAGCGAAGGACGCTCAATCTTCAGTACTCCACCTACCGGTGGCATATGCGAAGGAGTTGTTTCCAGTGGCCATGAAGTTCGATCCATTCCGCGAGCTGGACCGCGTTGCCGGCGCCCTCCTCGAGAGCCGCCCCGGACTGCGCCTCATGCCGATGGACCTCTACCGCGAGAAGGACCACTACATCCTCTCGGCGGATCTTCCGGGCATCGATCCCGGATCGGTCGACATCGACGTGGACGGCCAGCTCCTCACCATCCGCGCGGAGCGCACGCTGCGCAGTGCCGAGGGCGTCAAGTGGCTGACCCGTGAGCGCGAGAGCGGCTCGTTCCTCCGCCAGCTCAACCTGGGCCAGGGCATCGACACCGAGGGCATCTCCGCCCGGTACGAGAACGGCGTGCTCAACGTGATGATCCCCGTCAGCGAACGCGCCAAGCCGCGCAAGATCGAGGTCATCAGCGGCGAGTCCTCGACGCCGATCCAGTCCGGCGCCGTGCAGGGCTCGGGCACCCAGGGCGCCGTCGAGTCCTGATCCCCTACCAGTACCCCCGGGCTTCCCGCCCGGGGGTACTCCGTCCCGGGGACCCCTTGCGGGGGTGCGCGCGGGCCACGAAGGATGGGGTCATGGACTTCACACCCAGCAGAGCAATCGTCACAGGCTCCGATTCCGGCATCGGCCGGGCCACGGCCATCGCCCTCGCAGCGGCGGGCTGTGATGTCGGCGTCACCTGGCACTCGGACCAGGAAGGCGCCGAGGAGACCGCGCGCCTCGTCCGGGAGAAGGGCGTGCGGGCCGCCGTCGCACAGCTCGACACCACGGACGCTCCCGCATGCGGCGACGTCGTCGACCAGCTCGCCGGGGAACTCGGCGGCCTCGACGTGTTCGTCAACAACGCGGGCGTCAACGGCGGCACCATGTTCATGGAGACCGACTGGGACACCTGGCGCGGCACCATGGGCGCCAATCTCGACGGCGCCTTCGTCTGCCTCCAGCGGGCCGCCCGCCACATGATCGACGGCGGCAAGGGCGGGCGCATCATCGCCGTCACCAGCGTCCACCAGGAGCAGCCCCGCGTGGGCTCGGCGGCCTACGACGCCTCGAAGCACGGGCTGGGCGGGTTGATCCGTACCATCGCGCTCGAACTGGCCGACCGCGGCATCACGGCGAACGCCGTCCTGCCCGGCGAGATCAACACCCCGATGAACGCCTCCGCGGACCAGGACCCCCGCACCATGGACCGCCCCGGGATCCCGGTGGGCCGGCCGGGAGCACCGGAGGAGATCGCCGACGTCGTCGCCTTCCTCGCCTCCGGCGCCTCCAGCTACGTCAATGGGGCGTCCTTCGTCGTGGACGGCGGGATGCTCCTCATGGGCCCGCAGGCCGGCTCACACCTCACGAGCGGGGACTGGCGCACCCTCTGAACCGGCCGATGTGAGGAATGCCACAGTTTTAACAGCACGTTCATGCGGCGTTCAGGAGAGGTGGCTAGCGTGAGGAGTCCCGATCCCCTGCGAAAGGCCCGCCATGGACACCCCCCTCCCCCCTGCCAGTGATGCCGACCTGCAGGACTGGTCGGGCTTCGAGCGTGGCGAACACGTCACCCTCCAGCACGCGGCGGGGACGCAGCTCCGCGGGGTGCTGGACATGAGGACCGACGATGCGTCGGTGGTGTGGATCCAGCTGAACGACGGCGGTGGCCGGCGGCTCGTGCACCGGGCCGACGGCTACCGGCTGCGGCGCGGCTGATCCGGGGGCGGATCATCCCGTCCACCTGATATCCGTCTTGGGTTCACCTTTTCGCCACCTGTAACGTGGCGAGGGTGAGAAACCGTGTGCCCCTGTCGCTGTCCCTCGCCGTCGTCCTCGGTCTCACGGCCTGCGGCTCCGACTACCCGCTGGGACCGGAGCAGGAAGCAGCGGCGCAGCGCGGGGACACGAGCCTGCAGGGCGCGGTGACCGGATCGGGATCCTCCGCGCAGGGACCGGCCATGGACGCCTGGCGCTCGGGCTTCGCCACCCTCTACCCGCGTGCGCAGGTGCAGTACTCGCCCGACGGCTCGGGTGCGGGACGGGGTGCGCTGCTCGCGGGTGCCGTCGGGTTCGCCGGATCGGACGCCTATCTCAGCGACGAGGAGCTCGCCGAGTCGACGCAGGCCTGCGGGCCGGGCGGTGCCTTCAACATCCCCGCCTACATCTCCCCGATCAGCATCGCCTTCAACCTGCCCGGGATCACGGAACTGGATCTCGACGCCGCCACCGTGGCCCGGATCTTCCGGGGGGAGATCGCGGTGTGGAACGACCCCGTCATCGCGGCCCAGAACCCGGGGGTCGAACTCCCCGCGCGGCCCATCTCGGCGGTCAGCCGGTCCGACGACTCCGGTACGACGGAGAACTTCACCGATTACCTGCATGCCGTCGTGCCCGAGGTCTGGACCGAGGAACCCGACGGCACCTGGCCCTCCGGACTCGAGAACGAGAACGCCAAGGGCAACGCTGGTGTGGTCAGCACCGTGGCCGCCACCGAGGGCGCGGTGACCTATGCGGACGATTCCGCCGTCGGGGACCCCCTCGGCCGCGTGTCCCTGAAGGTCGGGGACGCCTACGTCCCGGCAGGCCCGGAGGCAGCCGCGGCCGCCGTCGACCTCGCGTCCCGCGTTCCGGACCGTGCGGACTACGACATCGCACTCGACCTCGACCGGACCACCGGGGCACCGGGCGTTTACCCGCTGGTCCTGGTGTCCTACCACGTCTACTGCGCGCGTTACGAGAACGAGTCGACCGCCGCCGTCGTCCGCGCCTTCGGTACCTATGCCGTCAGCCCGGAGGGGCAGGAGGCGGCCGCGGAGGCGGCGAAGAGCTCACCCATCTCGCCCGACCTGTCACAGCTGGCCACCGAGGCGATCGCGTCGATCGAGGTCGGCGAGATCCCCTAGGACGAGAACGAGGCGGACCCCCGGGGGGATCCGCCTCGTCCTGCAGTCCGTGCGTCAGCTGATGCGTGGTCCGCCCGAATCGGGGTCGTTCGTCGAGGTGTCCGGCAGCGTGCTGTTGGCCGGCATCGCGTCGGAGCCACCGGTCGGCGGGGCGGCGACGTCCCCGCGCCAGGCGCCGGTCTCCCCACCGCTCTTCTCGATGAACTCCTTGAACCGCTTGAGGTCGCCCTTCACCTGGGCGGCATCGGCATTCACGACGGCACCGACCTTCTCGGTGAACGTCTCGGGGTGCCAGTCGATCTGCACCATGAGCCGCGTGGTGCTCTCATCGAGGCGGTGGAAGGTCACCACGCCGGCGTGGGATTCGCCGTCGGTGCTCTTCCAGGCCACCCTCTCGTCGGGGTGCTGTTCGGTGATCTCGGCGTCGAACTCGCGCCGCACGCCGCCGATGCTCGTCACCCAGTGGGTGGAGGTGTCGGAGGTCTGCGTGATCGACTCGACGCCCCCCATGAACCGGGGGAAGCTCTCGAACTGGGTCCACTGGTTGTAGGCCGTGCTGACCGGTACTGCTACGTCGATAGATTCCTGCACTGAAGCCAAAAGGTTCCTCCTTCGTAGAGACTCCGGCGCCGCCCCCATCCCCTTCCGGGGGATCGGACACAGCTAACCATAAGTCCCCTTAGCGTATGTAGATCGGGTGGAATTGGCCAACGCGCGGGTCTAGGGTGAAAGGAGTCCATCCGGCGGGACCCGGCGTGTCCGAACCCCGCCAGGAGCAGGAAATCTAGCACTGGAGGATTCATGAAGGCTTCACCCACCCTCACGGACAACATGCAGGCCGTCCTGGTCGACCTCATCGAACTGCACCTGCAGGGCAAGCAGGCCCACTGGAACGTGGTCGGCAAGAACTTCCGCGACCTCCACCTGCAGCTGGACGAGATCATCGACGACGCCCGCACCTTCGCCGACGAGATGGCGGAGCGCATGCGCGCCCTGCACGCCGTCCCCGACGGCCGCAGCGTCGCCGTCGCCGAGGGCACCAGGATCCAGCCGTTCCCGGCCGGGCTCGTCTCGACCAAGGACACCGTGGGCCTCGTGGTCAACATGCTGAACGCCTCCGTGAAGACCATGCGCGACGTCCACGACCAGATCGACGAGGAGGACCCGACGACGGCGGACCTGCTGCACGGGTTCATCGCGAAGCTCGAGCAGTACGCGTGGATGGTCGACGCCGAGAACATGGAGCCGACCGCGGAGGTCGTCACGCCCGTCGGCACGGAGCACGCGACCGTCTGACGCACGGCACCCGTCCGATCGGAAGGGAGGCACCGGCCGGTGCCTCCCTTCCCGTGTCCGGAGCGGGGACCCGTCGCCCGCCCCCTGAACATCAGAGAAGGACAGCAGAAATGGATGGACACCCCTGCCACGTGATCGTCATGGGGATCTCCGGATCGGGCAAGACGACCATCGCCACGCGCCTCGCCGAGCAGCTCGGCTGGATCTTCGCCGAGGCCGACGACTTCCACCCCGCAGCCAACATCGCCAGGATGAGCTCCGGGACACCGCTCACCGACGAGGACCGCCGACCGTGGCTGGAATCCCTGCGGGACTGGATGACCGCCCAGGCACGCGCGGGCCGCAGCACCGTGGTGACCTGCTCGGCCCTGCGGCGCTCCTACCGCGACGTCCTCACACAGGCCGAGGGCAGTGTGCGGTTCGTGCACCTGCTCGGCGACACCGGCCTCATCCTCGAACGGATGAAGACCCGCAGCGGTCACTTCATGCCCGAGTCCCTGCTGCCCTCCCAAGTCAGCACACTCGAGCCCCTGCAGCCCGACGAGCAGGGCATACGGATCGAGAACACCGGGACGCCCGACGCCGTCACGGCCGCCGTCATCGACCGGCTCCGCCTCCGGCACGGCCACAGCTCGTCCCTGCCCGGCCAGGACGGCTAGCAGGTCCGGCGCTCCTCCGGGAGCACAGGCGCCTGTTGCGGGCGCAGGGGTGCGATGCCACGGTGGAGGAAACGAGAGGAGCGTGGCAATGGACCCCGTAGAGCAATGGTGGACGCGCGTGGACATCGAGGCGAAGCAATGGCTCCGGGAGCACCCTGGTGCCGAGGACCTGCCGGAGTCCGTGAGGACGGCGGTCACCGAGGCGGGTGGCCCGGGGGGCGGCGGGCTCGATGAGGACACGTGGCAGTTCATCGACCTCCAGTCCGAGACCCCGGACTAGGCGGCGGCCATGCAGCGGTTCGACGGCAGAGTCGTCATCGTGACAGGGGCCGGTTCGGGCATCGGCGAGGCCACGGCCCGGCGCTTCGTCGCCGAAGGGGCGCGGGTGGTCCTGACGGATTCCGTCGCGGACAAGATCGACGCCGTCGTCGCGTCCCTGCCCGAGGAGCGGGCGACGGCGGTCGTCACGGATTCATCCGACTACGGGCAGGTGGCCGTCATGGTCCAGGAGACCGTGCAGCGGTACGGGCGCCTGGATGTCCTCGTCAACAACGCGGGCACCATCACGCAGGGCACCGTGCAGGACACGAGCGTCGAGGACTGGCATCGCGTTATCGAGACCGACCTCTCCGGCGTGTTCTACGGGACGAAGGCCGCCCTGGAACACCTCCTGGAGAGCAAGGGGTGCATCGTCAACGTCTCCTCCGTCTCCGGCCTCGCCGCGGACTGGCGCATGAGCGCCTACAACGCGGCCAAGGGCGGGGTCAGCAACTTCACGCGGGCGGTCGCACTGGACCACGGCAAGGACGGCGTGCGGGTCAACGCCGTCGCGCCGGGCTTCATCTGGACGGTCCTCACGAGCGACGGTGAGCCGCACCGGCTCTCCGACGAGTTCGCGGGGCGGATCGCGCTCGGACGCGGTGGCCTGCCGGAGGAGGTCGCCGCCGCCATCACCTTCCTCGCGAGCGACGACGCGCGCTTCATCACCGGCGTCGTGCTCCCCGTGGACGGCGGCACCATGGCCAGCAACGGCCAGCCCGCACAGGCCTGAGCCGGCCCTACAGCAGCGCCGCGAGCGAGCGGCCCACGGTACGGCCGGAGAAGATGCAGCCGCCCAGGAAGGTCCCTTCGAGGGCGTTGTACCCGTGGGCGCCGCCCCCGCCGAACCCGGCGGCCTCTCCCGCGGCGTAGAGTCCGTGGATCGGGGTCCCGGCCGCGGTGAAGGCCCTGCCGTCGAGGTCCGTCTGGATGCCCCCCAGGGTCTTCCGCGTGATGATGTGCAGCTTCACGGCGATCAGCGGACCGGCGGCGGGGTCGAGGACCTTGTGGGGACGCGCGGTCCGGGTCAGCCGGTCCCCGAGGAACCGGCGTGAGTTGTGGATGCTCATGACCTGCACGTCCTTGGAGTAGGCGTTGTCCAGTTCCGCGTCCCGCTGCCTGATCTGCCGCTCGATGAGCCCGGGATCGAGCAGCGGGGTGTCGGTCAGGGCGTTCATGGCGTCCACGAGTTCCGGCAGGGTGTCGGCGACCACGAAATCCTCGCCGTTCTTCTTGAACGCCTCCACGGGTGGTGGCGCACCCTTGCCCAGCCGGCTCCGGAGCAGCAGCTTCAGGTCCCGGTCCGTGAGGTCGGGGTTCTGCTCCGACCCCGAGAGGGCGAACTCCTTCTCGATCATCTTCTGCGTCAGGATGAACCACGAGTGGTCATACCCGGCGATATCGGGCGTGGTGCGGAGGATCTTCAGCGTCCCGATCGTGTCGTGGCCGGGGAGGCCCGGCGCGGGCAGGCGCCGTCCGAGCGCGTCGAACCACAGGGAGGACGGGCCGGGCAGGATCCGGATGCCGTGCTGCGGCCACACCGGGTCCCAGTTCCGCACACCCTCCGTGTAGTGCCACATTCGGTCCCGGTTGACCAGGCGGACGCCGGCGTCCGCCGCGATGTCGAGCATCCTGCCGTCCACGTGCTCCGGGACACCGGTGATCATCCTCGCCGGCGGCGTGCCGAGGCGTGCGGGCCACCAGGCACGGACCTGCTCATGGTTGCCGCCGATCCCCCCGCTGGCGATCACGACCGCCTGCGCCCTCAGCTCGAAGCTCCCGACGGCCTCGCGGTTCGAGGAGACGCCACGGGCGGCGTCGTCGGGCGCCAGGACCGTCCCGTGCACACCGGTCACGGTGTCGCCGTCCAGGACGAGGCCGTCCACCCGGTGACGGAAACGGAAGGTCAGGGCCCCCTCCTCGGCGGCTGCCCGCGCCTTGTCGGCGAACGGCTCGGAGATCCCGGTGCCCGTACCCCACGGCACATGGAACCGCGGTACGGAATTGCCGTGGCCGGCCGCCGTCCCGCTTCCCCGCTCGGCCCAGCCCACGAGCGGGGTGAACTTCACGCCCTGTTCCTCGAGCCAGGGGCGCTTGTCCCCGGCGGCGAACTCGACGTACGCGCGGCCCCACCGGGCGGCCCACTCGTCCTCGGGCAGCTCGCCGTGCAGCCGGTCCCAACCGGCGGAGCCCTGCCAGTCCTGCCAGGCGAGGTCGAACGAATCCTTCACACCGAGGCGCCGCTGCATCGGGGTGTCCACCAGGAAGATCCCGCCGAAGGACCAGAACGCCTGGCCGCCGAGGTTCCGTGCGTTCTCCTGCTCGACGACGATCACCTTCCGGCCCGCCCTGACCAGCTCGTTGCTCGCGACGAGTCCGGCGAGTCCGGCACCGATGATGAGAACGTCTGCGTCCATGGGCTGCTCCGGGTCGTGGCGGGCGGTCACTGCGTGGCGTGACCGGCAGGTCCATTCTGCACCGCCGCTCCGGCGGGAACCGTCAGCGCCGCTTGCCCCGCGTGCCCGACGGGCGGGCCGGTTTCCCCTGCTGCTTCCCCTGCTGCGGTTTCCCGCCGCCCTTCTGCGTCCTGCCCCCGGCGGTCCCCTGCTGGGCCGCGGCCTTCTTCGCGGCCGCCTTCTGCGACGCGCTCTTCTTCGGCGCCTCGCGCTGGGAGGGCTGCCTCGAACTCTGGGCCGTCCGCCCGCGGACGATGCCGATGAACTCCTCGACGTCGTCGGACTCGTCCTCCGTCCGCCAGGCGATGCCGATCGTGGTGACGGGCAGGCCGGGGACGGGCCGGTGCACCGCGTCCTTCCGCGCGTACAGGCGGGCCAGGGACATGGGCAGGATCACGACGCCGGCCCCCGAGGCCGCTACCTCGACGGCCGTCCTCGGGCCGCCGCACTCGCCGACGTCGAGCAGGGTCTCCCCCTCGAGGTCCTCGAGCGGCACGTCCTCGTAGAGCGAGAGCTCGTTCTCCCGCGACATGACGGCCACGGGCTGCTCGTCGTAGAGGGGGATCAGGTGGATCCCCGCGCGGTCCACGGGCAGCCGCACGAAGACGACGTCGTCGGATGCGTCCCGGAGCGCCACCAGGGCGTCGTCGTGCTGGTGGAGCTCGAGGGGCGTCTCCGGATGCCGCTCGCGCCACCGGGCCACCCACTTGCCCGGCGTGACACCCGGGACGAAGCCGACGGACAGGATTCGGGGCTGGTCGGCGGGCACCTCCTCACAGTAGCGCCTGGCCCTCCCCCGCAGATGTGGCCGTTAAGCTGGGATCATGAATCCCCCGAAGACCCCCCAGACCCTGAAGCCCGCCACCGCGGCCAAGAAACTGGGCATCTACCTGCCCGCCGCTCCCCGGGATTTCCAGGAGACCGAGCTGACGCGTGCGGAGTTCAACGAACTGCAGCAGACACCGCCCGAGTGGCTCGCAGACCTGCGCCGCACCGGCCCGCACCCGCGCCCCGTCGTCGCGCAGAAGCTCGGCATCTCCATCAGCGGCCTGGCCCGCGGCGGGATCACCGACCCCCTGACGAGCGAGCAGATCGGTACCCTCCTGCAGGATCCGCCTGCGTGGCTGGTCGCCGAGAGGTCCACGCAGGCAGCGGTCCGAGCGGAAGCCGCACGGGTCAAGGAGCGCGACGACGCCCGCAAGGAGACCGGCGACTGAGCCCGGGAGCAGCTCCGGGACGGTGCGCCGCCAGGGCGCCGGCTTCCCGCAGGAGCTGCTGGAAGCCGGCGCGCCGGCGGTGGACGAGCCGTTTCAGGGCGCCTGATCGACATGTTCCGGGGCCTCAGGAGAAGCATTTCCCCACGCCGGCACGGTGATTGACTTAATCGAACACGTATTCGAATATTAGGGAGTGACGCCTCCAGCCGCCGGCCATCCCCTCGCCTGGGACGAGCCCCTCCCCGACTCCGAGGACACGTCACATCCGGACCCCGCCGGCCGCCCGGGGAGGTCCACGGCCGATGTCGCCCTCGGCCTCCAGGCCCGCATCAACAGCATGCAGGCCGGCACGCTCGATTCCCGGCGGCTGCCCACGGTTCCGGCCCTCGCCCGGATCCTGCCCGGCGGGGGCCTCCAGTCCGGCGGTTCGTACTCCGTCCGGAACTCGACCTTCCTCGCGATGGCCCTGCTCGCCGGGCCCTCCGCGACGGGCGCGTGGTGCAGCGTGGTCGGTATGCCCGATTTCAGCGTGGAGGCCGCGCAGGGCTTCGGCATCAACCTCGAACGCCTCATCCTGGTCCCCGATCCCGGACCCCAATGGCTCACCGTCACGGCGGCCCTCGTGGACGTCGTCTCGATCGTCCTGGCACGCTCCCCGGAACACCTCGCCCCCACCGAATGGGCGCGTCTGAAGGCGAGGCTGCGCCAGCGTGGTGCCGCCCTGATCACCCTCGGCAACTGGAAGCAGAGCGATTCGACGATCGGGGTGGCCGAGAGCGCCTGGGAAGGCCTCGGTTCGGGGACCGGGCACCTCCGGGCACGCTCCATGAAGATCACCGCCACCCAGCCCTCGGGGCGGCTCCGCCACGCCTACGTGGGACTCGCGGACCTTCACGGAGCCCCTGCGGGCACCGCGTTCCCGGGCCCCCCGCAGCAGCACCTGCACGACGACGCCCCCGAGGCGGCACCCGGGCCGGCGTCCGGGACCCTGTTCGAACCCCGGCTGATGAAGTCCTCATGACGCCGACCCTGCCCGCCGGGTCGTCCGGACCCGCCGGTACGGCTCCGGCCACCCGGACCATGATGCTCTGGTGCCCGGACTGGCCCATCACCGCGGCGCTGCGCGAGCACGCGTTGCCCGCCGAGACGGCCCTCGTCCTCGTGGACCGCGGGGAGGTCTTCGCCTGCTCCCCGGCGGCACGCGAGGACGGCGTGAAGCGGGGCCTGCGCATCCGCGAGGCCCAGGCCCGCAGCAACGGACTCGTGTCCCTCCCGTACGATCCGTCGCTCGACGAGCGCACCTTCGAGCCCGTGGCCGTGGCCGTGGAGGCCGTCCTGCCCGGCGTGCAGGTCATCCGCCCGGGATTGTGCGCCATCAGGGTCAAGGGACCGGCGCGCTACTACGGCAGCGAGCGCAACGCCGCGGACGTGGTCCTGCAGGCCCTCGCCGCCATGGGCCTCACCGATGTGCGGATCGGTATCGCGGACGGACCCTTCGCCGCCGAGCTGGCGGCCAGGGCCACCGACCAGCTCGACGACGACGTGGAGCAGCTGGTCGTCATCCCGCCGGGCGGCTCGCCCTGGTTCCTCGGCAGCTATCCCCTGGAGGTCCTCGAGCAGCCCAGGCTCACGGTGCTGCTCAAACGCCTCGGCATCCGCTCCGTCGGTGACTTCGCGGCGCTCAAGGCCTCCGACGTCCGCAACCGCTTCGGCATCGAGGGGGCCATCGCCCACCGCCAGGCCAGCGGGCTCGACCACCGGAGCGTCGTCGCCCGGACACCGCCGCCCCACCTCGACGTCACCGCCGATTTCGAGCCGCCCCTCGCCCGCATCGACCAGCTCGCATTCGCCCTCAGGGGCCGGGCCGGGACGTTCGTCGACGCACTGCGCGAGGCGGGCCTCGTATGCACTGCACTGCATGTATCACTGCAGACCGAGGCGGGTGAGGCGTCGGAGCGCCGGTGGCAGCACCCGCGCTGGTTCGACGCCGACGACGTCGTGGACCGCGTACGCTGGCAGCTCCAGGGCACCAATGCCTCCGATCACGGCCTGACCTCCGGCATCACCCGGGTCCACCTCGTCCCCGAGATCGTCGAGGACCTCGCTGACCACGCGGACGGCCTGTGGGGAACGGGACCGGACGAAGGCATCCACCACGGACTGGCCCGTGTGCAGAGCATGCTGGGCCACGGCGCCGTGCTCACCGCGATCATCGCCGGCGGGCGTCTCCTGGCGGACCGCCGCGTGTACATCCCGTGGGGGGACGCGCCGGCGGGGCAGCAGTCCGCGAAGGTACCGGTGAAGGACCGCGACCAGCCCTGGCCGGGCCGGTTGCCCGGTCCGGCCCCCGCGACCGTGTTCGCCGAGCCCGTTCCCGCCGTCGTCGTCGACGCGCACGGCAACCCGGTGGATGTGGACCCGCGCGGCCTCCTGAGCGCCGATCCGGCCTTCTTCAGCGCGGGGCCCGACGACGTCCGCCGGCCCGTGCACTCCTGGGCGGGCCCGTGGCCGATCAACGAGCGCTGGTGGGACCCGAAGGGGCGCGTACTCAACCGCTTCCAGCTGGTGGACCACTCGGGGTCCGCCTGGTTGCTGCTGCTCGAGGACCACGCGTGGTGGCTGGAGGCCGGCTACGACTGACGGCGGGACCCGCCACCACGACAACTGCAGGACATCCGGACAGGGAGGGACGCCATGGGCTGGAACAATCCGCCGATCCCCTGGTCGGCCTTCGAACGGAACCTCTCGGCCACCCGGCCGGGCGCACCGCCCCTCGGGGCCGACGGCGGCGACAGTCCCGCCTGGTCGCGGAAGCGCGGGCCCTACACGGCTCCCGCGGAGGCTTCCGCTCCCGAGGGCCCGGTGGTGCCCTACGCCGAACTGCACGTCCACTCCAACTTCAGTTTCCTCGACGGGGCGTCGAGCCCCGAGCACCTCGCCGAGGAGGCCCAGCGGCTCGGTCTCACGGGTATGGCCTTGACCGACCACGACGGGCTGTACGGCGCGGTGCACTTCGCGGAGGCCGCCGAGAAGTACCCGGGATTCTCGACCCTGTACGGCACGGAGCTGTCCCTCGGCCTGTCCAAGCCGCAGAACGGCGAAGCCGACCCCGAGGGGCGGCACCTGCTCGTCCTCGCCCGCGGGTCGGCCGGCTACCATCGCCTGTCCACGGCCATCACCGAGGCCCAGCTCGCAACCGACGCCGAGAAGGGGAAACCCCGCTACAGCCTGGAGCGCCTCGCCGGGCACGCGCAGGGTCAGTGGATGATCCTCACGGGCTGCCGCAAGGGAGCGGTGCGCTCGGCGCTCGTCACGGACGGCGAGGCAGCCGCCGAGGCCGAACTGCGGATGCTCGTGGACCTGTTCGGCCGGGAGTCGGTCGCCGTCGAGCTCATCAACCAGGGCAATCCGCTCGACACCGCCCACAACGACGCCCTGGCCGCCGTCGCCGCCCGCCTGGGACTACCCACGGTCGCCACCAACAACGTGCACTACGCCACCCCGAAGCAGCACCGCCTCGCCTCCGCCCTCGCCGCCGTCCGGGCCCGCCGGAGCCTGGACCAGATGGACGGCTGGCTGCCCGCCGCCGGATCCGCGCACCTGCGCAGCGGGGCGGAGATGGTGCGGCGGTTCCGGGACTATCCCGGGGCCGTGGAGCGCACCGTGGACATCGCCGCGGATCTCGCCTTCACCCTCCGCAGCGTGAGGCCCGGGCTGCCGAACATCGACCTCCCGGAGGGCCACACCCAGATGAGCTACCTCCGCGAACTCGTCTGGCAGGGCGCCGACAGGCTCTACGCGAACCGGGCCGACGTCCGCGAGCGCATCGAACGCGAGCTGGAGGTGATCGAGGACAAGAACTTCCCGGGGTACTTCCTGATCGTCCACGACCTCGTGCACTACGCCCGCCGTAACGGCATCCTGTGCCAGGGACGGGGATCGGCCGCCAACTCGGCCGTCTGCTACCTGCTCGAGATCACGGCCGTGGATTCCATCAAGTACCAGTTGCCCTTCGAACGGTTCCTCTCGAGCATGCGCGACGAGGAACCGGACATCGACGTGGACTTCGACTCGGACCGCCGCGAGGAGGTCATCCAGTACGTCTACCGCAAGTACGGGCGCTTCAACGCCGCCCAGGTGGCCAATGTCATCACCTACCGTCCCAAGTTCGCCGTCCGGGACATGGCCAAGGCCCTCGGCCACAGCCCGGGACAGCAGGATGCCTGGTCCCGGCAGATCGAGCGGTGGGGCGGCCTCGTCTCGAGCAGCGACCACGACATCCCGGACGCCGTGGTCGGCCTGGCGCAGGAGGTCCTGAAGTTCCCGCGCCACCTGGGCATCCACTCGGGCGGGATGGTGCTGACGGACCGGCCGGTAGGCGAGGTCTGCCCCATCGAGCACGGACGGATGGACGGCAGGACGGTCCTCCAGTGGGACAAGGACGACTGCGCCTGGATGGGACTGGTGAAGTTCGACCTGCTGGGCCTCGGCATCCTCGCGGCCATCCAGTACAACTTCGACCTCGTGGAGCGGCACTTCGGCGAGACATGGGAACTGCACACCATCCCGAAGGAGGAGCAGGGCGTCTACGACATGCTGTGCTTCGCGGATTCGGTGGGCGTCTTCCAGGTGGAGAGCCGAGCCCAGATGGGCATGCTCCCGCGCCTGCAGCCCCGCCAGTTCTACGACCTCGTCATCGAGGTGGCCCTGGTGCGGCCCGGCCCCATCCAGGGCGGCGCCGTGCACCCCTACATCAAGCGGAAGATGGGCGAGGAGGAGGTCCGGTACATCCACCCCGACCTCAAGCCCGTCCTCGAACGCACCCTCGGCGTACCGCTCTTCCAGGAACAGCTCATGCAGATGGCCATGGTGGTGGGCGGCTGCACGGGGGCGGACGCGGACCTCCTGCGCCGCGCCATGGGCTCCAAGCGGGGTGAGGAGCGGATCGACTCCCTCAAGGCGAAGCTGTACGAGGGCATGGCATCCAACGGGATCACCGGCGAGGTCGCCGACACCATCTACGACAAGATCCACGCCTTCGCGAACTTCGGCTTCGCGGAGAGCCATTCGATCAGCTTCGCGCTGCTGGTCTACGTCAGCGCCTGGCTGCGCCTGCACTACCCCGGCGCGTTCCTCGCCTCGCTCCTGCGCGCCCAGCCCATGGGCTTCTACTCACCGCAGACCCTCGTGGCCGACGCCCGGCGGCACGGCGCCGTCGTCCTGCGCCCCGACATCCTGCACTCCGGGGTACACGCCGACCTCGAGCCGCTCGAGGGCTACGACCCGCCGGCGGACCCCCGCGGAAGGACCACCGGCATGGACTGCTGCACCGAGGACGAGCAGGCGCCCGTGGGGTACTTCGACCCGGACACGCCGTTCGACTCCACACACCACCGTCGCGACGGCAACTACGCCGTGCGGCTGGGGCTCGCCAGCGTGGAGTCCCTCGGGGTGAAGCTCGCGGAGAGGATCGTGACGGAGCGGGAACGGAACGGGCCCTACGAGGACATGCCGGACCTCGCGCGGCGCACCGGCGTCAACGCGGGCCAGCTCGAGGCCCTGGCGGCGTCCGGCGCGTTCGACTCGATGGGCCTGAGCCGCCGCGAGGCGCTGTGGAACGCCGGCCCCGCATCGACCGAACGCGAGGGCCAGATCAAGGGGACCGCCGTCTACATCCAGCCACCGCTGATGCCCGAGCTCTCCGACATCGACAAGGTCGGCTCCGACCTCTGGTCCACGGGCATCACCCCCGACGACCACCCGGTGCGCCATGCCAGGGGCAGGCTGCAGCGCCGCGGTGCCCTGACCGCCGTTCAGCTGAAGACGGCGGAATCCGGCCGGAGGATCGAAGTGGCGGGAGTGGTGACGCACCGGCAGAGGCCCGCGACCGCGAGCGGCATCACCTTCATGAACCTCGAGGACGAGACAGGGCTGGTGAACGTCATCTGTTCCGTGGGAGTCTGGCAGCGCTACCGCCGGGTGGCGCGGGAAGCCAGCAGCGTGATCGTGCGCGGTGTCCTCGAGCGGTCCACCGAGGGCGTCGTCAACGTCGTCGCGGACCGCATCGAGGTCCTGCAGCTCAAGGCCACCACCAAATCCCGCGACTTCCGCTGAAAAAGCCGCTGACGGGGAACGACGAAGGACCCCCGCTCAGCGGGGGCCCTTCGTCGTCGATCACATGTGCGCGAGGGGGGATTTGAACCCCCCACACCCTTTCGGATACTGGCACCTGAAGCCAGCGCGTCTGCCGTTCCGCCACTCGCGCAATTTCGAGATTCCAACTCCTGCGCCAGGCGCCGGTGTTGTGAACAGCAGAGTCAAGCATAGCGGAGCCGGGCGGGAATCACCTAAACGGCACCGCCGCTCCGGCCGGCACCGCCCCCGGCGGAATGCCGCAGGGACGGATCGTTAGGACAAAGTAATGCTCCGGACCCGCGGGTGAAGCCCATTCCCAGAGCCTCCCAGTAGTATCGGATGGAACATGCCCGGCCGGACATCACCGTGCCCAGGACCGGGAGAGGCCCCTCGGCATACTGCCGGCGGGCTCCGACACCACACGGCGACACGAGGGAGGAGGCGACGTATGGGCATTCTCGACAATGTGGAGCGCGGACTCGAAAAACTGGTCCGGGGAGCCTTCACCACGGGCTCGCGTTCCCAGGTACAGCCCCTCGAGATCGCCAGCGCCCTCCGTAAGGAACTGGACACCCGTTCCCTCGTCCTGTCGCAGGGCCGCACCCTCGCCCCCAACGTCTTCACGGCGCGCCTGTCCGATTCGGACTTCGAGCTCGCCCAGCGGTGGGGCTCCGCCCTCGCCGAGGAACTCTGCGACGTCGTCATCGCGCACGTCAACAGCCAGCAGTACAGCCTCCAGGGGCCGGTCCGGGTCTCCTTCGAGCACGACCCCGACCTGAAGGCCGGCGTCTTCGAGATCGATTCGTCCATCGAGAAGCAGGCCGCCGCCCGCCGGCCCGCAGGACCGACCGCCCCCGCGGCCCCGCGCCACCAGCCCACGCGCTACCAGCCCATCCTCGAGATCGACGGGCAGCGCTACTCGATCAACTCGGGGTCCATCGTGCTCGGTCGCTCCTCCGAGGCGGACATCCTCGTCGACGACACCGGTGTGTCACGGCGCCACCTCGAGATCCGCACGCACGAGGGACGCACCTACGCCGTCGATCTCGGCTCCACCAACGGCAGCTACGTCAACGGACAGCGCGTCGCCGGGCAGACCGAACTCACCGATGGCTCCACGATCACCATGGGACGCTCCCGCCTGACCTTCCGCCTGGTACCGACGCAGAACGGAGGGGCCCAGCGATGAGCGAAGCCGGGGAACTGACCGTCACGCTCCTGCGCTTCGGCTTCCTGATCCTGCTGTGGGCCCTCGTGCTCAGCACGGTGGGCGCCCTGCGCCGCGACCTCGTGGTGGGCCGGCGCAACAAGGTCGGCACGCCGACGGCCCGCGAGATCCGCAAACACCCCGAACTCGTGGAGGAACCGGCCCCGGCACGCGCCTCCGCCCGGCAGCTGGTCGTCACGGAGGGTCCGCTGACGGGGACCACACTGGACCTCGCAGCGAGTCCGATCCTCCTCGGACGGGCCCAGGAGGCCACCCTCGTCCTCGAGGACGACTACGCGTCGGGCCGCCACGCACGCCTGTTCCCCCAGGGCAGCCGCTGGTTCATCGAGGACCTCGGGTCCACCAACGGCACCTACCTCGCCGGTGCCCAGCTCACCCGCGCCCTGCCCGTCGAGCCGGGCGTCCCCATCCGGATCGGTAAGACGGTCATCGAATTGAGGCCGTAGGCGTGCCGCTCGCCCTGAGGTTCGCCGCCCGCTCCGATGTGGGCATGGTCCGTGCGAAGAACGACGACTCCGCCTACGTGGGCCGGTACCTGGCCGTCGTCGCCGACGGCATGGGCGGCCATGCCGGCGGCAACGTGGCCTCCGCCTCCACCGTCCTGGACCTGATCCACCTGGACCACGGCACCCACCACGGCAAGGCCGGCACCCACTTGGCGGACGAGATCCAGACCGCCAACTCTCTGCTCTCCGAACTCGTCGCCACCAACCCGCAGCTCGCGGGGATGGGTACCACCGTGACCGCGATCCTGCTCGAGGACACGAAGCTGCAGCTCGCCCATATCGGTGATTCACGCGCCTACCGCCTCAAGGACGGGGTCTTCGCGCAGATCACCACCGATCACACCTTCGTCCAGCGCCTCATCGACGAAGGCCGCCTCCGGCCCGAGGAAGCGGAGGTCCATCCGCACAAGAACGTGCTGATGCGTGTCCTCGGCGACGTCGATGCCAGCCCCGAACTCGATCTCGAGGAGTTCGACGCGGAGCCCGGCGAGCGCTGGCTGCTCTGCTCCGACGGCCTGAACGCGGTACTCAACGACCGCATCGTCGAGCAGGTCATGCGGGAGACGAAGGACATCCGCGCGTGCGTCGACACGCTCGTCGAGCTGACCCTCGCAGGGGGTTCGCCGGACAACATCACCATCGCCGTCGTCGAGGTCATCGAAGCGGACGACGACGACGCCGTACCGCCCGCCTCGATCCCCCCTGCCCGGCAGGCCGCCGGGGAACGGGACAAGCCCGACGAAGCAGCGGCCGCGCACGGGATCGACCGGAACGGGGACCTCCCCGGGGCCGCGATCCGCGCCGACATCATCCGCCAGGACCTCCTGACCCGCCCCCACGTCCTCGTCGGATCCGCGGCCCTCGCCACGGAGACCGGGCAGATCCCGATCGTGACGCAACGCTCCACCGAGCGCCGGGCCGCGATGATGCTGACGCACAAGGCCGATCCCGAGAACGGCGACGCCGGGGAGGACACCGGGCACGAGACCGGGAAGCGGAGGCGGCGCTGGATCGTTCCCGCCTTCCTGTCCCTGATGACGCTCATCCTGGTCGCGGTCCTCGGCCTCGGCTACACCTGGACCCAGACGCGCTACTACGTGGCGGAAGCCGAGAACCGGGTCGCCATCTTCACCGGCGTTCCACAGCGGGTGGGACCGATCAGCCTCAGCGAGCTCTACGAGATGACGGACATCCCCGTCTCTAACCTCCCGGAGTACCAGCGGTCGCAGGTGGCGAAGACCCTTCCCGCGGCCGGCCTGGAGGAGGCCGAGCGGATCGTCAACGATCTGCGCAGCGAACTGCGGGCCGTGACCTGCGATCCTGCCACTCCGGCAACCCCCTCCGCCGCGCCGTCCGCGACGGCGGAGGCTTCTGCCGGCACCGCTCCAGCGGCGACACCCTCGGCGGCCCCTTCCGCGACTGCCTCGCCGACTCCTTCCCCGACCGCGGGAACGTCCGGAACACCGGATCCGTCAGCGACCCCGACCCCGTCGGCGGCACCCTCGCCGCGACCGGGCCCTTCGTCCCCTGCCATCGACTGCGGAGGTGCAGCCAATGAGTGATGTCCTGACCGCGCCCCGGTCGCGGCGCAACATCGAGCTCGTGCTGCTGGTCCTGGCTCTCGCCGTGGCCGTCGGCGCCAACTACCTGGCGGGAATCGGACGGGAGGAGCCCTTCAGCGACTACTTCTGGTCGATGACCCTGACGCTCGGCCTGATGAGCCTGTTCATCCACGTCATCCTCCGCTTCCGCGCGAAGTATGCCGATCCGGTGATCCTTCCGCTGGTCGTCGCGCTGAACGGTATCGGGCTGGCGATGATCCACCGCCTCGACCTCTCCGCGGCCTCCGACATCACACCCGTCGCGCCGCAGCAGGTCCTCTGGACGGCCGTGGCCATCGGAGCGGCGGCCGTCCTGCTGATCCTGTTCCGGGATCACAGGATCCTGCGGCGGTTCACCTATATCTCCCTGATCGTCAGCGCCGTCCTGCTGTTGCTGCCCCTCACCCCGCTCGGCCTGGAGATCAACGGCGCGCGGATCTGGATCTCCGTAGGGGTGGGCACCTTCCAGCCCGGCGAGATCGCGAAGATCACCCTCGCAATATTCTTCGCCGGGTATCTATCGACGAACCGGGACCTCATCCTGCTGGCCGGCAAGAAGATCGGCCCGCTGCAGTTCCCCCGGTTCCGCGACCTCGCGCCGATGGCGGCGGCCTGGCTGGTCAGCATCGGCGTCCTGATCTTCCAGCGCGACCTCGGCTCCTCGATCCTGTTCTTCGGGCTCTTCATGGTGATGATCTACGTGGCGACGAGCAGGGTCAGCTGGGTGCTGATCGGCCTCGCGATGATCGGCGTCGGCGTCTTCGTGGCCCTCGAACTGTTCAGCCACGTGGCGCTCCGCTTCGATTCCTGGATCAACGCCTTCAGCCCCGACGTGTACGACCGCGCACCGGGTGGGAGCCGGCAGGTGGTGCAGGGCCTGTTCGGGCTCGCCAACGGCGGCCTCATCGGCACCGGACTCGGTGAGGGACGGCCCGACCTGGTCACCTATGCCAACAGCGACATGATCATCGCCGCGCTGGGCGAGGAACTCGGACTCATCGGCGTCGTCGCGATCGTGATGATGTACGTGATCCTCGTATCCCGCGGCATCCGCGCCGCGCTCGGGACGAAGGACGGGTTCGGGAAGCTCCTCGCGTGTGGCCTCTCCTTCACCATCGCGCTCCAGTGCTTCGTCGTGATCGGCGGCATCACGCGCCTGATCCCGCTGACGGGCCTCACCACCCCGTTCATGTCCGCGGGCGGGTCCTCACTGCTGGCAAACTGGCTCATTGTGGCTCTGCTCCTCCTGATCTCCGAGACGGCCCGGCGCCCGGCGCCGACGGAACCCATGAAGGACTCGTTCCCCGAGGCGCTCGGCGTGAACGGGAAGCCCGTGAAGAAGAGACCCGAGAAGGAGGCAACCCGATGAACCAGGCCATCCGCAGCGCGTGGGTCGTGGCGATCGGCATGTTCGCCCTCATCCTCGGCTCCCTCACCTACGTCCAGTTCTTCCAGGCACAGGCGCTGAACGACAACGACTGGAACAGCCGCCAGCTGTACCAGGACTTCGGCCGGCAGCGCGGGGCCATCCTCGTGGACGGCCGGGCCATCGCCGAGTCCGTCCCGTCGGACGATGCGTTCAACTTCCAGCGCGTGTACAACGAACCCGAGCTCTACGCGCACCTGACCGGCTACTACTCCCTGTCGCTGGGCTCCACCCAGCTCGAGGACAAGGAATCGAGCATCCTCTCCGGGACCAGCAGCTCGCTGTTCTACGACCGCGTCGTCAGCCTGTTCTCGGGCGTCGAGGCGCAGGGTGCGTCCGTGGAGCTGACGATCGACCCGGAGATCCAGCAGCTCGCGTCGGACCTGATCCCCGACGGGCAGCGCGGCTCGATCGTCGTCACGGAACCGTCCACGGGCAACATCCTCGCGATGGTCTCCAAACCGACCTACGATCCCAATCTCCTCTCGGGGCACGACACGGCGATCATCGAGGAGAACGTCGCGGGTCTGCTGGAGCAGCCCGGGCTGTCCATCTACACGAATCCCGCCACCCAGTCCCTCGTGGCCCCGGGGTCCGTCTTCAAGCTCATCGACGCCGCAGCAGCCCTCGAGTCCGGGAAGTACGACGCCGAGTCGGAGATCCCCAACCCGCCCGCCCTCGAGTTCCCCGGCATCGAGTACACACTGCCGAACTTCGTCACCGGCGGGTGCGCCAGCAGGACGACGGCGGACCTGAAGTTCGCGCTCGAGCAGTCCTGCAACACGCCCTTCGCGCAGATCGCCCTGGACCTCGGTGAGGAGACCATCCAGGAGCAGGCCGCGAAGTTCGGCTTCGGCGAGGAACTGACCATCCCGACGCAGGTCATCGCAAGCAGCTTCCCCTCGGACCTGACGGATCCCGAGCTGGCGCAGTCCGCCGTCGGGCAGTTCGACACGCGCGTCACCCCCCTCCAGATGGCCATGGTGGCCTCGGCGATCGCCAATAACGGTCAGCTGATGAAGCCGCAGCTCGTCAAGTCGATCCGCGCCGCCGACCTCGAGCTGATCGAGTCGCCGCAACCCGAGGTGCTCCGCCAGTCGGTGAGCCGGGAGACGGCGGACCAGCTCACCGACTGGATGGTGAATGTCGTGGACAACGGCACGGCGACCGGGGCGCAGGTCCCGGGCGTCGAGGTGGCAGGCAAGACAGGAACGGCGGAGGTCTCCGCGACCGGTGACAACGCCTGGTTCACCGGGTTCGCGCCGGCGGACGACCCGCAGGTGGCCATATCGATCGTGATGGAGAACGTGGACATCCCTACTGGTCAGCAATTGACTTCACCCAGTGCCAAGAGACTCATAGAGGCGGTGTTGAACAGATGAGGCCCACGTCAGGAATCACCCTGGGCGGCAGATTCGAACTGACCGAGCGCATCGCTATCGGCGGCATGGGCGAGGTCTGGAAGGCACGCGACCAGATCCTCGGACGCGTCGTCGCGATCAAGATCCTCAAGGAGGAGTACTCCGGTGACCCGGCCTTCCTCAACCGCTTCCGGGCCGAGGCACGCCACACCGCGCTGCTGAACCACGAGGGCATCGCCAACGTGTTCGACTACGGCGAGGAGGCCGGGTCGGCCTACCTGGTCATGGAGCTCGTGCCGGGGCAGCCGCTGTCGGCCGTGATCGAGAAGGAGCAGGTCCTCTCACCCGACCGCACCCTCTCGATCATCGGGCAGACCGCCACGGCCCTGGCCGTCGCGCACCGGCAGGGTCTCGTGCACCGCGACGTGAAGCCGGGCAACATCCTCGTGCTGCCCGACGGCCGGGTGAAGATCACCGACTTCGGCATCGCCAGGCTCGCCGACCAGGTTCCCCTGACCGCCACCGGGCAGGTCATGGGGACGGCGCAGTACCTCGCGCCCGAGCAGGCCACGGGCCAGCCGGCCACCGGCTCCTCCGACATCTACGCCCTCGGCGTCATCGGGTACGAGCTGCTGGCGGGCCGTCGCCCGTTCTCCGGGGAATCCCAGATCGCCATCGCCCTGGCCCAGGTCAACGACGCGCCGCCGCCGCTGCCGGAGTCCATCCCGCGACCGGTCCGTGCACTCATCGGTTCCATGCTCGCCAAGGATCCCGCCGAGCGGCCGCGTGACGCCGAGTCGCTCGCGCGCGCCGTCGACGCCATCCGCGCCGGCAACGTCCGTGCCGCCGAGGCGGCGGTGCCCGGGATGCTCGCCTTCGGGGCCGGGCCCGGCACCCCGACCGCGGCCGTCCCCCGCCAGGACACCCAGGCGACGACGGCGGTGCCCTCGGCGAACACCTCCGCCCTGCCCACCGTGGCGGCACCCGCGGCGGCCGGAGCCGCGGCAGGGATCGCCGCCTCCAGGGACTGGTCCCAGGAGGACATCGACCCGGCGGAACCGCACCGGCCGGACCAGCAGTACCGGGACGAGGAGAACCGCCGGAGCCCCTGGCTGATCCCGCTGATCGTCCTGCTGCTGCTGGCACTGGCGGCGATCGCGTTCCTCATCTTCCAGCCCCTGCTGGCCGGGGACGACTCGGGCGACGCACCGGTGGAGTCGAGCACGTCCGCGAGCGCCACGCCGTCACGGTCCCGCGCGTCCACGCCGTCGCCGTCGCCGTCGTCCAGCTCTCCCGCGCCGACCCCGGAGCAGACGACGAGCGGGCCGGAGGAAGTCATCCTCTCGCCGAGCGAGTACAGGGGCATCACCGAGGCGGAGGCGACCCAGCGGCTCATCAACCTGGGATTCGGGGTGAACATCGAGAGGCAGTTCGCGGAGCAGGACCAGGGCATCGTCCTCGACATCAATCCGAGCGGGGCCCAGGTCCCTCCCACCACGATCACCCTCGTCGTCTCCGACGGCCCCGAGCCGGTCGAGGACGTGACCGTCCCGGGCGGGTTGCAGGGACAGGATGCCGCCGCCGTTGAGCAGATCCTCGTGGGCCTCGGTCTCAGGCCGGTGAACGTGGGAAGCGAGGAGTCGCAGCAGCCGGTGGGCACCGTGATCCGTCTCAGTCCCGGGCCAGGAGCCGTTCTTCCCCCCGGCACGGAGGTGGACTACGTCGTCTCCTCCGGTCCGCCCCCCACCCAGGCACCCACCCCGCCGCCGACTCCCGCGGCGTCGCCCACGGCGACCACAGGGCCATGATCCGCGGGATGATGCCGGGCCGGAAGGGCACGGAGTGATGACCACCGACCGCATCCTCAACGGGCGGTACGAGGTCCGCGAGCTGATCGGGCGCGGCGGCATGGCCGACGTGCACCTCGGCCGCGACCTCCGCCTGGGTCGGTCGGTGGCCATCAAGGTGCTGCGCGCGGACCTCGCGCGCGATCCGCTGTTCCAGTCCCGGTTCCGGAGAGAGGCCCAGGCCGTGGCGGGGCTCAACAACCCCACCATCGTCGCGGTGTACGACACGGGCGAGGAGGAGATCCCCGACCGGCCGGAACACGAGGTCCGGGTCCCGTTCATCGTCATGGAGTACGTTGCCGGGCGGACCCTGCGCGATCACGTCAAGGCGGGCGACCTGACACCCGAGGAGAGCGTCACCTACCTCGTCGGGGTGCTGGGCGCCCTGGACTACAGCCACAAGGCGGGGATCGTCCATCGTGACATCAAGCCGGCCAACGTCATGATCACGCCCGACGGCGGGGTGAAGGTCATGGACTTCGGCATCGCCCGCGCCATGGCCGATTCGCAGGCCACGATGACACAGACGCAGGCCGTCCTCGGCACGGCCCAGTACCTCTCCCCGGAACAGGCCCGCGGTGAGACGGTGGACGCCCGCAGCGGACCTGTACTCCGCGGGCTGCCTGCTCTTCGAGCTGCTCACCGGCCGGCCGCCCTTCATCGGGGACAGCCCCGTGTCCGTCGCCTACCAGCACGTCCGGGAGGATCCTCCCTCCGCCAGCAGCCTCAACCCCGACGTCACGCCCGCCCTCGACTCCGTCCTCGTCAGGGCGCTGCAGAAGGACCGCGACCACCGCTTCCAAGACGCCCTGTCCTTCCGCAGGGCGCTGCTCGACGCCGCACGCGGCATCGCCGTCCCCGCCGTTGCGGCAGCGGCACCGACCGTGGCAATGGATGTCACGGCACCCCACCGGCACGCGGGCCGTGGTGCTGCGGCCCCGTTCGCCGCCGATCTGCAGACCCATTCGACAGGCAGGGCCCCGGGGGGTCATGACCTCCCGGATCACCCCGAGGACGACGGGCGGCTCGACGTCCTGAGCTCGGGCGATCCGGTGGACCAGCACCACGACCGGCGGCGCAGGTCCTCGCGGACCGCGTGGATCACCGTCTTCTTCGTGGCGGTCCTGCTCGTGCTCGCGGGCGGTTACGTGGTCCTGAACAACGTCGCGGACGACCGCGCCTCCCAGGAGGCGGCGACCACCGTCAGCGTGCCCGACCTCGTCGGCCTGACCGAGGCCGACGCGACGGATGCCATCGTGGACGCCGGTCTCGTGCCCTCGACCGACGAGGAGTACAACGCATCGGTCGACGAGGGGGACGTCATCGAGTCCGATCCTGCCGCGGGGGCGTCCGTGGACCGGGAGTCACGCGTCAACATCACGGTCTCGCTGGGACCGGCCAACGTGGTGCTGCCCGATACCCTCGCCGGACTCACCGAGGCGTCCGCCCGCGATGCGCTCGAGGTCCTCGGGCTGCGGGGCGGCAGGATCACGGAGGAGACCAGCGCCGACGTCACGGACGGCAGGGTCATCACCACGAATCCGCAGGCCGGCCAGTCGGTGCCGGTCGGCAGCGCGGTGGACCTGGTGCTGTCCAACGGGAAGGTGACCATGCCCCTGCTGACGGATCTCACCCTCGAGCAGGCGCAGGCCCTCCTGGCGGACCCGGCGGTGAAACTGCCGTTCGCGGTCCGTGAGGTCGAGAACAGCGTCGTGGCCCCGGGGATCGTCACCGCACAGTCGGCACCGGCCCGGTCCGAGGTGGACCAGGGGACGGAGATCGTCCTGACCGTCGCGACGGCGCCACCGGCGGAACCGGCTCCCGCACCTTCGACGACGCCGGCCAGCCGTCCGACCGCGACCACCGGCGAGCCGTCGGATCCACGCCCCACCGAGGGCGGCGACTAGGACACCCTCCGGTCGGCACCCGGACCCGCCGGCCACTCCCGGATCCCGGTGAGGCCGGGACCTTCACGGCGGTCATGCCCGGTTTCGGGGGTGCAGCGGACCCGACAGCTCGTACTCCGTCGCGCGCGACGCCACCAGGACGACGCGTGGGCGCAGAGGCTAGCGTGCGATGAGCGGGCTCAGCCCGGCGGCCGTGGCAGCGGCACCCTCGAGCCCGAGGGACTCCAGCCAGTTGCCCAGCATCTGGTAGCCGCCCTCGGTCAGCACCGACTCCGGATGGAACTGGACGCCGCACAGCGGCGCCGTCCTGTGCTCGAGACCCATGATGATGCCACTCGCCGTGCGGGCCGTGACGGTGAGGTCCGCCGGGACGTCGTCACTGACCGCTGCGAGCGAGTGGTAGCGCGTCGCGGTGACCGGAGAGGGGAGACCGGCGAAGACGCTCGTCGCATCGTGTTCCACGAGGGACGTCTTGCCGTGCATGAGCTCCGGGGCGTGCGTCACGGTCCCTCCGTAGGCCTCGGCGAGTGCCTGGTGGCCGAGGCACACCCCGAGCATCGGCTTGCCGTGCTCACCACACCACCTGATGAGGTCCACGCACACGCCGGCGTCGGCCGGCGTGCCCGGACCCGGGGAGATCAGGACGCCGTCGCGGGACGCGGCCATGTCCTGCGCCTCGGCAAGGGTGACGTCGTCGTTCCGGACCACTGTGGTCTCCGCGCCGAGCTCCTGCAGGTAGCCCACGAGGGTGTAGACGAAGCTGTCGTAGTTGTCGACGACGAGGATGCGGGTGGAGTCAGACATGAGCTAGGGGGAACCAATCGTCGAATCTGTGAGCGGGCTGAACTGCGAGACCCAGGGGAACACGAAGACCATGAGCACCATGACGGCCGCGAGGACCAGCATCACCGACAGGATGATGCGCATCCAGAGCGGACCGGGTAGTGCCCGGAAGATCCATCCGTACATCGCTGCTACCCCTGTCCTGCTGCGCGGGCCACGGTCTCCGCGATCTCGGGGGGTGGGCCCGCGTCGGCGGGGCGCCAGGAGTCCAGCACCGAGTAAGCAATAATACGCTCCTGCGCGCCGAAGCGCGGATTGCAGCTGGTCATCGTCATGATCCTGTCCTGCGGGCGGGCATCCGGCTGGGTGGGCACCGGTGCGATGACGTCCACGCGGTCCGGCAGGACGATCTCGGTATTGCGGAAGACGTAGGTGTAGTACCCGTCCCGTGTCTGTACGTAGATCCGGTCTCCCGGTACCAGGGTGTGGATCTGGTCGAGGACCTGGCCGTGGGTCTGGCGATGGCCCGCGAGCGCGAAGTTCCCCACCTCACCCGGTGCACCCGAGCCGGGATAGTGGCCGAGTCCCAGGTTGTCCAGCACGTCGATCCCCACGCCGGAGGTGACGGGCCTGGAATAGTTCTCGCCGAAGCGCGGGATGTAGACGACGCCGAAGGTCCCCACGAGGTCCTCCTGCGGGAGGACGGCCGGGTCACCGAAGTCCCCGGGCGGGGGTGCATCGGCTCCCTCGTCCGCGGGATCCGGAGCCGTGATCGGCGGCGCGTCGGAGAAGAACTCCTCGAGGGCCTGCTCCTGCTTGATGCCGGAGTCGATGTTGGTCCACCAGAGCTCCCAGCCCACGAACAGCAGCAGGATCACCCCGGCGGTGATCAGGAGTTCGCCCAGGACCTGCGCGGCCATCTGGAAGGGGGTACGACGGCGGCGCGTCCGAGGGGGGCGTCCCACCCGCTGAACGGGCGCGGCGTCCATGGTCGACCTGGCCACTGCCGCTCCTGCCGCTCGGGATGCACCGGTACACGATCGATCTTGGCTAGAATCGTTCGGAGAACCGGCCGGATGAAATTCTTCCCACAGGATAACCCGCGGGAGGGAGCGCGTCGGGGCCGCCCACCGAGCTACCGGTGCCACTGACCCCCAGTCGCACCCCGTCGAGGAGAACCCGTGCCCGAATCGAAGCCCCGCAAGAGAGCCGGCGCCGCTGCGCCCTCCGTGAAGTCGTCGCAGCCCAAGCCGAACCCGGTCTGGTACAAGCCCGTGATGTTCGGGCTCATGATCATCGGCCTGCTCTGGATCATCACGTTCTACATCTCCGAGGCCACCCTCCCTGTCGCCGCCTGGGGATCGTGGAACATCCTCGTCGGCTTCGGCGTCGCGATCGTGGGCTTCCTCATGACGACGCGCTGGCGGTGACTCCAGGCAGCAGCCACCGGACCGTCGGCTCGGAGCCCCACACGGCCCCTGTCGGTTCTGTACACACGCTGTGTATGAAGTTATCCACAGATGTGCATGGGATTGTTGATGATTCACGGATTCCCGCGTGATTCCGGGCCCTGCTTATCCACAGGTGTGGAATTACATGTGTGTAAGTTATCCCCCGTGTGGATAAGGGGTGTGGACAACGACGGAGGAGCCGGTACCCGGGTACCGGCTCCTCCGTCGTTGCACAGCCCTAGATCGGAAGGCGGGAGACTCCCACGAAGGTCAGCAGGGCGAGCAGGACGACGACGCCGCCCAGACCGAGCACCTGCGTCCTCGCCTGCCGCTTCCCGCGCGGAGCGTAGGCTATGGCCGCTGCGCAGGCAGCCCCCGCTACGAGGCCACCCAGGTGGGCCTGCCAGGCGATGCCGGGGACCACGAATCCGAGCACGGCGTTGATCGCGATCAGGACGACGATCTGGCGGACGTCGCCACCGCGCTTCCGCTGCACGATGAACAGCGCTCCGAAGAGCCCGAACACGGCACCGGACGCACCGACCACCCCCTGCAGCGGGTTCCCGCTGAGCAGCAGGACGCCGATGGACCCTCCGACGGCGGAGATGAGGTACAGGGCCAGGAACCGCGCCCGACCCATGGCAGGCTCGAGCACCTTCCCGAGGATGTAGAGCGCGTACATGTTGAAGGCGATGTGTAGGAACGAGCTCTGGGAGTGGAGGAAGGCCGCGGTGAGCATGCGCCACGGCTCTGCCGGGATCACGCCCGCGATACCGGCGGTGAACACCGGGGCGTAGGTGAAGGACCGGGTGATTCCCGGGATCACGAGTTGCAACAGGAACACCACCACGCAGAGACCGATCAGCGTGTAGGTGACCACCGGGGTGTCCCCGCGCGAGACGCCGCCGAACGCGGTCTTGCGGGTCGGGGTGGCGGCGGCCTGCTCACGGACGCAGTCCACGCACTGGAACCCGACCGCCGCCGGGCGCTGGCACTCGGCACAGGCCGGACGTCCGCACCGCTGGCACCGCACATAGCTGACCCGATCCGCGTGCCGGGGGCAGACCGGCGCCTCCTGGCCGGCGGCGTCGGGCGCGGGGACACCGTAGGACATTCGGTTAGAGCTGTTCCACGGTGATGCTGTCGATCACGACGTCGTCGAGGGGCTTGTCCCTCATATCGGTGGCGATGGCGTTCAGCTTGTCGACCACCTTGCGGGATTCCTCGTCGGTGACGTCACCGAAGATGGTGTGCTTGCCCTGCAGCCAGGTGGTGGGCACGGAGGTGATGAAGAACTGCGAACCGTTGGTGCCGCGTCCGCCCTGGAGGCCAGCGTTGGCCATGGCCAGCTTGTAGGGCTCGTTGAAGGTGAGGTCGGGATTGATCTCGTCGTCGAACTTGTAGCCCGGTCCGCCGATGCCCTGGCCGAGGGGATCGCCACCCTGGATCATGAAGTCCTTGATGATGCGGTGGAACACGGTGCCGTTGTAGAGGGGGGCGTTGCTCTCCTCACCGGTCTGCGGGTGGGTCCAGGTGATCTCACCCGTCGCGAGGCCCACGAAGTTCTTCACCGTCTTCGGGGCATGGTTCCCGAAGAGGTTGACCTCGATATCGCCCTGGTTGGTGTGGATGGTCGCTTTTGCTGTCGGAATAGCAGTCATTGGGCCATTCTTCCACGCGCCTCCCGACAATAAGCTGGAGTGGTCCCATTCCGCGCACAGTGAAACGCCGCCTTTCGAACGTCCCTGCACCGCCCCCGGATAGCACCCCCACGACGATGCAACGTAGGCTGATCAAAACGAACAACCATCCCCTGGAGGTTTTTGTGAAGAAGAACGTACGCACCAACCACGAACTCGAGGAAGGCGTCGCTCTCGGTCTGGCGGCTGCTGCCGGAGTAGCAGCAGCACGGGACTGGGCGACACCTCACGTCGATGCCGCCTACGGCTGGGCGAAGCCGCGCTGGGAGAAGGGACTGGAGACCGCCAAGCCGGCCCTCCAGGACACGGTCCGCAAGGCGACGACAGGACTCGCCGGAGGTGTCGCCGTCGTCACCCCCCTCATCCAGGAGAGCATCGACAAGGTGGGACCACGGATCACCCAGGTGATCGACGACACCACCCCGAAGATCCAGGAGACGCTCGACAAGGCCACACCGGTGCTCAACACCGCGAAGGGCAGGGTCGTCGACGAGTACCTTCCCGCGCTGTCCGCCAAGCTCGGCGAGGCAGCCGACACGGCATCCCGCTCGCTCGCGGCTGCAACCGTGCCGCCCGTCGTGGAGAAGGCCGTCACCCGGGTCACGGGCGATAAGAAGGCCGCCAGGAAGGCACAGAAGCGCCTCGTCGCCGCGACCATGCAGGCGTCGAAGGACCTCAGGAAGAACCAGAGCCGCAGCTCCGGCAAGGGCTGGCCGGTCTTCGGCATCATCGCGGCCGCGGTCGTCGCCGCTGTGGCCGCGTGGCGCGCGTCCCGGCCCGTCCAGGACCCCTGGAAGACTCCTGCACCGATGAAGGCGACGGCGGGTCCCGCAACGACCCAGAAGTCGCAGAACGCGAAGGATGCCGTCATCAGCATCAAGGAGGCGGCCGACCGCGCCGCGGCGTCGTCGGGCGAGGTCCCCGCGGCCACCGCGACCACGAACGCCGATGCTGCCCCTTCGGCATCCACTCCGGCCAAGGACACGGTCAAGGCCAAGGACACGGCCAAGGACACCGACGGTGCGAAGCACGCCGCTGAGCCCACGGAGGACCCCAAGGTCTGACAGCAGCACCGCCTATGAAGGGACCCCCGGCCGTGTGCCGGGGGTCCCTTCGTCTTCCGGGAAGTATGCGCCTACCTACATATTCTCCACCAGGACTATTCGCCACCGAGTCCCGGCGGGGGACCGGCCGCTGCTTCCTCGGCCAGTGGTCGGCGGCCCCGCCGTCGTTGCTGTCCGCGGATCACGACGGCGAGGCCCACGAGGATCAGAGCGAGCCCGCCGTACGTCCCCGCAGGGAGCGTCTCCTCGAGGAACACGGCCGCGAGGATGGCGGCCCCCGGGATCTCGAGCAGGATGATCATGGAGACGACGAGGGGGCTCATCACGGCGAGGAGGTGGTTGAACACGGAGTGGCCCATGATCTGTGCCATGAGGGTCACGGCGAGGATGCCCGCCCAGGCCGCCGGAGGGAAGCCGACGATCGGCTGGCGTGTCACGGCGCACAGCACCAGCAGGATCACGGCGCAGGCGCCGTAGCACAGCGTCGTGTAGGTCCCCGTGGACAGCGTCCGGCGGGCGGAGGCGCCGGCCATCTGGTAGACGCCCGCAAGCGCCCCGCCGGCAAGGGCGAGGACATCGCCGAGGAGTGCGTCCGGGGACAGGGAGAGGTCGAATCCCGTGATGACGACGACACCGATGAACGCGACACCCAGCCCTGCCACCACGGCCTTCTGGGGCCGGGACCCGCGCAGGGCGTCGAACAGCGCGATCCATGCCACCTGCAGGCAGACGAGGGCTGTGGCCGCTGCCACCGAAGTGAGCTTGAGAGCCGTGATGAAGCACGCGAAGTGCAGGGCGAGCGCTGTGGCGGCGATAGCCAGCCGCCGGAGGTCCGCGGAGGTCAGGGCCGCGAATTCGGCTCTCTTGGAGACCGCGGCCGGCCCGCCCATGAGCAGAGCCCCGAGCAGGTTCCGCCAGAACGCGATCGCCAGGACCGGCGCGGCGGTCGCCGCCATGATCGGCCCCGAGGCCGAGACCCCGATGACGCCGAGGATCGAGAGGAAGATGGTCACGCGGCAACCCTATGGCACGCCGTACCCGGCGCCGTAATGGGCCCCTCAACGCAGAAAGTCCCGGTCGATGACCGGGACTTCCTTTCGGTGGAGGCACGGGGACTCGAACCCCGAACCCCCTGCTTGCAAAGCAGGTGCGCTACCAATTGCGCCATGCCCCCGAATCGGGCCGCGGCCGGCATACCTTCACCGGACGCTGATCCTTGCTACGCTACGTCGTCCGTCGCATTGCTCCAGACGCCTTTGCTCTTCTCTGAATCCTGCCACCGCTTGAACGCCAGGAGACTCGCTGCGGCCGCTGCCACGATGAGCAACTTCTTCACAACACTCTCCTTGCCGTCACCTGCCGGTGGTGGATCCGTGGGCGTACCAGGACTTGAACCTGGGACCTCTTCGTTATCAGCGAAGCGCTCTAACCGCCTGAGCTATACGCCCCGATACCTCTTCGGGCCGAGATACGACTTTACAGTAGTGGCTCGGCATTCTTCAAATCGCCCGCGGGCGCCGAAGGGGCCGGTGTCCTAATCGTCGGTCAGCGTGACGCCGATACCGCCGACCAGGGTGGAGGAGATGTTGTAGAGCACCGCCGACAGCATGGCGAGAGCGGTCAGGAGCACCACGTTCACCACCGCGATGATGGTCGCGAAGGACAGCACCTGCGGCAGCGAGGCGAACTGGCGGAGGTCGAAGCCACCGCTCTCGGACCCTGCGATCTCTCGCAGCAGCGCGTTGACGCCGTCGAAGATGCCCGTCAGGTCCAGGACCGTCCAGATCACGAAGGACGCGACGACCGTCACGATGCCGAGTGCGACCGAGAGCAGGAAGGACATCTTGAGGACGGACCAGGGGTCCACCTTGCTCACGAGCAGGCGGGCCTTGCGGGCCTTGGCCTTCGGCGCGGGCTTCACGAGCCCGGGCCGCTGCCCGGGGCGCGCTGCCTGCGCACCCGCGGAGGCCGGGCGCTGGGTTGGACGTGCGGGGGCGTTGACGCGCGGAGGAGCCCCAGGCGTTCTCACTTGTCCGCTGGTAGATCGCGGGTTGGTGTTGGCCGAGCTCACTCAGTACCTCCGTGTTCCGGCGACTCAGCGTCAGGCTCAGCCGTTTCCTCTGTCGACAACCGTACTTCATCGGCTGTGAACTCCGCAGGATCCTGCTGAGGCGTGACCGTATCGATGACCTCCACGTCGGGGCTCGCCTCGGCGGGATCCTCGATGAGTCCCTCCTCGACGGCGACGCTCCGCTCACTGTTCCGCGCCACCGCGATGATGCGGTCGGTCTTGTCGGGCTTCGCGAAGATCACACCCATCGTGTCGCGGCCCTTGGCGGGTACACCGGCGACGGCGGAGCGGACGACCTTGCCGCCGCCCATGACGACCAGCACCTCGTCCTCCTCCTGCACCACGAGGGCGCCGACGAGGTCGCCGCGCTCCTCGGCGAGCTTGGCGACCTTGATGCCGAGCCCTCCACGGCCCTGCACGCGGTAGTCGTCGACCTTCGTCCGCTTCGCGAAACCACCCTCGGTCACGATGAACACGTACGAGTCGTCGGTGACGACGTTGGCAGCGAGCAGCTCGTCGTCGTCGCGGAACTTCATGCCCGTCACGCCCGACGTCGCACGGCCCATGGGCCGCAGGGCGTCGTCGTCAGCGGTGAAACGGAGCGACTGCCCCTTGCGGGAGACCAGCATGATGTCGTCCTCGCTCGAGACGAGCTGCGCTGAGACGAGCTCGTCGTTGTCGCGGAGGTTGATCGCGATCACGCCGGCGGTGCGGTTGGTGTCGTAGTCCTCGAGCCGGGTCTTCTTGACCAGTCCGCGCTTCGTCGCGAGTACGAGGAAGGGCGACTGCTGGTAGTCGCGCAGGTCCAGGACCTGCGCGATGGTCTCGTCGGGCTGGAAGGCGAGCAGGTTGGCGACGTGCTGGCCCTTGGCGTCGCGAGCCGCCTCCACGAGCTCGTACGCCTTGGCACGGTAGACGCGGCCGAGGTTCGTGAAGAACAGCAGCCAGTGGTGCGTGGTGGTGACGAAGAAGTGCTCGACGACGTCGTCCCCCCGCAGCTGCGCACCCTTGATGCCCTTGCCGCCGCGCGCCTGCTGGCGGTAGTTGTCGCTGCGGGTGCGCTTGACGTAGCCGCCGCGGGTGATGGTGACGACCATCTCCTCCTCGGGGATGAGGTCCTCCATGCTCATGTCACCGTCGTAGCCCATGAGGATCTCGGTGCGGCGGTCGTCGCCGTACTTCGCCACGATGTCCGCGAGCTCCGTGCTGACGATGCCGCGCTGCACGTCCTCGGACGCGAGGATGCGGTTGAACTCGGTGATCATGGACTCGAGTTCGGCATGGCGGTCCTGGATCTTCTGCCGCTCCAGGGCCGCGAGGCGCCGGAGCTGCATGTTCAGGATGGCCGTGGCCTGCAGTTCGTCGATGGAGAGCAGTTCCATGAGGCCGTCGCGTGCCTGCTCGGTGGTGGAGGACGCGCGGATCAGGGCGATGACCTCGTCCAGGGCGTCGAGCGCCTTCAGGAGCCCGCGGAGGATGTGGGCCTCCTCCTCCGCCTTGCGCAGCCTGTACCGGGTGCGGCGCACGATGACCTCGAGCTGGTGGTTCACCCAGTGGCGGATGAACGCGTCGAGGCTCAGGGTGCGGGGGACGTCATCGACGATCGCGAGCATGTTCGCGCTGAAGTTGTCCTGCAGCTGCGTGTGCTTGTAGAGGTTGTTGAGCACCACCTTGGCGACGGCGTCGCGCTTCAGCACGATCACGAGGCGCTGCCCGGTACGCCCGGAGGTCTCGTCGCGCAGATCGGCGATGCCGCTGATCCTGCCGTCCTTGACCAGTTCGGCGATCTTGATCGCCAGGTTGTCCGGGTTGGCCTGGTAGGGCAGTTCCGTGACGACGAGGCAGGTGCGGTTCTGGATCTCCTCGACGTTGACGACGGCGCGCATCGTGATGGAGCCGCGGCCGGTCCGGTAGGCGTCCTCGATGCCCTTGTGCCCCAGGATCTGCGCTCCGGTGGGGAAGTCGGGTCCCTTGATGCGGGCGATCAGGGCCTCGAGCAGTTCCTCCTTGGTGGCGCCCGGGTTCTCCAGGTACCACTGGACGCCGTCGGCGACCTCGCGCAGGTTGTGCGGCGGGATGTTGGTGGCCATGCCGACGGCGATGCCGGAGGACCCGTTGACGAGCAGGTTCGGGAACCGCGACGGCAGGATGGTCGGTTCCTGGTTCTTGCCGTCGTAGTTGTCCTGGAAGTCGACGGTCTCCTCGTCGATGTCTCGCACCATCTCCATGGCGAGCGGGGCCATCTTCGTCTCGGTGTACCGGGGTGCGGCCGCGCCGTCGTTGCCGGGCGAGCCGAAGTTCCCCTGGCCGAGGGCGAGCGGGTAGCGCATGGTCCAGTCCTGGATCAGGCGGACGAGGGCGTCGTAGATCGCGGAATCACCGTGCGGGTGGTACTGGCCCATGACCTCGCCGACCACGCGGGCACACTTGTTGAACGAGCGGTCGGGGCGGTAGCCACCGTCGAACATCGCGTAGAGGACGCGGCGGTGGACGGGCTTCAGTCCGTCGCGGACGTCGGGCAGGGCCCGGCCGACGATGACGGCCATCGCGTAGTCGAGGTAGGACCGCTGCATCTCGGTCTGCAGGTCGACCTGCTCGACGCGGTCCGTCAGGACCTCGCCCTCGAGAGGCTCGTCCGGTCCGTTGCCGGTGATGTCGTCACTCATGAATCAGTTCCGTTCGTCATGTCTGTGTGCTGCGATACCGCGTGACCGAGCCGTGGGTGGTTCCGACATTCTGTGTAGGCGCTTTAATATTCGCGAGGAACGAGCGAATTTCGTTGCGCCGGCAGAATGCCGGAGACACACACTAGATATCCAGGAAACGCACGTCCTTGGCGTTCTGCTGGATGAAGTTACGGCGGGACTCCACGTCCTCGCCCATGAGCACCGAGAACACCTGGTCCGCGGCGGCGGCGTCGTCCATGGTGACCTGGAGCAGCGTGCGGTGGTCCGGATCCATCGTGGTCTCCCACAGTTCCGTGTAGTCCATCTCGCCGAGACCCTTGTAGCGCTGGATCCCGTTGTCCTTGGGCAGGCGCTGGTTGTTGGCCAGGCCCATCTTGATGACCTCGTCACGCTCACGGTCACTGAACACGTAGTCGTGCTTCGCGTTGGACCACTTGATCCGGTACAGCGGAGGCTGGGCGAGGTACACGAAACCGTTCTCGATAAGCGGCCGCATGTAGCGGAACAGCAGCGTGAGCAGCAGGGTGGTGATGTGCTGGCCGTCCACGTCCGCGTCGGCCATGAGCACGATCTTGTGGTACCGGGCCTTGTCCACGTTGAAGTCCTCGCCGATCCCCGCACCGAACGCGGTGATCATGGCCTGGACCTCGCTGTTGCCGAGGGCGCGGTCGAGGCGCGCCCGCTCCACGTTCAGGATCTTCCCGCGGAGCGGGAGGATGGCCTGGGTCTCGGGGTTGCGTCCCCGGACGGCCGAGCCACCGGCCGAGTCGCCCTCCACGATGTAGATCTCGGACCGTGCGGGGTCCTTGGACTGGCAGTCCTTGAGCTTGCCCGGCATACCGCCGGACTCCAGCAGCCCCTTGCGCCGCGTGGACTCGCGCGCCTTGCGAGCCGCGAGGCGTGCCTGGGATGCCTGGATGGACTTGCGGATGACGTCGCGGGCCGGCCCCGGGTTGCGCTCCAGCCAGTCACCGAGCTGGTCGGTGACGACGCGCTGCACGAATCCCTTGACCTCGGAGTTGCCGAGCTTCGTCTTCGTCTGGCCCTCGAACTGAGGCTCCGACAGCTTGACGGAGATGACGGCGGTCAGGCCCTCACGGATGTCGTCACCCGTGAGGTTGTCGTCCTTCTCCTTGATGATGTTCTTCTCGCGTGCGTACTTGTTGATCAGCGTGGTCATGGCCGCACGGAAGCCCTCTTCGTGGGTGCCACCCTCGTGCGTGTTGATCGTGTTCGCGTAGGTGTGCACGCTCTCGGAGTACGCCGACGTCCACTGCAGCGCGATCTCGACGGACATGGTCCGGTCCGTGTCCTCCGTCTCGAAGGCGATCACGTCGGGGTGGACGACGTCCACGCGCTTGGACGAATTGAGGTGCCGGACGTAGTCCAGCAGCCCGTTCTCGTAGAAATACACCACGGCCCGGTGCTTCGGCTCGCCGTCGGACTCCTGCGCGTTCTCGACCTCGGTGACCTCGTCGGTCTGTACGGCGTCGACCCGCTCGTCAGTCAGCGTGATGCGCAGTCCCTTGTTGAGGAACGCCATCTGCTGGAATCGCGCGCGGAGGGTCTCGAAGTCGAACTCGGTGCTCTCGAAGATCGCGTCGTCCGGGTAGAACGTCTGGGTGGTCCCGGTCTCCGAGGTCTCCTCACCCTTCCTCAGTTCACCGAACGGCTTGCCACCGTCCCTGAAGGACTGGCGCCAGACGTGTCCCTGGCGGCGGACCTCGGTCTCGACGCGCTTGGACAGGGCATTGACGACGGAGATACCGACGCCGTGCAGGCCACCCGACACCGCGTACCCGCCGCCACCGAACTTGCCGCCGGCGTGGAGGATGGTCATGACGACCTCAACCGTGGGCCGGCCCTCGGTGGGGTGCATGTCGACGGGGATGCCACGCCCGTTGTCGACGACCTTGACGCCGCCGTCGGCCTGGAGCGTGATCTCGATGTGGTCGCAGTACCCGGCGAGCGCCTCGTCCACCGAGTTGTCCACGACTTCGTAGACGAGGTGGTGGAGGCCGCGCGGGCCGGTGGACCCGATGTACATGCCGGGTCGTTTGCGGACCGCTTCCAGTCCTTCGAGGACGGTGATCTCACTGGCGCCGTACGCGTGTTCGGTCGCGGCCTCCAGAATGGGGGACTCGCCCTCGCCGATCAACACATCACTTGCGTTCAACTCGTTCTCGTGTGCCACAGGCGTAGACGGCTCCTCAGCTGGATAGACCACATGAATCTCCTACTATTCTACCCTGCGGATGGTTGCGGGAGCGCACCAACCGCCCCTCACCGGCCAATAAAGCGGGTTCAGAGCCCATAGCGGGTCCTTCCATGAGGACCGATACGCCGGGGGGACCCCCGATTGCCCTACAGGCCGTCCAGAGGACCCGGGATTGCGCTGTCAGCTCACCCGTAGGTATCGCGGGGACCGCGACCTTTGACCGTGCGCCCACCCTTGCGCCAGCTCGGCGCGGCGGGGCCGATCACGGAGAGTCGCTTCACGACGCCGGCACCGAGTTCGGCCTCGAACCGCCGCAGTACCTCCGGTGCGATGAGGCGCAGCTGGGTGGCCCAGGCGGTCGAATCACAGCGGACGAGGACGGTGTCGGCGTCGAAGCTCTCGGGTACGCAATGGGCCGCGATGTCCGTTCCGACGATCTCGTCCCAGCGGGACAGGACCGACCCGATGGCCACCGGTGACCTCCAGCCGCGCTCGGCGAGCATCCGGGAGAACACGTTGCCCACGCCTTCCGGGTCGCGTCCTCCGTAGACCGGTTCGGGTGAGTACCGGCGTCGCGGTGTCTTCCCCGGTTGCTTCGCCGCCGGTCCGCGGGGGGTGCCCCGGGCCTCCGATGCGCTGCGCAGCCGGTTGAGCAGAGCCTGCGGAGCATCCTGCGCGGGGAACTCCTCGGCGCCCGCCCGGCCGGGTTCACCGTCGTCGCCGCGGTCCGGATCGGATCCCCGCCGAGGGTCCTTTCCCGCACCGGATGCCGGTTCCTCCTCGCGGTCCTCAGGCATGAGCCTCTCCTGAGGGGAGGTCCAATGGGAGGTCCGGTGGGAGGTCCCGGTGCTCGTCCGTGGGACCGGCTTCGGTGTCCGGACCGGCGTCGACGCTGAAACCGGTTTCGGTGTCGGAACCGGCAAGGGCGCCCGGGGTCACGTGGATCTGGCGTCCGAGGAGCGCCGCAGGGATGTCGTCGCCCACTGCCGCGGTGACCAGCACCTGTTCGGCAGGAGCCACGATGGCGGCCAGGCGCGTCCGCCGCTGTGCGTCGAGTTCCGCGAACACGTCGTCGAGGATCAGGACCGGGTCGCCACCCGGGGTGTGGTCCTCCTCAAGGAGCAGATAGTAGGAGGCCAGCCGGAGGGCGAGGGCCATGGACCATGTCTCTCCGTGCGATGCGTAGCCCTTGACCGGGGCCCCGCCCAGCAGGAGTCCGAGCTCGTCGCGGTGCGGACCCACGAGTGAGATGCCACGGTCCAGTTCCTTCTTCCGGTGGCGGAGCAGGCTCTCGACGAACAGTTCCGTGAGCGCCGGCAGCTCGAGGTCCCTCAGTCCGTCCGCGGAGGCGCCGTGCGTCGCCTCCGCTCCGTCGTCATCTACCGCGATCCCGGTGGACGAGACGCTGGAGACGTACGCGATATCAGCGACCTTCGACCCGTCCGTCAACTCCTTGTAGGCGCGCTGGACGTGGGGACGGAGCAGGTCGACGAGGAGGAGCCGGGCGGACAGCAGGCGTGCGCCGGCCTCGGCGAGGTGCTGGTCCCACACGTCGAGGGTGGCTTCGTGGCCTGTCGAGAACCGTCCGGCGGCCCGCGCCGACTTGAGCAGGGCGTTGCGCTGCTTGAGCACCCGCTCGTAGTCCGCCCGCAGCGCCGTCTGGTGCGGGAGCAGGGAGACCATCACCTCGTCGAGGTACCGGCGCCGTCCGGAGGGATCACCCTTGACGAGCGAGAGGTCCTCGGGAGCGAAGAGGACGGTCTTGAGGATCCCTGCCGCGTCCCGCGCACGCACGGGGTTGGCCCTGTTGATCCTGGCGCGGTTGCCGGATTCCGCGTTGATCTCGACTTCGACGCCGGTGCGCTGGGTACCCCGGACGAACCTGCCGCGGATGATCGCGCGGTCCTGGCCGAAACGGATCAGCGGCTTGTCGCTGCTGACACGGTGCGAGGACAGGGTCGCCAGATAGCCGATGGCCTCGACGATGTTGGTCTTCCCCACGCCGTTGGGCCCGACGAACACCGTGATCCCGGGTTCGATCGCCGTGTCGAGCTGCTCGTAGCTCCGGAACCCGGTGAGTGAGAGGTGCTCCACGTACACCGGGAACTGCCTACTCGGGTTTCGGTTCGGCCGGCTTCACCGCGTGGCCGCCGAACTGGTTGCGGAGCGCCGCGACCATCTTCATGGAGGGCGAGTCCTCCTGCCGGGAGGCGAATCGCGCGAACAGGGCGGCAGTGATGGCCGGAGCCGGGACGGAATTGGCGATGGCCTCCTCGACGGTCCACCGGCCTTCACCCGAATCCTCGACGTAACCGGCGATCTTCGACAGTCCGGGGTCCTCCTGCACGGCCTTGACCAGGAGGTCGAGAAGCCAGGACCGCACCACGGTGCCCTTCTGCCATGCGGCGAACGTGCCATGGACGTCCTTGACGATGTCCTTGGCCTCGAGCAGCTCGTAACCCTCGGCGTAGGACTGCATGAGCCCGTACTCGATCCCGTTGTGGACCATCTTGGCGTAGTGTCCGGCTCCCACATCACCCACGTGGACGAAGCTCTCGGCACGGTCACCGTCGGGACGGAGTGCATCGAAGATCGGCATCGCGCGCTCGACGTCGTCCTGCAGCCCGCCCGCCATGAGGCCGTAACCGTTCTCGAGTCCCCAGACACCGCCTGAGACACCGCAGTCGAGGAACCGGATGCCCTTCTGCGCGAGCAGCGTGGCGTGGATCTGGTCATCGGTGAACTTCGAGTTGCCACCGTCGATGACGAGGTCACCCTCGGACAGGGCCTCCGAGAGATCCTTCACCACGGCGTCGGTGATCTGGCCCGCAGGGACCATCACCCAGATGATCCGCGGAGCGGGGAGTGCCGATACCAGTTCCTCGATGTTCGCCACATCGGTGCGGTCGGGGTTCCGGTCGAAGCCGGTGACCTCGATACCCTTCCCGCGGAGACGCTCCCTCATGTTGAATCCCATTTTTCCGAGTCCAATGAGGCCGATATGCATGAGCTTCTCTTTCTGACGATGTGCCCGGCCGGCGGTCCGGCCGGTCGGGGTACCTGCGGAGGCTGCTACTGGTTGGGCAGCCGCACGGGCATCAGCAGGTACCTATAGTCTTCCCTGTCCTCGCCGGAGGCGTCATCCTGGGCGGAGATCACTGCGGGCTTCGGAGGTGAGGTAAAAGAGAACCGCACGTAGGGGCTGCTGAACGCGCCCAGGCCCTCGCTCAGGTAGTGCGGGTTGAACGCGACAGTGATGTCATCGCCGTCCAGGGTCGCCTCGATGGCTTCCGACGCCTGGGCGTCCTCGCCGGTTCCGGCGTCGAGGGTCACCTGTCCCTCCTGGAATGCCAGTCGCACCGGGGTGTTCCGCTCCGCGACGAGCGAGACGCGGCGCACGGCTTCGACGAGTGTGCTCGTCTGCACGGTGGCATGGATGGGTGTCTTGTCGGGGAAGAGCGAACGGATCTTCGGGTAGTCGCCGTCGACGAGCAGGGAGGTGGTCCGCCGCCCGCCCGATTCGAAGCCGATCAGCTCCGAATCGTCGGAGAGGGCGATGTTCAGGTCGCCTGCGCCACCGAGGGTCTTCGCCACCTCGTTGAGGGTTTTCGCCTTGACGAGGGCGCTGGTGGAGATCCCGGGAGTGGACGGTTTCCAGGACACCTCGCGGAGGGCGAGCCGGTAGCGGTCCGTGGCCAGGAGGGTGATGAGGTCGTCCTCGATCTCCATCCGGACGCCGGTGAGGATCGGAAGGGTGTCGTCGCGGCTCGCCGCGATGATCACCTGGGACACCGCCTGTGCGAAGGCATCTCCGTCCACGACCCCGCTGACAGCGGGCAGCTTCGGCAGTTCCGGGTATTCGCCCTCGGGCATGGTGGCGAGGTTGAACCGGCTGTTCCTGCAGGTGAGTGTCACCTTCGCTCCGTCGGTCGCCACTTCGACGGGCGCGGAGGGCAGGCTCCTGCAGATGTCGGCGAGCAGGCGTCCCGAGACGAGGATGGTGCCTTCCTCGAGGACGTCGGCGGCGATCTCGAGCCGGGCGGAGATCTCGTAATCGAAGCTGGCGAGGCTCAGCGAGCCACCCTCTGCCTTGATGAGCAGCCCCGCGAGGACGGGGACGGGGGGTCGTGGGGACAGTGAACGGGCGGTCCAGGACACAGCCTCCGCAAGTACATCCCGCTCAACTCTGAATTTCACGGAGCAGTGCCGCCTTTCGACAGATCAAAAAAACAGCCCCCGGCGAGTCACCGGCGGATGGTGGGTCGGGCTCGTCCACGGAAGGTGTCCGGGCACGGGGAACTACAACCCTACTGGGACACAGCTTAGCCGGGTACCGGTCCGGCGCAGCAGGGACCGGTGCGGAAGGGGCACGGACGGAACGTGGAGTGTTATCTGAAGAACTTTTGAAGTTTAAGGTTCGTAGTGTTAATAACTGCTGTGGATTCTGTGGAAAAGTGCGCTGAGCGCGGCGCCGGCGCGGATCTGGGCTGTGGATAACGTGTGAGGTCGGACGACGGTCCGCTGTCGGCGGTTGTGGGCGAAATCCTTGTCATTCTGCGGATCCACAGGCAGGACGGGGTTTTTCCTCAGGCTGAGGGGCGATGTGCCCCTAGTTATCCACAGCTGTGTCCACACCTGTTAATTACAGGGGTGTGATTCGGGTAGTGCGGGTCAGGCTTCACGCTGCTTGTGCTTGATCCGGTTGGTGAGTTCGGTGACCTGGTTGAAGATGGCCCGCCGCTCCGCCATCAGTTCGCGGATCTTCCGGTCCGCGTGGATGACCGTGGTGTGGTCGCGTCCACCGAGCTCCTGGCCGATCTTGGGCAGGGACATGTCCGTCAGTTCGCGGCAGAGGTACATGGCGATCTGGCGCGCGGTCACCAGGGTCCTGGTCCGCGACTTGCTGCAGAGCTCCTCCATGCTGATCTGGAAGTAGTCCGCTGTCTGCGCCATGATCACCGTCGACGTGATCTCCTGGGCGCCGTCGTCGGAGATGAGGTCCTTCAGGACGATCTCGGCCAGGTTCACGTCGACGGTCTGGCGATTGAGGCTCGCGAAGGCCGTGACGCGGATCAGCGCACCCTCGAGTTCACGGATGTTCGTGGCGATCTTGGAGGCGATGTATTCGAGGACGTCATCGGGAGCACTCAGGCTGTCGCTGATCGCCTTCTTGCGGAGGATCGCGATGCGCGTCTCCAGTTCCGGGGGCTGGATGTCCGTCAGGAGTCCCCACTCGAAGCGCGACCGCATGCGTTCCTCGAACCCGATGAGCTGCTTCGGCGGCATGTCGGAGGTGATGACCACCTGCTTGTTGTGGTTGTGCAGCGCATTGAAGGTGTGGAAGAACTCCTCCATGGTCCGGTCCTTGCCGGAGAGGAACTGGATGTCGTCGATGAGCAGGATGTCCACGTTGCGGTAGGTCTGCTTGAAGCTCGACCCCTCGTCGTCGCGGATGGAGTTGATGAAGTCGTTGGTGAACTCCTCCGAGTTCACGTACCGCACCCGGATGCCCGTGTAGAGGTGCCGGGCGTAATGTCCGATGGCGTGCAGGAGGTGGGTCTTGCCCAGCCCGGAGTCGCCGTAGATGAACAGCGGGTTGTAGGCCTTCGCCGGCGCCTCCGCCACCGCCACCGCGGCGGCGTGTGCGAAACGGTTCGACGAACCGATCACGAAGGTGTCGAAGATGTACTTGGGATTGAGCCGGCCGAACTCGTGGGAGTTGCTGGGCGGCGTCGGGGACGGCTTGGTCTCGCCCTTCGGTTCCGGCGACACCTGCGCGGGTTCCGGCTCCGGAGCCTCCTCCTGCACAGGGGTCAGTTCGGGGTCGATGACGAACGCGCACTGGATGTCCTCCCGGAACACCTCCCGCAGGGCCTCGTCGAGCGCTCCCTTGAGCTGGGTCTGCAGGACCTCGCGGGTCAGTTCGTTCGGGACGGCGATGAGCATCGTGGTCCCGATGAGTCCCTGGGCCTGGGCCAGGACCATGAATCCCCGCTGGCGGGGGGTTACTCGGTCGTCGTGTTCCAGGGTCCGGATGACTTTACGCCAGGAGCTCCCGACGTCATTGACCTCATCTGTACCCACGAAGACCTCTCTTGCCTGCACTGCTCGCACTCGGAAAGGTCCGTCATCCACAGAGTTGTACACACTCCGTGGATAAACGGACCGGAGCCAAGACTAGAGGATGAAAAGTGCAGAAGATAGCGGACTGGAGCGCTTCGGCGGGCATCGTGAAGGGTCTCACACGGGCCCTCCCACCCTGTGTGCAGTGTGTCCCGGGCCCCGGTTGTCCACAGGGTGGTGGAAAACGAACCCACAGGCTGGTGACAGCGGGTTTGACGCCCTTCGGCCGCGTCCCCTAACGTTATGTAGTCCAACATGTCTGCATTTCGCATGCCATCACAGGTGTTTCCGGGTACTAAGAGGCCTCGGGATGTGACAGCTCCACCGCGAATGTCGGATGTACACCTTCATCGCGTCAGTCTGTTCTTCCCCCTTGTTGCAATGGGCCGGACGCATCTCAAGATCGTTCTGGAGTAACTACAGTGAGCAAGCGGACTTTTCAGCCGAATAACCGCCGTCGTGCCAAGAAGCACGGTTTCCGTCTTCGCATGCGCACCCGCGCTGGTCGTGCCATCCTGTCGGCACGCCGCGGCAAGGGCCGTACCGAACTCTCGGCATAAGCGGTTCCTCCCACGCCATGCGTCCTTCGGGTGATCGCGTCGGCACCGGGCTCCCTGCCACGACAGTGAACAGGACCTCGTAGTGCTTCCGATGACCCACAGGGTGCGGACGGCAGCGGATTTTGCACGTATCGTACGTTCCGGCGCCCGCTCAGGGCGCCGGAACGTTGTGCTATACGGCTCCAGGACCGAGGAATCCTCGCCCTCCCGCGTCGGCTTCATCGTCGGCAAGAACGTCGGGAACGCCGTCACCCGCAACCTCGTTAAGAGAAGGCTCCGCCATGCTTCGGCAGAGTGGGTCGTCGCGCACCCGCACGGGTACGACGTCGTCGTCCGTGCGCTGCCGGCGGCTGCGGACAGTGACTGGCCGGCTCTGCGAAAAGACTTCACCGGCAGCCTGGCTGCTGTGGTCCGCAGGCTCGACGGCTCCGACACGGCGGAAAGGCAGGGCAGAGTATCGTGAAGAGCGTCGCTGTCACTGCGGTGTCGTTCCTCATCGGACTGCCGCGCCTGGCCGTGATCGGACTGCTGATCGCGTACCGGAAGGTCGTTTCTCCGCTGTACGGGCAGGTGTGCCGGTTCTACCCGAGCTGCTCGGCGTACGCGCTCGAGGCGGTGACGGTCCATGGGGTCATCCGCGGCTCGTGGCTTGCCGGCAGGCGCCTGGGCCGGTGCCATCCCTGGAACGACGGCGGCGTGGACCACGTCCCGCAGGGTGGCAGGAGTTTTCCCGAGGGGAGACTGCCGTCGATAGTTGTGTTGAACCACCCGGTGATTCCGGACGATGACGAAAGCCGCCCCGCGGTTCGAGGAGCAGACTGACAATGGATTTCCTAGGGACCGTTCTCTTCCCTTTCGAGTGGCTCGTGTCATGGATCATGTTCCTTTTCCATGAGGGCTTCTCCTTCCTGGGCATGGACCCCGCTTCGGGGTGGACCTGGACGCTTTCCATCGTCGGCCTCGTCGTCGTCATCCGGACGGCACTGATCCCCGTCTTCGTGAAGCAGATCAAGGCGCAGCGCGGCATGCAGGCGCTGCAGCCGGACCTGCGGAAGCTCCAGCAGAAGTACAAGGGCAAGACGGACCAGCTCTCGCGCCAGGCCATGACGCAGGAGCAGATGGCGCTGTACAAGAAGCATGGGACCAACCCGTTCGCGGCGTGCCTGCCGATCCTCATCCAGATGCCGTTCTTCTTCTCCCTGTTCCGGGTGCTGAACGGTGTCTCGCGCGCCAGCGAAGAGGGCGTGAGCATCGGTGCCCTGCAGGTGGATTCGGTACGCCAGTTCGACGACGCCACGATCTTCGGCGCCCCCCTCTCCTCGACCTTCCTCGGCAGCTTCGGCGCCGACGGCAACATCAGCGTCATCATCCTGTCCCTGCTCATGATCGTCGCGATGACCGCGTCGCAGTTCATCACGCAGAAGCAGATCATGGCCAAGAACATGTCCGAGGAGGCCATGCAGAGCCCCTTCATGCGTCAGCAGAAGATCATGCTCTACATCCTTCCGCTCGTGTTCGGCATCGGTGGTATCAACTTCCCGATCGGCGTCCTGGTGTACTGGACCACGACCAATATCTGGACGATGGCGCAGCAGTTCTACGTGATCCGCAAGATGCCCACCCCCGGGTCGCCGGCGGCGAAGGCATACGCGGACCGGCGTGCGAAGAAGGGCCTGCCCGCGGTTCCGCTCCTGGGTGAGCGGAAGACCGAGCCGGCGATCGAGACCGTTCCGGAACAGCGGGTCCAGCGGGTCCAGCCCCAGCGCAAGAAGAGGAAGAAGCGATGACGGTAGACAACGAAGAGCACACTCCCCTCAGCGAGACCGAGGACGACGCCGCGGCCGGTAGTGACACGAAGGCATCGCGGCTCGACGAAGAGGGCGATGTCGCCGCGGACTACCTCGAGGAACTCCTGGACATCGCGGACATCGACGGTGACATCGACATCGAGGTGCGCAGTGGTCGTACCTACATCTCGATCGTGTCCGAGGACACGTCCGACGCCGGTCTCAGCTCCCTCGTCGGCCATGACGGTGAGGTACTGGAGGCCCTTCAGGAACTGACGCGCCTCAGTGTGCTGACGGCGACGGACTCCCGCTCGCGCCTCGTGCTCGACGTGGACGGCTACCGCGACCGCCGCAGTCGCGAGCTGACGAAGATCGCCCAGGACACCGTCGCCGAGGTGAAGGAGACGGGCGAGGACGTAGCCCTCGCGCCCATGTCGGCCTACGAGCGAAAGATCGTGCACGACGTCGTCGCTGACCTGGGCTTCGTGAGCGAGTCCGAAGGCGAGGGGCCCGCGCGGCACATCGTCGTATCACCCAGTGATGACTGAGGAACAGCTCCCGATCACCGGTTCCTTCCCCGAGCCGTCGGCGGAGGAATCCGCCGCAGCGGAGGCCGTCTTCGGGGCCCAGCTTCCCGCAGCCCGCGGGTTCGTCGCTCATCTGGCGTCGTCCGGGATCGAGCGTGGACTGCTGGGGCCACGCGAGGTCCCCCGGCTGTGGGGACGGCATGTCCTCAACTGCGCCGTCGTGGCCGATCTCATGCGTCACGGTACGTCCGTCGTGGATGTCGGCAGCGGCGCAGGGCTCCCGGGCCTGGCGATCGCCATCGCACGGCCTGATCTCCAGCTCCATCTGGTGGAGCCCCTGGAGCGGCGTGTGACGTGGTTGAAGGAGGTTATCGATGACCTTTCGCTCTCCAATGTCTCGGTACACCGGGCCAGGGCGGAGGAGATGGTGGGGGAAATCGCCGGGGACTACGTCACGGCACGCGCAGTATCCGCGCTGTCGACGCTCGCCGCATGGACGATCCCCCTGACGAAGCCGGGTGGAGAGGTCCTGGCCATCAAGGGCCGAAGCGCAGCCGAGGAGATCGAGAAGGCGCGCAAGGTCATCAGGAAGCTGGGTGGCGTCACCGCGGAGATCGTCACGGTCGGCACCGCGGTGCTGCAGGAACCGACGACCGTTGTCCGTATCCCTGTCCGCACCGCCTGACACCCGGATCAGCGGTGGCGGCGCTGCACCCGATCCAGCTCGGCACTTGCGGCTACCCTTGTATATAACGACGTCTGGCATGTGAGAGTGAGCTACTGAGTGACCATCAAGGACGCCCCCGCGACCAAGCCCGAGCCCCTGTTGGTTCCCGGGTCCCCTCTCGCCGTCGGTCTTAGGGAAATACAACCGGGAGTGTTTGCGGATCCAGCAAACACAGGAGTTGTTCCACGTGAAACAACGGCGCAGGCCTCTGACGCGCTCGACGCCCCGCCGTCGAAGAAGCCGGCAAAGGGGAAGAACGTCATGGAGACGATGGATGACTCCTCTCCTCTCGGCCGTGAGCTCGCCAGCGAGGCGAAGCGGAGGGAGAGGTTGTTGGGCAAGCCGCTCCCCAAGCCGAGCAGCACCCGCATCATGACCATCAGCAATCAGAAGGGTGGAGTCGGCAAGACGACGACGACGGTCAACATCGCCGCGGCGCTGGCCACCGCCGGCTTGCAGGTCCTCGTGATCGACATCGATCCGCAGGGCAATGCATCGACGGCTCTGAACATCGATCACCATGCTGATGTCGACTCCATCTACGACGTCCTGATCGATGACGTGCCCCTGGCCGAGGTGGTCGCTCCCTGCCCGGACGTGCCGAACCTGATCTGTGCACCCGCGACGATCCATCTGGCCGGCGCGGAGATCGAACTCGTGTCCCTCGTCGCCCGGGAGCAGCGGCTCCGCCGCGCGATCGATGTGTACGCGAAGGAGCGGGAGGAGAAGGGGCAGCCCCGGCTCGATTTCGTGTTCATCGACTGCCCGCCCAGTCTCGGACTCCTCACTGTCAACGCCTTCGTCGCGGCCAAGGAGGTGCTCATCCCGATCCAGTGCGAGTACTACGCCCTCGAGGGCCTGAGCCAGCTCCTCAAGAACATCGAGATGATCCAGAAGCATCTCAACGCCGATCTGGCGGTGTCCACGATCCTGCTGACGATGTACGACGGGCGAACCAACCTCGCTGCACAGGTAGCGGCCGAAGTGCGCGAACACTTCCCCCAGCAGGTTCTCAAGGCGGTCGTGCCACGATCGGTGCGGATCTCCGAGGCGCCCAGCTACCAGCAGACCGTCATGACGTATGACCCGTCCTCGAGTGGGGCATTGTCCTACCAGGAAGCGGCAGCGGAGATTGCAGCGCGATCCTAGGCCTGCACCTGGTCCGGTCGTGTGGCCGGACCACCAAGAAGTCGAGGTGAAGTGTGCTTCACCGACCGGAAGGAATGACATGGTGGAAAAGCGGCGCGGACTGGGCCGAGGGCTCGGAGCGCTGATCCCGAGCGCTCCGGCCGACGAGGTCTCCGAGCCTGTCGACTCCGAGCCCACCCCCCAGCGCGATGACGCTGGCTCGCGAGGCACCGAGTCGTCGAAGAAGCAGGGGGGTCGTCCGGCCGATCTGTTCTTCGAGCGTGTGACCGAAGAGGACGTGGTCGAGCAGCCCCGCTCGTACTCCTCCGCCTTGCGCAGCGGGATCAACAAGAACGTTCTCGAAGCGCAAACGAAACGCGTTGGCAAAACAAATGCTCGCAAGGCTCCCTCGACGGGTGGCTCCGAATCGAGGACTCCCGCGAAGCGGACGACGGGAGCGGAGTCGTCCGACGAGGTTCACCAGATGCCGGGCCGCCGTGGGGAACTAGTCGACGCAGACCCGAAGGCGTCCGGGGCCGATCCGTCCCCGGTGGACGCCACACCACCAGGCGGCGCCCGCGCCTCCGGGAATGAAGCACCCTCTGAGGCCGTCGGGTCAGGTGTGCCGGTAGCGGGCGATGTCGAAGCAGACGACACGCAGTCCGATACTGCCCAGAAGCCTGTTTCACGTGAAACAGGAAGCAACGAGTCCACGTCAGGATCGGGAACGACCCACGTCACCGCCCCGTCGGACAACGGAGCAGGAGACCTCGTCCAGGTTCCGGGTGCGACTTTTGCAGACCTTCCGCTGGACAGCATCCATCCGAACCGCAAGCAACCGCGCGTCGAGTTCAACGAAGACGAGCTGGCGGAACTGGTCCACTCCATCCGCGAGATCGGAGTACTGCAGCCCGTCGTCGTTCGCCCTTCCCAGGAGGATGGCGAGACCTCCTACGAGCTGGTTATGGGCGAGCGTCGCTGGCGTGCATCCCGCGAGGCGGGCATGGACAGCATCCCTGCCATCATCCGATCCACGCTGGACGATGACCTCCTTCGCGACGCTCTTCTGGAGAACCTTCATCGAAGCGCCCTCAATCCCCTGGAGGAGGCGGCCGCATACCAGCAGCTTCTCGACGATTTCGGCTGTTCCCATGACGAGCTGGCTGGACGCCTCGGGCGATCGCGGCCTCAGATCTCGAACACCCTGCGGCTGATGAAGTTGCCCCCGTTGGTCCAGCGACGCGTCGCTGCTGGCGTCCTCAGTGCCGGGCATGCAAGGGCTCTATTGGGCCTGGGTGACCCTGCTGATATGGAAAAGCTCGCGCAGAGAATCGTCGCTGAGGGGTTGTCAGTACGGTCGACGGAAGAGATCGTTGCACTGAGTGGTGGGCTGCGACGCGCCAACAATCCCAGTTCCCCCAGGGATGGTGCCCGGCATGAACGTCTCGACTACCTCGCAACCTCGTTGTCCGATCGGTTGGACACCAATGTGAAGATCACCCTCGGCGCGAAAAAGGGCCGCGTGAGCATCGAGTTCGCCAGCGTCGACGATCTCAATCGCATTATCGGAGTGCTTTCGCCGACGTCGGACTGAGCAGTCGGAGGAAGGGGCCGTGTTTCACGTGAAACACGGCCCCTTCCTATTTCCGAGACAGCCGCGGTGATTGGGATCTGGTGGTTCGGTCGATGACCTCCTGCTCGAGGCTCTTCTAATGTGGCTGCCAGAGGCCATAGTTCGGATGTTCGATTTGAAGAGGCGAGCTATCGGAACTGGTCAATCGTCCCGAAGATTCCGCGCACCTGATGGCTTCGCGTTCCGCTGCAGCTCGGTGTTGGGCTCATCCCGCAGCGGATGGGTCGAGCTCAAGGAGCAGTTTCACGTGAAACACAGGGGAGGATCAACAGACGGTCGGGTTTGGCTGCCTATAGAGCTTGGCCACACCTTCGCTGCCCTAGGGACACTGAAATTTGGTCTTGCCTCCGCAACCTGACCCACAGCACCGTCACGTCCCACCGTAGGTCGGTGCCGATCTCGCCACTTCGTGGAGCGGCGATGCGCATCTGGATCTTGAGGGTACTTTTCTTACCCAGGCTGCTGGGCGAACTGCCGGCAGTGCGGGTGCAAGAAGACGGCTGCCTGCTTGAATGCTGGTTTCACGTGAAACGGTCCGGAGCTTGTGGTTCCGCTACGGAGATCGATATTTCGCGGTCAGTTCGACAATCTTTCGCGCACTCGACACGGCCCCTTCGATCGCATCAGCTGGTCGGCATCGGGATCGGGGTCTCGTCAGCCAAGTCTGAAATATAGGTTGTCTCAAGACGATCCCAGGTTTGGCACTGGCCTCTTCGATCCTTCCGTTCGCGAATGCTGGCGCGATTGCGCGACTCCTCTCTCGGAACGTCACTCGCCGCCTCCCAAGCCGAGGGGTGTTTCACGTGGAACCTTTCGACTCCGGGAGATGTCCCGCTACATTTCGTCTTCTTTCTGTCCCTCTGCGGACTATCAACTCCAAAAAGGATGGAGCGAGGGGCGCTTTCCGTCCGAGCGTAGGAGCTCAGAAGAACCGCACCGAGATCCTGGCAATCGAGCGGTAGGCGGCGGACGGTCCCGCCTGTGCGCACGAGCGTATTCCCCCTATCAGGATGTTGCGTTGTGTACAGGCCGGATCCGCCGGGCTTCGTTCTGTGGACGGAGACGCGCGACTGGCTCGTGGCTCGATCGGGATCGTCAGTGCGACCACCAAGGGCTCTTGAGACGCAGACGTAGTTGTGCCCGTTGCGTCCGATGAGGACCAGACAGTTCGGAGATGGGTTGTGGGCGGTTCGGGAACACGCCCAAGATTTGTGAGCAGCACCTCCGTTCGCGTTTCACGTGAAACCTGTCGAAATCGGCTACCTCCTGGTCAACGTGCCCTGCTGCTTCGCCACGACTCCCGCTTCGGATACGCCGGCTGTTTGTACGAGGCGATCGGTAGGGAGCCAGGCCACCGAAGGGGTCAGGATCCGAGGACTCTGCGCCGAAAGGAGAATGGCGGTCCACCTGGATGCGGCTCGCGTGCGGATTCGGATCCGTACACGGGTAGGCTTCGAGGCTTTCGCTGATCAGCGCGATTCCCCCATTGCTCGAAGATTCCAACTAAGCTTCGGCAGCTCGTCGACCGCACCTACCGAAGCGGCTCGGTGTCCGCTCGCGTTCGCTGTGCTCGAGAGCCGAGGGCGGTGAAGAAGCACCTTTGCTCACGCTGAGGGTCGTAGTGACTTCGTCCTTCCCCCGGTTCGGAGTCAAGAGCATCCTGTGGGGTCGGAGGACTACCCGCAGGGTGTTGGAGGCCGGTCCGGCGGTCGGCGCTCAGAAGCGGGTATGTGGAAGGGACGTTTCACGTGAAACGGTCCGGGCGCCGCTCCTGCGGTCCGATCTGACAAGCTTACGGGCTAGAGATACGTCGCTGTCGCTCCTCACGGTACCCACCCTTCATTGTGGCGCTTCAACTGCTCGATCGCGACCGGCCTGAGGCGGGAATGAACTCTGGGACGTTGATAAGTCGTCCGACACGCCTCCTTCGCCGCTCGCCGGGGGGACCACATCCCCTTGCCCTCCGTCCACCCGCCGCATCCGTGTGCCAATCGTAGACGCGGACCGCGCCCCTGGACCTCCTGATCATCTCCCCTGACCGGCATGACGGCGCAACTCCGGAATCGACACTTCGCCAGCAGCAGTGCCAGGGTTCGAGTGCGACGAATACTCAGTTTCACGTGAAACGAACCGACCAAAGCGATGCCGGACGGCACAGACAGCAAGACCTGCCCCTCAGGGATAGTCAGCGCCCTCCATCGGTCCACTGCGGCTGAACGTCCTCCAGGGCACGGAGACCTCGCCCGCTGTCCTCGAGCATTCTGGCGATGCTGCCTCCGTCCGAAGCATCGGAGACTCCGGGTCCATGAGCACACGAGTCTTCTATGGCCACCGCTAACGAAAGAAGGGCCCGTCGAAATCGACGGGCCCTTCAGATCAACCTCAGATCAGTTGATGAATGCTGCGAACTCCTGCTCGAGCACCTGCTTCGGCTTCGCGCCGATGGAGGTGGCTGCGACCTCGCCGCCTTGGAACACATAGACAGCGGGGATCGAGGTGATGCCGTACTTGGCAGCGATCGCCGGGTTGTCGTCCACGTTCACCTTGACGACGTCGACCTTCTCCGCGTGCTCCGCGGCGATGTCGTCGAGGATCGGTGAGAGCATGCGGCAGGGGCCGCACCATTCCGCCCAGAAGTCGACGATCACTGGCTTGCTGGACTGCAGGACGTCGGCGTCGAACGACGCGTCGGTCACATCCTTTGCGTTGCTCATTGCATTGCTCCTTGTGGTTGGTCGATCAGAGGGACGCTGTTTCGGAGACGGCCTCGGCCGGTGGCGTGGGCACCCGCGCGGCGGTCTCTGCGAGATTGACGGTGTCTGCAAGGTAGTGCTCGACATCGAGTGCTGCGACGCAGCCGCTGCCGGAGGCCGTGATGGCCTGGCGGTAGGTCGGGTCGATCACGTCGCCTGCAGCGAAGACGCCGGCGAGCGAGGTCTTGGACGTGCGGCCCTGAACCGCGATGGTGCCCTCGCTTGTCAGCTCGAGCTGGTCCTTCACGAGGTCCACGCGCGGGTCGTTGCCGATCGCGACGAAGACACCGGTGACGGTCACGTCGCTCGTGGTTCCGTCGACGGTGCTCGCCACCTTGAGGCCCGTCACCTTGTCGGTGCCGTGGATGCCGACCACTTCGGAGTTCCACAGGAAGCGGATCTTCTCGTGGGCGAACGCGCGGTCCTGCATGATCTTCGAGGCGCGAAGGGTGTCACGGCGGTGGATCACGGTCACGGATCGCGCGAACTTCGTCAGGAACAGCGCCTCCTCCATCGCGGAATCGCCACCGCCCACGACGGCGATGTCCTGATCGCGGAAGAAGAAACCGTCGCAGGTCGCGCACCAGCTGACGCCGTGGCCGGACAGTCGCTTCTCGTCCTCCAGGCCGATCTCCCGGTACTCGGAACCCGTTGAGATGATGACGGCCCGTGCGAGGAACTCCTCACCAGTAGCGATGGTCAGCTTCTTAATGTCACCGGAAAGCTCTGCCGCGACGACATCCTCGTACAGGATCTCCGTGCCGAAACGGCGCGCCTGCTTCTCGAACTGCTCCATGAGGTCGGGACCCATGACGCCGTCCGCGAATCCCGGGAAGTTCTCCACGTCGGTGGTGTTCATCAGTTCACCGCCGGCCTTGACCGAACTCGCGATGAGGATCGGCCTCAGGTTCGCGCGGGCGGTGTAGACCGCGGCGGTGTAGCCGGAAGGGCCGGATCCGACGATGACGACGTCATGGACCTTCGGCTCCCCGGAAGGGCTTCCTGCAGTGGGCGTGTCCAACTGGACATCGGTTTGCGTTGTCACGTTTCGAAAGACCTTTCTGTCTTCTCATGCGCTGCTACGGCCGGGTCGGGCTGTACCGGCGGACACTTCCCTCAACGGCCCCACGTGCGCGGATATTCCGCCGGTGGGACGTGCCCGGGCACAGCCGATCGCGGTGTGGACGATCGTCCAGGGAGTTGTCCTGCGATCAGCCGACCCGGATCTCCGCGATCCGAAGACCGAAGGGATACTGGGCCTGGATGTTGAAGAGCCTCGGCAACTGTGTGAAGTTGACGATCACGAATCGCCCCGTCTGCGGGCCGTCGGTACCGGCCGGGATGGGGAGGGTCACGGTGGGCGCAGTGAACCCGCCCTGCGCGATCTGCTGTGCACCCTCGAGGGTCGGCTGATCGTTGACGAGTACCGAGAAGCTGCCGCCCGCACCGTTGACCTGATCAATGGAGACCTGCGAGATCGCCGATTCCTCCTCGAGCTCCACGACCAGCGCCAGGCTGGACGCCAGTCCGCCGAAGGTATCGCTCGCGTACACCTGGTTGCCCCAGAAGGTCGCAGGGTTGCCGTCGATGATCAGGGGGAGGTTCGTGTCGTTCGCCGCGTCGAGCCCCTGGTTGTCCGGCACCACACGGGTGATCCCGGACACCACGGGTTCGGGGGCTGCGGCGGGCTCGGTTGTCGCGGCGGCCGTCGTCGGCGCCGTCGTCGGCTCCTCGGTTGCCGGTGCGCTGGTCGAGGGTTCGCTCCCGCCATCGGCGACCGGGTTCCCGAAGATGGACCCCAGCTGTGTCGCCGCCAGCACGACGGCGACGACCAGCACGATGCTGAGCACCACGCCCACGAGTACCCGGGTGAACTTGCGTCCACCGCCGTCCTCGTCCTCCGGCCCGTCGTAGTCGTCGTCCCCGTCGTACGCATCGGGGTCCTCGCGGTGCTCGGACAGCGGGAAGAGTGAGGCGGCCCGTGCAGGGCGCTGGGCCGCTCCGCCGGAAGCGGCCGCTGCCGCGCCGGCACCGGCCGTGGCTCGCGCCGGCTGGGGGTCCTCGTGATCGCGGGAGTCGCCGACGGCGGACGACGCTCCACCGGGCCGCTGGCTGGGGGGTGGAGGAACGAGATGGGAGCTCGGCCGGCGCTCCGCCACAGGCTCGGCTGCGACGGGGACGTCGGAGGTCTCGTCCTGCTCTGCGTCCTGCGAGCCCTGCCGGCCGAAGCGCCGTGTCAGGCCGGAGAGGCGGGGCTTCCTGTGGTGACGGACGTCGTCGTAGTCCTCATGGTCGTCGTACGTCTCCGGCTCCGTGGACCGTGGGCCACCGAAGATCTCCGAGCCGAGGGTGTCGGTGAAGAACGGCTCGATGTACGGCGCGTCCTCGACCGGTGCCTCCTGCTGCACGATCAGATCGAGCATGTCCGCCGCGGGCGCACGATTGGTGACCAGATAGGTGCCCGACTCGGTGATGCCGAGGTCGAGGACCTGGATGTTCCCGTTCCGGTCACCCGTGGCGAGTTCGCGCGCACTCGCTGCGACCTGGGAGGCATTCCCGGCCGAGGCGACGAGGATGCTGACGGGCCGGTTGAGCACCTGGTCCATGCCGTCGAGTACGAGGTCCCTCTCAGCAGATGCCAGCACGTAGGCGGTCACCTTGTAGCGCCCGCCCAGCACTGATCCGACGTCTACTGCTTCTGGCACGTGTTCCTCCCGGCGGACCATGGCTGATTTCTACCCATGCTACCGGTCGGTCACACGTTTCCCGGGCTGGACGGCCCAGCGCCGCTCCGGCGGAATCTCGCGAGAAGGGGCTGCATGAACTCGCTCAGTTCGGTGATCCGGAGCAGTTTCAGCATCCCCAGGTAGACGGCCGACATCACCAGTCCGCCCAGCACGAGGACGACGACGGCGTTGAGTTTGGACTGCCAGACGAAGCCCGTGGCGTCGTACCCGCCGAACGCCAGATTCAGGGCCGTGCCTGCCAGGGCAGCGACGATGCCTGCGATGGTGAGTCGCACATGGACGTCGAAGACGTGCCCCGCGCCGTACCGTCCGATGGTGCGGGTGAGGAAGACGTGACTGACGACGACGGCGATCATATTGCCGACGGAGTATGCAATGGCGAGCATCGGCACGATGAGCCGCGGGTCGAACATCCCTGCCGCCAGGGCGAGCACCACGCCGACGATGGACAGGATGAGCTGGATCTTGAGCGGGGTCTTCACGTCCTCGCTCGCATAGAACACCCGGTTCAGGAAGAAGTTGGCACTGAGGAACGGTGCTCCCACGGCGAGGAGCGCGATGATCACACCGTTGATGGCCGCACTTTCCGGTGACTCGCTGAACAGCATGCCGAGGGGGCCGGCGAAGGTGAGCAGGGCTGCTGCGCCGAACACCGTTGCGACACCGATGATGCGCAGGCCCTGGGACAGGGTGGCGCGGACACTCGGGAGATCGCCGTCGGCGTGCGCGGAGGACAGCTGGTTGAACATGACCGTGGCCAGCGACAGGGCGATCACCGCGTGCGGCAGCTGGTACACCATCGCGCCGAACTCGAGGTTCGTGGATCCTGCGATCTGCACCGGCGGATCCTGCGCGAGGAACCTCGGCCGGGCATCGGAGGCGATGGTGGCGACGCGCTGGTTCACGAGGTACAGGCCGTTGCCGATGAGCATGGTGACGATCGTGACGGACGCGAGCTTGCCGGTGCGGCCCAGCCCCGTTCCGCGGACACCGAACTTCGGTCGCAGACCCAGGTTCAGGCGCTTGAGCGGGATGAACAGCACGAGCGCCTGGATGACGATGCCGAGCGTGGTGCCGCCCGCGAGGAGCAGTGTCTGCGCCGAGGTCCAGGTATCGGGGCTGTGCCGCTCGACCTGCTCGCCTCCCATCAGCACGATGAAGACCGCCAGGAAGGCGATGGACACGATGTTGTTGACGACGGGCGCCCACATGTAGGGGCCGAAGGAGCCGTTGGCGTTGAGGATCTGCCCGGTCACCGCGTACATGCCGTAGAAGAAGATCTGTGGCAGGCACCAGTACGCGAAGGCGGTGGTCAGGGCGAGATTGGCCCCCGTGAAACTCGTCGTCAGGGCCACGATGACCGGGGCCGCGAGGGTCACGAGCACGGTCAGGACGAGCAGGGCGGCGGCGGCGAGGGTGAGGAGCCGGCTGACGTAGTCCGCTCCGCGGTCCGGCTGGCGGCTGGCGCGGATGATCTGCGGCACGAGCACGGCGTTGAACACGCCGCCCGCGAGCATCAGGTAGATGAAGTTCGGCAGGTTGTTCGCCGAGGTGAAGAGATCCGACACCTGGCCCGTGGCGCCGATCGCGGTGGCGAGGAGCGCCACCCGGACCAGGCCGAGGATCCGGGAGACGAGCGTGCCGGCCGCCATGATGGCGCTCGAGCGTGCGGTGGACCCGCTCCGCGGAGCAGAGGGATCACCGACGGTCCGGCCGGCATCCTGCAGGGGGGTCGAGGCTGTGTTGGTGTCAGACATCGTTCTCCATCGTCTCATCCACGGGCGGACGACGACGCGCGACGCAGCGGAGCGCGGGGGCTCAGAGGTGCTCGGGGAGGACCTCGCGGGCGAGATCCGCGATCCGGCGTTCGTTGGGGAATGACAGCTTCCGTCCGAGCTCCTGCAGGGGGACCCAGGCGACGTCGACCGCCTCGTGGTCCGGGTCGTTCTCGATGGTGAGGTAACCACCGGTGGCGATGAGCAGGAAATGGTGGACCGTCTTGTGCACCCGGTGCCCGCTGACGGTGAACCAGTAGTCGATGCTGCCGAGGGCGGAGACGATCCTGCCCTCTATCCCGGTCTCCTCGGCGATCTCCCGGACAGCGGCTTCCTCGCTGTTCTCCACGCCTTCCGGGTGGCCCTTCGGCAGGCACCACTCGAGGCGGCCGCCGCGGTTCAGGCGCGCGATGATGGCGACGTCGAGCGTCTCCCTCGTGGTGTCCACGACGATCCCGCCGGCAGACACCTCCTCCACCGTGGGCAGCTGGTGCTGCACGGCAGGCATACCCGTGGTTCCCATTGACACAGTCAAGGGAGTGCGCTTGGGAGCACTTGGAACGGGTCGGTCCATGCAGTCCACTCTAACGATCTTTCAGGAGCGCCGATGACGGCGTGACGCGTCGCCCGCGCGTTCGTACAGCATCCGCGCGGGGCTGTACGCGGTGTGGGAAACCGGCGCCGATCTGGCACCCTTAAGGGACTATGGCGCACCTGCTGGACACTTCGACCCTCACCGCACCCCTTCCTCCCGTGGTCCTCGAGGTGGGCGAACTTTTCGACGCCGCAGGGCATGAGCTCTCGCTCGTCGGGGGGCCGGTGCGCGACCTGTTCCTCGGCAGGGTGTCGCCGGACCTCGATTTCACCACGGACGCGGACCCGGACCGGATCGTCGCGCTCATCAGGCGCTGGGCCGACACCTTCTGGGAGATCGGCCGTGCCTTTGGCACGATCGGGCTCCGCAAGGACGGCTACCAGATCGAGATCACCACCTACCGGGCCGAGGCCTACGATCCTGCGTCCAGGAACCCGACGGTCGCCTTCGGTACGAGCCTCGAGGACGATCTGGTCCGCCGCGACTTCACCATCAACGCGATGGCGCTCAGGCTGCCCTCCCTCGAACTCGTGGACCTCTTCGGCGGGGTGCGCGACCTCCACGCCGGGGTCCTGCGCACGCCGGGCACGCCGTCGTCGTCGTTCTCCGACGATCCGCTGCGCATGATGCGCGCCGCGCGCTTCGCGTCCCAGCTGGGGGTGACGGTGGCCCCCGAGGTCTCGGAGGCCATGGCGGCCATGGCCGAACGGATCTCGATCATCTCCGCGGAGCGCGTGCGCGACGAACTGGTCAAACTGCTCCGGGGCGAGGCGCCCGACGCCGGGATCGACCTGATGGTGGACAGCGGGCTCGCCGAGCACGTGCTGCCGGAGGTCGCCGCGCTGCGCCTCGAGACGGACGAGCACCACCGGCACAAGGACGTCTACCAGCACTCGTTGACGGTCCTGCGCCAGGCCTGCGCCCTCGAGACGGGCGACGACGGCCCCGTGCCGGGACCCGACGTCGTCCTGCGGCTGGCCGCGCTCCTGCATGACATCGGCAAGCCCGCCACCCGGAAGTTCGAGCCGGGGGGTGCCGTGAGCTTCCGCCACCACGACGCCGTCGGTGCGAAGCTCACCGCCAGAAGGCTCAGGGCGCTGCGGTTCGACAACGACACCGTCAAGGCCGTCGCACGGCTGGTGGAACTGCACATGCGGTTCTACGGCTACGGGGAAGCCGGGTGGAGCGATTCCGCCGTGCGCCGATACGTCAGCGACGCCGGTCCCCTCCTCGAGCGGCTCCACCGCCTGACCCGCTCCGATGTCACCACCCGTAACCGCCGGAAGGCCGAGCGCCTCTCCTTCGCGTACGACGACCTCGAGGCGAGGATCGCGGCGCTCGCCGAGCAGGAGGAACTGGATGCCATCCGGCCCGACCTCGACGGCGAGCAGATCATGACGCTCCTCGGCATCCGACCCGGCCCCGTCGTGGGCCGTGCCTACCGCTACCTCCTCGAGGAACGGATGGAGCACGGGCCGCACGAGCCCGCTGAGGCCGAAGCCAAGCTCCGCCGATGGTGGAGTGACCAGCCCGAATCCCAGGGGAGCACACCATGAAGCCGATGACAGGCGCCGCCACACCGGACCGCACCCCCGCCGGGACCCCGCTCCCCAAGCTGTGGCTCCTGCGGCACGGTGAGACGGAGTGGTCCAGGGACGGCCGCTACACGGGGCTCACGGACCTTTCGCTGACGCAGCACGGGGAGGAGCAGGCGCTCGCAGCACGTGAACACCTCGAGGGCATCGATTTCGGCCTCGTGATGACCTCGCCCCTGCAGCGTGCCGTCCGCACCGCCGAGTTGGCAGGGTTCCCCGATGCCGAGGTCCTGCCGTTCGCGCACGAGTGGGACTACGGCGACAACGAGGGCAGGAACAGCGCGACGGTCCGCGAGGAGAACCCCGGATACCTGATCTGGAACGACGGCGTACCCAACGGGGAGACGCTCGACCAGGTCTCGGAGCGGGCCGACCGCGTCATCGCGCGGGTGCAGGCCGGGTGCGGCACTCCCGCCGACCGCGATCCGGGGGCGAAGCCCGTGGAGAACGCCCTCCTCGTGGCGCACGGACACTTCCTCCGGATCGTCGCCGCACGATGGCTGCAGTTCGGTGGCATCGAGGGACGTCACTTCGTCCTCGGGACGGCCGCTGTCTGTGCGCTCGGCTGGGACAAGCGCACCCCGGCGATCGTGCACTGGAACCTCTGACCGGCCCGAGTCGGCCCGTGTCGGCAGTGCCGAATTCTCCCGCCGGAAAATTCGGGTCATCAATTCAGGCAAAGGGCTTTTCCATAAGCATTTAATGGGGTAGCTTTGCTCATGTGCCATTGGGCCTTCCCAACTCGAACATCGAGGGAAGGCCCCGGCCATCCGACCGTGCTATCGACGAAATGGAGGTGGAGATTGTGAATACCCTGCTCACCGGAGCCTATGCCCGTAGCGCCAATCCCGCCTTCATCATCCGTACGCACTAGGAAGTCGGCGCACCGGCACCAGCCGGCTGATCCTTGTCACCCCGCACCCGTGCGCGGCTTCCTTTCGTCCATTCTTATCGACGGCATTCTTTTTCATGCCATTCGTGGCTCATTCCTGCCGTTCTACGCGTAGAGAGTTTCATCATGCCCGATTCACGGCTTCTTCCTGTCCAATTCCCGGATAAACCAGCACCACCCGCGGCACTCCCCGACCCGGTGATTCCTGCGCGCGGCGAATTCATCCTGAGCGGGTCGCTGACCCCGCTCCCGCACGGCACCGCCCCCCTCCACGAGCTGACGGGCGTCCGGGCGGACCCCATGCCCGGGTTCCATTCCAGGAAGGAGGTGCAACGCATGCTGAGGAGATGGAGGAACACCCTCTCGCTGTGGGGGCGGATCCTGTCGTCCCCGTCCTCGGACGCCCGGGACGCCCGGGAGCGGCTTCTGCTGCCGAACCACTCGATGTACATCAGGTGATCCCTCCCGTACCCCGCCGACCATCCTCCGCCGACCATCCCCCCGACGACGGGGGACCCGGTCGGCCGGCCCGACCTGCGAAGCCCGCGCCGCCGGCGCGGGCTTCGCTGTTCCACGATGACCGCCAGGCCCGTGCGTACACCGTTGACGCAGGCACCGACCGGAATGTAGCGAGCCGACGCCGCGTTATAAAGTCGTGAGGTTGACTCGACCGGCGCTGCCCCCTCAGCCGGTCGGAGAGGAGAGGATGTGTCCGGCGTCAGGCGCGTAGCCATGCTGTCCCTGCACACCTCCCCGCTCGAACAGCCCGGTGCAGGCGACGCCGGCGGGATGAACGTCTACGTCCGGAGCACAGCGCTCGAACTCGCCGGCGTGGGGATCGACGTCGAGATCTTCACGCGGGACGCGGGAGAGGGCCGCCCCAGCCGCGAGGTCCTCGACGACGGTGTGGTGGTCCACCACCTCGAAGCCGGGCCGCGCCGGCGCGTCCCCAAGGAGACCCTCCCCGGTCTCACCGACACCTTCGCCGACGCGTTCACCGACGTCGCCGATCTCCTCGCCGACGGCCACTTCGACGTACTGCACTCCCACTACTGGGTGTCCGGCACCGTGGGCCTCACGCTCAGCCGGGAGATGAACCTCCCGCTCGTGCACTCCATGCACACCATGGCGAAGGTCAAGAACCTGCGCATGAAGACCCTCGCCTCGCCGGAACCCGCGGACCGGATCGCCGGCGAGCAGGACATCGTGGACGGGGCAGCGCGCCTCATCGCGAACACCACCACCGAGGCCTCCGAACTGGTGTCGCTGTACGGCGCGGTCCCGGACCGCATCGACGTCGTGGCGCCCGGCGTGGACCTCGCGACCTTCCACCCCGGGGACCGGGGCGCCGCGCGCGCCGGTCTCGCCGTTCCACCCGGCCAGTTCCACGTGGTGTTCGCCGGCCGGATCCAGAAACTGAAGGGCCCGCAGGTCCTGGTCGCCGCGGCCGCCGAGCTCAGGCGTCGACGGCCGGACATCCCGCTCGCCGTCAGCATCCTCGGCTCGGGCAGCGGCTCCGAGGCGCTCGCGCTGCAGCCCGTCATCGACCACGCCGGTCTCACCGATGCCGTCCGGCTCTACCCGCCGGTCACCGCGACCCATCTCGCCCAGTGGTTCAGGTCCGCCGACGCCGTCGTGATGCCGTCCTTCAGTGAATCCTTCGGTCTGGTGGCCCTCGAGGCCCAGGCCTGCGGCACGCCGGTGATCGCCGCGAACGTCGGCGGCCTCCCGCAGGCCATCAGCGACGGTCGCAGCGGGCTCCTCGTCCATGGCCACTCCGCGCGCCGGTGGGCGGACGCCCTCGAGCGGCTCCACGACGACGCCGGGCTCCGGGAGACGCTCGCCCGCGGCGCCGCGACCCACGCGCTCGCGTTCGGCTGGCAACGTACGGCCCTGCTGACGGCGCAGAGCTACCGCACCGCCGTCGACCGTTTCCCCACCGCGGCCGCGCACTGAAGCGCACCGCGGGCCCGCCTAGGATGGAAGCGTGAATCCCGCCGAGCTCGCCGCCTACCTCGACTCCGTCCGCATCACCGGCCAGGTGGCCACGGCCCGGCAGGACAACCTGAAGCACATGCACCTGTTCCTCGAGGGCAACGAACACCTCGGGTTCGGGGTGGAGCTCACCCGGGAGTGGACCTTCGACGAGGTCTTCGACCTCATGCACCAGCGCGTGGGCACGAGCCCGGACCGCGGACACACCGAAGGCCAGGACACCATCGACGCGGGGAAGTGCGTGGCGGCGCTCGACCGCTTCGGCGACCGCTTCGGCGAGTCGGTGCGCCGCGGCGACCGTATCCTCTTCGCCACGGGCCACCCCGCCGGGCTGCTGCCCGTCCACGCGGCTCTCGCCCGGGCTGCCGCCGCGGCAGGCGCCGACGTGGTCCAGGTCCCGGAGGGGCGCCGCTTCGGGGCCGGCGACATCCGCCAGATATTCGGGGTCCTCGTGTGGCACCAGCACGGCGGCCTGATGCACACCCACTTCCCGGACCCCATGCGGCTGAGCCTCGACACCCTCGCCGACCATGGTCTCGCAGCGCCGGACCTGGTGGTCGCCGATCACGGATGGGCGGGCCAGGCCGCCAGCTCGGGGCTGCCCACCCTCGGTTTCGCCGACTGCAACGACCCCGGACTGTTCGTCTCCGAGGCGCAGGACCAGGTGGAGGTGGCCGTCCCGCTCGACGACAATGTCTGCCCCGGACTGTACGCACCGCTCGTCGACTACGTCCTCGACCGCGCCGGATTGGCGCCGGCATGACGGTGCCCGCTGATAGGTTGGCCGCATGAGCGACCTGGAGATTGCCCGCGCCGCCGCGATCCGGCCCATCGAGGACATCGCCGATGCGGCGGGGATCCCTCGCGAGGCGCTCGAGTTCCACGGCCGCTTCAAGGCGAAGATCGATCCCCGCCTCCTGCCCGACGGCGCCGGGACACCCGGCAAGGTGGTCCTCGTCAGCGCCATGAGCCCCACACCGGCCGGCGAGGGAAAATCGACCTGCACGGTGGGACTCGCCGATTCCCTGGCCCGGGCGGGGCAGCGCGTCATGATCGCGCTCCGCGAACCGTCCCTCGGGCCCGTCCTGGGCATGAAGGGCGGTGCGACGGGCGGTGGGTACTCGCAGGTGCTGCCGATGGACGAGATCAACCTGCACTTCACCGGCGACTTCCACGCCATCACGTCGGCGAACAACGCCCTCGCCGCCCTGATCGACAACCACATCCACCAGGGCAACGAACTCGGCATCGACCCCCGACGGATCACGTTCAAGCGCGTCCTGGACGTCAACGACCGGGCGCTCCGTGAGGTGGTGATCGGCCTCGGCGGGCCCGCGCAGGGCACACCGCGCCAGGACGGCTTCGACATCACCGTGGCGTCCGAGATCATGGCCGTGTTCTGCCTGGCCACGGACCTCGAGGACCTGAAGCGACGCCTGGGAGACATCACCTTCGGATACACCTTCGACCGCAGGCCGCTGACGGTCCGGGACCTGCAGGTCGAGGGGGCACTGGCACTGCTGCTCAAGGATGCGCTCAAGCCCAACCTCGTGCAGACCATCGCCGGGACACCCGCCCTCGTACACGGCGGGCCCTTCGCGAACATCGCCCACGGCTGCAACTCCGTGATCGCCACGCAGACCGCCCGGCGCCTCGCGGACATCGTGGTCACGGAGGCGGGCTTCGGTGCCGACCTCGGCGCGGAGAAGTTCATGGACATCAAGGCGCGGGCGGCCGACGTCGCACCGGACGCCGTCGTCCTCGTCGCCACCATCCGTGCCCTGAAGATGCACGGGGGTGTCGCGAAGACCGACCTCGCACGCGAGGACCTCGATGCCCTCCGCGAGGGGACCGCGAATCTGCTCCGCCACGTGCGGAACATCGAGAAGTTCGGGGCCTCGCCCGTCGTCGCGGTCAACCGCTTCGCCACCGACTCGCCGGAGGAGCTGGACTGGCTGCTGGCGTGGTGCGCCGGAGAGGGCATCGATGCAGCCGTCGCCGATGTCTGGGGCCAGGGCGGAGGTGGCCCCGGGGGCGACGACCTGGCCGCGAAGGTCCTCGCGGCCCTCGAGCGCCCCGTCGCGTTCACGCACCTCTACTCCCTCGACCTGCCCGTCGAGGACAAGATCAGGATCATCGTCCAGGAGATCTACGGCGCGGACGGCGTCGATTTCTCCGTGCCCGCCCTGCGCCGGCTCCGGGAGATCGAGGCGAACGGCTGGTCCGGGCTGCCCGTGTGCATGGCGAAGACGCAGTACTCCTTCTCCGACGACGCCGGCCTGCTCGGCGCCCCGAAGGGCTTCACCGTGCACGTCCGGGACCTCATCCCGAAGACCGGGGCCGGCTTCATCGTGGCCCTCACGGGTTCCGTCATGACCATGCCGGGGCTGCCGAAGGAGCCGGCGGCGCTGCGCATGGATGTGGACGGGGAGGGCAACGCCGTCGGGCTGTCCTAGGAACCAGCGGTTCCCGATCGTGTCGCCCCCGAGGCACCCGCGGCGGGCGGAGGATCCCGCGGGTCGGGTGCCCTCGGACGGACGCGAAGGGGCCGGGACAGCGATAGCGTGTCCCGGCCCCGATGCGGAGGTCGAACGGCGTCGAGCCCGCCGGTCCTAGCGGTCGAGCTCGCCGCGGATGAAGGCCTCGACCTTCTCGTGGGCGATGTCGTCCGCGTACTGCTCCGGCGGGGACTTCATGAAGTAGCTGGACGCGGAGAGGATCGGTCCGCCGATGCCGCGGTCCAGGGCGATCTTGGCCGCGCGGATGGCATCGATGATGACGCCTGCGGAGTTCGGTGAGTCCCAGACCTCGAGCTTGTATTCGAGCGAGACGGGGGCGTCGCCGAAGTTGCGGCCCTCGAGGCGCACGAACGCCCACTTGCGGTCGTCGAGCCAGGCGACGTAGTCCGACGGTCCGATGTGGACGTCGTCGGCCCGCAGTTCGGCCTTGACGTTGGAGGTCACGGCCTGCGTCTTGGAGATCTTCTTCGACTCGAGGCGGTCGCGCTCGAGCATGTTCTTGAAGTCCATGTTGCCGCCGACGTTCAGCTGGTACGTGCGGTCCAGCGTCACACCGCGGTCCTCGAAGAGCTTTGCCATCACGCGGTGCGTGATGGTGGCGCCGATCTGGCTCTTGATGTCGTCGCCCACGATCGGCACGCCCGCCTCCGTGAACTTGTCCGCCCATTCCTTGGTGCCGGCGATGAAGACCGGGAGGGCGTTGACGAACGCGACGCCGGCGTCGATGGCGCACTGTGCGTAGTACTTCGCGGCGTGCTCGGAACCGACGGGCAGGTAGCAGACCAGCACGTCGGCCTTCGAGGCCTTCAGCTGCGCGACGATGTCGACGGGCTCCTCATCGGATTCCACGATGGTCTCGCGGTAGTACTTGCCCAGGCCGTCCAGGGTGTGGCCGCGCTGCACGATGACACCGGTGGGCGGTACGTCGGCGATCTTGATGGTGTTGTTCTCGCTGGCGCCGATGGCCTCGGCGAGGTCGTGGCCCACCTTCTTGCCGTCGACGTCGAACGCCGCCACGAACTGGACGTCCCCCACGTGGTACTTGCCGAACTCGACATGCATCAGGCCGGGGATGGAACCCGACGCGTCCGCGTCCCGGTAGTAGTGCACACCCTGCACCAGGGATGCGGCACAGTTGCCGACTCCAATGATTGCCACGCGAATGGGGTTCTGTCCCACAGTTCTCCTCGAAAGCCAGTTGAAAGATGCCCCGCCCGTCATCGCCCCAGTGCGGTCGGCAGGAAATGCCAGTCTACGTTCCGTTTTCAACTCCGCTGCGTGCTCCTGCATTCCTTGCCTTCCCGGCCGGCATGCGTCAACCCCGGCCCGGGCCGGCGGGCCGGTGCCTGCGGCGGGCGCTAGGCTCGGTGGATGACGTCGGAGGCGGGGACACGCGGGCCGTACCGCATCAGCGTCCCCAGCCGGTCGGATCCCCTCCTCGAGCCGATGGTCGAAGGGGTGGGCGGACCCCTGGGCCGGCACACCGATCCGGGGCGGATCGCGCCCCGGTGGTTCACCGTGGAGCGCGTCCTCATCCTCCTCACGGTCCTCTCGGCCGTCCTCGCCGTGGTCGTCAAGAATCCCTGCCGGGTGACGGGGTGGTCGGCGCCCGACTACTTCTACCGTGCGTGCTACTCGGACTGGACCGAGCTCTACCAGAGCCGGGGCCTGGGCGAAGGGGTCCGTCCGTTCATCACCCCCGGCGCCCTCTTCGAATATCCGGTGCTCCTCGGGCTGATCGCGTCCGGGACGGCCTTCCTCGTGGATCTCGTAGCGGGTGAGGCCGCCGGTACGAAGCCGCTCCTGTATTTCGACGTGAACGCCGTGCTCGTCGCCGCCGTGTGGATCCTGACCGTCCTGGCGACCCTGCGGCTCGCCGGCCGCCGACCGTGGGACGCGGCGATCGTCGCGACCGCTCCGGTCATCATCCTGTCCGGCACCATCAACTGGGACCTGTGGGCGGTGTTGCTGGCGACGGCGGGGATGCTGGCCTTCGCCCGGAACCGGCCGGTCCTGGCCGGCGTCCTGTGGGGACTCGGCACGGCGGTGAAGCTCTACCCGGTCCTGTTGCTCGGGGCGGTGCTGGTCCTGGCCGTCCGCACGGGACGGTACAGGCCGTGCGCCGCGGCCTTCTTGGGTCTGGCCGCGGCCTGGCTCGTGGTGAATGTGCCCTTCCTGGTGCGTGACGCGGATGGCTGGGGGTACTTCCTCACGTTCTCCGAGACCCGGGACGCCGGGTTCTCCTCCGGGTGGTACGTCTACAACGCCCTGGCCCGCCGGGCCGGCGGCGCCGTCCTCACACCCGCCGAGATCAACACCGGGGCCGCGGCCCTCTTCGCCCTCGCGTGCCTCGGGGTCGCGGTGCTCGCGCTGAGGGCGCGGCGGAGGCCCCGCCTCGCACAACTCGCCCTCCTGATCGTCGGGGCCTTCATCCTCTGCAACAAGGTCTACTCGCCGCAGTACGCCCTCTGGCTCGTACCCCTGATCGCGCTCGCCGTGCCGCGGTGGCAGGTGGTGCTGACGTGGCAGCTCGTCGAGGTCCTCCACTGGTGGGCGGTCTGGCTCTACCTCGGCGCCCAGACGAGCGGTGGCGCCCCGGAACACAACCTCGGCCTCGGGATGTATGCCTGGGCGGTAATCGCTCATATTGCCGCAACAGCATATGTTCTGGGCGTGGTTCTGCGGGACATCCTCGACCCCCGGGACGACGTGGTGCGACGCATCGGCATCGACGACCCCCAGGGCGGCCCCTTCGACCGTGCGCCGGACCGCATCGTCCTGCGCTCCGGCTTCCGGCGGTTCCTCCAGCCGGGCCACCCCGTCTCCGGGCCCTCACGCAGAGGACCGGGACGCACGGCTCGGATAGGGTTGCAGGACGGACCCGGGATCTCGTCCGGTCCGCCTCCCGGAGCCGTCGAAGCGCCGGGCCACGTCCCGAGCCCTGCCGCGACGGACCACCCTCATGACCGGCACCGACCAGCGGAAGAACACCAGTGAGCGCAGCACCCCTGACCTACACGCCCCTCGACCCGTCCGGCTTCGAGGAGTTGGCCGCCGCCCGCCCCGACGTGGTGATCCCCATCGAGCAGACTCCCGCGTGGATCGGGTTCGAACGGGCCCTCGGACGGACGCCCCTGGGGATCTGGGCCTACCGGGACGCCGCCGGGACCCTGGTCGCCACCGCGAGCTTCGTCCACGTGACCCGCAGGTTCAGGGAATCCGTCGTGGTCATCAACGGACCGGTGTGGTTCGCGGAGCGCACTCCCGCAGCGGAACGCCTGCTGATGGACACCGTGCGCGAGCAGTTCCGCGAGCACCCCGCCGTCGACCCGCTGTACGTCCGGATGCAGGTCGCCACCCCACAGGCGCCCGCGACGGGGCCCATCGAGCACGGGTGGTACGAGCGGGAGATCGTGGTGGACCTGACACCGGGAGAAGCGGAGCTGCTCAGGAGCTTCCGCCCGAATGCACGCAACAGCATCCGTCGGGCGCAGCGCAACGGTGTGGAGGTGAAGCACATCCCTCGTGAGGAATGGAAGGAGGTGTTCGCCACCCAGCTGTTCCCGATCATGCAGGAGACCGCGGCACGGGACGGCTTCCAGGCCTTCGATTCGTCCTACTACGAGACGCTGCTGACCGTGCTGGGCGATCACCTGCGCCTCCTCGTCGCCTACCGGGACGGGACGGCGCTCAGCTGGCTGATCACCACGGAGTACCGCGGCTACTCCGTCTACTACTTCGCCGGGAGCACCCTGGAGGCCCGGTCCACCTTCGCCCCGTACCTCCTGCTCTGGGAAGCGTTCCGCGTGCTGAAGGCAGCCGGGAACACGGCGTGCGGACTCACCGGGATCGCCAGCGAGAACTACCCCGGTCTCGCGAACGTCACCACCTTCAAGCGCAACTTCTCGAAGAACGTCGTGGTGGTCCCCACCACCTACGACATCCCCCTGGATCCCGTGCGCTACACGGCCGTGGCCTCGATCCTCGCCGCACGGCGCAAGGCTCCGGCGGCGGCCAGGGCGGCAGCCCGGCGCGCGACGGGCCTGGCGCGACGCGTCGGACGCGGGCGCGGAGCGGTCGGCGCCTCCCGGCACAGCTAGCAGCGCCTGCGGGGAGCAGCCCCGGAGGGTAGGAAAGGAAGCCCCATGCCAGATGTCGTGGTCGTCGGAGCAGGCCCCAACGGACTGGCGGCCGCCGTCGTCATGGCGCGCGCCGGGCTGTCGGTGAGGCTCCACGAGTCCGCGCCGACGATCGGGGGAGGGTCGCGGTCCCTCCGGCTCATGGACGAGGAGCATCTCCACGACTTCTGCTCGGCGGTCCACCCGATGGCCCTGGCCTCACCGTTCTTCCGGGAGTTCGAGCTGAGCCGGCGCATCGGATTCGCCGTTCCCGAGGTGTCCTTCGCGCATCCGCTGGACGGCGGGCGGGCAGGGGTCGCCTACCGCAGCCTGGAGCGCACGGTAGCGGGTCTCGGCGTCGACGGCGACGCCTATCGCCGCCTCCTGCAGCCGCTCACCGAACGTGAGCAGGGCATCCTCGCGTTCACGCTGAACTCCGTGCTGCGCATCCCGAAGAAGCCGGAGGCGGCGCTGCGTTTCGGTCTCGCCGTGCTCGACCAGGGGCTGCCGGCCTGGAACCGCCGTTTCAGCACCGACGAGGCCCGTGCCCTCGTCACCGGCGTCATGGCCCACCCCGTGGGAACGCTTCCCTCACTGACCGGCGCGGGAGCCGGTCTGGTGCTGAACCTCCTCGCGCACACCGTCGGATGGCCGATCCCCGTCGGCGGGTCCCAGTCGATCGCCGACGCCCTCGCCCTGGACCTGCGGCAGCACGGCGGCGAGATCGTGACCGACAGCAGGATCGGGACCCTGGCCGAGGTGTCCGACGCCCGGGCGGTGCTCCTCGACGTGGCGCCGAAGACCTTCCAGGCGATGTCCCGGGGACGGCTCCCGGCCGCCTACGCGGCCGCCCTCTCCGCGTTCACCTACGGCAACGCGGCCTGCAAGGTGGACTTCATCCTCTCCGGTCCCGTGCCCTGGACCCACCCCGAACTCCGTCGGGCGGGGACCGCGCACCTCGGCGGGACGCGCGAGGAGATCGCGGCGGGCGAGAAGCAGGTCAGGCAGGGCAGGCATCCGGACAGCCCGTACGTGCTCCTGTCCCAGCCGTCGTCGTTCGATCCCACCCGCGGCCCGGAGGGCAGCCACACCCTCTGGACCTACTGCCACGTCCCGCGGGGCTCCACCCGCGACATGGCCGAGGCCGTCACGGCGCAGATCGAGCGGTTCGCGCCCGGCTTCCGCGACGTCGTCGTGCGCAGCCACACGACGACGGCGAGCGCGCTGGAGGACTACAACGCCAACTACGTGGGCGGCGACTTCAGCAGCGGCGCCGTGAACCTGCGCCAGATCATCGCCCGGCCCGTGCCCTCCGTCCAGCCCTGGGCGACGCCGGTCAAGGGGGTCTACCTCTGCTCCCAGTCGACGCCTCCCGGCCCCGGCGTGCACGGGATGGCGGGGCTCAACGCAGCCCGGCTGGCGCTGAAGCGTGAATTCGGGCTGCCCGTGCCGGCCCTCGGACTGCAGACCCGACCCTGAAGGTGCCGGCCTAGTTAGGTTATGCTTGCCTTGCCCTGCTGACGGGGCCCTTCCCGGCAAGAAAGCCATTCCATGTTCGCCAACTACCTGATCGGCCTGCGCGAGGGCCTCGAGGCCGCCCTGGTGGTGGTCATCCTCGTCGCATACCTCGTGAAGATCGGCCGCAAGGATCTGCTGCCCGGCATCTGGTGCGGGGTGTCGCTGGCCGCGGCGCTCTCCCTCGGCTTCGGTGCACTGCTCACCTACGGGACGCACGGGCTCACGTTCGAGGCGCAGGAGGCCATCGGGGGCTCGCTGTCCATCATCGCCGTGGGGCTGGTCACCTGGATGGTCTTCTGGATGGCGCGCACGGCGAAGAACCTGCGGGGCGAACTGCACGGCCAGGTGGATCGCCACCTCGCGGCCGGGGGCAAGGGCCTCGTGGTCGTCGCGTTCCTCGCCGTCGGGCGCGAGGGGCTCGAGACGGCCCTGTTCATTTGGTCCGCCGTGCAGGCCACGGGCCAGACCACGCAGCCGATCCTCGGCGCCGCGCTGGGCCTCACCTCGGCCGTCGTCCTCGGGTGGATGTTCTACCGGGGGATGCTGCGCATCAACCTCTCGATGTTCTTCACCTGGACCGGCGGCATGCTGATCATCGTCGCGGCCGGCGTGCTGTCCTACGGCATCCACGACCTCCAGGAGGCGGGCATCCTGCCGGGCCTGGGCAACCTGATGTTCGACGTCAGCGCGGCCGTCCCGCCGTCGAGCTGGTACGGCACGCTGCTGAAGGGCACTGTCAACTTCTCGCCCGCGACCACCTGGCTCGAAGGCATCGCCTGGCTGGCCTACACGATCCCCACCATGACGCTGTTCATCCGGCAGAGCACGCGCCGCAGGCCCGCTCCCGCCTCCGTCCAGCCCCGTATCCCCCAAGGAGTCCAGTGACCACCGCTCGCCTGTCGAAGTCCGCTGCCGTCGCAGCGGCCAGCGGCATCCTGTTCCTGACCGCCTGCACGCCGAACGCCTCCGCGGAGACGGCCGAGGGCGCCCCGGGGACGCTGAGCGTCACCAGCACCGCCGACGAGTGCGCCGTCTCGGCCGCCACGGCGCAGAGCGGCCCCCTGACCTTCTCGATCACCAACTCCGGGGACCAGGTTACCGAGTTCTACCTCCTCGCGGAGGACGGCCTGCGCATCGTCTCCGAGGTGGAGAACATCGGTCCGGGCATCAGCCGTGACCTCGTGGTCAACGCCAAGCCCGGGTCCTACTACACCGTGTGCAAGCCGGGCATGGTGGGCGACGGCGTGGGGCGCGCGGAGTTCACGGTGGCGGACTCCGGTGCCCAGGTCGAGGCGACCGGTGACGAGCAGGCACAGATCGACGCCGCCGTCGCCAACTACAAGGCCTACGTCAAGGACCAGGTGGACCAGCTCCTCACCGGGACCGAGGACTTCGCGGCGGCCTACGTCGCGGGGGACGACGACGAGGCACGCCGCCTGTACCCGACGACCCGCATGCACTTCGAGCGGGTGGAGCCGGTCGCCGAGAGTTTCGGCGATCTCGACCCGAAGCTGGACAACCGGGAGGCCGACCTCGCCGAGGGCGAGGAGTGGACCGGCTGGCACCGCATCGAGAAGGACCTCTGGCCCCCGGCCGACGCCGCGTACACGCCCCTGACACCCGCCGAGCGGAGCGCCGTGGCGGCGCAGCTCGTCGAGGACACCACCACGCTGCACGCGAGCATCCAGGACATCGAGCTGCCCCTCGACCAGCTCGCCAACGGGGCCATCGCGCTTCTGGACGAGGTTGCCAACGGCAAGGTCACGGGTGAGGAGGAGATCTGGTCGGGGACCGATCTCTGGGATTTCCAGGGCAACGTCGAGGGGGCCCGGGTGCTGGTCGACGGCCTGGAGGACCTCCTCGAGGCGAAGGACCCCGAGCTCGCCGCGACGCTCGATGCCGACTTCGCTGCCCTCTCGGCGGAACTCGACAGGCACCGCACGAGCGCGGCCGACGCCGCGCAGCGGGACATCGCCTACGTCTCCTACGGCGACCTGACCCAGGAGGACGTGAAGGCCTTGTCCGACCGCGTCAACGCGCTGAGCGAACCCCTCTCGCGGATCACCGCGGCGCTGCTGGGCTGACCGGGCCGTGGCACGTACCTTCCGGATCTCACGCCGCAGGGCACTGACCCTCGCCGGGGCCAGTGCTGCGGCGGGCGTCGGCGCGGGTGTGGCGGCGGGACGCGCCGCGCCGGAGGCGACGGCGGTCGCCCCCGACCCCGCCGCGCTGACCTACCCGTTCCACGGCGAGCACCAGGCGGGCATCACCACTCCTGCACAGGACCGCCTGCACTTCGCGGTGTTCGATGTCGACGACATCTCCCGCACCGAGCTGATCGGTCTGCTGCAGGACTGGACGACCGCCGCCGCGCGCATGAGCCAGGGCTCGAGTGCCGGCGAGTTCGCGCCCGACGCGGGACCCTACGAGGCCCCGCCGGAGGACACCGGAGAGGCGATGGACCTCGGCCCCACCGGCCTGACCATCACGTTCGGGTTCGGCCCCACGCTGTTCACCACCGCCGACGGCGACGACCGGTTCGGCCTGGCCGCGCGGCGTCCCCGCGCCCTCGTGGACCTGCCGAAGTTCTCCGGCGACATGCTCGACGAGCGCATCAGCGGCGGGGACCTGTGCATCCAGGCCTGTGCCGACGATCCCCAGGTGGCCGTCCACGCCATCCGCAACCTGTCCCGCATCGCCTTCGGACGCGCTTCGCTGCGCTACTCGCAGCTCGGCTTCGGCCGGACCTCCAGCACCAGCACCGCCCAGGTGACGCCGCGCAACCTGTTCGGCTTCAAGGACGGCACGGCCAATCTGAAGGCCGAGGACCCCGAGGGCGTCGACGGGCACGTCTGGGTGGGCGAGGGGGACGACCAGGCCTGGATGGCGGGCGGCTCCTACCTCGTCTCGCGCAAGATCCGCATGAACATCGAACCCTGGGACCGCACGCGCCTGTCGGAGCAGGAACGGTCGATCGGCAGGACCAAGGGCCAGGGGGCGCCGCTCTCCGGCGGTGACGAGTTCACGGCCCCGGACTTCGCCATGCCCGGCAGCGGCGGACAACCGATCATCGCCGAACACTCGCACATGCGACTGGCTCATCCGGACACGAACGGCGGTGCCCGCATGCTGCGCCGCGGCTACAACTTCGTGGACGGCAACGACGACCTCGGCAGGCTCGACGCCGGGCTGTTCTTCATCTGCTTCCAGCGCGACCCCGAGCGGGCCTTCATCCCGGTGCAGACACGCCTGGCGGGCTCGGACCTCCTCAACGAGTACATCCGCCACGTGGGATCGGCGATCTTCGCGGTGCCCGGCGGGACGTCCGAGGGCGGGTACGTGGGCTCGCTGCTGTTCGAGTCCTGATCCTGCGGCGGTCAGCCCGTCGGTCCGACGACCCTCCGGGCCGCCTCCACCGCGCTCGCCCGGTGTGCGGCCAGCGGCGTCTCGGCGGCGTTCTCGTGTGCCACGAGGGGAGCCTGCACCCACGCCTGCGCGATGCCGAACAGGATCGGCAGGAGCTCCTCCGGGACCCATGACGCATCCACGTGCCCGAGGTGCTGCGCCTCCCGCACCGCCGTCAGCTTGGCGTCCGGCGCCACACCGCCCGGGAGGTCGTAGTCGACGCCCTCGAGCCGCGCCCAGGTGAGCATGCGCAGGATGTCCGGGTGCTCGTGCGCGTGGTCGAAGACAGCTCCCACGAAAGCCGGGACGTCGGCGGGATCGAGCGCCACGGCCTCGTGGAACTCGGCCGCGTTGACGTCGAGGACCGCCTGGAACAGGGTGGCCTTGTCGGTGAAATGCGCGTAGAGGCGTTCCTTGCTCGCCGAGGCCGCCTTGGCGATGCGATCGATCCTCGCTCCGGCCAGTCCGTAGGCGGCGAACTCGGACCGCGCCGCCAGGAGGATGCGGGATCGTACGTCCGTCGTCGAAGGCATTCCTCGAGTATACCCAAACGAACTAGTTCGTTTGACATTGCGTGGGCGTCCCCCCTACTGTCGGACGGCACCCACTACGAGGAGATCCATGTCCGTCCCCACCCCGGGCCCGTCCGGCACGTCCACCGTCGACGCCGCCCCGAAGGCCTCCGCGAACCGCTGGCTCGTCCTGGCCGTCGTCGCGCTCGCCCAACTCACCGTCGTCCTCGACGGGACCATCGTCAACATCGCCCTGCCGCAGGCGCAGGCCGAGCTCGGCATGTCCGACGGCGACCGCAGCTGGGTCGTGACCCTCTACGCCCTCACCTTCGGCGCCCTGCTCCTCCTGGGCGGTCGCATCGCCGACTTTTGGGGGCGGAAGCGGTCCTTCCTGATCGGCATGGGCGGATTCGCGCTCGCGTCGGCGCTCGGCGGCATCGCGACGACGGGCGGGATGCTGCTCGTGGCCCGCGGCTTCCAGGGTGCCTTCGCCGCGCTGCTGGCCCCCGCCGCACTCGCCATCCTGTCGGTGACCTTCCCGGGCGGCAGGGACCGCGTGCGGGCCTTCGCGGTGTACGGCACGATCGCCGGCGGTGGAGCGGCCGTCGGGCTCCTGCTCGGCGGTGTCCTGACCGAGTACTTCAGCTGGCACTGGTGCCTGCTCGTGAACGTCCCGATCGCCGTCGTGGCCATCGCCGTCGGCATCCCCCTCCTCCGTGAGAGCCGCGCCGACGGGAGCACCCGCTACGACGTGCCGGGAGCCGTGCTCGTCAGCCTCGGCCTCGCCTCCGTGGTCTACGGGTTCTCCCGCGCCGAAGCCGGCTGGATCCGGGCCGACACCCTCGGGTTCCTCGCCCTCGGCGTGGTGCTGCTGGGGCTGTTCGTCCTCGTCGAGTCCCGGTCGGCCCACCCCCTGCTGCCGCTGCGCATCATCACGCACCGGGCGCGCGCCGGCGCGTACCTGTCCTCCGTCGCGGTCGGGGCGGCGCTGCTGGGCGCGCTGCTCTACCTGACGCTCCACTTCCAGATCGTCCTCGGCATGAGCCCGCTCATGTCCGGGCTCGCCTCCCTGCCCATGACGGCCGCCATCATCGTGTCCGCGGGTATCGTCTCGCGGCTCCTGCCGACGGTGGGTCCGCGCATCCTCATGACGGCCGGGCCCCTGATCGCCGCGGCCGGACTGCTCGTGCTGAGCCGCATCACGGTGGGTGGCTCGTACGCCCTCGAGGTGCTGCCTGCGCAGATCCTGCTCGGCATCGGCCTCGCCCTCGTCTTCGTACCGCTGCAGAACGTAGCACTCCTCGGCATCGCCCCCCGGGACGCGGGCGTCGCCAGCGCGGCGGTCACCGCGACCCAGCAGATCGGCGGATCCATCGGCACGGCCGTCTTCACGGCGCTGTACACGGTGGGTGCGGGGAGCATGGCGGGTGCGGCGGGCGGGCTGCAGCCGCTCGTGGACGGCTACTCGGTGGTGTTCCTCGCTGCGGCGATCGCGCTGGCGCTCGCGTCGCCGATCTCCTGGGTCCTGATCAACGTGCCCAGGGACGAGTTCACGACGTCGGACGAGGCCGTCCACCTCGGCTGAGTCAGGCGCTCGCCGGGTGCTCGCGCGCCCCGCTCTGCAGCCAGGCGACCGCCAGGTGCCGTGAGGTGAAGAACCGGGTGGGGCAGGGCGGGGAGTTCACGCCGAGGAAGAAGTTGGCGATCATCCTGTCCACGGGAGGACCCCAGCAGGGCGATCCGTGACGCGGCGCAGGGGATCGCGAAGACGGCCCTGGCGCCGCGGGTGACGGTCCGCGTGGTCTCCATGTCGACGAGCATGGGGTGGCCCCCACCGTCGGCGAGGCCGTTGACCGCCGCCATGGCGGCCTCGGCGTCCTCCACCGTGATGGTGCAGTCCCTGTCCCACGCGAGGTGGAGGATTCCGTCGGGCAGCAGCGCGAGGGTGGCCTTGCCGCCCTCGATCGGTCGTGCGGTCATGGCCCTGCTCCTCACGTCGCTGATGTCTCGGCCGGACGGCTGCGTGTCCCCTCCGGGACGGAAGGATCAGCGAGCGCCCAGCATAGCGAGATACCCGGGGATGCTGGTGCTGGTCCTGCCGCTCATCGGAACGGCCTCGATGGTGACCGGGCCGTCCGCCAGCACCGTCCAGGAGCCGTCGGGGAAAGCGGCACGGCGCTCCGCCGGGCCGAAGTGGCCCGGTACGGGGATACCCCCGATGGCCCTCCGGAGCGGGGCCGGGATGTTCCCCGGTCGCGCACCGAGGCTCTGCAGGTAGGACAGCGGGTTCCCCCGGAAGTTCGTCTCGGTCAGCAGCACGCGGCCGCGGTCGCCCACGATGTCCCGGAGATTCCTGCCGAGTTCCTTCCGCTGTGGCGGACGCAGCACGTGGAAGACCCCGCGGACGAAGACGTTCGCGTCGCCGTGTTCCTCGTGCAGCAGCAGGCCCGCGCCCGGCGCCGTCAGATCCGCCGTCCTGAAGGCGACCGACGGCAGCTCCTGCGACTCGTGCGCCGCACGCCGGACGGCGCTGTCCGCGACATCGACGCCGAGGGCCGAGGGGAAGCGCCCGGCGAGCCAGCGCGTCCACCGCCCGTTGCCGCACCCTCCATCGATGATCGGGAGACCGCGGTCCATGAACCGGTCGATGGCCTGCGCGTACTGATCCGCCTCCAGCCCGATCTCCGCATCCCACAGCACCTCGCCCTGCGTGCCGGTGGTACCGATACGGCTCCAGTACCCCTCCCAGGCCGTGACCGGATCGCGGGGCGTCCGCTGGGCGAGGCGGGCCACTTCCGGCACCATCCGGAGCTGGTCGACGATGTTGAGCATGGGTAGAGGGTACCGACGAAGGGCTGTTCCCTGCCCGAAGCCAAGCATTCGCGCAGGATACGGTGACCGCGGACCAAAGATCGGGCCCCGCCCCGGGAGGCGCACCTAGGCTTTCGACACCAGGAACACACCGAGGATGGGAGTTGCATGCGGCGCGATGAAGCCCGCGCCGGCAGGCGCCCGCCCCGGCAGGGCCACGCCCGGGCGCTGATGGTCACGATGGTCGTCCTGCTGGTCGTCTACACGGCGGGCCTGCTCCTGGGGGACCCCGCCACCTTCGATCCGCTCCTGGACGGCTGGCTCTGCATCTTCACCGAGTTCGCCGCCGTGGGTGTCTGCATCAGTGCGATGGTGCGGACGCGCTTCGCCGAGCCGCAGATCGTCCTCGGCGCGGCTGCGGCGATCGCCTACAGTGCCGGGGACGCCTACTACGCGGCGTCCCTGGCCGGTGCGGACGCGCTGACCGACGCATCGGTCGCTGACATCGCGTACTTCGCCTTCTACCCGCTCATGCTCGGCGCCCTGGGCGTGGTCGTGCTGCAACGGCTGAGGCGCACGGTGTGGCCGCTGCTCCTGGAGAGTGTCGTGGGAGCGCTGGGGGCGGCCTCGATCATGGCCCTGATCCTCGCGCCCGTGCTGCACGCGGGGACCACCGACGGCACGACGTTCGAGGTGATCGTCGCCGTCGTCTACCCGCTCCTCGATCTCCTCCTCATCACGGCCATCGGCGGGATCCTGGCATCGCGCGGCCTCGATATCGGCCCCCGCTGGCCGGTCCTCATCGCAGGCCTGGTCCTCTTCTCCGCCGCGGATGTCGCCTACGCACTGGGCATGCAGGACTACGCGGTCGGCTCGATCATCGACGTCGGCTGGGTGGCCGGCGTCGCCGCGATCGCCGCCTGGGTCGACGGCGCGGCGGACATCGACCGGCACAGGCTCCGCCGGCACCGGGGGGTGCCCGAACTCGCGGCACCCGTCGTGTCCACGGCCGCCGCGCTCGCGGTCCTGGTCGTCGGGAGCCAGCAGCGCATCCCGGTGCTCGCCGTCGTGTTCGCCGCCTCGGCGCTCGCCCTCGCCGTGGTCCCGCTCGCCTTCCGGAACCGGGTGCTCGTGATGCTCTCGAGGACGGACGAGCTGACGGGCCTGCCCAACCGCCGCGCCCTGTTCGCCGACGTGCCGGAGCGGCTCCGCGGTGGGCGTCCCGGCGCCCTCTTCCTGCTCGACCTCGACCGCTTCAAGCACGTCAACGACGCGCTCGGACATGACGTCGGCGATGCCCTCCTCGTGCAGGTCGGCGCGCGCTTCGCGGCGCAGCTGAGGCCGGGCGACCTGCTCGCACGGCTGGGCGGCGACGAGTTCGCGGTGTTCCTCGACGGTGCATCGGAGGACGAGGCACTGGCGGCGGCGCTGCGGCTGGAGGCGGAACTCGCCACACCGGTGCAGGTGGGCAGCGGTGCCCTGCAGATCAGCGCCAGTATCGGGATCGCCCTGACGCCGGAGCACGGCACCGGTATCGGGCTGCTCATGCGGAAGGCGGACATCGCGATGTTCCGCGCCAAATCCGACCGCACGGGTCACCATGTCTACAGTGCCGCGGACGACGACGACGGAGCCCTGCGGCTGCGGACCGTGCAGGAACTGCGGACCGCCCTGGCCGGGAACGAGCTGGAACTGTACTACCAGCCGAAGGTGCGTCTGTCCGACCTCCACGTGACGGGCGTCGAGGCGCTCGTCCGCTGGAACCATCCGACGCGTGGCCGGCTCTCCCCGGACGCCTTCCTGCCCCTCGCCGAGGAGGCGGGCCTGATGCCCGCGCTGTCGGAGCTCGTGCTCGGGCGCGCCATCCGCCGGGTCGCCCGCTGGCGGACCGAGGGCCTCGACGTCACAGTGGCGGTGAATCTCTCCGGTTCCTGCATCCTGCCGTGCCTGCCCCACCAGATCCTCACCCTCCTCGAGGAGCACGACGTGCCGCCGTCGGCCATCATGCTCGAGATCACCGAGGACGTGCTGATGTCCACCCCGGCCGGCACCGCCGCGGTCCTCGCGCGGCTCCGTGCGGAAGGCATCCAGATCTCACTCGACGATTTCGGGACCGGCTACAGTTCCCTGGCCTACCTGCGGGACCTGCCCGTGGACGAACTGAAGCTCGACCGCTCCTTCATCACCGCCATGCGGGAGGATCAGCGTGCCATCGGGCTGGTGGGCTCGATCATCGACCTGGCCCACAGCCTGGGACTGAGGGTGGTCGCCGAGGGCGTGTCCGACGAGCGGGTCAGGGAGGAACTGCGCGAGAGGGGATGCGACTTCGCGCAGGGATTCCACATCTCCGAGCCGCTGCCCGCCCGGGAGGTCCCGGCCTGGATCGCCGCGCACAGCCTGGACGCCGCCTGCGGATGAGGCCGGTCCGGTGAGCGGATGGGGAGAGAAACGCCCCACCGGCCCGATACGCGTGGTGGTCGACGCATCATCTGGCAATGTGGTACCCATGACATCCGATCCTCATACGCGCGTCGCACTCATCATCGAAGACGACGCCGATGTCCGGCAGCTGCTGGTCATGACACTGGGCATGAACGGCTTCACCACCATCGAGGCGGAGAACGGGCGCCAGGGCGTCGCGCTCGTACGGGAGCGCCGTCCGGATCTGGTCACCCTCGACCTGAACCTGCCCGATATCGACGGGGTGGAGGTGTGCCGCCAGATCCGGCCCCTCACCGACGCGTATGTCGTCATGATCACGGCGCGGCAGGACGAGATCGACCGCCTCATCGGCCTCGAGATCGGAGCGGACGACTTCGTCGTCAAGCCCTTCAGCCCGCGCGAGGTCGGTGCCCGCGTGAACGCCATGTTCCGCCGGCCGCGGAGCACGGGCGCCAACGGGTCGCAGTCACCGTCCGGGGCCGAGGAGCCACTGCCGGCCGCCGCGGTCGGGGCGGCGGGCGCCGCGGCGCCGGCCCAGGTGGAGAACCTGCTGACCCACGGGCCCCTGACCATCGACGCCGAGGGTCGGATCGCCATGCTCGACGGCGTCGAACTGCCACTCACGCGGATCGAGTTCGATCTCCTGGCGACGCTCGTCTCGGGTCCGCGCCGTGTCTGGCAGCGCGAGACCCTGCTCTCCCGCATCTGGGGAGACGGCTGGATCAACGACCAGCACCTCGTGGAGGTGCACATCCGGAACCTGCGGAAGAAGCTGGGCGAGGACACCAAGGCCCCGCGCTTCATCCGCACCGTCCGCGGGGTCGGCTACCGGATGATGCCGCCGAGCGCGGCCTGAAACTCTCCGCCCAGCACCCGCAGCCGGGTGATGATGGCGGCGTGCTCACGCGGGGCGTCGATCAGGTCCATCGCCGCGGATGACCCCTCCTCGAGCCGGCAGGCGCCGACCATGGAGGCGCTGACGTTGAGGCTGAGCAGCGCGACGACGGCTGCGTCGGCATCGCGGGCGGCGAAGGCGCCCTCGACGGCGTCGATGCGCTGCGGGAGCATGTCCACGAACGAGTCGGCGAAGTGCAGCGCACCCGTACGGCTGGAGAGCTCCTCGCCGAGGTTCTCGAGGATCCTCCGGTCGAGCGTGGGCGCCCCGACGACGTCGTCCGTGGGGCGGGGGGCCGCGGGATCGGCCGGGACCTCGGATTCGTCGGAATCCTCGTCGGGACGCGACCAGATCATGAGCAGCAGGGCTCCGACGAGCACCGCCGGGATGCCGTAGACCAGGATGTGGCTGACCATCGGGGTGCGGAGCATCCGGATCGCGTTGCCGACCTGGGGGATCACGGCGGCGACCTCGTAGACCGAATCGCCGTCGAGGGTGGCGGTCCACGGGTCGACGGCCTCGTTGGCGTCGCCCTTGGTCCGCACGGCGGTGGCGCCGTCGGCTCCCCGGATCACCTCGACCACCCGGTGGGTCTCCACGCGGTGGTCCTCGACGGGGATGTGGTAGCTGATGACGTCTCCGACGGCGATCCCGCTGACGGGCTGCAGCGTGGTGACCACGACGTCCCCGGGGACGATCCCCGGCGCCATGCTGCCGGTGAGCATGGTCGCGGTCTGGTAGCCGAAGAAGCGGGGGCCGATGGCGAAGAACAGGACGGCGACGACCGCGAGCACCATGAGCAGGGTGCCGAGGAGGCTCGCGAGGCGCTGGACGAGGGTGGTGCCCTTCACGGCCGGTGCGGCCTCGGCGTCCGATGCGGCGGCGGGTGCGGCGGCCGATGCGGCGGCGTGGCGTGCCTGCCGCACTGCCACCACCGTGGGGGTGATGGACGGAAGGTCGATCGTCGTCACGCCTGCTCCTTTGGTACTTCCGCGGATTCCTGCTGAAGCTGCCCGCCGGTTCCGATGGACGGATCGGAACCGGCGGGAAGATCACGGAGTGCTGTACTCCTGAGGTCCACTCTCCTCGGCCGCGCTCAAACGCGACGTGCCCGAAGTGCGAAAGAAAACCGAAGAAAGAGCGAAGCGCGGGGCATGCCCCCTAGGCGAGCATCTCCCGCACCAGCGGGATGACCTTCGTGCCGTAGAGCTCGATGCTGTGCATGAGCTTCTCGTGCGGCAGGGGGCCGGCACTGTACTTCATGTCGAAACGGTCGATCCCGAGGGTGCGCGCCGTCGTGGCGATCTTCTTCGCGACCGTCTCCGGGGAGCCGACGTACAGCGACCCGAAGTCCGCCTCCTGCTCGAACTCGGCCCGGGTGGTCGGACCCCAGCCGCGCTCGCGGCCGATGCGGTCGCGCATGATGCGGTTGTCCGGCCACAGCTCCTCACGGGCCTGCTCGTCGGAGTCGGCGATGTACCCGGGGGAGTGGACGCCGATGGGCAGGGTGGGCCGGCCGAGCTGCGCCAGCGCCCGATGGTAGAGGTCCACGTAGGGGGCGAAGCGGGCCGGGTCGCCGCCGATGATCGCGAGCATGAGCGGCATGCCGTAGCGTGCGGCCCGCACCACCGATTCGGGGCTTCCGCCCACGCCGATCCAGGTCTTCAGGTGCCCGCCCTCGGTTTTCGGATAGACCTCGTGGTCCTTGAGCCCCGGGCGGGTGGTGCCGGACCAGGTGACCGGGCCCTCCTTGATCAGTTCCGAGAACAGGTCGAGCTTCTCCTCGAAGAGCCGCTCGTAGTCGGAGAGTTCATAGCCGAAGAGGGGGAAGGACTCGGTGAAGGACCCGCGCCCGAGGATGACCTCGGCGCGGCCGTTCGAGGCGGCGTCGAGGGTGGCAAACCGCTGGTAGACGCGGACGGGGTCGTCGGAGCTGAGGACGGTGACGGCCGACCCGAGGCGGATCCGCTCGGTCTGTCCGGCGATGGCGGCGAGGACGGTCTCGGGCGCGGAGACGGCGAAATCGTCGCGGTGGTGCTCCCCGATGCCGATGAAGTCGACGCCCACCTCGTCCGCCAGGACGGCCTCGGCGATGACGTTGCGGATGACCTGCGGGTAGGGGAGTGGCCGGCCGTCCTCCCCGCGCGTGACGTCCCCGAAGGTGTCGAGACCGAGTTCCAGTTCGCGTGCCATGGTCAGTGCTCCCGTGCTTGGCGATCAGGCCCACCCTGGGCCCGCTGGTAGAACGGACCGCACCACCCGGTTATTCCATGCATACGTATGTAATGAGGTCGGGCCGGGTGCGACGACGGGCCGCATCGGTGCGGAGCGGCCTCAGTGGCCCTGGGGGTGGTCGAGCTGCCGGGCCTCCGCCGCGCGATCGGCCCGGTCGATGCTGGCCGGATCCGCGAGGTCCACACCGGCCCGCGCCGCGGCGGTCCGTGCCGCCGGGCTCTTCAGGTCCGGCAGGACGAACCGTTGCTGCTCGATCCCGGCGTCCTGCGCGGCGTAGGCGCCCTGCTGCTGCGCGAGTGCGGGCGCGGTGAGCTCGGCCGACCGCAGGGTGTCCTGCGTGATGCCGACCGCGCTCCCCGTCAGGGATGCGCCCAGCAGCGGCACGTACGCCGAGGCGTGCCCGGCCCGGTTCGGGTGGTAGGAGTCCGAGACGGGATTCGAGAGCCCGTTGACCCACTCGGTGGCATCGCACACCGCGTGCCCGGTGAAGGTCGGGGCTCCGAAGGTGAAGCCTGCGGCCGCCGCGGCCGCCGCCGTCGTCCGGTTGAGGAGGTCCGCCGTCGCATTCAGGCGCGCCTCCTCCTCGGGCGAGAACCACGTGGCGGCATTGCAGTCCTCGCCGTTGAAGATCCGCGGGTACCCCGCGACGGCCACCCTCGCCTGCGGTGCCCGTGCCCGGACCTGCCGGTAGAGGGAGGACAGGCTGCCGGGCAGCCGGCCGGTGATGACGGCCTGTGCCTGGTCGATCGCGGTGGTGCAGTTGCTCATCCACGCCGGTTTCGCACATTCGGTCATCACGGCCGCGAAGGCGGCGTCGTTCCCGCCGACGCTGAGCGAGACGTACGCCGTCGTGGGGGTGAGGGCGTCGAGCTGCGTCGCGGCGACATCGGCGACGGTGGCGCCCGAGCACGCACGGAAGTTCAGGACATACCCCTTCGCGCTCGCGATGAGCGAGGGGAACGCGTAGACGGAGCGCTGGCAGGTCGAGCCGTCCGCGAGGTAGGCGCGCGTCCCGGTGCCGGAGGAGTAGGAATCCCCGAGCGCCACGTAGGAGGGCGCCGCCGCACCCGCCGGAGGGGCGGACAGGAGGGCTGCCGCGAGCAGCAGCACGGCGGCGGCCGGACGGAAACGGGGGATCATCATCGATACTCCTGGTGCGCGAGGTGCTGTCGATCCCACGCTAGCGCCGGGCGTACGGGTGTGGGAGGACTCCTACAGGCTTTCCCTGCAACCCTTCCCGGGTGCGGCAGGCTCGGGTAGTGTTCTGCCGTCCGTCCGGGTATCTTTGCCTCGCGTCCTTTCCGCGCGGTACCATGTGGGGCGGCTCACAGCTGCAAGACCCCAACTGAATACGCCAATGATCTGCAGCGGGAGAGTTCTGCCGTTGACTCAACGCCGGCAGGCGCCGTAGGAGCAAATCCTCCCCAGGAATCTCTCAGGCGAAAGTACCGCTGCGGATAGGCAACTCTGGAAAGCAGCCCGGCATCGTCCGGCGCTCACCGACGGTGCAAGCAGGCGCGGAGCCCTGCGGAAACTCTCAGGTCCCACACAGAGCGGGGAGGAACCCGACCTGGCACGCGCGCCCGCGCCTCCCACCTGACGTACGGAGTTCCCATGACCGCCACCCCCGACACGGCCCCCGGCATCGCCACCGTCCCCGGCGCCGCCTCGACCTTCGCCGACCGCCACATCGGACCGCGCACGTCCGACGCCGGGAAGATGCTCGAGGTCCTCGGGTACCCGAGCCTCGAGAAGCTCGTGGACATGGCCGTGCCCGCCAGCATCCGGCTGGACCGCGCACTCGACCTGCCGGCGGCCCTGAGCGAGACCGAGGTGCTGGCGCAGCTGCGGCGGATCGCCGGCCGCAACCGCACCGCCGTGCAGATGATCGGCCAGGGCTACTTCGACACCGTCACCCCGCCGGTCATCCGCCGCAACGTCCTCGAATCGCCCGCCTGGTACACCGCCTACACCCCCTACCAGCCGGAGATCTCCCAGGGCCGCCTCGAGGCCCTCCTGAACTTCCAGACCATGGTGCAGGACCTCACGGGCCTCGACATCGCCAACGCCTCGCTGCTCGACGAAGCCTCCGCCGTCGCCGAGGCCGTGCTCCTCATGCGCCGCTCCGGCAAGAACAAGGGGCGCACGGTCATCGACGCCGACGCCCTCCCGCAGACCGTCGCCGTGGTCCGTGGCCGCGCCGAGGCCCTCGGCTTCGACGTCGAGGTCGCCGACCTCTCCGCCGGCCTGCCCGACGGCGACATCAACGGCGTCGTCCTCCAGCAGCCCGGCGCGTCGGGCGCCCTGCGGAACCACGCCGCCGTCATCGGTGCGGCGAAGGAGCGCGGCGCACTCGTCACCGTCGCCGCCGATCTCCTGTCGCTCACGCTCATCACCGCCCCGGGTGAGCAGGGTGCGGACATCGCCGTCGGCTCCGCCCAGCGCTTCGGCGTGCCCCTCTTCTTCGGCGGCCCGCACGCCGCCTACATGGCGGTCCGCAAGGGCCTCGAGCGCATGCTGCCCGGCCGCCTCGTGGGAGTCTCGAAGGACGCCGACGGAGCACCCGCCTACCGCCTGGCCCTGCAGACCCGCGAACAGCACATCCGCCGCGAGAAGGCGACGAGCAACATCTGCACCGCGCAGGCGCTGCTCGCGATCGTCGCGTCCATGTACGCCGTGTACCACGGCCCCGAGGGCCTGACGGCGATCGCCCGCACCACGCACCAGCGGGCCGTCGCGCTCGCCGCGGCCCTCGAAGGGACCGGCGCCGCCGTCGTGCACGACGCGTTCTTCGACACCGTCCTGGTCCGCGTGCCCGGCCGCGCCGCCGAATACGCGGACGCCGCCGAGGCACAGGGCTACAACCTCCGCCGCGTGGACGCCGACCACCTGGGCATCTCCTGCGACGAGACGACCACGCCCGAGCACGTCGCGGCCGTCACCGCCGTATTCGGCGGCACCGTGGGCGCTTCCGGGACGCAGGGCGAGCGCATCCCCGAGGAGCTGCGGCGCACCTCCTCCTTTCTGACCCACCCCGTGTTCTCGCGGCACCGCTCCGAGACCGCGATGCTCCGGTACCTGCGCAGGCTCTCCGACAAGGACCTCGCCCTGGACCGCACCATGATCCCGCTGGGCTCCTGCACCATGAAGCTCAACGCGACGGTGGAGATGGAGTCCATCTCCTGGCCCGAGTTCGCCTCCATCCACCCGTTCGCGCCCGAGAGCCAGACCGAGGGCTGGCGTGAGCTGATCACCGACCTCGAGGACCGCCTCGCGGAGATCACGGGCTATGCGCGGGTGTCCCTGCAGCCCAATGCCGGGTCGCAGGGCGAACTCGCCGGGCTCCTCGCCATCCGCGGCTACCACCGCTCCCGCGGCGACGAGAACCGCACCATCTGCCTCATCCCGTCCTCGGCCCACGGCACCAACGCCGCGTCCGCCGTGCTGGCCGGCATGAAGGTCGTCGTCGTCGGCACCGCCCCCAACGGCAACATCGACCACGACGACCTGCTCGCGAAGATCGAGCAGCACGCCGGGAACCTCTCGGCCATCATGATCACCTACCCCTCGACGCACGGCGTGTTCGAGGAGGACGTGCGCTGGGTCTGCGAGAAGGTCCACGACGCCGGCGGCCAGGTCTACATCGACGGCGCCAACCTCAACGCGCTGGTGGGCCTCGCCCAGCCGGGCGAGTTCGGCGGAGACGTCTCCCACCTGAACCTCCACAAGACGTTCTGCATCCCGCACGGCGGCGGCGGACCCGGCGTCGGACCCGTGGCCGTGGCCGCGCATCTCGCGCCGTTCCTGCCGGGCGACGCGAACCGCGACATCGCCACCGACGGCGGCCCCGACGCCGAGGGCGGCACGCCCGTCTCCGGGTCGATGTACGGCTCGGCCGGCGTCCTGCCGATCTCCTGGGCCTACGTGGCGCTCATGGGCTCCGAAGGGCTCACGAGCGCCACGGCGCACGCCCTCCTCGCCGCCAACTACGTGGCCGCGCGCCTGACCGAGCACTTCCCCGTGCTCTACACCGGCGTGCAGGGCCTCGTGGCGCACGAGTGCATCCTGGACCTGCGACCCCTGACGGCTGCCACCGGCGTGACCGCCGAGGACGTCGCCAAGCGCCTGATCGACTACGGCTTCCACGCGCCCACGCTGTCCTTCCCCGTGGCGGGCACGCTCATGGTCGAGCCGACGGAGTCCGAGGACCTCGCCGAACTGGACCGGTTCGTCGACGCCATGATCGCCATCAAGGGTGAGATCGACCGCGTGGCGTCCGGCGAGTTCGGCATCGAGCAGAGCCCCCTGCGCCAGGCGCCCCACACGGCACAGGTGCTCATCGCGGACGAGTGGACGCAGGCCTACCCGCGCGAGCTCGCCGCCTACCCGCTGCGGTCCCTCCGCCACGACAAGTACTTCCCCCCGGTGCGCAGGATCGACGGCGCCCACGGCGACCGCAACCTCATCTGCTCCTGCCCGCCCATCGAAGCCTTCGAAGACTAGGAACCCCATGAGCGAGCAGAGCAAGCACACCGCCCTGTACACCCAGCACGAGGCCCACGGTGCGTCCTTCACCGACTTCGGCGGGTGGCAGATGCCCCTGAAGTACCGGAGCGAACTGGAGGAGCACCACACCGTCCGGAAGGCCGCGGGGCTGTTCGACCTGTCCCACATGGGCGAGGTCCTCGTCAGCGGACCCCAGGCCGGCGAGTTCCTCAACTACGCCCTCGTCGGCAACCTCGCGATCATCGCCGTCGGGAAGGCCAAGTACTCCCTGATCTGCAACGAGGCGGGAGGGGTGATCGACGACCTCATCACGTACCGGCTCGCCGAGGACACCTTCCTCGTGGTCCCGAACGCCTCCAACGCGGACGTCGTCGCCGAGGAGCTGCGGCAGCGGTCCAAGGGGTTCGACGTCGCCGTCGAGGATCAGTCCGAGGCCACCGCCCTCATCGCCGTGCAGGGCCCGACCGCCGAGGCGGTGCTCCTCGACCTGGCACGGCCCGAGGACGCGGAGGCCGTCCGCGGCCTGAAGTACTACGCCGCCGTCGAGCTCGAGCTGGCGGGACTGCCCGTCCTGCTGGCCCGCACCGGCTACACGGGTGAGGACGGCTTCGAGATCTTCATCGGCAGCAACCTCGCCGTGCGCCTGTGGGACGAAGCCCTGCGGGTCGGCGCCGTGCACGGGCTGCTGCCCTGCGGCCTCGCAGCCCGCGACTCCCTGCGGCTCGAAGCCGGCATGCCCCTCTACGGGCACGAGCTGGGCCTCGACACCAACCCCTTCGAAGCCGGCCTCGGACCCGTGGTCAGCACCAAGAAGACCGACGACTTCGTGGGACGCTCGGTGCTCGAGCCGCTCAAGGCCGTCGAGCCCGCGCGGCGCCTCGTGGGCCTCCGCGCGGTCGGCCGCCGGTCCGCGCGCGCCGGGTACGACGTCGTCGTCGACGGCACGCGCGTAGGGACCGTCACGTCCGGCCTGCCGAGCCCTACCCTCGGCTACCCGGTGGCGCTCGCCTACCTCGAGTCGCAGTACGCCGCGCCCGGCACCGAGGTGCAGGTGGACCTGCGCGGCCGTCCCGAACCCTTCACCGTCATCCCCACGCCGTTCTACCGGCGCGAGAAGCCCGCCGGTACCCCGCAGTGACCATCAGCGCCTTCGACCTCTTCAAGATCGGCATCGGTCCCTCCAGTTCGCACACCGGCGGACCGATGACCGCCGCCTACCTCTTCACCGAACTGCTCCGCGCCGACGGACTCCTCCCCGGGACACAGCGCGTCCAGGTGGACCTCTTCGGATCCCTCGGGGTGACCGGCCACGGGCACGGCACCGTCAAGGCGGTGCTGCTCGGCCTCGAGGGCGACCAGCCGCACCTCGTGGATCCGACGACGGCCGACGCACGCGTCGCCTCCATCGGCGAGGGCCGGTCCCTGCATCTCGCCGCGGAGCACCGGATTCCCTTCGATCCGGAGACCGATGTGGTGCTGCACCGCCGGCAGAGGCTCGAGTTCCACACGAATGGCATGCGCTTCTCGGCATATTCAGCCGACGGGGAACTTATACGAACAAGGGAATACTTCTCCGTCGGCGGCGGCTTCGTGCTCGACGAGGACCAGATCGGCGCCGAGATCGCCGATCTCACGCCCGTCCCCCTCTCGCATCCCTTCGATACCGCGGACCAGTTGCTCGGCATCTGCCGGACCAAGGGATGGTCCTTCTCGGACGTCGTCCTCGCCAACGAGCTGTCCTGGCGCTCCGAGGCCGAGGTGCGCGCAGGCCTGCTGGAGATCTGGTCCGTCATGCAGGACACCATCCGGCGCGGCACCACCACGGGCGGCATCCTGCCGGGCGGCCTCAGCGTGCGCCGTCGCGCCGAGCGGCAGCGCCAGCTGCTGGAGAAGGCCGACGACCCGACGGACCGGCTGGGCACCATGGAGTGGGTCACGCTCTTCGCCCTCGCGGTCAACGAGGAGAACGCCGCCGGCGGCCGTGTCGTCACGGCGCCGACCAACGGCGCCGCGGGGATCATCCCCGCGGTCCTGAAGTACTACGTGGACTTCGTCCCGGGTGCGGACGAGGACGGCGTGGTCCGCTTCCTGCTCGCAGCGACGGCGATCGGCTCGCTGTTCAAGCGCAACGCCTCCATCTCGGGTGCCGAGGTGGGCTGCCAGGGCGAGGTGGGCTCTGCGTGCGCCATGGCGGCCGGAGCGCTGGCCGAGGTGCTCGGCGGAACCCCCGAGCAGGTCGAGAACGCGGCCGAGATCGGGATCGAGCACAACCTCGGCCTGACGTGCGACCCGGTGGGCGGGCTCGTCCAGATCCCCTGCATCGAGCGGAACGCCGTCGGCGCCATGAAGGCGATCACCGCGGCCCGGATGGCGGTACGCGGGGACGGGCAGCACCACGTGTCCCTCGACGTCGCCATCAAGACCATGCGCGAGACCGGCGCGGACATGATGGACAAGTACAAGGAGACCGCCCGCGGTGGTCTGGCGCTGAACGTGGTGGAGTGCTGACGCGGCGTGGCTGATCTGCCGGTCCGCGTGGAGGTCGTCCCGGCAGACGGCCTCGCGCAACGGCTCCGTGCATCCCTTCCCGTCCCTGCCGTCCTGACGGTCACGTGCCTGCCGCACCACGGTCCGCGGGAAGCCGTGGAGGTCGCGGTGGACCTCGCGGCGGCCGGCTACACGGTGATCCCGCACCTCGCCGCGCGGTCCGTCCCGGACCGCGCGGAGCTCGCACGCTACGTGGCGCAGTGCCGGGACGCGGGGATCACCGACGTCTTCGTGATCGGCGGGGACGCCTCCACCGCTGCAGGGCCCTACGCGTGGAGCGGGGCGCTGATGGAGGACATCGCCGACCTCTCCGGGGGTGCCCTCCGCATGGGGATCGCGGTATACCCGGAGGGCCACCCGGGAACGGCGGAGGACGAGCTGGCGAGGACGCTGCGCGCGAAGCAGGAGCTCGCCTCCTGGTGCGTCACCCAGCTCTGCTTCTCCCCGGACACCCTGCACGCCTACCCGTCACGGCTCCTGCACGCGGGCATCACCCTGCCCGTCTGGGCCGGCGTCCCCGGACCGGTGCGCATGACGCGCCTGTTCCGGCTCGCCACCACGATCGGGGTGGGACAGTCCCTCGGATTCCTGCGGCGCTCGGCCGGTGGTACCGAGACCGGTTCGGTGGTCCGGCAGCTGATCTCCTCGGCGTCCTACGACCCGGCACCGCTCGTGGCGGCACTCGACGGCGCCGGCTACGCGGGGCTCCACCTGTACAGCTTCAACGACCTCGCGGCACTCGCCGCATCAGGCCTCACCCGGTCGGACGGGTAGCCCCGACGCCCTCCGGGCAGGACATGGAGCCCCCAACCCCGGTCTACCGCCGGGGGTCAGGCCCGCCCGGTGTGTCCGTCGATCGCCGAGACCACCAACGGCCAGAGGTCGGGTGGCGGCTGCTGATGCCCGACGCTGGGCAGCGGGAGCAGCTGCGCGCCGGGGATCTCGGCGGCCAGGGCCCTGCCGTGCTCGATGGGGAACAGCGGGTCCGTGGTGCCGTGCAGGACCAGGGTGGGGGCGGCGATCTCCTCGAGGCGGGCAACGGTCAGCGGCCCGTCGTCGAGGACGAAGTGGTTGGTCAGCAGGGCGGCCATGTCCCGGGTCCGGTCCACCTCCTGGGCGGCGAGCAGCCGGCAGCGCGGCTCGTCGAATCCGCGGCTGCCCGCATAGGGCCGTTCAGCCTCCACCCTGTACGCCACCACGGCGTCCCTGTCGCTCCAGTCGGGTGCGGGCGCGGGATCGGCGAGCACTGCACGCAGGCGGGGGATGGGCGGTGGCAGGTCCCGGGGGCGCCCGGCCGGGACTGCGGGGCTGGTGGAGGCCAGGCACAGGGTCAGCACCCGGTCGGGGTGGTCGAGGGCGAGGCGCTGTGCGATCGCGCCGCCCATCGACAGTCCCACCAGGTGCGCACGGCCGACCCGCAGGGCGTCCAGGATGCGCAACGGGTCGGTGACCAGTTCCCCGGCGGTGTACGAGGGGCGTCCTGGCAGTGAGTTGCTCGATCGACCGGTGTCGCGGTGGTCATAGCGCACCACGTGACGGCCGGCGCCGGCCAGCAGCCGGCAGAACCCGGTCTCCCACCAGACCATCGACTGGGCTCCGCCGGCGATCAGCAGTACCGTCGGATCGGCCGGATCGCCGAATGCCTCGATGCACAGGTCGACGCCGTCGGTGGTCACGATCCGCTCCGTCATGGGCCCTCCCGGTTCACTCCGAGGGTAGACGTGCCGCTGCCGGCGTTCTCATCGCGGGTGGTCGGCTCCGCCCCCGTCCGTTCACTGCCGCCGGGACTGTTCGCCCGCTGCCTCCGGACGCGACGTGGGAGTCACCGGGACCTGACGGGTTTCGTGGTGTATCGATGATTCCGGCGCAGTTCTCGCGTCTTCCTACCGGACGCACGGATCAGGCACCAGCATCGGCGACAGGAGTGTTTCGACATGGCTGCACCCCAGCTCTACATCAGCTTCCCCGGGACCGCGCGGGAGGCGCTCGGCTTCTACGCGCAGGTCTTCGGCGGTGAGCTGTCCCTTCACACGTATGCGGACTTCGACAGGCACGACGGTCCACCGACCGCCATCGCCCACGGCACACTGGACGGTCCCGTCGCCCTGGCAGGAGCGGATGCGGCCGCGGGCGAGAAGACGGTGCGGTTCGAAGGGGTGATGCTCTCGTTGCTGGGGACCGCCGAGCCAGCCGTCCTCCACGCCTGGTTCGCCGGACTCTCCGATGGCGCGACGGTGGTCGATCCCCTGGCCCCGAAGCCGTGGGGCGCCTCGGACGGGCAGGTCGTCGACCGCCACGGACTCCACTGGCTCATCGGGTACGAAGCCGCCACGTGAGCGCCCTGCGGCGGGCCTGCTTCCCGTCGCACGGCTTGCGCAGCGGTGAGGCATCGGGATCCCCGGAGCGCCGTGGCCAGCAGGGATCAGCCGGGTCGGCCGGGGTCAGACGACGGCGATGACCGGCTTCTGCCGCTGGGGCGCGAGCTCGCCGATGATGCCGCGCAGGAGGCTGCGCAGTTCGAAGGATTCGAGGCCTTCGCCGACCATCAGCGTGCGCTCGATGTCCTCGGCCCTGGCCAGGGCCTCGATACCGGACGGGGTGATGGTGATGCGCTGGCTGCGGCGGTCGATGCTGTCGCGGATCCGCGAGATGAATCCCTGCCGCTCGAGCTTCTCGAGCGTCTTGCCGATCGTCTGTGCCTGGACGTGCACGGCGAGCGCGAGCTTGGCGCCCGTCATCGTGCCCTCACGGGACAGCACACCGAGGGTGGTGTAGCCGGCATGGGTGATCCCGATGTCGAGGAGCCTCTCGTTCCACGCGTGGTCCACGAGGCGGGCGGCCGTGGTGAGCAGGCGACTGGTTGACCACTCTTCCAGTTCAGGCATGAGATTTTCCTTCCGGGGCTGAAACACCCGGCCGGTACTGCTGACCAGCTCCGGCCGGGTGTCATGTCCTTGCAGCTGATCGATGAAGCACGGGACGGGATCAGCCGCAACAACTCTATGATGCACTTGAAAATTCAAGTTTTCCCGGTGGCCCGTCCGAAGCTTGCGGCAAGACGACGGCCCGGAGACGGGGCGTCCGCACGGCGAAAGCGATGATCTGTGCGGCGACGACGCGCGCCGCGGAGTGCTGGACCACATGCGCCTGCCCGTCGACCTCCACCAGCACGCCGTCCCGCGCACGCGCTGCGAGCTCCCGGCTCCACCGTCCTCGCGCCACCGGATCGCGCCCGCCGCGCACCACCAGGACGGGGCAGCGGAGCTGCTCGACGGCGCGTTCGAGGGGGTACTGCATCATGGGGAGCAACTGGCGCACGTACCAGCGCAGGCCCGTCCGGAGGTAGTCGCCGTACACGATGACGTTGGCCGACGGGCTCTCGCGGAACGTGTCGTGCCCGAGGGAGACGGCCTGCTGCAGGATGGTGCGTCGCTGCCTGTCCACCACCGGACCGATCAGGACCACCCGCTCCGCGAGGGCCGGCGCCCTCAGCGCCGCCGCTGTGATGAACTGCACGCCCATCGAGTGCCCCACGAGCGTGCAGGAACCGACACGGAGGGCGGCCAGCGCCTCGACGATCAACCCGGCGTGGTCCTCGACGCCGAGGTGGGTGCGGGGGCGGGGCGAGGGACCGTACCCCGGGAGGTCCACCGCGTGGACGACGGCGTCGGCCGCGAGTTCCGCGCGGAGGCGGTCGAAGTAGCGGTGGGTCATGCCCAGTCCGTGGACCAGCACGTACGGGCTCCGTGGGGAGGTGGGGTTCTCCGGTCCGGGTGTCGTGCGGATACGGACGGTGAAGCCGTCCACCTGCACAGTCCGGAGGGTCGTCGATTGCATCCCGGCAGTCTACGGGTGCCGGGGAGCGGTTCCTCCGGATTCGTTGAGGGGAATCGGCATCTCGGGGCGACCTGCGGCCCTCGGATGTGGAACTCTTGTCTCATGTCCGTTCCCACGTCCCAGCGCACGGCGCTGATCATCGAGGACGATCCGGATATCAGCGAACTGCTCGCCACCACGCTGCGCATGAACGGCTTCACGACCGTCGAGGCCCGGTCCGGCTTCGAGGGCCTGGCGGCGCTCGCCGAGTACGCGCCCGATCTGATCACGCTCGACCTCAACCTGCCGGACCTCGACGGCGTCGAGGTGTGCCGGCAGTGCAGGGCCTCCAGCGACGCCTACATCGTGATGGTGACCGCCCGCCAGGACGAGATCGACCGGCTGATCGGCCTGGAGATCGGCGCCGACGACTTCATCGGCAAGCCCTTCAGCCCCCGGGAGCTCTCGGCGCGCGTCTCGGCGATGTTCCGCAGGCCCCGGACGGGTGCGGGTGCCGGCACCCCGCAGCTGACGGAACCGGACGGGAACGCCCTCCTGCGCCACAGCGATCTCACCATGGACGTGGAGGGGCGCGTGGTCGCCCTGAACGGGCAGGAACTCGCGCTGACGCGCATCGAGTTCGATCTCCTGGAGACCCTGCTGACGGGCGCCCAGCGGGTGTGGACGCGCGAGGCACTCCTGAACCGTGTGTGGGGCGACGGCTGGAGCCAGGACCACCACCTCGTGGAGGTGCATATCCGCAACCTGCGCAAGAAACTCGGCGAGGACACGAGCAACCCCCGTTACATCCGGACCGTGCGCGGCGTGGGGTACCGGATGATGCCGGGCGACACCGGGCGCTGACCGGGAGGGGGCTCCGGGTTTGCCCCCGGATGGAAGACTGGATGCGTGGCCCATCTCGACGTCTCCGGTATCGACTACTTCCTCTCCGACGGCAGGCAGCTGCTCAACGGCGTGGCCTTCAAGGTGGGCGACGGCCACAAGACGGCCCTGATAGGCCCGAACGGCACCGGCAAGACCACCCTCCTGCGCATTATCTCCGGAGATCTCGCCCCCGATGAGGGGGCGGTCAGCCGCTCCGGCTCCATGGGGATCATGCGGCAGTTCGTCGGGCAGGTGCGCGACGACACGACCGTCCGTGACCTCCTGGTCTCGGCCGCGCCGCCTGCGCTCGCCGCGGCCGCCACGCGGATCGACGACGCCGAACTCGCGATGATGGAGACCGACGACGAGCCCGCGCAGATGAAGTACGCCCAGGCCATCGCCGACTGGGGCGACGCCGGGGGCTACGAGCTCGAGACCACGTGGGACGAGGTCACCATGGCGGCCCTCGGTGTCCCGTTCGACCGCGCGCAGTACCGGGCGGCGTCGTCGCTCTCGGGCGGTGAACAGAAACGCCTCGTGCTGGAGGCGCTGTTCTCCGGCCCCGACGAGCTCCTGCTCCTCGACGAGCCGGACAACTACCTCGACGTCCCCGGCAAGCGCTGGCTGGAGGCGAAGCTGCGCGAGTCGAAGAAGTCCGTGCTCTTCGTCAGCCACGACCGTGAGCTGCTCGCCAACGCGGCAACGCGCATCGTGACCCTGGAGCCCGGGGCGCTCGGGGCGTCCTCGTGGACGCACGGCGGCGGCTTCGAGACCTATCTGAAGGCGCGTGAGGACCGCAACGCGCGGTTCGAGGAACTGCGCAAGCGCTGGGACGAGGAGCACCTCAAGCTCAAGGAACTCGTCAACATGTACAAGAACAAGGCAGCGTTCCGCTCCGACATGGCCAACCGGTACCACGCGGCGCAGACCCGTCTCGCGAAGTTCCTCGAGGCCGGTCCACCCGAGGCGATCCCCCTCGAGCAGAAGGTGTCGATGCGCCTGCAGGGCGGCCGGACCGCCAAGCGCGCCGTCGTCGCCCAGAAGCTCGAACTGACCGGACTGATGAAGCCGTTCAGCACCGAGATCTGGTTCGGGGACCGCGTGGGGGTGCTGGGCTCCAACGGCTCCGGGAAGTCGCACTTCCTGCGGCTGCTCGCCGCCGGCGGATCCGACCCGGACAAGGAGCACCAGCCGGTGTCCGACGTCGACATCGCCGCCGTGCCGCACGAGGGCTCCGTGAAGCTCGGGGCGCGCATCCGGCCCGGATTCTTCGCGCAGACGCACGCGCGGCCGGACCTCCTCGGCCGCACCCTCGTGGACATCCTCCACCGGGGCGACGAGCACCGGTCGGGGCTGGGCCGTGAGGCCGCATCCGCCGTCCTCGACCGCTACGGACTGGCCGCGCAGGCCGAACAGCCCTACGACTCCCTGTCGGGAGGTCAGCAGGCGCGGCTGCAGATCCTGCTCCTGGAGCTCTCCGGAGCCACCCTCCTGCTGCTCGACGAGCCGACGGACAACCTCGACCTGCACTCGGCGGAGGCGCTCGAGCGGGCCATCGGCGCCTTCGAGGGAACCGTCATGGCCGTCACCCACGACCGCTGGTTCGCCCGCAGCTTCGACCGGTTCCTCGTGTTCGGGTCCGACGGCAAGGTGTACGAGACGAAGGAACCCGTGTGGGACGAGAGCAGGGTGGTCCGGGCGCGCTGAGCCGCAGCCGCCCCGCACTCCCCAGTCCCTCCACAGGCCCTCCACAACGTCATCCACAGGGTTGTCCACAATTTGTGGACAACCCGTTGGCGGCGTCGGCTCCCGGTCGTGGAGCACGTCCGTGAACCACGTTTGTGGACCACGGCGGCTGCCGCCTACGGTGGCAGAGTGAAACCTGCCGTCCGAGCCGCCATGATCGCCACCTACGCCATCTTCGGGCTCAACGGTCTCGTCTTCGCGAGCTGGGCCGCACGCATCCCCGCCGCCTCGGACACGCTGGGGCTCGGAGCCGGCCAGATCGGCACCCTCCTCCTGGTCGGTGCCGTCGGCTCGATGCTGTCCCTCCCCCTCGCGGGAGTGATCTCGGCCCGCTTCGGCACCGGGAACACCGTGCGGATCGGAGGCACGGCCGCCGCTGTGGCTGCCACGTCCGTCGCGGTCGGCCTGGCCATCGTGTCCGTGCCGGTGGTCGCCGTCGGCCTGTTCCTGTTCGGGTGCGGGATCGCCCTGTGGGACGTGGGACAGAACATCGAGGGGGCCGACGTCGAGCGCCTCGTGGGCCGGACGATCATGCCGCGCTTCCACGCCGCGTTCAGCGGCGGCGCGTTCGTGGGCGCCCTCGTCGGCGCCGGGCTCTCGGCGATGGACGTGTCGCTGTCCGCGCATCTCGTCGCCGTAGCGGTGCTCAGCCTTGCCGTCTCCCTGTGGACGCCCCGCCACTTCCTGCCCGAGACGACGGCGGACGACGCCCCGACCGCACCGGAGCACGACGGCACCCGCCAGCGGGGGCTCGGTGCATGGGGCGAAGCCCGGACCCTGCTGATCGGCCTCGTGGTGCTGGGGGCAGCGCTGACCGAAGGCGCCGCGAACGACTGGGTGGCGAAGGCGAGCGTGGACGGGCTCGGCACCACCGAGAGCACCGGAGCGGTCATGTTCGCGGTCTTCGTCGCGGCGATGACGACGGTGCGGTTCCTGGGCGGCCCCCTGATCGACCGTTTCGGACGCGTGCGGGTCCTGCAGGCGAGCCTGGGGTCCTCCCTCGTGGGCCTCGTGATCTTCGTGGCCGCACCGAACGTGCCGCTGGCGGGCGTCGGGGCCATCCTGTGGGGCGCGGGCGCCGCACTCGGGTTCCCCATGGGGATGTCGGCGGCAGCGGATGATCCGACGCGTGCCGCCGCGCGCGTCTCGGTCGTCGCCACCATCGGCTACACCGCCTTCCTCGCCGGGCCGCCCCTCATCGGTTTCCTCGGCGACGTCGTCGGTATCCGCAACGCCCTGCTGGCCGTCGGTGTCGCCGTGCTCGCCTCCTTCCTCGTGGCCCCTGCAGCCCGTGAACGGCCGGTCGAGAGCGACGAGCCATTGCGGACAGCATCTGACCGAAGTCCCTAGGTTCGCCGAAGGGGCGGTCCTACCCTTTTGGAATGGCGATTATCGAGGCAGAAAGTCTGAAGAAGACCTATTCGTCGAAGAGCGGGCCCGTCCACGCGCTCGACGGCATGAACCTTTCCGTTCCCCAGGGAACAGTCAAGGCCCTGCTGGGCCCGAACGGTGCCGGCAAGACCACCGTGGTGAAGATCCTGACCACCCTCATCCAGCCGACCTCCGGCACGGCGCACATCGACGGCATCGACGTCCTGCGGGACCCGAAGGCAGCACGGCGCATCATCGGCGTCTCCGGGCAGTACGCGGCGGTCGACGAGGGACTGACCGGCTTCGAGAACCTCGAGATGGTCGGCAGGCTCTACCACCTGAGTGCCCGTGAGGCGAAGCACCGGGCGCAGCAGCTCATCGACCAGTTCGAGCTGACGGAAGCCGGCAACCGGCCGGTCAAGGGCTTCTCCGGCGGCATGCGGCGCAGGATCGACCTGGCCGGTGCACTGGTGATCAACCCGAAGATCCTCTTCCTGGACGAGCCGACCACCGGGCTGGACCCCCGGAGCCGCCTCGCACTCTGGGGCATCATCAAGGACCTCGTCCGCGACGGCACCACGCTGCTCCTCACCACGCAGTACCTCGAGGAAGCGGACCAGCTGTCGGACGACATCGCGGTGATCGACGGCGGCAGGACCATCGCCGAAGGGACCGCGGACGAGCTGAAGGCCCAGATCGGCGGACACCGGGTGGTGGTCTCGCTCGTCGAGGCCCCCGACGCCCCGCTCGCCCGCGAGATCCTCGGGCGCCACGGCGACGGCGAGCCGAGCGTCGGTGGGGACGGCCGCACCGTGGAGGTCGCGGTCACCGACGGCCCCCGCGCCCTGCAGTACATCCTGTCGGATCTCGGCGAGGCGGGCATCGAACTGCACGACGCCGGGATGAGGCGACCGAGCCTCGACGACGTCTTCCTCAAGCTCACCGGTCACCGGACCGAGGAGACACACGAGACGGCAACGCAGAAGGAGGCGGCGGCATGAGCGTCCTGGCACCCGAGGGCCGGCAGCCCGAGAACCAGCGGTCCAGGGCGCGCGACGCCGCGTCCGAGGCTCCGTCCGAACTGTCGATGTGGTTCTCCGACGGCTGGACCGTCACCAAACGCAACCTGACGAAGCTGAAGCGCTCACCGGACATGCTGATCTTCGCCGTCCTCCAGCCGATCATGTTCGTGCTGCTGTTCAGCCAGATCTACGGCGGGTCCATCCAGGTGGAGGGCAGTGACTACACGCAGTACCTCATGGCGGGCATCTTCGCGCAGACGGTGATCTTCGGCTCCACGTTCTCCGGCTCGGCGATGGCCCAGGACCTGAAGGACGGCATCATCGACCGGTTCCGCACCCTGCCGATGAGCTCCTCCGCGGTACTGATCGGGCGGACCAACAGCGACCTCGTACTCAATGCGCTGTCGGTGGTCATCATGATGGCCACCGGGTTCGTGGTCGGGTGGCGCGTCAACGCGTCCATGAGCAGCTTCTTCGCGGGCCTCGGGCTCCTGCTGCTCTTCTCGTACGCCTTCAGCTGGGTGATGGCCCTGCTCGGCATGTCCGTGAAGTCCCCGGAGGTCATCAACAACGCGTCCTTCATGATCCTGTTCCCGCTCACGTTCATCTCGAACGCATTCGTGCAGTCGCAGAACCTGCCCAGCGCCCTCGAGACCTTCGCCAACTGGAACCCGGTCTCGGCTCTCGTACAGGCCGCCCGCGAACTGTTCGGCAACACGGGTACCGTGCCGGCGCCCGACGTCTGGCCGATGCAGAACGCGGTGCTGACCGTGCTGATCGGTGCCGCCCTGATGCTGGTGGTCTTCATTCCACTGTGCATCCGCAAGTTCACCCTCATCAGCAGCCGCTGACCGGAGGCGTCGTCCGAAAGGGGTACGGCCCGTCCGCCCGTGATCATCCCTGGGGCCGGTGATACCCACCGGCCCCAGGCCTACTGTTGGAGGTACCGGTCCCGCAGCAGCGGGACCGCCCGAACCCCCTCCAGTCAAAGGACGCACCATGATCGAGGCTCAGGCCCTGTCGAAGCGGTACGGCGCGAAAACCGCCGTGGACGCCGTCTCCTTCACCGTGCAGCCCGGCAAGGTGACAGGCTTCCTCGGCCCGAACGGTGCCGGCAAATCCACCACGATGCGCATGATCGTCGGTCTCGACAACCCCAGCGGCGGCCGTGTGACCGTCAACGGGCGGCCCTACGCCCAGCACGGAGCACCGCTGCGCGAAGTCGGTGCACTGCTGGACGCCAAGGCCGTGCACACCAAGCGCTCCGCGTACAACCACCTCCGCGCCATGGCAGCCACCCACGGCATCCCGAACAGCCGGGTCAAGGAGGTCATCGAGCTCACGGGCCTCGGTCCCGTCGCGAAGAAGAGGGTGGGAGGCTTCTCCCTCGGCATGGGCCAGCGCCTCGGCATCGCCGCAGCGCTCCTCGGGGACCCCCACACCGTCATCCTGGACGAGCCCGTCAACGGCCTGGACCCGGAGGGCGTCCAGTGGGTGCGCCACCTCGCCAAGGGCCTCGCCTCCGAGGGCCGCACGGTCTTCCTGTCCTCCCACCTCATGTCCGAGATGGCCCTGACCGCCGATCACCTCATCGTGATCGGGCGCGGCCGCATCATCGCCGACGCCCCCATCCAGTCGATCATCGACGGACAGGGCAGGGCCCGCGTGCGGGTGCGGGCCGACCGGCCGCAGGATCTCCTCGGCAGCCTCGCCGGCGAGGGGGTCACCGCGCAGGTCCTCGAACCCGAGCTGATCGAGATCACCGGCGTCGACCCCCGCCGCATCGCGGAGACCGCGCTGCGGGAACGCGTCCTCGTGTACGAACTCACGCCCCTGCAGGTGTCCCTCGAGGACGCCTACATGGAACTCACCCAGACCGAAGTCGAGTACCACTCGCACGACCTGCCGACCGCCGACCAGGCTGCCGCACCAGTGGAAGGACGCTGACCATGGCAACGTCGACCTCGCCCGCCCCCGCCCAGCAGCGGCCCCGGCCGAACCGCGAGTCCGGACCGGGAGTGACATTCGGCCGGGTGCTGAAATCCGAGTGGATCAAGGTCACCACCGTCCCCTCGACCGTCATCCTCATCGTCTCGACCGTCATCGTGATGGTGGGACTCGCCGCACTCGCGGCCTGGGCCCTCTCGATGACACAGCAGGACTTCGACTCCGCCGGGGGCCCCCCGGGCGGCCCTCCCCAGGGCTTCGACCCCGCCGAGCAGGCCTTGATGATCCCCTCATCAGGGCTGATCTTCGGACAGCTGCTCTTCGCCTCGCTGGCCGTCGTCCTGATCGCGTCCGAGTGGGCGACGGGCATGATCCGCTCCACCATGGTCGCGGTGCCGAAGCGCGTGCCGGCACTGCTGGCAAAGAGCGTCATCGTGGCGCTGGTGGCCTTCGTCGTCGGCGCAGGATCCGCGTTCCTCTCCTATCTGGTGGCGCAGCCCATCCTCGGCTCTGACCTCGACTTCAGTCTGTCGACCGAGGGTGTCCTCCCGAGCATCCTCAACACGGGCACCTACCTCGCTTTCATCGCCATCATCTCGATGGCCATCGGCACCCTCCTGCGCAACACCGCCGGCGGCGTGGTCACGGCCGTCGCGTTGTTCTTCGTGGTCCCCCTGATCATCGTGAACCTCCTCTCCGGACTGGCCGACTGGATACCCGACGCAGCCCGCTTCCTGCCCACCAACGCGGGTGACCGGCTCGTCGCCATCACGACGGAGAGTGACGCCCTCACCCAGTGGGAGGGCGGCCTCGTGATGGGCGCCTGGGCGCTCGTGCTCCTCGTGGTGTCCCTCCTCGTTACCAAGAAGCGGGACGTCTAGGAACGCCTCACGCCCATGGACCCGACCCTTGAGTGAGAATCGCCCGATGAGGGAGACCGCGGACCGGACGCCCGCGGTCTCCTTCACGGAGCTCAACGCCCGACGCCTGGGTCCGTTCCGTCGGTTCTTCCGCAAGCATCCGAGGGCCATGGACACGGTGGTCATCATCGTGTTCGTCCTCTTCGCTTTTCCCGGCGCCCTCCTCCTCATCATCGACTCGGACAACTGGGTGGGTCTTCCCGGCGTGGTCCTGGCGGCCGCGGCGCTGGCCTTCCGGCGCGACCGGCCGCTGCTCGTCCTCGCCTTCGTCTCGGTCCTCGACGTCCCCGTCAGTGTCCTGACCGAGGGCGGGGGCAGCAGCGGCGTGGCGACGATGTTCGCCCTGTACACGGTGGCCGCCACCTACCCGCTGCGGCCGACGCTCGTGGCAGCGGTAGTGGCGACGGTCTGCTCGGTCAGCACCCTGTTCCTCATCCCGGTCAGCGCGTTCGAGGGCGCACCGGGTGTGGTGTGGCTGCTCAGCGGCTTCATCGCGATGTTCATGGGGATCGCGACCGGCGTAGGCATCACGGTGCGGCGGGACCGGGAACACGAGAGCGAGCTGCGCGAGTGGGCCGCCCGCAACGCCGAGCTGGCGTCCGCGGGGGAGCGCAACAGGATCGCACGGGAGATGCACGACGTCGTCGCGCATTCACTGACGGTCATGGTGGCGCTCTCCGACGGCGCCGCCGTCGTCATGAAGCGCGATCCAGACCGCGCCACCGCGGTCCTGGGGGAGCTGTCCGGCACGGGCCGTACCGCCCTGGCGGACATGCGACGGGTCCTCGGGGTCCTCCGTGCCGAGGCCGCGAACGAGACCCTCGGGCCACTGCCCTCGTCGAGTTCCCTCGCGCAGCTCCTCGACGGATTCCGGGCGGCCGGGCTGCCACTCAGGGTGACCACGAGCGGCCCGCGGCTGCCGGACGATCCCGCCTTCCAGCTGACGGTGTACCGGATCCTGCAGGAGTCGCTGACCAATGTCCTGCGGTACGGCAAGGGCGTTACTCTGGTGGACATCTCGATCGCCCGCACCGGGGACGAAGTCACCCTGCGCGTCGCCGACGACGGCCGGGGCGCCATGGGTCCGACCGTGTCCCTCGGCTCGGGCCAGGGCATCGCCGGGATGCGGGAGCGCGCCGCCATCTACGCCGGATCGGTGGAATGCGGACCCCGACCGTCGGGCGGCTGGATCGCGGAGGTGCACTTGACAGTTCCCGGCGCCGACAGCGGAACGGGAGACCAACGGGGGAGAGAGAACGATGACCACCGACCACAGCGCGCCCATCAGGGTTCTGCTCGCTGACGACCAGCCCCTGCTGAGGATGGGCTTCCGGCTGATCCTCGAGGGTGAGGCGGACCTCGAGATCGCCGGTGAGGCGTCCACAGGAGCCGAAGCCGTCCGTCTCGCGGCGGAGCTTCAGCCCGACGTGGTGCTGATGGACGTCCGGATGCCTTTCGGCGACGGGATCGAGGCCACCCGCCAGATCACCGCCTCGGGTTCCGGCTCGCGCATCATCATCCTGACCACCTTCGACCTGGACGAGTACGCGTTCTCGGGCCTGCAGGCGGGAGCGTCGGCGTTCCTGCTGAAGGACGTGGCACCCGAGGACCTGGTGCACGCGGTGCGGATCGTCGCGAGCGGAGACGCCGTCGTCGCACCGCGCGTCACCCAGCGGTTGCTCGAGACCTACGTCCGGTCGCTGCCGCCGGCACAGGCGACGGCGACCGTCCCCGACCGGCGGCTCGCGGAACTGACGCCGAGGGAGCGGGAAGTGCTCGAGGCGATCGCCGGGGGGCTCTCGAACGCCGAACTCGCAGCCCTGTTCTTCCTGTCGGAAGCCACGATCAAGACCCACGTGCGGCGCATCCTCACGAAACTGGACCTACGGGACCGCGTGCAGGCGGTCGTGTACGCCTACGAGAACGGGATCGTGGTGCCGGGTCCGGCGCACTGAGGGCCGATCAGCAGGAAAAATCCCTCACGAGGGATTGCTTGCCTGTCCATGCGCCGACGTTGGCACGAATGCTCAGTGTGTACGTGGGGTACTGCAGGAATCCTCTCGGCACGGTGAAGGTCGCCGTCCGGCCCACCTTCAGCTCCTGCGGCGGTGCGACATCCGTGGTCGTCCCAGGCTTCGTCAGTGTCAGCGTGTAGGACGTCGCCCGGTCCACCGCGCCGAAATCGGTGACTGCCACGGTCATCGTTCCCGAGAAGGGTGGACAGTTCGCCGAGGCGGTCATCCCCACCGGAGCCGGCACTGTATAGGCCGTGACCTTCATCGGAGCCGTCGCCGCACCGGAGAAGGCGGCCTGCGCGATCGTCGGGGCGCAGGTGAACACCACGACGGCGATCAGCACCCGCACGAGGAAGCGGACCCGCCGCAGTCGGCGTGGGGCGCGGTGCCGGCTCATGGTCGTCCTTCCTCGTGCTGGCTGCGGGTGTCCGGTGGAGACGCCGGTGCCCTGTCGTCCTGGACGTGGGGGTCCTGGGCGCCGGGGGTGGGGGGGGTTAGCGGCTGGTGGCTGCGCGCTGGGTGGCGGTGAAGGCGAGGTTCACGGTGCTGGCCAGGCCCTGGAAGGTGTTGCCGGCGGTGGTGGGCAGGGTGGCGGTGACGCGGAGGTTGTCGGCCTTGGTGCTGGTGACCGAGGCGAGGTTGTTGAGGACCACGTCGGTGCCGATGATCGGGCGGGTCGGCAGGACCGTGGTGGTGGTCCCGGCGCAGGTGTAGGTGTAGGCGGGGGCGGTGCCGGTCTCGGTCCAGGGCACGGTGCAGGCGTCGACGGTGACCTGGAGGCCGTTGAGGGCGTCGGTGGTGAGCAGGGTCGGGGTGCCGACGGCGGTGGTGCTGAGGGTGACGCCGCCGAAGTTCTGGTTGCCGGTGTTGGTGAGGGTCGCGGCACGCTGGATGGAGTCGCCCGGGACGATGCCGGTGGCGGCGACGGTGAGGCGGTTGGCGGCGGTGCCTTCGGCGCCGAGGGCGACGTTCACGGAGCCGGCGGTGACGTTCTCGCTGGCGGAGGTGGTGGAGGTGAAGGAACCATAGGTGCCAAGGCCTGCGACGGAGGCGGCGACACCGAGCAGGGCGACCGAGGCCAGGACCTTGCCGGAGGTGGACTTCAGGGTGATGCGGGAGATGCGTGCCATGGTGAGACCCTTTTCCTGGAATCTGGTGGTGTGCCGTCCGGCACCCCCAGTGGGTCCCGGTTCTTCTGGTATCCACTCTGATCGCGCAAGCTAAACCGCAGCCTGCGTTTCGCGTGCATCCTCGGCGAAGGAAATCCGAAGACCGCGTGAAAACCGAAGAAAGAGCGAAGCGGGGGTCGAAGACAGGCAGAGCCGGCCCCTCCAGCAGCCCATCCGCGCATATCTGGTTGAATCGGAGGATGACTTCAGCACCCGCGCACATCCAGGACCTCGGCGCCTACGTCGCGGCCTCGCCGTCGAGCTTCCACGCCGTGGCGGAGGGCGGGCGACGCCTCGCCGCGGCCGGTTTCCGTGAACTGCGGGAACAGGACGCCTGGGAGGGCGGTTCAGGACGGTACTTCGTGCTCCGCGACGGCGCGCTCATCGCCTGGGCCGTCCCCTCGGGCGCCGGTCCCACCACCGGGTTCCACATCCTCGGCGCCCACACGGATTCGCCGTCGTTCAAGCTCAAGCCCCGGCCCACCACGGGCAAGTACGGCTGGTTGCAGGCCGGCGTCGAGGTATACGGCGGACCGCTCCTGAACTCCTGGCTGGACCGCGAACTCGCCCTCGCGGGCCGGCTGACCCTGCGCGACGGCAGCGAGCACCTCGTCGCCACCGGGCCGCTGCTGCGCTTCCCGCAACTGGCCATCCACCTCGACCGCGCCGTCAATGACGGCCTGAGCCTCGACAAGCAACGCCACATGAACCCCGTCTGGGGCCTGGGCGACCCCGCGGACGCAGATCTCCTCGGGCTCCTCGCCGGCAGTGCCGGCATCGATCCGCGGGAGGTGGGCGGGTTCGACGTCGTCGTCGCCGACACGCAGGAACCCCGCGTCTTCGGGGCGCAGGGCGGATTCTTCGCGTCCGGCCGGCTCGACAACCTCTCCTCCGTGCACGCGGGTCTCACGGCGATCATCGCTGCGGCCTCGGACGAGCAGGCGGACGGGCCGATCGCGGTACTCGCCGCATTCGACCACGAGGAGGTCGGCAGCGGGTCCCGTTCCGGTGCGAGCGGGCCGTTCCTCGAGGACATGCTGCTGCGCATCTCGCTCGGCCTCGGTGCCGGGACGGAGGAGCGCCTGCGCGCGCTGGCGTCGTCGTTCTGCGTGTCCGCCGACGCCGGGCACGCCGTGCACCCCAACTACGCGGAGCGCCACGACCCCGCGAACCTGCCCGTCCTCAACGGGGGGCCGCTCCTGAAGATCAACGCCAACCAGCGGTACACCACGGATGCGCCCGGTGCCGCCTACTGGGCGGAGCTGTGCCGCGCGAGCGGCGTGCCCTACCAGGAGTTCGTCTCCAACAACGTCATGCCCTGCGGATCCACGATCGGACCGCTGACGGCCACGAGGCTGGGCATCCGCACGGTCGACGTCGGAACGCCCCTGCTGTCCATGCACTCGGCGCGCGAACTGTGCGGCGTCGACGACCCGGGACACCTCGCTGCGGCCACGGCCACCTTCTTCCGCGACGGCCGGTAGGGCAGGAGTTCGCCCCCGGTGGATCGTCCGGTAACATTGATACGTCTGTGCCAGAGCCCGTCGGCGGTAAATACCGCGGACGGCGGCCGGATCAACGCTAAAGAACCTCCTGTTGCGGAGAGACCGCGACCGCTTAGCCCAGAGGAGGTGGGTTCACACATGCGTGCATATGAATTGATGGTAATCATCGACCCCGATGTCGAGGAACGCTCCATCGACCCGACACTCGAGAAGTTCCTCAATGTCGTCCGCAACGGCGGCGGCACTGTGGACAAGGTGGATATCTGGGGACGCCGGCGCCTTGCGTACGAGATCCAGAAGAAGACCGAGGGCATCTACGCCGTCGTCAACTTCACCGCGACCCCGGCCGTGGCTTCCGAGCTCGACCGCCAGCTGAGCCTCAACGAGACGATCATGCGCACCAAGATCATCCGCCCCGAGGAGCAGAAGGTCTCCGCCGAGTAGTCTCGGCAGATCCCTCATCCATCCACCCCGCTCCGGCGGACAGGAACTCAAGGAGGCACCATGGCAGGCGAGACAGTCATCACGGTGATCGGCAACCTCACCAACGACCCCGAGCTGCGGTTCACGCCGTCGGGATCGGCGGTCGCCAACTTCACCATCGCGTCCACTCCTCGTACGTTCGACCGTCAGACCAACGACTGGAAGGACGGCGAAACGCTGTTCCTCCGTGCGTCGGTGTGGCGTGAAGCGGCCGAGAACGTCGCCGAGACCCTGACCAAGGGAACGCGTGTGGTGGCGCAGGGCCGACTCAAGTCGCGTTCGTACGACACCAAAGAAGGCGAAAAGCGCACCGTCATGGAGCTCGAGGTGGACGAGATCGGTCCGTCCCTGCGCTATGCGTCCGCGAAGGTCACCCGTACCCAGCGCTCCGGCGGCGGGAACGGCGGCGGCTTCGGCGGCAACTCCGGTGGCAACCAGGGCGGCGGCTTCGGCGGCAACTCCGGTGGCAACCAGGGCGGCGGCTCCGGCTGGAGCGGCGGCCAGCAGGCCCAGCCCGCGGATGACCCGTGGGGCGCGCCCTCCGGCGGAAATTCGCAGGGCTGGGGCAACGGCGCCGACTCCGAGCCTCCCTTCTAGCATCTCCCAGGCAGTGCGGTCCCGTTCCCGGAACCCCTGCCGCAGTTCCGCGAGGAACTGGCACCTCCCATCCCGCAGAATCGTTCTGCGGGCTCCAACAGTAAAAGGAGCACCACGATGGCTAAGGCTGAACTCCGTAAGCCCAAACCAAAGTCCAACCCCCTGAAGGCCGCTGACGTCACCGTCATCGACTACAAGGACGTAGCCCTGCTGCGTAAGTTCATTTCCGATCGCGGAAAGATCCGTGCCCGTCGCGTCACCGGCGTGACCGTGCAGGAGCAGCGCAAGATCGCCCAGGCAATCAAGAACGCCCGCGAAGTCGCGCTGCTGCCGTACTCCGGCGCTGGCCGCGGCTAGGGAAAGGGACCAACACAATGTCGAAGCTCATTCTGACCCAGGAAGTCACCGGACTCGGTGCAGCAGGCGACGTCGTCGAGGTGAAGAACGGTTACGCACGTAACTACCTTCTGCCCCGCGGTTTCGCCCTGACGTGGAGCAAGGGTGGCGAGAAGCAGGTCGAGTCGATCAAGGCTGCCCGCTCCGCCCGCGAGCACGCGTCGCTCGAGGACGCCCAGCGCCAGGCGGCCGCACTGTCGGCCAAGCCCGTCACCCTGACCGTGAAGGCCGGTGGCTCCGGCCGCCTGTTCGGCACCGTCAAGGCCGACGACGTCGCCAAGGCCGTCGAGGCCGCAGGTCTCGGCAAGATCGACAAGCGCAAGGTCGAACTCCCGGCTCACATCAAGTCGGTCGGCTCGTACCAGGCCAACGTCCGTCTCCACGAGGACGTAGCAGCAGTCATCGACCTGGACGTCGTCGCCAGCTAGTAGCTCGCGACCCAGGTCCACCAGGAAGCCCCCGCCCATGGCGGGGGCTTCCTGCGTTCAGGGGTGTCCTCGGACTCCTCGGGGAGCTATTCCCGGTGCGCTTCGGGCAGGTCGTCCGTTCCTGCGCACCGAGCGTGCCGGGTGTCCCGAGCGTCCCGTGCGTCCCGGGTGTTGCCGGCCACCGTCCTTCCCGGTCGCCGGCGTGGACGGCGGAGGAGGCCGGCGGGTCCAGCCGTGCCGTGCCGTCCCGCTGGAATATGTGCCTGCGGGTATGCAGTGCCGGAAAACATGCGCCGCGGAGACTGGTGCGGTGGTTTGACACCGGGCTGAGGAGTACCCCGGGGTTCATATGCCCTCGTCCGGGCTGACTGTGGCGCGAACCGTGAGGAACGGAAGGGTGGCGGCGCCGGAATATGGGCCGAAGGCGCACCTGCCGCACCCTCGCGGAGGGAGTTGTCAACAGTGTCCCTGTGGACGGAGCGCCCCGGAAAATAGATTCGATCCACACCCCGGGGATAACGTTTGCGCAGGTCAGAGCGGCTTTCAGCGGAAAGAAAGTTCACTGTCCACAAGGGTTGTCCCCATCCTGTGCACAAGATAGGGCCCACTATCCACAGCATCTATCCACTTACCCACACCCCCTGTTGGGATAGCGCTTGGCCGCCTCCATGCGGGGGGCTACCGTTGCCGGAGATTCCCAATAGTGAGGGCAGCGGGTGATAGGCCTGTCCTGTCAGACTCGCCCCGGGAATCCGGTGGACCGCCCTGGCGAGCACCGCTTCGACAGCAGGAGAAAGGCCCTTCAGTGTCCCTGGCACATGCAGATTCATCGACGGACACACGTAGCCCGGAGTTCTCGCGCACGCCTCCACAGGACCTCGTCGCGGAGCAGTCGGTGCTCGGGGGGATGATGCTCTCGAAGGATGCCATCGCCGACTGCGTCGAAGTCCTCCGGGGGCTCGACTTCTACCGGCCGGCCCACGAGAGCATCTACGAGGCCATCATCGACCTCTACGGGCGCGGCGAGCCGGCCGACGCCGTGACGGTCTCCGACGAGCTGACCAAGCGCGGGGAGATCTCCCGCATCGGGGGGCCCGCCTACCTCCATACGCTCATCCAGTCCGTGCCGACGGCGGCCAATGCGGGCTTCTACGCGGAGATCGTGCGTGAGCGTGCCGTGCTCCGCCGGTTGGTGGACGCGGGAACCAAGATCGTACAGCTCGGCTACTCCAACGACGGCGAGGTGGACGACCTCGTCAATGCCGCTCAGGCCGAGGTGTATGCGGTGGCGGAACGCCGTACCGCCGAGGACTATGTCGCCCTGAAGGACATCATCGAGGGGACCGTCGACGAGATCGAGTCCGCGGGTCATCGTGGGGAGGGCATGACCGGCGTGCCGACCGGTTTCTACGAACTCGACGAGCTGACCCAGGGCCTCCACGGTGGCCAGATGATCGTCGTCGCGGCACGTCCGGCCATGGGCAAGTCCACCTTCGCGCTCGACTGGGCGCGCTCCGCCGCCATCAAGCACAACATGGCCACGGTGTTCTTCTCCCTCGAGATGGGCCGCAACGAGATCGCGATGCGCCTGCTCTCGGCCGAAGCGACGATCGGTCTGCAGGACCTGCGCAAGGGCACGATCAAGGACGAGCAGTGGGGCAAGATCGCCACCACCATGGGACGCATGAACGACGCACCCCTGTTCATCGACGACAGCCCGAACATGTCACTCATGGAGATCAGGGCGAAGTGCCGCCGCCTCAAGCAGCGGCACGACCTCAAGCTCGTGGTGCTGGACTACCTGCAGCTGATGTCGTCCGGGAAGCGTGTGGAGTCCCGCCAGCAGGAGGTGTCGGAGTTCTCGCGCGCACTCAAACTGCTGGCCAAGGAGCTCAACGTCCCGGTGGTCGCGCTGTCACAGCTCAACCGTGGATCCGAGCAGCGGACGGACAAGCGCCCCCAGGTCTCCGATCTGCGCGAGTCCGGATCGATCGAACAGGATGCGGACATGGTGATCCTGCTGCATCGCGACGACGTCTACGACAAGGAGTCGGCGCGCGCGGGCGAGGCCGACGTGATCGTCGCGAAGCACCGTAATGGACCCACCAAGACCCTCGTGGTCGGCTTCCAGGGCCACTACTCGCGCTTCAACAACATGGCTGCGGACGGCGGCGGCTACTAGTCCTTCTTCGGACCGAGCTCGTTGATGACCGTCTTCAGCCGATCGCGCAGGTCTTCCGACGCGAGGCCGTCCTCGGCCATCAATTCGTTCTCGATGTTCTTCGCCCGCTCCAGGGCTTTCAAGCCGGCCGAGGTGATGGTGATGCGCTGGCTTCGGCGGTCGGCGGTGTTGCGGAGGCGGGTCACCAGGCCCCGCTTCTCCAGTCGGTCCAGGGTGCGTCCTACGGTCTGTGCCTGCACGTGGACGAGTTGCGCCAGGCGGACGCCGGTGAGGGTCCCTTCCCGCTCCAGCACTCCCAGCGTGGTCAATCCTGCGTGCGTGATGCCGATCCCCAGGAGTTTCTCGTTCCATGAGTGCTCGACGATGCGGGCCGCGGTCGTTAGCAGGCGGCTGGTCGACCAATCGTTCAACTCCGGCACGATGGCGTGTCCTTCCCCTTGGTTCATACGCGGTGAATCCTTTGTGTACCTACTACTTACTGTAGACAACTTTGGCCCAAATAGACAGCATGCTTATCATCGTGAGGCAGTGAGTCCTGGGCAACCCGGGGGTCCGTGGCCGGTGTGTCGGCCGGGAGCGGGCCCGGAAGCCGAGGAGGGCCCGGAGCGCAGCTCCGGGCCCTCCTCGCAGCGCAGCGCTACCTAGAGGTTCTTGCCGTGGCGGGTGTCATCCGCGCCCTCGACCTCGATTTCTTCCTTGCGTACTTCGCCGTTGACCGTCTCGTTGCTGGTCACCGTCTCCTTGTCGAGGCGTACGCGCTCGACGGGCACGGTTTCCTTCTCGACGACGGGGCGCTCGGCGTTGAGGACTACTTCGTGCTCCTCCTCGCTGATGGCCGGTCCGTCGTAGGCATCACCGCGGTTGGCGTCCGTGATGGGCTCGCGCTCCACGCGGACTTCCTCGCGGCTGACGGGAACCGTCTCGGTGACGTTCTCGGTCACGACGTACTTGCGCAGGCGCGCGCGGCCGGCTTCACGACGCTCGGTACCGACGTGGAGCTGCTCCTCCGAGCGGGTCATCGCCTCATCGGTCGTGGGACCGGAGGTGTCGTGACCCACCGCGTTGCGGCTCGTGTGGGTGTCGGTGCCCGAGTGGGTGCCCGTGAGGTCGGCGTCGCGGCCCGTGTGGGTGTCGGTGCCCGAGTGGGTGCCGGTCACGCCGGCGTGGCGGCCCGAGGTGGTGTCGATGTCGACGTCACGGTCGCCCTGTCCGACGGTGCCGGTGGTCGTCGTGGTGTCGGTGCCCGAGTGGGTGCGCGTCGTGTCGGTGTGCCCGCTGGTGCCGCCGCCGATCTCGTAGTGACGGTAGAGGCGGTCCTCTTCCTCCGGGCTGAGGTTCCCGTCGGATTCGATGCGGGGGGCGTCCTTCACCTGGTGCTTCGAGTAGGGCACGCGGACGTCATGGCCTTCGACGTCTGCACCCTGCAGGGGAACGAACGACTCCGACGTGCCGAACAGGCCCGTCTTGGCCGTGACCCAGCTGGGCTCGCCGGTCTGGTCGTCCAGGTAGACCTGTCCGATCGAGCCGATCTTCTCACCATCAGAACCGAGGACGTTGCCGCCGTTGCCGAGCAGGGTGTCGATGTGTTCCTGAGTAATCATTTCCTTCTCCTTCTGAGCCATCTCATGCGAGGGGTATGGAATTCCAGTTGCACCAGGGCCGAAGCCCCTGCGAGTCAACGGCCTCTAGAGTAAGCACACTTAGTAGTTAATTGGAAGCATGCTTAGCGTCTATCGGCCGATCCCGGAGTGGACCAGTGCCCGCCACTCACGCGGACCCGCGCCGGACAGCGGCCGAAGATCCGCGGTTTCCCGCGAGTTTCGTGCCGGCGCGTGCTTCCGTATGATGACAGGAAGGTCCAGCCACCGGCCGAAAATCCCCGAACCGAGCCAGTGCATGGATTCAGAGCGAAGCATCCGCTATGACGTCTCCCGAGACCGTCCAGCAGCGAAGCGGTCTTCGCCTCCTGGGCCACCGGCCGGCAGGTTCTGCAAGCCCCGGAAAGGGTAACCATGCCAACAGCACGGTCCCCACACATCAACAACGTCATGATCGCCGCAGCGGATCTCGAGGACGCGGAGTTCCAGCACGACCGGCTCGTGCTGGCCTGCGGAGAAGCGATCCGGCAGGCACTGGCCGCCGGTTCCACCTACCTGCAGATCGCCCAGGCGGCGAACATGACGGAGGCGGAAGTGCGGCGCCACGCCGAGGCACCCTCCGTCGGACCGGACGTCCTCGAGGAGCTCGTCGTGCCCTTCGTCGCCGAGCGCCCCGTCCCGGCTTTCGCGGAGGCGGCACGCCCGCAGGAGGACCCCACGGTGGTCGACCTGGCCGGCAGCGCCGCCCGCGAACCCGATGCCGCTCTCTGACGCCGTGTCCGATGTGCCCGGAGCAGGGGGCGCCACAGCCTTGCTGATCATCGACATGCAGAACGCCTTCTTCGAGGACGCCATGCTGGCCCGCGTGCAGCACGCGCTGGTCGGTGCCTGCAACCGACTGATCGACGCCGCACACCACGGGAACTCTCCCGTCCTCCTGGTGCGCACGGAGCACCTCAGGGACCGCTCCACGTGGACCCTCTCGATGCTGGACGACGACCAGGGCTTCATCTTCCATGGCTCGCGGCAGGCGGACCCGGTGGACGGTCTGCGGGTCGACGGGCTGGAGACCCTGACGAAGACCCGCGACAGTGCGTTCTTCGGGACCGACCTCGCCGAACGCCTGCGGGAGCAGGGCGTGGAGCGGCTCGTCCTCGCGGGGGTGTCCACACACAACTGTGTGGCGCACACAGGAGCGGACGCCTTCGCCGGCGACTTCCGAGTCAGCTATGCGCTCGACGCCATCGGCAGCACCAACCATCAGTACGCCGAGGCCATGCTCGAGATCCTGTCGGTCGAGTACCGGCAAGCCATCATCGGCCAGGAGGAGGCCGAGGCGCTCCTGCGCTGAACACCGTCTCGGGCGCCGAGCGTCTCCAGGGCGTGGCGGTGCCCTGGACGACGAAGACCATCGGGTGGAACCCGATGGTCTCCGTCGATCAGTGCCGGTGTGTCAGCGCTGCTGCACGTTGGACTTGGCGTCCTGAGCGCTGCCCTTGACGTCGCTGGCAGCGTGCTGGCCCTCGCTCTTGACGTCGCCGACGGCGTGCTGGCCCTCGTCCTTCACCGTCTGCACGGAATCGGCGGCCGACTCCTTGACGGCCTGGACGGCTTCCTGAGCCGGCTCCCGGACCTCCTCGACGACCTGCTTCGCTGCCTCCGCGACCTTCTCCTTCAGGGGGGCGGCCTGCTCCTTGAGCTGCGAGGCGGCCTGCTGCTCCTTCTGGCTGGCGGGGATGAGCGACGCCACCAGCAGTCCGGCGCCGAAGGCGATCAGCCCGGCGGCAAGGGGATTGCCTGCCGCCTTGCTGCTGATCTGCCGGGGCGCGCGCTGGACGGCCTGGCCCGCATGATGGGCCGTGTCCCTGGCCGCTCCGGTGGTCGACTGGGCGCTGCCGATTCCACTGTGGAGGCCGCTGCCTGCAGCGTCCCTCGCGTGCCCTGTCTTGTCCTTGACGGTGCCGGCCACGTCCTCTGCCTTGCCGACCACGGAATCCCTGACATCTTCTGCCTTGCCCATGACGGTCTCCTTCACATTGCTGAAGCTGTGCTTGACCTTCTCGGTCTGGCGATGCGCGATGTTCGCCGGGTTCACTTTGTCCGCGACGGCGTCGACGTCGGTTCCCAACTCCTGGCGGGTGCGTTCGATATCTGCGCGGATCTCGTCTGGTGTCTGGCTCATCGTGTCTGCTCACCTGGTTTCAGTGTCGGCGGGATCTCTTTGACGGTCTCCGCTGTCTGCGGGAGGCCCTTGACCTTCTTGACTTCCTTCTTGCCCTGCAGCGCCAGCACCGCGGCGATGATGCCCCAGATGACGGCCACGATCACGGCGGCCCAGCCCAGGGGCATGAGCGCTCCGAGTCCCCACATGAGGGCGAGGGACAGGAAGAGGAGGACGAAGTGACCGCCTACTGCGGCGCCGGCGAACATGCCCGCGCCCTTTCCGGCGTTCTTCGCGGATTCGGTGGCCTCGGCCTTCGCCAGGGCCACCTCCTGGCGCATGAGCTTGGAGAGGTCCTTCGTCACCTCCCCGAGGAGTTCGCCCACCGAGGCGTTGGCGGAGCGCTGCTCCGCCTCCGACGGCGGGGGTGCGGCGGCCTGGTGTGCGCCGCCCGTGTATGCCTCACTCATCAGCGCAGACCCCCGTCATTCGGGAGGGTACGCACGGGAGGGGTTCCCGGCGGGATGGTGGGGTAGTCGTCCGTCGGGTCCACGAAGGCGGGGTTGGACCCGGCGACGTGCTGCCCGTGCGTGGTCTCGTCGAAACCGGCGGTGGCGGGCGTGCCGCTGTAGGCGTCCGTGTCGACCTCGGTGTAGCCGGGGTAGGTGCCCGTGGAGGTGCCCGTCGAGGTGAATCCCTGGCTGCCGGTGCTGTTGTCCGAGGAGTGGTTGCCGGTGAAGCCTCGCGTCAGGCGTCCGACGATGAGCCCGGACCCTGCGGCGATGGCCAGGAACGTACCCGGCTTGCGCCGCGCGAAGGCCTTGACGTCCTCGAGGATGTCGGAGGCGTCACGGCCCTCCAGCCAGTCCGCGGCGGTCTCCGAGCGCTGCGAGGCCTGCCGGACGACGCCGGCCACCATGTGGTTGTCCGACTTCTCGGCCATCGACTTCAGCTCGTTCGCGATGCCGCGGATGCCCTCGGTGATCTTCTGCTGCTGCGAGCCGGCCTGGCTCTTCACCTCGGAGGTGACGGTGCCGAGCAGGTTCCTGGCCTGGGAGCCGGCTTCAGCCGCGACGCTCTTGGCCTCGGAGGCGGCGGTGCCGGCCACGTTCTTGGCCTCGGAGGCGGCGGTGCCGGCCACGTTCTTGGCGGCGGCCTTGCTGTCCTGGCCGACCTGCTTGGCCTGATCCTTGGCGACGGAGGTCTTGGAATCGTCAGAGCCGGAGTTCCCACCAGTGGTTCCCGTGGTGCCGAGCTCGGTTGCTCCGAGGTTCGACGTGGACGACTCGTTGCCGGTCGTGGAGGGAACCAGGGGATCCTGCGGCCAATTCTGCGTAGTCATGGTTCTTCCTAACGTTGATATTGCCGTTAAAGCGGACGCTCCATCGTGTTCTCGATACGACGGTCCGGCAGCTCGTGCTGGACGTATCACCAAAGCTAAGCATGCTTACATTCCCTGATGCAAGCCCTTTCTGGGGATTGTGCAAGCTCTAAATAAGTACGCTTAGTAACTTCCGAAAATCCTAGGGTCGTACTTACCGTCGATACAAGAGGACGCCTGCGGCCGCTTCCAGAAGGAGCGGGTCCAACCTCGGGTTGTCGCTACGTGGGAGGTAACATCAGTGTTTTTCCCACAAGCAGGAGCTCCAGTACAAGGCCAGCCCCGACAAGCCGGACGCCGTCTACGCCCGGAAGCTCCAGGAGGTTCTCGGCGGCCAGTACGGGGAGATCACCGTCGCCCTGCAGTACAGCTTCCAGGCCTGGAACGCGCATATCCCGGGTAAGTACCGTGATTTGCTCTTCGGGATCGGCGCGGAGGAGTTCGGCCACGTCGAGATGCTCGCGACGATGATCGCCCAGCTGCTCGAGAAGGCGCCCCTGGGTATCACCGAGGACGCCGTCCAGGCAGATCCGACCGTTGCGGCGGTGCTCGGTGGCACCGATCTGCAGCACGCGATCGTCGCCGGGGCCGGGGCCCGTCCCGTGGACAGTATGGGAAATCCGTGGCAGGGCAGCTACGTCACCGCCAGCGGGAATCTGCTCGCCGATTTCACGGCGAACGCGAACGCGGAGATGCAGGGCCGCCTGCAGGTGGCCCGCCTGTACCACATGACCGACGACCACGGGATCCGGGACATGCTGTCCTTCCTGCTGGCCCGGGACACGATGCACCAGAACCAGTGGACCGCCGCCGCCCGGGAACTCCAGGAAGCGAAGATCGAGGAGCTTCCCGTGCCGAGCAACTTCCCGCTCAAGAAGGAGGCCAGGGAGGTCTCCTACCAGTACCTCAACTTCTCCGACGGCAAGGCCGCAGCGGAGGGAAGCTGGGCTTCCGGGCCCACGCCCGATGGGAAGGGTGAGTTCACCTACCACGAGGGGCCAACGACGAGCGCGCCGATGCCGCCGGCCACCCACCCCGATTCCCGTTTCTACGGCACCACGGAGATCCCGAACACCGTCGAGAAGATGGCCGGCACCGTGCAGGACAAGCTCAACCGCGAATAACCGTTCGAGTCACCCCAAGAGAAGGAGATCCTGATGGCAAATCCGAACAACCGCACGGTGGAGGGTGGCCGGACCACCCTGCAGCGCGCTGCACAGGCAGTGGGGATCGTGTTCCTGCTGGTCGGGATCCTGGGGTTCATCCCGGGAATCACCTCGAACTACGACACGATGATGTTCGCCGGACACCAGTCGGAGGCCATGCTGCTCGGCATCTTCCAGGTCTCGATCCTGCACAACATCGTCCACCTGCTGTTCGGCATCGCCGGGCTCGCGATGGCGAGGACCGTTTCCGGAGCGCGCTCGTACCTGCTCGTCGGTGGCATCATCTACGCCGTCCTGTGGATCTACGGCCTCGTCATCGGTCAGGAATCGTCCGCCAACTTCGTCCCGGTGAACACCGCCGACAACTGGCTGCACTTCCTCCTGGCCGTCGGCATGATCGGGCTTGCCCTCGCCCTGAGCCGCGGTGCCCGTGACAGGTCCAGGCGTGCCTGATCGCGGCGCACCCTCTGAAGGGTGACCCGGTGCTTCCGGAGCCACCGTCCCGGAAGCAGCAATGATGACGCCGGATCGGCGGTACCCCTGGTGCCACCGGTCCGGCGTCGTCGTTCCCATCCCGGGTGGGGACCGGATGGGGCCGGGTGGGCGCTGTGTCGGAGAAGGGAAGTAGGCTTGCCTTCGATGTCCGGCCCGCCGGCCGAACCCGACAGAAGAGGTCCTCGATGAAGCAACCCTCACCACGCGGCGAAGCCAGTGCCCTGCTCCTGGCCGTCATGGCCGGCACCGTGGACCCGGCGGGGGACGCCCTGTCCCACCTCGAGACCGTCGTCGAGGCGGCTGTGTCCCGGACCCCCGACATCCTGCTGGACGACGACCTCCAGCTCACACTCTTCTGCCTGTACGAACTGCACTACAGCGGCATCGACGGCGTGAATGACGAGTGGGAGTGGAATACCCGCCTGCTCGGTGTGCGGCAGCGGATCGAAGCGGCCTTCGAGGCGCGGGTCCGCGCCGAGGCGGTCGTCGGTGCACTGCCCGACGCCACCAGCGAAGCAGTCTGCGCGGAGCTGTTCCGCATGACCGGTGAGGACACCGGGCCCAGCATGTCCCGCTTCGTGGCGAAGTCCGCGACGGCCGACCAGCTGCGCGAGTTCCTGGTGCACAGGTCCATCTCCCAACTCAGGGAGGCCGACCCGCACACCTGGGCCATTCCGCGACTGGCCGGGCGATCGAAGGCCGCGCTGGTGGAGATCCAGGCCGACGAGTACGGCAACGGCCTGCTGGCGCGCATGCACTCGGTGCTCTTCGCCCGGACCCTGCGGGAGCTGGGGATGGACGACACCTACGGTGCCTACCTCGACGCCGTGCCCGCCATCACGCTGGCCTCCAACAACCTCATGTCGCTCTTCGGGCTCAACCGCCGGCTGCGGGGCGCGATCGTGGGGCACCTCGCCGCCTACGAGATGACGTCCTCCCAGCCGAACCGCCTGTACTCGCGTGGTTTCACGCGGCATGGGTACGGCGAGCCCGCGACGGGGTACTTCGACGAGCATGTCGAGGCCGACGCCGTGCACGAGCAGATCGCCGGCCGCGACATGGCCGGTGGACTCGTCGAATCCGATCCCCTCCTCCTGCCGGACGTGCTGTTCGGTGCCGCAGCGGCGCTCGCCGTCGACACCCTCGTGACGGCACACATCATGGGCGCCTGGGAGGACGGTCGCTCGTCCCTGCGTCCCTCCGAAGCGATGGCCGCGTGAGCGGGGAGGTCCAGGGCGGGGCGGGAGAGGCGGCCGGGCCCGCGCGCGCGTTGAACTCCGGCGCCGCCAGTCCCGTGTCCGTCGTCGCATGTCCCAACGGACCCCTGCTGATCCGCGGCGACTTCGAGCTCCTCGGTGCCGACGGCAAGGAGCTGCCCCGGACGCGCCGTACGGTGGCGCTGTGCCGCTGCGGGGCGTCCGTCCTGAAGCCCTACTGCGACGGCTCGCACAAGCTCATCGGGTTCCGCTCGGAGCCCTGAGCCCACGGCAACGGGGGAACGGGTGCCGCGCCTCGAACGGTCCGCCGGTTGCCGGTGTCCTCGCCCTGTTGAACAACACACCTCCCTTGGACATGCTGGAGGCAACAGGATGGAGACCGGGTGGCGATCGACCTGAACAGCGACGTAGGAGAATCCTTCGGCAACTGGACGTTCGGCGATGACGCGGGCATCATCGCATCGGTCTCCAGTGCCAACGTGGCCTGCGGGTTCCACGCGGGAGACCCGACCGGCATCCGTGCCACCTGCGCCGCCGCCGCTGCCGCCGGCGTCACAGTGGGTGCACACCCCGGATACCGGGACCTCGCGGGCTTCGGCCGGCGGTTCATCGACGTCGACCCGGTCGAACTGACCGACGACGTCGTCTATCAGATCGGTGCGCTGCAGGCCCTGGCACGCGCCGCAGGCACCTCCGTCCGGTACGTGAAACCCCATGGTGCGCTGTACAACACGATCGCGGTCCACGAGCGGCAGGCCCGCGCGGTGGTCCGGGCGGTCCGCGAGGTCGACGACGCCCTGCCGCTCCTGGTGCTTCCCGGCACGGTCATCGAGGCCGAGGCGCGTGCCGCGGGGTTGCGGACCGTGGTGGAGGCCTTCGCGGACCGCGCCTACCTGCCCGACGGCGCCCTGGTGTCCCGGCGTGATCCCGGTGCCGTGCTGCACGCGGAGCCCGACGTCGTCGAGCACGTCCTGCGGATCGCGACGGACGGCGAGGTCGTGGCCATCGACGGGTCCCGCATCCGGATCGCCGCCGAGAGCATCTGCGTCCACGGGGACACGCCGGGTGCCGTCGCGATGGCCGCCGCCGTGCGCCGTGCACTGGTCTCCGCGGGCGTGGACGTCGGTGCCTTCGCCTAGCTCCGCCGGCTCCGGCGGCGACCGGGACGGCAGCGCCGGCAACGGTGGCATGGGCGGTCCGGGCAGCGCCGGCAACGGTGGCATGGGCGGTCCGGGCAGCGGCACAGCGGGCGACGGTGGCATGGGCGGTCCGGGGATCACGCTGCGGCCGGTCGGTGATCATGCGCTCCTCGTGGAACTGCCCGGTCTGCCGGAGGTGCTCAGCCTGCAGGCCCAGCTGCGGGAGCACCCGGTCGACGGGCAGGTGGACGTGGTGCCCGCGGCCAGGACCGTCCTCGTCACGCTCGAGGACGCCCGTCACGTCGAGGCCCTCGCGAACCGGCTCCGGACGCTCGATCTGTCTCGGTCCGCCGGGCAGGACGACACGCTCATCACCATCGAGGTGCACTACGACGGTGATGACCTGACCGACGTCGCTGCCCGGACCGGATTGAGCGAGGACGCCGTGATCGCGGCCCATACGGCCACACCCTGGGTCGCCGCCTTCGGAGGTTTCGCGCCGGGCTTCGCCTACCTGACCGGCGGCGATCCGCGCCTCGGGGTGCCCCGACGGGATTCCCCCCGCACGGTGGTCCCCGCCGGGTCCGTGGCACTGGCGGGCGAGTTCTCGGCGGTCTATCCACGGCGGTCGCCCGGAGGATGGCAGCTGATCGGGCGGACGGACGCGGCGCTGTGGGACATCCACCGCGCTCAGCCCGCACTGATCAGCCCCGGCAACAGGGTCCTGTTCACGGCGGTGCGGGAACTCGTCGAGGTCCGCTCCCGGGTGCTCCCGGCCCCGGTGGTGCCACCCGACCCGTCGTCCCCCCGGGCGGACGCGACACCGGCCCGCGTGGGGCTGACCGTCGTGCACCCGGGACTCTCCAGCACGCTCCAGGACCTGGGCAGACCCGGGCTCATGGCCCTCGGCGTCGCCGGGGCGGGCGCGCTCGACCGCGCCGCCCTCCGGCAGGCCAACAGGCTGGTCGGCAACGGCGCCGGAAGCGCCGTGATCGAGAGCCTCAACGGCGGGCTGGTGCTGGAGGCGGAGGAGGACCAGGTGCTGGCCGTGACCGGAGCCGACGTCCACCTGGCCATCTCCCGGCCCGACGGCGGAGAGCGCGAACCCGCACTGTGTGCCCCGTTCCTGCTGCGTGCGGGCGAGGTGCTGCGGCAGTCGCTGCCGGTGGCGGGCCTGCGGACCTACACGGCGGTGCGGGGCGGGTTCGAGGCCGACGAGGTGCTGGGCAGCCGGTCCACCGATTCGATGTCCGGGCTCGGGCCGCCCGCCCTCACGCCCGGGACGCGCGTGGCCGTGGGTCGGCCGGCGGCGGGCTCGGTGGTCGGGAACCCCGAGGAGCCGCGGCGTGCCGGCATGCCGGAGGTGCTGCGCGTGGTTCCCGGTCCGCGGGACGACTGGTTCGACGACGGGCTCGCCCGCCTGTGCGGGACCTCCTGGACAGTCACGGCCCAGTCGAACAGGATCGGGTTGCGGCTTGACGGTCCCGCCCTCGAGCGGACCCGGGAGGGAGAATTACCGAGCGAAGGCACGGTGCGTGGCGCCCTGCAGATCCCACCGTCGGGCCTGCCGGTGCTGTTCCTCGCCGATCATCCGGTCACGGGCGGGTATCCGGTGCTCGCCGTCGTGGCCGCCGCGGATCTGGACCGGGCAGCGCAACTCGCCCCGGGGTCCGTGGTGCGGTTCCGGATCTGACCCGACTCGATCGATCCATGCCCGCTCAGGATGCGGCCACGAACTGACCGCATCTCCCCATAGCGTGGTGGGACGACGCGAGGGAAGGAACCGCATGCGAATCGCCGTCACCACACCGCAGGGCAACGTGGGCCGCCACCTGGTACGCATGCTGATCCGGGCCGGGGTCAGGCCGGTGGTGCTCACCCGCCACCTCGGAGACGTCCCAAGGGACCTGGGTGAACACGTCGAGTCGGTCGAGGCGGACTCGCGAGAGCCGAGCCAGGTCATCTCCGCAACCGTCGGCGTCGATGCCATCTACTGGGTCGACCCGCCCGCCGAGTCGGCCGACCCGCTGGAGGACTACGGTCGCGCGACGGAGGCCATCGTGGCCGCAGTCGAGACGAACCGGATCGGGAGGGTCGTCTTCCAGAGCAGCATCGGAGCGGAGAAGCGTCACGGCGCGGGGGAGATCGACGGCCTCGCCGCAACAGAAGTCGCCCTCGACGCCTGCGGCGTGGATGTCACGCACTTGCGGTGCGGCTACTTCTTCACCAACCTGCTGTACGAGGCAGAGTCGGTGAAGTCCGGACAGCTGCAAACCGTCCAGCCTCTCGATGCTCGGATGAGCTGGGTCGCCCCGCGGGATATCGCCGAGGTGGCTGCGCTCATCCTGCTGAATCGCAAGTGGGGCGGGCGCCGCGTCCAGGCCGTTCATGGCCCGGAGGACCTGACGTGGGTCCAGGTCGCAGGGATCCTCACGGACGAACTCGAGCGGGACGTGCGCGTCGAGCGGATTCCCGTCGAGCAGATGCGCACGCAGTACATCCAGGTCGGTATGCCACCTACCATGGCGGATGCGGTGCTGGGGATGTCCACCGTGGTGCGGGATGGTTTCGTGCCCGAGCAGGCCCGTTCGATCGTCACCACCACACCCTCCACGCTGCGGAGCTGGATCCGCGAGGAGCTCATCCCCGGCCTCTGACGCCACCGCTCGACCGGATCGATGGCGGCCGCGGAGGGGTCGCGCATCGATCCGGGAACAGGGAGGGCATCCGCTGCGATCGATCGACGTCCCCGACCAGTGCATTCAGCGGGCAGGCTACTGGTGCCCGAGCCGGTGGACCAGCACCTCCAGGGCCGCCCGCCTGTACTCATCCCGGGCCTGGCTCGACGGAAAGGCGTCGAGGAAACGTAGGGCGCGCCGCTCCCGCTCCTCGAGGGCGAGGAGCTCGTCATCCGCGACGGACGTGCGGGAGGTCACTGATGGTCCCCTCGGTGCCGGTATCGGAGGCGCCTGCCCGCCCCACGGCCAGTCTAGGATGCCCGCGTTGCCGGCGCCTCCCCTGCCGGTGTCGGGAGGACTCCGTTGACCTGCGCCTCCGCCACGGGATCACGCTCGGCGTCCCGCCGCACCAGGAAGGTGAGAAGTGCGGCCACGGCGCACAGGGCCGCTGCTCCGAACCAGGCGATCGTGTACTCGCCGGTGGCGTCCCGGATGAGGCCGGCGCCCACGGCCGCGGCGGCCGCGCCGAACTGGTGTGCGGCGAAGACCCACCCGAAGACGAGCGCACCGTCGGCGCCGAAGGCGGAGCGGCAGAGCGCGACGGTGGGCGGCACCGTGGCCACCCAGTCGAGCCCGTAGATGACGATGAAGATGACCATCGGGGGCTGGACGGTCGCCGCGAGCAGGGCGGGCAGCACGAACAGGCTGACCCCGCGGAACAGGTAGTAGGCGGCGAGGAGCACCTTGGGGTCGAACCGGTCGGTGAGCCAGCCGGAGGCGATGGTCCCGACGATGTCGAAGACCCCGACGACGGCGAGCAGTCCTGCCGCCGTCGTCGTCGCCATGCCGTGGTCGTGGGCCGAGGGGATGAAGTGGGTGCCGATCAGCCCGTTGGTCGTTGCCCCGCAGATCGCGAAGCCGGCGGCCAGCGCCCAGAACGTGCGGTGGTGCGATGCGGCGCGGAGCGCTCGCAGCGCCCGAACGGCGGCGTTGGTCGGTGCGACCGGTGCGACCGGTGCGACCGGAGCGGGCGCGGACGCTGGGACGCCCGGTTGTTCGCCGTAGGGGCGGGCGCCGACGTCGGCCGGTGCATCGTGGAGCCACACGAGCACGAGAGGGATGACCGCGAACGCGCCGGCCGCGACGACCAGGGACGCGACGCGCCAGTTCGCGGACTCGACCAGGGCGGCCATCACCGGCAGGAAGACGAGCTGGCCCGCGGCGCTGCCCGCGGTCAGGATGCCGACCACGAGGCCGCGGCGCCGGACGAACCAGGTGGAGGCGACAGTCGCCGCGAACACGAGGGCGATGCTGCCCGTCCCCAGCCCGATCAACACACCCCAGGTGAGCAGGATCTGCCACGGGTCGCGCACGAGGACCGTGAGGGCACTGCCGGCACCGATGACCAGGAGTGCGAGCGAGGTCACCCGGCGGATGCCGAACCGCTCCATGAGCGCGGCGGCGAACGGCGCCGTGAGCCCGAAGAGGACGAGATTGATGCTGACGGCGAGGGACAGGACGCCGCGTGACCAGCCGAACTCCTCCTCGAGCGGCACCATCAGGACGGACGGGGCGGCGCGGAAACCCGCTGCTCCCACGAGGGTCAGGAAGGCCACGGCCGCCACGATCCAGGCGGGGTGGATCGGCCGTCGGCGCCGGGCGGGCGCGCCGACGGCGCTCACCGGGCGACCGCCGTCGCCAGGGGGGATCGCAGGGGCATGACGGTCAGGGTAAGCCGCTTCCGTCGGGGAAGCCAGAGTGCGGGTGATCCGGGCGCTGCCTCCGGGGAAGGGGTGCACGCGGAGTTTCGCGGCCTGAAATGCTGCCGAAACCACCGCTTCGTAGCGTTGGGGTGGACACCACTTCCACAGGGGCCGCCATGCAGACGTTGAGGGTCAGGTACGTGCCCTGGACCAACCCGGTGGCCGTGGGACTGCGGGAAGCACTCCGTGCGGAGAACGACCGCGGCCGGTCGCCCGCACTCCTTCCGGCAGCGGTGGACGACGGCACCGGCATCGCGGTCTTCCTCATCGCCTATGAGCTGGCCACAGGGCAGCCCGTGGGCTGCGGCGGCCTGCGGCTCCTCGACACGGCCCGTGCGGACGTCGACTCCATCTACGTGCTGCCGTACGCCCGCTGGTCGGGCGTCTCGCAGGCCATCACGGAGGAACTGGCGTCCTGGGCGCGGGCGCACGGCATCACAGCGGTGGGCCCGGGCGACGCCCTCGAGCGGTTGAACGCCCTGCGGCTCTAGGGTCGTACCGCACTCCGATCCGCGTCACACAGCAGAATGCCCGGGGTCCAGGGACCCCGGGCATTCTGCTGCGGTCCGGGAGCTACTTCCGGGGCGCTCCGAGGTCCACGGGATCCTCGTCGGTCAGGTAGGCGAACTCGGAGTGGGCGGAGATGTCGATGCCCCGCAGCTCGTCCTCCTGCTCGATCCGGAGGCCGATGGTGCGCTGGATGACCTGGGCGATCAGCCACGTGACCACGAAGGAGTAGGCGAGCACGGCGACGGTTGCGAGCGCCTGGATGCCGAGCAGCTCCAACCCGCCACCGTAGAATGCGCCGGCCACCCCGTTCGGTGCGTCCGGTGTCGCGAAGAGACCGATGAGCAGCGTCCCGAGGACACCGCCGATCAGGTGCACGCCGACGACGTCGAGCGAATCGTCGAACCCCAGGCGGAACTTCAGTTCGATCGCGAGCGAGCACACGGCTCCCGCGATCGCACCGATGGCCAGGGCTCCTACGGGGCTCACGGCGCCACAGGCGGGCGTGATGGCGACGAGGGCGGAGACGAGGCCGGAGGCGGCCCCCATGCTCGTGGCGGCGCCGTTACGGATCCGCTCCACCAGGGCCCAGGCGAGCAGCCCGGCCGATGCTGCGACGGCGGTGTTGAGGAACACCACGGAGGCCGACTGCCCTGCGGAGAGAGCCGACCCGGCATTGAAACCGAACCAGCCGACCCACAGCAGGCCGGCTCCCACGAGCACGAGTGGACGGCTGTGCGGCTTGGCGTGGTCCACCGTGGGCCAGCCGTGGCTGCGGCCGAGCACGAGCGAGAGGGCGAGGGCGGCAATGCCCGCATTCATGTGCACCGCCAGGCCGCCGGCGAAGTCGATCGCACCGAGGTTGTTGGCGATCCAGCCGCCGACCACGGAGCCGTCCTCCGAGCTGAAGGCGAAGACCCAGTGGGCGATCGGGAAGTAGACCAACGTGGCCCAGACGCCCGCGAAGATCATCCAGGCCCCGAACTTCATGCGGCCTGCCGCGGCGCCGGCCACGAGCGCCGTCGTGACGCAGGCGAAGAAGAGCTGGAAGGCGGCGAAGAGGATCGGCGGGATCGATGCGGCCGGGTCCTCGGCGAGCAGCTGGCCCATGCCGGCGTACTCGGCGACATCCCCGATCAGCCCGAGCCCGCCGACCGAGTCGCCGAAGGCCATCGAGTAGCCGAACAGGGCCCACAGCACCGCGACGAGGCTCGCCCCGCCGAAGCACATCATCATCATGTTGAGGATGCGGCGGGAGCCGACCATTCCTCCGTAGAACAGGGCCAGAGCCGGGATCATCAGACAGACGAGCGCGGAACTGGCGAGAATCCAGGCGACGTTTCCAGAGTCCATGGGAAGTCCTTTTCCGTGATGGCGCTTGCGCGTACCGGACGGGACTGAGCCCGGGACGGCACCTGGTGCGGTGCTGGACCGGGGATGGCACGCCGCGCTGAGTCATGGTAGGCAGCGCCACGTTTCGGCACCCGGCGGAAGCGGTTAACTCTGGGTTACGCGGTGTACCAGCACTAGCCTCCGGCGACCGACTGGATGATCATGACGGTCGCGCCTGCAGGGACGGCCGTGCCGAGCCCATCCAGTCGGCGCACGTCCTCACCGTCCACGTAGATGTTCACGTAGCGCCTCAGCGCTCCGGTCTCCTCGCGGATCCGCTGCTCGAGCAGCGGGCGTCCCTCGCCGAGGCTGTCCAGCAGCGACGAGACGTCGCCGGGACCGGGCAGGTTCATGCTGACCTCGCTGCGCCCGTCGACGTAGGGGCGCAGGAGGGTCGGGATCAGGACGGTCACCAGGGTCGTCGCAGCCATGGCACGAGCCGATCAGGCCGGCACGACGGCGGCGCGGACCGAGAGCACGTCCGGCAGGTTCCTCGCCACCTCCCGGAAGGTGCGGCCCTCGTCCGCGCTCGCATAGACGGTCCCGCCGCGCGTGCCGAAGTAGACCCCTGGTGTCTCCGCCGTATCGACGCACGCGGCGTCGCGCAGGACCGCGTTGTACTCCGCCTGCGGCAGGCCGGCGTCGCAGGCCTCCCAGGTGGCACCGCCGTCGTCCGTCCGGTGCACCTGCAGGTGGCCGTCGGGCGGGATGCGCTCGCCGTCGGCCTTCAGGGGGATGACCCACGCGGTGCCGCTGCGGTGGGGGTGGGCGAGCATCACGAAGCCGAAGTCCGCCGGCAGGCCCTCGGCGATGGACTGCCACGAATCCCCGCGGTCCGTGCTCGTGTACACGCCGTGGTGGTTCTGGGCGAACAGGCGGTCGGGGTCCACGGCGTCGCGGGCAACCTTGTGCACGCACTGCCCGAACTCCGGGTTCGGGTCGGGCATGAAGTAGGCGCTGATGCCCTTGTTCCGGGGCTGCCAGGACGTCCCACCGTCGTCGGAGCGGTACACGCCGCCGGTGCTCATCGCCACGTGGAGGGTCTCGTCCGCAGGACTGGGCAGCACCGTGTGGGCGGCCGCTCCGCCGAAACCGGCACCCCATTCGCTGCGGTGGGGGTGGTCCCAGAGGCCGCGGTTGAGCTCGAAGGTCTCGCCGTGATCGGTGGACTTCCACACCGAGATGGGCTGGCATCCGGCCCAGACGACGCCGGGACGGTGCTCTGCGTCGGGCTGGATCTGCCAGATGCGTTCGAGGGAGACACCCTCGTCCGCCCCGAAGCGGAGGCTGCCCTCCTGCGGCTCGGTCCAGGTCTCGCCGAGATCGTCCGAATGGGCGATGCAGGGCCCGAAGTGCCATGACATGCGGCCGGCGAAGAGGCGGGTGCGCCCGCCGCGCGTGTCGATGCCGACGCTCGGGATCTCCTCCATCAGGAATTTCGGTTCGGAGAGCGTCCAGGTCTCCCGGTCGGGACTCGAGGCGAGCCAGAGGCCTTTCTTCGTGCCGATGGCGAGGACGGTCGTCCCTGGTGTCTGCATGGTGGCCCCCGTTGGCGTCGAACCGGTTCCGGACCGGCGGTGTGGTGCGGATCACTCGGGATGATGTCACCGACCACTCGATTTGTACAGGCTCGACTACCCGCTTCTGTCCGTAATCGCCGGGCAGGTGTTCCGGCCGTGCCACAGTGAATCTATTCGGTCGCTGGGAGCGAAGATCCGTTCGTCCCTGGAGGCATCGAGTGAGTGAGATCGTCCTTGGGCGGGCCGCGCCGTCGCGGCTCTGTCCCGGCCCGCCGCACCTGCCCGGCACACGCCGGCACTGTGCGGGAAAGCACTGCATGGAGGACCGGGGAGGGCTGCTCGTCCTCTGGTGGGTGCCGGGCTCACGGCTGACCCCGGCCGACGTCCTCGGCTCCTACGAGGCGATCCGCGAATTGTCCGACGGCTACCTGGTGCCGCTCGTCGCCCACCTGCAGGGGCTGGTCGGGATCACCGCGCACGCACGCTCCCTCCTCCTCGAGGGGTCCCTGACCTCGCGCGTCGCTCTGGTGGGGACCGGCCCGGTGGACCAGGTCATCACCGGGTTCCTCGAGCAGGCCCTGACGGAGAGCCGGTACTTCACCAGCGTGTCCGACGCCGTGGCGTGGGCGAGGTGTTCTCGGCCCAGCTAGGCGCCGAAGAGCGGGCGGAGGCACGGAAGAGCGCCAGGTGCCGCCCGGACCTACCCGAACATGGGTGTCAGGAAACGGCGCTCGTACCGGCGGATGCATTTGCTGTCGCGGGCCAGATGATAGGCGTCGATGCACTCGGGGTCCGTTGCCGCCTCCTGACGGTACCGCTCATAATCAGCGAGTGAGGGAAAGGTGAAGAGCGCGTAGGCGATATCGCTGTCACCCCTCGCTGGGGAGGAAATACCCGTGGTGATTGCCACCCAGTCTCCCGACGAGACCGATCCAGCGCCGGCCGTATTCCTCGAAGTCGGCGAGCTTCTCGGGGTCGATCTCGTAACGGAGGTGGACGGTGATCATAGGCTCGTCTATCCGGTCAGCGGCTCTCGTTGTAGGCGTCGATGATCGATTGCGTGATCCGGCCTCGGGAGCTCGGGTTGTAGCCGTTGTCCTGGGCCCACCGGCGGATCTGCTGGGTCTCCTCGCGCTTCGAGCGTGACGACGCCTTGGGGGCGGCGGACGATTGCTTGCCGGAACCCGCCTTGCGTCCCTTGTCGACGTACCCGGAGAGGGTGGTGCGCAGGGACTGGGCATTCTGCTCGGTGAGATCTATTTCGTAGTTCGTGCCGTCGAGGCCGAATCGAACCGTTTCCTGTGCTTCTTCGCCATTGAGGTCGTCGACCAGATGGACCTGTACCCGCTGTGACATCTCATTCTCCTGCATTGTCCGGACGAATTCATGAGCCCCAGATTCCGACCTTATCGCGTATTCCTCGGCATTTCGACATAAAGCCGTACCGGTGGAGGATGAATGTGTTCCAGCGCACGAATGCGCGGGCCTCACTGCAGGAGGCGTGCCGTTGCCGCAGCGAATTCGGCGTCCGTGAGGAGCCCCTGTTCCCGGAGTCCGGTGAGCCGTGCGAGGCTCTCGACGAGGGGGGCCACGGGTTCCGCCCTGTCGCCGGCGTGGCCCGCCCGCAGCGGAGACGGCGCCCTGGAGTCCGGGATGGCCAGGGACCACGCGCGTGCGGTGGCGGGTGCCGGGGCGAGCAGTCCCGGGCGATGACGGCGTCTGGCGGGCATCGATGCCTCCGGTCGGGAATCGTCTCAGGTGGCCGCGGCGCCGTCCGCGAGGAAGGCCCTGACCACGGCGTCGTGGGGAACCCGGGCGTGGAGTGCGGTGGTCCCTCCGCTGTGGCGCACCTGCTCCGCGACCCGCTCGGCCCAGCGGTACTCGACGGCGGCCATGAGCGCCACTTCGCCGGCACCGACATGCCCTGACGCGAGCGCGATATCCGCCTCGCTCAGCAGGGTCATGGCCTCACCGTCGACCACGAGGTCCTTCCATGCGTCCCGCAGGCCCGAGTCGAGGTCGGCCACGGAGAGCACCCCGTCCGGGGCCCGGCTGAGCACCACCACGTCGATCAGCGCCACGGCACCGACGCGCACCGCGTCGCCGAAGGAGTCGAGGACGGCCGGTGCCACATCGGCACCCGGGAACGTATAGACGAAGACATCGACAGGCCCGACCCTCATGCTGCCCCTACCTTCCGCGCTGTGCCGTGTCCTACCCATGATCGGCTCACGGGATCGGCCTGATCCTCACCCGCACCGGGTGGTCCGGGCCGTCGTTGCGACCGGTGTACGCGGGGTGGGCACCGGCCGGTCCCGCACGCTGCCGGGCGACGCCAGGAGGGCGTCGCCCGGGTCTCACCCTGTACGGGTGATACTCCCCGGACGGGAAGGAGGCAAGTTGGTCTCGGGCCGGAAAGGCTCCGGCATCCCCGTGGGAAGGCAGAACGATGGCAACACTGTCCGTGTGGAAATTCAACGACGCCGACGGCGCGAGCGGAGCCGAGCAGGTGCTGCTCGACCTGCAGAGCAAGGAACTCATCCGGGTGCGCGACGCCGCCGTCGTGTCCTGGGCCCAGGACGCCAAGAAGCCGAAGACACGGCAACTCCACAACCTCACCGGCGCCGGGGCGCTCGGCGGATCCTTCTGGGGCTTCCTGTTCGGGATCCTCTTCTTCGTCCCGCTGCTGGGCGTTGCGATCGGAGCGGCGGTGGGTGCCCTCAGCGGCTCCCTGGCCGATGTCGGGATCGACGACTCGTTCATCAAACGGATCCGCGAGAAGGTCACCCCCGGCACCTCCGCGCTGTTCCTGCTGAGCTCGGACGCCGTGCCGGACCGCGTCGCGGAGGCGTTCCGGGGCGTGCAGGCCGAACTGCTCGAGACCAATCTGAGCCGCGAGGACGAGAACGCGCTGCGCGCTGCCTTCGCGCCCGAGTGAGGTCCCGTGGTGTCTGCTCCCGTGACCATCCCGGCGTCATACTGGGCCTGATCCCTTGGCCAACCCTCCACGGCGGGATCACACTTGATGCATTCCGGGATCACGTGGGCCGGGGGCGGCTCGAGACCGCGGGGAGGGGTGCGTGGACATGACCGGCGTGGTGCGACGCAAGACCCGCGTCCCCCCGCGCGACGAACGCGAGGTCCCCCGACCGCGGTTGACCGACCTCCTCGATGCCCTGCGGGGCGAGGGCGGCAGGATCCTCCTCGTCACGGCCGCCGCGGGCTTCGGCAAGACGGTCCTGGCCGCCGAGTGGGCCCGCCTGTGCGGCGAGGCGGGCGACGACGTGGCCTGGGTGACGCTCGATCCGTCCGATGACCGTCCGGGGCGCTTCTGGCACCTGCTCGACGCCGCCCTGGCGGGGGAGGAGACGGGGCGGCAGGGGGCCGACGACGATGTGCCCGCACGGACGGCGATGATCGATGCCCTGATCGACCGCTGGGCGGAGCACGGGAACGAGGTGGTCCTCGTGCTCGACAACTGCGAGCATCTGGGGCATCAAGGGCTGCTCACCGAACTGGACTACTTCATCGAGCGGACCCCGGCCTCGGTGACGGTCGTGCTGTGCGGACGCAGGATCCCCGACCTCCGCTCCCTGTACAAGCTGGACCTCGACGGGGCGGTCGGTCGGCTGGCGCAGGAGGACCTGGTGATGCGCCGACGCGAGATCAGGAAGCTCTTCGCCCCGGCCCGCACCGACGCGGAGCTGCTGCTCGACACCACGGAGGGCTGGGCGGCCGCCGTCGCCCAGGTGCACCGTGCCGCCACGCCCGACGCCCTCACCCGCGGCGACCCCCACAGCAGGGAGCAGCTCCTCGAGAAGCTGTGCGGACCGCTGTTCAGGGCCTACCCGCCGGAGATCCGCGAGACGCTCGCGGTCATGGCCCTGGTGGATCCCTTCACCGCGTCCGACCTCGAAGTGGCCCTCGACCGGACGGACGGGGCGCTGCTCGTGGCGCGGACCGCCCTCGAGACGGGGATGGTGGTGGCGGTCAGGGGGCCCGGACCACCCGACCGGTTCCGGTTGCACCGTCTGCTCGGCCGGTGGTTCGCCGGGTCCGGCCCCGGCAGCGGCACCGTGGACCCCGAAGTGATCCACGCACGGATGGCCCCGCACCGCCTGAGGCAGGGCCACCATGTGCTCGCGCTGCGCCATGCGGGCAGGGCGCACGACGAAGACCTCCTGCGGCGCATCGTGACGGACTCCGGGCTGCACCTGCTCTGGCAGAACGAGTTGCGGGCACTGGCTGCCGCGCTGAAGGACATCGGTCCGACCCCGTCCGCGGAAGTCGCGCTGCTCGAGTGCCTGGTGGCACTCGCCGAGGGCGACCCCGGGAAGGCCGCGCGGACCGCGGTCTGGCGGGAAGGATCCGGTGGCACGGACTGCCGGCTGGCGCCCCCGTTCGACACCCTGAACGTCGGGCTGGAAGCGCTGCTGCTGCTCCCGGAGGGCCGGGCGGCCGAGGCGGTCGCCCTGCTGCGCCGGCTGGATCTCGAGGACGTGCCCCCCGACGTCCGGCTGTTCGTGATGAACACCCACGTGGCGGCGCTCATCGCGGCAGCAAGAGTTCCCGAGGCCCGGGCACTGGCCCGCAAGACCCTCAAGGCAGCAGGCACCCGGGCCAACCCTGGTGCCGTGATCGACGCCGGCATGGCGAGTGCCTCACTGGCCACGATCAGCGAGGACTTCCCGGAGGCGGCAGCACAGGCGGACGCGGCGATCCGGCGCGGCGAGGACCACGGCCTCCGGTACAGCCCTCGGCTCCGACCCGCGCACCTGATCGCGGCGTGGGCCGCGTTCCACGTCCTCGACGACGATGCCGCCGGCCTCCACAACGCCTTCGTGTTCAAAGCCGTGACCGTCGCACCGATCGTCGCCCACTCGTCGGCGAAACTGGCCCTGATCCTCTCCTTCCCGACGTCCCGCCGACGGGAGGATGTCGCCGAGGAACTGCTCGACAGGGTGCGGTTCGACCTGACACAGGGTGCCTTCCCTGCCGACGTCGCGCTGTGCTCGCTGCAGGCGGCCGAGATGATGCTGGCCCTCCGCTGGTCCGATCACCTCACACGGCTCAAGGTGGACCTGCGCCGGACCCAGGGCATCAGCGGGGAGCTCCACACCATCTCGGCGTGGGAATTCGTGGTGTCCGGCCAGCTCGCCCGTGCCCGCCAGCTCCTGACGAGCGTCACCTCGGAGTTCGTCACCAGCCAGAGCCGGGTGGGACTCGTCGCGGCGTGGGCCATGCTCGGCCGCGTGGAACTCCTGGAGGAGCGCCCGTTCAAGGCCCGGGAGGCATTCGAGCATGCCCTGGCGATCGCCGCCCGGCACCGGACGGTGCGCGGTTTCACCTACGCGGGCGATACGGTGCGGCAGACCCTCGAGACGGACCGGCACCACTTCCCCCGTTACGGGCGCGAGATCGACCTGATCGGCCGGCACGCCGCGCCGCCGGAGTCGATCATCGGGCCACCGCTCACCCCTCGGGAGGAGGAGCTGCTGGCCCTGCTGCCGACGTTCGCCACCGTGGAGGAGCTCGCCCACGACCTCCAGATCTCGACGAACACCGTGAAGACCCATATCCGGGGGATCTACCGGAAGCTGGGCGTCCGCACCCGTCGGGAGGCGATCGCCGCGGCGGCACGGCTCGGCGTGGGAGCGCCTGCCGCCACTCCCACGCACGCCCTGCGCCCGACGATCGTCCGCTGACCAGGTCCGACCCGCCGGGCCCGGGCCGGCTCACCCGTTGCGGGTGAACGGCCCGCGCCGGTGCCCGAACACGGCAGGGCGTCAGTAGCATCGGCGGTATCGGTGGGAGGAAGGCGGCCCGGTGGCTCTCGACGGCATTCCGCGCGGTCGCCTCGACGAGGCACCGCCGCCGATCGCGCCGCAACTGCATCCTGCAGCCCGGCGCCCCACGCTGTTCGGCATCGGACTGCGGGTCACGCTCGGCATCCTCACCGCGCTGGTGCTGGCGTCCATCATCGTGTCACTGCGGGGCGTGGTGTTCTCGGTGTTCGCCGCCCTGTTCCTCGCACTCGGCCTCAATCCACTCGTCAGGGCACTGCGCCGCGCCGGACTGCCCCGTCTCCGCGCCGTGGGAGTCATCGGCGTCGCCGTCGCCGTCCTCGTCGCCGGGGTGCTGTCCCTCATGGTCCCCTTCGTCGTGGCGCAGGCGACCGCGTTCCTGCAGGCCCTGCCCGACACCGTGCGCGGGCTGGCCGACGAGGAATGGTTCCAGGGCGTCGACGCCCTGACGGGCGGCGCGGTCTCGGACGTCCTGCGCACCGCGGGGGAGGCCCTCACCCGGCCCGACGTCCTGACGGGCATCGCGGGCGGGGTGGTCAATGTCGGCGCGGGGATCGCGGGGTTCTTCTCGTCGGTGATCCTCATCGCCATCCTCACGCTGTACTTCCTCGCCGGGCTGCCCCGGATCAAGCGGGGCTTCTATGCGCTCGTTCCCGCGTCGCGTCGTCGGACGACCATCATGCTGACGGAGAGGATCGCGGACTCGGTGGGGAAGTACCTCAGCGGCATGGTGGTCCTGGCCCTGCTCAACGCCGTGTTCAGCTTCGTGCTCCTCACGGTCACGGGCGTCCCGTTCGCCGCGCTCATCTCCGTCGCCGCGTTCTTCGTCACCCTGATCCCGCTCATCGGGACCATCCTCACCACCATCGTCATGACCCTCGCGGCGCTGCTCGACTCGCTGGTGGCGGGTATCGTCGTGCTCGTCGCCATGCTGATCTACATGCAGCTCGAGGCGTATGTCCTCACACCGCGGGTGATGAGCAAGGCGGTCCAGGTGCCCGGTCCGTGGGTGCTCATCGCAGCCACGGCGGGCGGCTCCCTCCTGGGACTGCCCGGCGCCCTGGTCGCGATCCCGGTGGCCGCTGCCTGCCTGCTGCTGGTGAACCAGCTCATCGTCCCGCTCCGCCAGGTGCAATAGGCCCCCGGCCTACCGGAAAGGAGGCGACCCGTGATCCGGTTGCTTCGTGCCCTGATCCTCCAGTGGCTCGTGCTCATCGTGGTCCTGGCCATCACCGCGCTGCTCGTCCCGGGCATCCAGGTGTCGGGCGGGCTGTGGGGGCTCATCGTCACCGCCGCCGTCGTCGGGCTCGTGAACGCGCTGGTGGGACCGGTCCTCCGGCTGCTGGCGCTACCCATCACCGTGCTCACGCTCGGGCTCTTCTCCCTCGTGGTGAACGCGGTGCTGCTCTGGCTGTCGTCCCTCCTGAGCGGTTGGCTGCATCTGGGAGGCCTGTTCACGACCGTCCTGGCCGCGCTCGTCATCTCGGTCCTCAACGCCATCGGTACCCGGCTGGTCCTGCCGAGCCGTCCACACCGTGCTGCCGGTACCCGGTAGTACGGCTAGTCCGCGGCCGCCGTCTCCCGCTCGTCGATGACCGGGGGAAGCCCGAACGCCTCGAACATCTCCGGGTACAGGAAATTGTGGTGGCCCGTGATGCGCTCACCGTCCGTCTCGATGACCTGGATGGCCCACGGCTCCCAGAGCCCCGTCTCCACGAAGTGGTAGTTGGCGAACCCGCCGGCACCGTTGACGTGGAACGGGATGAGGCGCCCGTTCTCGCACACGCTCCCCTTGCCGACGAACCAGGCGATGACGTCGTCGGGCCCGCTGAGCCACAGGTCGAAGGGCGGCATGGAGAGCACCACGTCATCCCGCAGCAGGGACACGAGGACATCCATGTCGTACGACTCGAAGGCTTCGCAATACCGCGCCAGCAGGGCCTTGTGCGCCGGATCCTCGAGAGGCATGGGCGCCGCGGGCTCGTAGCCGGCCATCGTCTTGCGGGCCCGCTGCAGGGCGCTGTTGATCGACGCCGTGGTCACCTCGAGCAGCGCTGCGACCTCGGCGGCGGACCACCGGAGCACCTCGCACAGGATGAGGGCGCTGCGCTGGAGCGGCGGCAGGTGCTGCAGCGCGGCCACGAAGGCCAGGCGGATGGTGTCGCGGGCCTCCGCGACGACGGCGGGATCACTGGACAGGTCGACCACGCGGGCATCGGGGATGGGCTGCACGAAGACGTTCTCGGTGAGCGGTGCGCCCAGCATGGCATCGGCGGTCCGTGTGGACGGGCCGAGATCCATCGGCCGTGCGCGGCGCTGGGGGCTGCGGAGCATGTCCACGCAGACGTTGTGGGCTATCCGGAACAGCCAGGTACGGAGGGAGGACTGGCCGGCGAAGGACTCCCGCTTCGACCAGGCCTTGATCATGGTCTCCTGCACGGCGTCCTCGGCCTCGGCCGCAGCGCCGAGCATCCGGTAGCAGTAGCCCGTCAACTCACGCCGGGATGCCTCCAGGAGCTGCTCGAACGGTGCTGTGTCCTCGGTGCCCGGCGGTCTTCCCGGGGTGGTGGTGGCGGGCTGCATGCATCCGAGCGTAGCGACGGCCGTGCCGGCGCGGGGAGAGGATTGCCCGAAAATTTTCGCGGCGTCGATGATTCGGGGCCTTCGGTGTCGTCTACTGGGGACACCACCATCATCGGGAGCTTTCATGCGCAGACTTACAGCAGGCCTCTTCTCCTCCGTCGACGGAGTGGTCGAGTCCCCCCACCTGTGGCAGTTCGACAGTTTCGACGCCGAACTGGGCGCCGGGATGGGCGAGATGATCGACAGGGTGGACACCGTGCTCCTCGGGCGGCACGGGTACGAGGAATGGGCGGAGTACTGGCCGGCAGCGGACGCCGGCGACCCTTTCGGGCGTTTCATCAATCCGGTGCGCAAGTACGTCGCCTCCCGCACGCTCGAGGGTGAGCTGGGCTGGACGAACGCCACCCTCATGGACGCACCCCTCGAGGACTTCGTGCGGACGCTCAAGCAGACCGACGGCGGCGACATCGCCATCTGCGCGAGCATCTCCCTGGTGCGGCAGCTGCTGTTCGCCGGGCTACTGGACTCCCTCATGCTCATGGTCCACCCGGTGGTCGCGGGTGCCGGCCGCCACCTCTTCGAGCCCTCGGATCCCGTGACGAAACTGGAGCTGCAGGACCTCACCCGCACCAGCAGGGGCAACGTCCTGGCCACCTACGGCCTCCGCACGGACTAGGAAGGACCAAAAGCATGTCGTTTCAGGCATACCTCGACGCCGTCGAGGAGAAGACAGGGCTCACCCCGCGCCGGCTCGTCGACCAGGCTCGGGAGCGCGGCCTCGACAGCCCCACCACGAAGGCGGGGGAGATCGTCACCTGGCTGAAGGAGGACTACGGCCTCGGCCGTGGCCATGCCATGGCACTGGTGCACGTCATCAGGAACGGGACCGCCATCAGCGACAAGCACGTGGGAAGCGGCGGGACCCACAGGGACGCCTCGGCCGAGCTCTGGATCGACGGCAAGGCGACCAGGCCCGGACCGGCGGCCCCCCTGAGGGGACGCCACGCCTAGACTGCTGGGCATGGCCGTCCTCATCGATCCACCAGCGTGGCCCGCGCACGGCACCCTGTTCTCCCACCTGGTCTCGACGCAGTCGCTCGAGGAACTCCATCGGTTCGCGGAGGCCGCAGGGATCCCCCGCCGTGCCTTCGACGAGGACCACTACGACGTGCCCGCCCGGCGCTACCGCGAGCTTGTGGAGCGCGGAGCGCAGGAAGTGAGCGGAGCCGACCTCGTGAGGGCGCTCATCGGCAGCGGCCTCCGCGTCCCAGCGCGCCGTCGTGCTTCGAAGCTCCGCGCCGCGCTGTCGTCACGCTGGGCCGCCCTCCTGCCCGAGGACCCGGCCCTGGGTGAGGAACTGCTCGACCGCTGGGCCGAGCCGCACCGGAAGTACCACACGCCCTTCCACCTGCTGGCGCTGCTCGAGGCCCTCGACCTGCTGCTGCAACCGGCCGACCTCCCGCTGCGCCGGGCTGTGCTTATCGCCGCCTGGTTCCACGACGCCGTCCACGCGGGCGTGGCAGGGGAGGACGAACGGGCCTCCGCCGCCCTCGCCGTCGAGCGGCTCGGAGCGGACGGGCCGCTGGCACGGGAGGTGGAGCGGCTGGTCCTGCTGACGGCGGCGCATGACCCGGCACCCGGTGACCGGGCCGGCGAACTCCTGTGCGACGCCGACCTCTCCGTGCTGGGTGCGGCCGAGGATGACTATCTCCGCTACAGCCGGGCCGTGCGGGAGGAATACGCCCATATTCCGGATGAGGCATTCAGCAGGGGGCGGAGCGCGGTGCTGCAGCAGCTCCTCACCCTCGAGCCGCTGTTCAGGACGGCCGAGGGACGCACCCGCTGGGCGGACCGCGCGCGGACGAATATAGCTGCGGAGCTGGCGGGCCTGGGCTCGACCGCGCACTGAGCGCGGCCTACGTCCGACCAACGTCGTACCGGAACGAGTCCGCTCCTACTATGGACATCAACGGTATCCGATATCTAACATATCCATATGCGGATGGCACAACTCAGTGAAGCAAGCTCGATCCCAGTCGCAACGATCAAGCTCTACCTCCGGGAAGGGCTCCTCTCCCCGGGGGCACGGACCAGCCCCAATCAGGCCCAGTACGGGCTGTCCCACCTCCGGCGCCTGAAGCTGATCCAGGTGCTCGTCAAGCTCGGTCGGCTGAGCCTTGCGGCGGCCGGCGAGGTCCTCGACGCCATCGACTCCGATCTGCCGCTGATCGAGACCTTCGGCATCGCCCAGCGGGCCGCCACCCGGGTGGTCGACCGCGCATCGATCCACGACGAGGATCTCGGACGCATCGACGCGCTCATCGAAGACTGGCATGTCCACCCCGACGGCTGCGGACGCTATGACGCCGCCGCCGCACTCACCGCCTTCCGGGAATCCGGGCTGAAGGCCACGGACGACTGGTACCGGCGGTATGCCGACGCGGCGCTCGCCGTCGCGGAGGCCGATCTCGACCTGGTGGACGCCCAGGAGGGGCGGAGCGCGAAAGCCGAGACGGTCGTCGTCGGCACGGTGCTCGGGGACGCGGTGTTCGCCGGGCTGCGCCGCGCAGCCCAGGAGCACGTCTCGTACACCCGGTATGCGCAAGACGGCACAGGCTCCCCGCCCGCGCCGACATCCTGAGGAGAACCGATGTCCCACACCCCGACCGTGCGTCGACCACCCCTGGCCGGCGTCACCTGGCACAAACCGCTCCTGATCCTGGCCGCGCTGATGGCCGTCACCGGACTCGTGAGCGTGGTCGGCCTCGTCGCCGACCCCCGCGAGATCGTCGGTATGCCCGCATGGGCCAAGCCGCTGAAATTCTCGATCTCGATCCTCCTGTACGCCCTGACGCTGTCCTGGCTGATCGGCCAGGTGCGCTCTGCACCGCGGCTCGCCTGGTGGTCGGGGGTCGTGGCCGTCGCGGCCCTCGTCGCGGAGATGATCATCATCGTGGGCGCCGTCCTCGCCGGCACCACCAGCCATTTCAATGTCACCTCACCGCTCCACCAGGCCATGTGGGGCATCATGGCGATCTCGATCGTCGTCGTGTGGCTCGCCTCGCTGGTCATCGGCATCCTCCTGTTCCGGGTGCGGGGCGCCGACCCCGCACGCTCCAGCGCCATCCGGGCCGGCGTGGTCATCGGTCTCGTCGGCATGGCGCTCGGGTTCCTGATGACGAGCCCCACGGCCGCACAGCTGGACGACTGGCAGGGTATCTCCGGCGCGCACACGGTCGGGGCGGGGGATGGCGGCGCGGGTCTGTTCCTCCTCGGGTGGAGCACCGAGGCCGGGGATCTCCGCGTGCCGCACTTCGTCGGCATGCACGCGCTGCAGCTGCTGCCGATCGCTGCCATCCTCCTCGAGGCGGCAACGCGGCGCGTGGCCGTCCTGCGGGAGCCCCTGGTGCGGCGGCGGATCCTCCGGGTGCTCGCGGTGCTCTACACCGGCATCCTGGGGGTCCTCACGCTGCAGGCCCTCGCCGGGCAGTCCGTCATCCACCCGAGCGCCGGCATCATGCTGGGGTCGACGGCCCTGGTGCTCCTGGCCGCCCTCGCCATCGCGGTGATCATGATGCGGGGCCGGAGCCTCGACCGGAGCGCAGCCTCCTTCGGGCCCGCCGCCCGGCCGGTCGCCGGTGGTGCGTCATGAAGCCGCGCACCCGTCAGCCGCTGCCGGCCCGCTCCATCGCCGTCGTCGCCGCCTACGCGGTGCTGTCGGTCGCCGGGTTGCTCGGGACCTGGTACTTCAACCTGACGTACTCGGGCACCGACGGCACCTACGTCGAGGCCTGGTTCGCCAACCCGGCCAGTTCCTCCGCTGCCGTGGACGTCATCGTGACGGCGCTCGTGGCGTGCATCTTCTACGGCGTCGAGGGACGGCGGCTCGGCTGGCGCCTGCGGTGGCTGCTGTTCATCCCGCTCACCTTCGTGATCGCCCTCGCGTTCGCGCTGCCGTTGTTCCTGATGCTGCGTGAACTCCAGCTCGCCCAGGGGGCGCCCCACGAGCGGACCACCGGGCAGAGCCCGATGGGGCAGGCGGCGTGACCCGACGCCGGGGAGAGGAGAAGCCATGGGATCGGTCGACGACTCACTCGCCGCACTGCCGGCTGCGGACCGGGCGTGCCTGCAGCGCGTCATCGCCTGTGCCGGGGAAGTACGGCCCGATGCGCAGGACGGGGTGAGCTACGGCCTGCCGGCGCTCCTCCTCGGGGGGAAGCCGTTGCTCGGCGTCGCCGCCACCGCCAGGCACCTCGCCCTGTACCCGTTCTCGCCCGCCGTGATCGACGCCGTCGCACCGGCCCTCGACGGTTTCGCCCGATCCAGGGGCACCATCCGTTTCACGGCGGCACGGCCGCTGCCCGACGACGTCGTCCGCGAGATCGTCCGCCTCCGCAGCCTCGAGATCACCGGACCGTAGCGGCCAGGAAGGGTGCCCGGCCATCTCGGTTCGGTGGTCAATCCCACCGATCGGTGGCCACGGCTGGAGGAGAGTCCGATCATGGGTGCATGGCATGGTCAGCCCGTCCCGGTCTCGCCGCGCTCGCGGCGATCCTCCTCACCGCGTGCGCCACCCCGGGGTCTCCCGGAGGTCCGGGCGGCGATGCGCCCCGAGCAGCCGCCCCCGCGGCGGTGCAGGCCGACGGCACAGCCGCCGCTCCGGCCGCGGACGGTGAGGTGATCGGCCAGGGCACCGTGCGGCAGGACGGGGCCGACCAGCCCGAGTTCTGCCTGGGCGGCGTCATGGAATCCTATCCACCGCAGTGCAGCGGCCCGCCGATCATCGACTGGGACTGGCAGCTGGCCGGCGGGTTCGAGGAGGCCTTCGGAGTCACCTGGGGCGCCTACGCGGTGACCGGCACCTGGGACGGCCAAGCCTTCACGAGGACGGGCATGCCCATTCCCCTCTCGCTCTACGACGCGATGCCCTTCGACGACCCGCTGGCCGGCAGGCACGGGGCCACGGACCCGCTCGAGCTCGAGCGCATCCGGCAGGAGGTCCATCTCCACCTCCCGGGCCACATCCTGACGGCCGAGACGGAGAGGGGTTTCGTCGTGGTCACCGTCGTGTACGACGACGGCACCTTCCAGGCACAGCTGGACGCCGTCTACGGCACCGACGTCGTCGTCGTGCTGTCCGCCCTGCAGCCCTCCGGCTGATCGGGACGGCAGGCGGAAGGCCGGCCGCGGCTCACCGGAACCTGGACGATCGTGGCGAGGGAACGCCGAGGGAACGCCGAGGGAACGCCGAGGGAATGACGAGGGAACGACGAAGGGAACGCCGTGCAGATCATCCTGTGTGACTCCGAAGAGCAGGTGGGACAGCGTGCCGCCGACCTCATCGAGGCCCGCATCCGGCTGGGCCCGACCGTCCTCGGCCTCGCCACCGGCGGCTCGCCGGCGTCCACCTACACCGAGCTGATCCGGCGGCACCGGGAGGAGGGTCTCGGGTTCGGGGAGGTCACCGCCTTCACCCTCGATGAGTACGCGGGGCCTTCCCGCCGGCCACCCGCAGTCCTACCACTCCACCATCCGCCGTGAATTCGTGGACCACGTGGATCTCCCGCCGACCCGGCTGCATACGCCGAAGGGCGACGCCGCTGACCTCGTCGCGGAGGCGTCCCGGTACGACGCCTCCATCAGGGAAGCCGGAGGCATCGACGTCCAACTCCTCGGGCTGGGTGCCAACGGCCACATCGGATTCAACGAACCGACGTCGTCCCTTCGGTCCAGGACCCGCGTCAAGACCCTCTCCGGGACCACGCGCGCGGCGAACGCCCGCTTCTTCCAGGGTGACGACGAGGAGGTGCCCAAACTGTGCCTCACGCAGGGCCTCGGCACCATCTGCGAGTCCGGGCAGGGCGTCCTCGTGGCGCTCGGCGAGACCAAGGCGGCCGCCGTTCAGGCCATGGTGGAGGGACCGGTCAGTGCCTTCTGCCCCGCTTCGGTGCTGCAGCTGCACCCCAGGGCCGTTGTGGTGCTCGATCCCGGGGCCGCGGCCCACCTGACCATGCTCGAGTACTACCGCGAGGCCCAGGCACTGGACGACGAGCTGCAGTAACGGCACACGTCCTCGTTCGAACGGCATCGCGGTGATGCTGATCTGCTGCCGGGGCCCGGCGTCAGGCCGGTGACCGTCCGACCACCACGGTCGCGCCGATCTCCGGGCGGGTCCTCGACCAGGCCCGGAATCCGGCGGCGCCGAGCAGGCGGACGCAGTCCTGTTCCTGGTCCTCGCCCACCTCGAACAGCAGGTGGCCGCCGGGCACCAGCCACTCCCGGGCCTCGCGGGCCACCCGGCGCTGCAGCTCGAGTCCGTCCCACCCGCCGTCCAGGCTGATCAGGGGCTCATGCTCCCGCGCTTCGGGCGGCAGGGTGCCCACCCGCGACGACGGCACGTAGGGGGTGTTGCAGAGCAGGGTGTCGACCGTGCCCCGCAGCGCCACGGGCAGGGGGTCGAAAAGATCCCCCACATAGAGCTGCGCGCCCGGCGCGGCGAGGTTGCGCCGGGCGAGGTCGACGGCCGTGCCGGAGATGTCCGAGGCGTGCAGGGTCACCTCCCCGACCTCGTGCGCGAGCGCCGCGCCGAGCGCGCCGCACCCGCAGCAGAGGTCGAGGACGGTGGCTCCCGCCGTCGTCAGCGACGCTGCGCACTCGACGAGGAAAGCGGACCGCTGGCGCGGGACGAAGACGCCCGGTCCCACCGCGAGGCGCAGGCCGCAGAAGTCCACCCAGCCCAGGATGTGCTCGAGGGGGAGGCCCGCCACGCGCTGATCGACCATCACGGCCAGGGCGGCGGGGGAAGCTCCGCTCGCAACCAGCAGCCGGGCCTCGTCCTCGGCGAACACGCATCCGGCAGCACGCAGCCGGGACGTCAGCTCCGCTTCGGTGGGGTGGGGGAGGGCAACGGCGTCCGGCGGGTGGTGCGGCATGGATCGGCCCTTCGTCGAAGGCGGCCTGGCACCACGAGGATAGCGGCGATCGGGTCCCGTGTCGCCGCCCCCGTCCCCGTCACCGTCGTTGCCGTCCCTGCCGCTCACCGGTCCTGCAGGACCTCCCGGGCGGAGGTCCACGCGCGGAGACCGTACCTGTCGTTGTCCAGCGCGTGGAAGGCGCCGTCCCCGCTGAACATGTTGCCGAAGTACTGCATGCCCTGCCAGGCGGGGTACAGGTCGTCCGAGGTCCCCGAGAAGGCCTGTCCCACGCGAGCCATCAGGCGGAGGGCGCCGATGCCGCCGGCACGGAGCAGGCGGTACTGCTCGCCGCTGATGCCGGTCATGATCGTCGCCAGGTCCCGGGAGGAGACGGTGTCGCCGGCGATGCGCAGGAAACGCGGCGCGTCCGGGTCGAGGGCGGCGTGCGCGGTGTAGGCGGCGACGTCGTCCTTGGTGGTGAAGGCCATGGGCTGGTCTGCGTCACGCCAGTACAGGACCCTCTTCCGACCGAACAGGATCAGGGGCGCCACGCCCGTGAGCATGTCCGCGAAGGCGCCGTTGAGGACGGAGGTGGCGCGGATCGGCGCGGCGTCGAGGATGCTGCGGAAATCCCGCCGGAGCTGCAGGTTGCGGTTCGAGCGGTCCTTGATGGTGGTGTGGTCGAGGGAGTAGTCCGACGGGATGAACCGCGGGACACCGGTAGCCACGGCCGCCATCAGCAACCGGGTCTGGCGGTCGAGGATGACGGGCGCGAGTCCGCTGAGCGCCGAGACGACGGCGTTGGCCCCACCGACGGCGCCCTTCAGCTCGTCGGTATCCGCGTAGTCCACCGGCACGATCTTCGCCCCGAGGGAGCGTAGGGCGTCGGTGGCGGCGGAATCGCCCGTGGTCCTCGTGAGGACCCGGACTTCGGCGTCCTGGGCGATGAGGGCCCGGGCTATGCGCTCCCCGAGGTCCCCCGTGGCTCCTGCGACGGCGATGGTCTGTGGCATGGGACTTCCTTCGTGTGGAGCCGGGTAGGTCGATCGACCTGCGGCGGCCGGTCGCGTGGATCAGGGGCGACGTCGGCCCGCGTCTCGATTGTGGCATCGATGCAGCATCCGGCCGTGCGCTGCGTGGCGGCAGCCGCTCCCCGGACGGGAAGGGCGCTCCGGACCAGGCACTGCCCACAGGGTGGGTGCGCCGCGCAATCGACCGCTCGCAGGAGGGACGGGACCGCAGGACTCCGGGACCGGGATAGCCTGACGGGATGGAACGCGTCGCCGTGATCTCGGACCTGCACGGGAACGTCACCGCCTTCACGGCGGTGCTGGCGGACCTCCGACGCCGCGGTATCTCCACCGTCTACAACCTGGGTGACGTCGCCGGCAAGGGGCCCCGCGGCTCGGAATGCGTCCGCCTGAGCCGCCTGCACTGCGCGGTCACGGTGCGCGGGAACTGGGACGACTTCCTGCCCAGCGAGACCCCGGAGTGGCGCGACGACGCCGGCTGGTGGTGGCACAACGAACTGACCCCCGAGGACCGCCGGTGGTTGCAGTCGCTCCCGCTGTCGCACGACATCTCGCTGAGCGGTCGGCGCATCCGCATGTTCCACGCGTCGGCGAAGAGCGTCTACCACCGGGTGCACGCCCGGCACAGCGACGAGGAGTTCGACGGCATGTTCGCGGCCACGGAACTCACCGGTGACGGGCCGCCGCCGGACGTCGTCTGCTACGGCGACATCCATGACGCCTTCGTCTCCACCTACCGGAGCAGGACGCTCATGAACGTGGGCAGTGTGGGCAACCCGCTGGACGAACCGCAGGCCTCGTACGTGATCCTGGAGGGAGAGCCGGACGGCGATCGCTCGGCTCCCTTCGGTATCCAGTTCGTGCGGGTGGCGTACGACGTCGAGGCGGAGATCGCCGTCGCCGTCGAGCTGGGCATGCCCGCCCTCGAGCCCTACGCGATCGAACTGCGCACGGCCGTGTACCGGGGGCAGCACGCCGGGCTCGGGATGACCGACGCCGCGCGGACGTGAACTGCGGCCCAGGCAGTTGATCGGGAGCCGCTGCTTGACTCCCGATCAACGCCCCCTGTCCGTGCAAGCACATCGAGGTGGCTAACGTCAGTCCGCGGACAGGTCCGGGCCATTTGCTGCGTACACCCAGTGTGCGGCGCGGTCCCCGCTCCGAGGCCCGCACAGCGGGAAATCCCTCGCCTTGACAGCGGGTCCCTACGCCGCGGCCGGAGGCTCCTGACGCGGGGGTACCACGCTGGCGCCCGGGACCCTGCACATTGGGTAATATGCTCTAGGTCGTTTAGCAGCAGGCGGCCACCACCTTCTCCTCGCAGCATCGCGCGTGCCAGCAGGGAGTTGATGCAAAGGCACATCTGTTGGTACATCACGAGAGGGACAAGAGCCAGCCTGTCCCGGCCCTGCTGCAGGACATGGTCCTCGACAGCGACGACGTCGAGCAGTTCCTGACGAAGCTCGTCACCATGGCAGGGCACACCCTGTCCGCCGAGGACGACGAAGTCCTGTGCGGAGTCACCCTGCTGCGGGACCGGAGCAAGATCACGGTCGCCAGCAACAGCCCTGACGCCCAGAAGATGGACGAGGTCCAGTACGAGTACAACGACGGGCCGTGCCTGCGGGCAGCCCGCCTGGGCACCGTCCACTACGTCGGGGACTTCGAGACCGAGGAGCGTTTCCCCGAGTACAGCAGGGCGATCGCCGACCACGGCATGAAGTCCGCGCTCGGGGTGCCCATCCCGCTCGAGGGTGAGGCGAAGGCGGCGCTGAACTTCTACTCCCCGCTGACCCATGCCTTCACCGAGCAGGCCATCGAGGCGGCGCAGAAGTTCGCCGAGGAGGTCGGGGCATCGCTTCGGCTCGCGGTGCGCATCGCCGGGCTGGCGCAGGCCAGGGCCGACATGCGGGCGGCCATGGAGAGCCGGACCACGATCGACCTGGCCGCCGGCGTGATCATGGGACAGAACCGCTGCTCGCAGGACACCGCCATGTCGATCCTCAAGGCGGCCTCCAGCGCGAGGAACATCAAGCTCCGTGACGTCGCGGCCTCGGTGCTGCAGTCACTCGGCCAGGGGCCGGGGAAGACGCACTTCGAGTAGGCGTCAGCCCTGCGCCGCGGGCCGGTCGGTCAGTGCCACGTCCACCGTCCGCGTGTCCGAACCGCGGCGGGCCTCGACGGAGACGTTCTCCCCCGGGTCGCGCTGACGCAGCGCCGCCAGGAGGTCTTCGGGCGTCGACAGCTCGTCGTCCCCGATCTTCGTGATGATGTCCCCCGGCCGGATCCCGGCCTCATCCGCCGGACCGCCCCGCGACACCGACAGCACCACGACGCCCGTGGTGTCGCGGAGGTTCAGCTGCTCGGCGATCTGCGGTGTGATGGCGCCCGGAGCCAGGCCCATGAACGCGTGCTCGGCCGTGCCGTCCTCACGCAACTCCTCGGCCACCTCCGTGGCGGTAGGGGCGGGGATCGCGAAGCCGAGGGCCACTGCGCCTTGGGTGGGCGGGATGTAGGCCTCGCTGATGCCGATGATCTCGCCGCGCCCGTTCACGACGGCGCCCCCGGAGTTCCCCGGGCTGATCGCCGCGTCGGTCTGGATGAGGTCCACGAGAGACTGGCTCGAGGACGCGGACCCGGGGATCTCGCGGTGGAGGCCCGAGATGATGCCCGACGTCGCCGTGTTCTCGAAGCCGAGGGGCGAGCCGATGACGACGGCGAGCTCGCCGATGCGCGGCAGGCCGGACTGGAACGTGGCGGCGGGCAGGTCGGTGCGGTCGGCGCGCACGAGGGCCAGGTCGGAGACGGCGTCCGATGCCTCCACCGTGCCCGACACCCGCTGCCCGTCGGCGAAGGCGACCTCCACGTCCTGGTTCCCGTGGATCACGTGCTCGTTGGTGAGGACGAGGCCGTCCTCCGTGTAGATGACACCGCTGCCGAGCCCCTCCTCGGTGAAGATGGTGACGACGGAGGGCTGCACCGCATCGACGATGTCGGGGATGCTCATGTCGTCCTGCGAGCCCGACCCGGACGAGCCCGACGAGCCCGACCCCCCGGACGACGGCGAGGCCGACGAGCCGCCGTCCGCCTCGCCCTGTACCTGCGCGGGGGCACTGGTGGAGTTGTCGGTGGGCCCGGTGGCCGTGCAGCCGGTGGCCAGGAGCAGGAGTGCGAGGCCCGCGGCGGCGGGCGACGACGGGATACCGGTGCGGAACATGAGCGGGTCCTCCTGGGGTGGGCTGGTGCCCGGACGGCGGTACGACCGACAGCCACGGCGGTCTCCGGCCACTACCCCAGACTCTAGGAAGGTCCCGCCCCGGGTGACAAGCAGGAGTTGGCGGACCCGGCAGCACTGGACACACGGGATCTCCCGGTCCCGTGCAGGGGGAGCGGGGGCGGCGCCACGGACAGAGCCGAGGGCTTCAGGAGCGCCCGTCGGCGCCCCGGTCCGGTCTGCGGAGCGGGTGCTCGCGCCACGCGTCCCGCTCCGGGGTCTCGGGAGCGTAGCCCGGCCGGAGCAGCGGTTCGTCCGGATCGTCCTCGGGGTTCCGCTTCCGCGGGGCTCCTGTGCGGTGCGTGAGCCAGTAGCCCCAGCCGATGCACGCAGCGGCGGCCAGGACGATCACGATCCCCACGGCGAGCAGTACCGGCGCTTCGGCGGGAACCGTGCCGCCCGAGGACTCCGTGCGCGCGAAATCGGAGACCGCCTGCGGGATGAAGAGGGTGCTGAGGAACAGCAGGACGAGTCCTGCCAGGTACTGCTTGACGCCGACTTTCATGACTCCCCTGGATGTCCTCGCGAGCGGTTCGGGTTCGTTCCAGCTTAGGCCCTGCGTGCGGCGCCTAGGCTGGACGGGTGGATCAGACCCTGCCAGACAACCGCCGGCTCAGCCGAAGTATCCTCCGGCTGGCCGTGCCGGCCCTCGGTGCGCTCATCGCCGAGCCGCTCTTCCTGCTCGCGGACTCCGCGATCGTGGGGCACCTCGGCGTCGACCAGCTCGCCGGGGTGGGCCTCGCGTCCACGGTGCTGCAGACCGCCGTCGGGCTCATGGTCTTCCTCGCCTACTCCACGACCCCCGCCGTCGCCCGCCTGCTCGGGGCGGGCCGCCGGCCCGAGGCGCTCGCGGCCGGGCGTGACGGAGTGGGCCTCGCGGTCCTCCTCGGGGTCGTGCTCTCCGTCGCCGGGTGGACCGCCGCACCGCAGCTCGCCTCGCTCCTGGGTGCGGAGGGTGCGGTCCACGCGTTCGCCGTCGACTACCTGCGCTGGTCCATGCCCGGGCTCACAGCCATGCTCGTGGTCCTCGCCGCCACGGGGGTGCTGCGCGGACTGCAGGACACCCGGACGCCCCTGGTCGTCGCCGGCGCGGGGTTCGGCGTCAACATCGCGCTGAACTACCTCCTCGTCTACGGCGCCGGGATGTCGGTGGCCGGGTCCGCCCTCGGGACGAGCCTCGCGCAGTGGGGCATGGCGGCCGTCTACCTCGTGCTGATCGTGCGGTCCTCCCGGCGGGAGGGCGTGTCGCTGAAGCCGTCCCTCCGCGGCATCCGTAGTACCGCGAGCGTGGGCTCGTGGCTCATGCTGCGCACCCTGTCCCTCCGCGTGGCCATCCTCGCCACGGTGTTCGTGGCGACGGCGCAGGGCCCCCTGAGCCTCGCCTCCCACCAGCTCGTCATGACCGTCTTCACCTTCCTCGCCTTCGCGCTCGACGCCCTGGCCATCGCCGCCCAGGCGCTCATCGGCAAGGAACTCGGCTCCGGGAACCGGCCCCTGGCGCGGGCGCTCACGCGGCGGATGATCCTCTGGGGCGTGGGCTTCGGGGTCGTCACCGGCTGCCTGCTCGCCGCGGTGGTGCCCTTCGTCGGGTGGATCTTCACCACCGATCCCGCCGTCCAGGGCGCGTTCGCCGCCGGGCTGTGGGTGCTCGCCGCCTCCCAGCCGGTCTGCGGCTTCGTCTTCGTGCTCGACGGCGTCCTGATCGGCGCCGGGGACGCCCGCTACCTGGCGCTCGCCGGTGTCGTGAACCTCGTGGTCTACGTGCCGCTGCTGGTCCTCGTGGGCCGTGCGGACCTGACGGGAGGGGAGGGGATCGTGTGGCTGTGGCTGGCCTTCGGCGTCGGGTACATGCTGGCGCGTGCGGCGACCCTCGGGTGGCGTGTCCGGGACGACCGGTGGATGGTCACCGGCGCCACTCGGAGCACCGCGGACCGTAGGGCGTGACCCTTTCGGCGGAGGATACGCCGCCGGCATCCTCGGACATTTCCGCTGCGCATCCCCGATAATTCCTATTTCGTTGACAGTAAAAAAGTGCGGGGCTAGGATCGCCGACACAACCGCATTTCTTCGACATCGATTGCTATTCCCGCCCCGAACCAGGTGAGCCCGAAATAGCCTTTTCGTGTCGATATCCCACTCGTCGTATCGCGATGGAGCGAACATGAGCAGTGTCGGTCTGTTATACGTCGGAGCCGTTCTATTCCTCAATGGCCTCATGCTGATCGGTCTGGTCCCGGGCAAATCAGCGGCCATCCTCAATTTCTTCGTCGGGGCGATGCAGGTCGTGTTCCCGACGATCATCCTGATCCAGGCCGACAACGACCTCCCGACCATCTTCGGTGCCGCAGGCCTGTACCTCTTCGGCTTCACCTACCTGTACGTCGGGGTACTCCAGATGACCGGGATCAGCGGCGAGGGCCTTGGCTGGTTCTCGGTGTTCGTCGCCGCGTGCGCCGTCGTGATCGGCGCCCTCCAGTTCACCCTCGTGGGCGACCCCGTCTTCGGCGTCATCTGGTGGACCTGGGCCGTCCTGTGGCTGCTGTTCTTCCTCCTGCTGGGTCTCGGCAAGGAATCGCTCACCTACGTCACGGGCTGGTTCACGATCTTCGTCGCGCACCTCACCGGCACCATCCCGGCGTTCTTCCTGCTGGTGGGCAGGTACGAGACGAACACAGGCCTGGCGCTGCTGGTGGCCGTGGTGGCGGCAGCATCCCTGGGTGCAGCATTCTTCCTCGGCAGGAGAGGTATTCCGCGTGGCGATGCGTCCTCGCGGGAGGGCGTTGCGGTCTCGCCCGCCTGATCGTCGACTAGCGGAAAGAGGGTCCACTGAATGCCGATCTACGAGTATCGCTGCCCCCGGTGCGATGTCTTCGAGGTGGTCCGCGCCATGGGGGCGGCACCCGGGGTGGACGCCTGCCCCACCTGCGGTGAGCCGGCCCGGCGGAGGTTCACCGCCCCGCATCTCGCCAGGACGGGAACGGCAGCGTTCCAACTGATCGATGCGACCCACCGGAGCGCATCGGAACCGCAGGTCGTCTCCGGCCCGCTCCCGTCGGCGGGGGCACCGAGGACCCAGCCCTTCTCGTCCAATCCGCTCCACAGAAAACTGCCGCGGCCCTGATCCGCGGTACGGCGACAATCATCAAAGGAGATGAAATGCCTGACGTCATATTCCCGCTCGATTCGACCAGGAAATTCGAGGACCAGGAGAAAGTCGGACACAATCGATGGCACCCCGAGATCCCCCCGGTGGCGACCGTCAGGCCGGGCGATTCCTTCAGGGTCCACTGCCGTGAATGGTTCGACGGGGCGATCGTCAACGACGATTCCGCGGACGACATCCTCAACGCTCCCTTGCTCACCGTCCACAAGCTCAGCGGTCCCTTCGCCGTCGAAGGAGCGAAACCCGGCGATCTCCTCGTGGTGGATATCCTCGACGTCGGTCCCATCCCGCAGGAGGACTCGGGCCCGCTGGCAGGGCAGGGCTGGGGATATACGGGCATCTTCTCCCGGAACAACGGCGGCGGTTTCCTGACCGATCAGTTCCCCGACGCCTACAAGGCCATCTGGGATTTCACCGGGCAGGTGGCGACGTCGCGGCATGTGCCGGAGGTGTCCTACGTCGGGCTCATCCACCCGGGCCTGATGGGCACGGCGCCGTCGGCGGGGCTGCTGGCGAAGTGGAACAAGCGCGAGGGAGACCTGATCGCCACCGATCCCCACCGGGTACCGCCTCTCGCGTTGCCACCGGAGGCCGAACACGCCGTCCTCGGAAGCCTGGCTGCATCCGACTTCGACCGGGTGGCCGCGGAGGCCGCCCGTACGGCGCCACCCCGGGAGAACGGCGGCAACCAGGACATCAAGAACCTGTCGAAGGGTTCGCGGATCTTCTACCCGGTGTTCGTGGACGGCGCGAATCTGTCCCTGGGCGACCTGCACTTCTCCCAGGGGGACGGCGAGATCACCTTCTGCGGGGCCATCGAGATGGGTGGTTTCATCGACCTGCGGGTCGATGTCATCAAGGGTGGCATGGACACCTACGGGGTGAGCGAGAACGCCATCTTCATGCCCGGCATCGTGGACCCCCGGTACAGCGAGTGGATCGCCTTCTCCGGCACGTCCGTGACCCTGGACGGCAAGCAGCACTACCTCGACTCGCACCTGTCCTACCAGCGGGCCTGCCTGCACGCGATCGCCTACCTCACGAAGTTCGGCTACAGCCCCGAGCAGGCCTACCTGCTCCTGGGTTCGGCACCCATCGAGGGGAGGCTCTCCGGCGTGGTGGACATCCCCAACTCCTGCTCGACGGTCTACCTCCCCACCGCGATCTTCGACTTCGACATCCGGCCGTCGGCCGCCGGCCCGTACAGGGTGGACCCCGGCATGGGGGCGCCCAGATCGAGCAACGCGTAGGAGGCCTGCCGGGTGGCCCGGTGCCGGTGACCGGCATCGGGCCACCCGGCGGCGCCGTGCCGGCCGGGCTCTGGCGTACCGGTGCCGATGACGGCAGGATGTGGGGGAGGCCCGTGACCGAAGAGAGGTGAGCATGTCCACAGGTGTCGGTGTCCCTGCCGTCGACGAGGTGCTGGCGGAGCTGTCCGCTCTCGAGGATCCCCGGATGCGTGCGGTGAACGAGGCGCACGGAGACGATCACGGCGTGAACCTGTCCGCCCTGCGCGCGGTGGCGAAGCGGCTGAAGACCCAGCAGGACCTGGCGCGTGACCTGTGGGCGACGGGCGACACGGCGGCGCGGCTGCTCGCCCTGCTGATCTGCCGCCCGAAGGCCTTCGACCACGACGAGCTGGACACGATGCTCCGGCAGGCACGAGTCCCGAAGGTGCATGACTGGCTGGTCAACTACGTGGTGAAGAAGAGCGCGCACGCAGAGCAGCTGCGCATCGAATGGCTGGGGGACCCGGACCCCGTGGTGGCCAGCGCCGGCTGGGCGCTCACGACGGAGCGCGTCGGGAAGACACCGGCGGGGCTCGACCTCGCCGGGCTGCTGGACACGATCGAGGCCCGGATGAAGGACGCCCCGGACCGCCTGCAGTGGGCCATGAACCACACGCTGGCGCAGATCGGGATCGCCCACCAGACGCACCGGCAGCGGGCCATCGCCATCGGCGAGCGCCTGGAGGTCCTCAAGGACTACCCGACGCCGCCCAACTGCACGTCCCCGTTCGCACCGATCTGGATCAGGGAGATGGTGGGCCGGCAGCAGGGGGCGTAGGGCATGCCGCCCATGACCGTCGTCCACCCCCACAGCGCTCCCGTGCGGTCGATCCGGGTCGATGCTCGTCGGCCCCACCCGCCAGGCGGAGACCCGTCAGTCGGACACCAGCAGTGAGAACCCGAGATGCGGTACGGCGATCGGGATCAGGCGTCCCGCATCCGCAGGAGGGCGGACTCTCTCGCCGACCAGATGTGCCCCGGAATTCCCCACGACGACACGGCCGCCGGCATTGAGCAGCGCGGCGTTCCCAGGAATCGCCCGAAGCGTGGGCATGAGGATGGCCTCGAGCGTCCTGATCCTGATGTCACAGCCCGCTACTCCCGCGAACTTCCCTTCGAGCTGGATCGGCGCCGAGAAGGTGAGGATGTACTCGTCCATCCCGAGGTAGTCCACATACGGTCCCCACGCGGTCTGTTCGCCCGTCCGGTTCGCCGCGGCGAAGAACGGCATGTTCTGGTAGTCGTAGAAGCGCTCTCCGCCCGGCCTCAGGTCGAATTCCAGCTTCTCGATGCCGTGCTCGCGCCTGATCCACCACTCGAGACCGCCATCCTTGCTCCTGATGGCCTCGGTGGCGAAGATGGCGCCCGCTCCCACGACGAAATCGTGGGAGCCGAGGAATGCCTCCGCCAGGGCCTCCAGGCGTGTGATATCGCCGGGAGTGATCGACAGGGGATGAGGGTGGTCCGACCACAGCGCTGTCGAGTCCGCTGCGAACCTGTGGACATCGAGGCTCAGGGCGTTCATCCAGGCCGCGATCTCACCTGCGGCCTTGAGCGCCGGGATGGTGGCCGTCATCGGCTCTCCTCCTGGTTCGTGGGATACGCGAGGGTCAGTTTGGCGTCCACGAGATGGTGGATGTCGTGGCGGATGTGTTCCAGTATCAACCGCTGAGCCTCCTCGGGCGCGGCGTCCGCGATGGCGCGGGCCACGGCGAGATGTTCGGCGGCCACCCTCTCCGGATCACGCGTCAAGGACAGGGGCACCCACAGGGCCTGCACCGTCTCGGCCTGGAGCCGGATCTCCGCATTCATGAGCCGCGGCGACTGCGCCAGCACCGCCAGTTCGATGTGGAACCGGCTGTCGGCGTGGGCGCGGGCGTCGGAGGTGTCCGACATGACCAGGGCCCGAGCCAGGTCCAGGAGCCTGCCGACCTCGTGGGGTTCGGCCCGTTCACAGGCCAGGCGCACCGTGGCGGCCGCGATCGCCGCATGCTCGTCGCCGAGGTCCCGGATCTCGGCGATGGAGGTCTCCTGGAACCATTTCCTCATCGCCTCCGTCGACGTGAAGGGCTGCTTGACGATGAACGTCCCCCCGCTGCGTCCCCGCCGGGTAGCGACGATCCCCTGTTGCCGGAGATCCGACAGGGCTTCCCTGAGGGTGGAGGGCGCGACGCCGAACATCTCCGAGAGAGCCGTCTCCGAGGGAAGCCGCTCGCCGACCTTCAGCAGGCCCAGGGAGATCGCCTTGGAGATCCTGTTCACGATGGCCTCGGAGCGCTCGGTCTCCGGCAACGATCGGTAGACGTGGGCTTGAAAGGCCGGGGTGGGTGCCAAGAGGAGACTCCATGCGGTGGTAGGACAGCACTGACTCTAGCCGGGCGCCGATCCTCGACGCCGTACGACCGCCGGAGGCACTCGTCGTCGGCGGGCCTCCTCGCGGGCACGACGGCCGATCCGCCTGCGCCCTGTGGTGTCCCGAGTGTATCCGAGGAGATGCGTAATCCGGTGGAAACATAGGTTATGCCACTCTTGCTCCTACCACCAGGGCTCACAGTCCGCAGCAAGCAGCGTCTTCCGGCCTGCATTGCGGTCCTAAACATTTGAAACTATAGTTTTTAGAACGTGGCCCAGCTCACATGAGCCCTGAAGGATCCAGGAGAAGGAACCCGATGCGTGTAGATAGTGCGGAACCGCCCCAGCAGTCTGTGGCCGACGAGGACGCTGAGCATCTTGCCAGCCTCGGCTACTCCTACGAGCGCCAGTTCAAGCGGGAGATGACGTTCTGGGGGAACGTCTCGCTGGGGTTCACCTACCTGTCGCCGGTGGTGGCCGTGTACTCGCTGTTCGCGGCGTCGCTGGGGGTGGCCGGGCCCCCGATGTTCTGGTCCCTCGTCATCGTCGGCGTCGGCCAACTCCTGGTCGCCACCGTCTTCGGGGAGGTCGTCGCGGCGTACCCCGTGGCCGGCGGGGTCTATCCCTGGTCCCGCAGACTCTGGGGCCGCAAATGGGGCTGGATGAACGGTTGGGTCTACCTCGTGGCGCTCCTGACCACCATCGCCAGCGTCGCGTACGGGGCCGGGCCGTTCCTCAGCACCCTCGTCGGCATGGAGAACACCGTCGACTCCATCATCGTCTCAGGCCTGGTGGTCATAGCGCTGGCCACGATCCTGAACCTGGGCGGAACCAAGGTGCTGAACACCGTGGCGATGACCGGCCTTCTGGCGGAGCTCGGCGGTGCACTGGTGGTGGGAACCTGGCTGTTGCTGACGGCACGGCACCACGACCTCAGCGTCCTGTTCCACGCGTTCGGTGCAGGCGAGGGAAGCAACTACTTCGTGGCGTTCGCGGCCGCCGGGCTGATCGGCATCTTCCAGTACTACGGATTCGAAGCCTGCGGCGACGTGGCGGAAGAAGTCCCGAACCCCGGCCGCACCATCCCCAAGGCCATGAGGATGACCATCTACATCGGCGGGTTCGCGGCGATGTTCGTCTGCCTGTCCCTGATCCTCGCGGTCCCCGACTTCGCGGCCGTCATCTCGGGGGCCGACGCGGATCCCGTCGGCAACATCCTCCTCTCCGCGTTCGGGCCGATCGGCTTCAAGGTGGTCCTCGCGATCGTGCTCGTCTCCTTCCTCTCCTGCGTCCTGAGCCTGCAGGCGGCCACCTCGCGCCTCGCCTACTCGATGGCCCGCGACGGCATCCTCCCGGGGAGCAAGCTCCTGAGCACCTTCAGCGAATCGCGCCATGTACCTCCCTACGCCCTGCTTCTCGCAGGACTGGTACCCGCCCTCATCGTCATCGGATCGAAAGTCTCCGGTGACGCCCTGACCGTGATCATCTCCTTCGCGGCCATGGGGATGTACATGGGGTTCCAGATGGTCGTCCTCGCCTCGCTGCGGGCCCGCATCCTCGGCTGGAAGCCGAACGGGGCGTTCCGGCTGGGTGCCTGGGGCATCCCAGTGAATATCGCGGCCCTCGTCTGGGGTGTGCTCGGGATGGTCAACATGGCCTGGCCCCGGACACCGGAGGACGGTTGGTTCGCCAACTACGTCGTCCTGATCTCGGCGGTCTCCGTCGTGGTGCTGGGCCTGGTCTACATGGCGTGGAAGAAGCCGTACCTCAAGGGCGATGCTCCGGCAGCCGATGCCGTCCCGACCGGCGATCGCCGTCCCGTCCTCTCGACTCCCTCGGACGACCGGAGGTAGCAGAACCCATGTTGATCACTGGCATCAAGAGCCGGCCCGTCTACGACGAGCTCACACCGATGGGGACGGGCTCCAACCACATCGCCGCCGCACAGGGCAGCGGCGGAGAGCCGCTGGTACGGCTGCTCGGGGAGATGAGTCCTGAACAGCTGTCCTCGACCACCGTGCTGTACTCGACCGAGTCGTTCACCGGCAGGAACCACCTGGCCGACCTCCGCGCCTTCGCGGTGCGCGAGCTCATCGTGTTCCCGAGCAATGCCGACGCCGTGGGCGGGCTCGACGCGCTCCTCTCGACGGCCAGGATGGGCACCCGGCTGTACCTCTCCGGGTCCGAAGGGTTCATCGGCACGTCGATGCAGGTCGCCACCTCCTACGGCATGAACCGGGAAGAGGTCCTCCGCGAGCACGCCGGTTCCTTCGTGCGGCGCGTGTGGTGCGCACACTGCGGCCACTATTCCGAGAACGTGTCCCGGCGGATCTTCCGATGCCCGGGCTGCGAACGCGATCTGATCGTTCGGGACCACTACTCAGGAAGGCTCGCCGCGTTCCAGGGAGTGAAAGCGGACGGCGAAGTACCGGGCGAGCTCCCGGAGAACGAGGAGTTGGACACATGAGCGAAGCACACCACGGAGCCCTGCAGCTGAGGGTGAAGCAGATCGAGGCCGTCACACCCGAGATCAACCGGTACACGTTCTCCGCGGTGGACGGGTCCTGGCTCCCTCCCTTCTCGGGCGGCAGCCATATCAGGGTCGTCATCCCGTTCGAGGGGGAGACCAGGCGCAACGCCTACTCGCTCATGAGTTCGCCCTACGACACGAGCGAGTACCAGATCGCCGTCCGCCGGGTCGACGGAGGGAGGCGCGGCTCCATCGCCATGCACACGGACGTCCGCGAGGGAGACGTCCTCTCCGCCAGCATCCCGGCGAATCTCTTCCCCGTCTCCAAGCACGCGAGGCACCACGTCTTCATCGCCGGCGGCGTCGGGGTCACACCCATCTACGCACAGCTGGACGAACTCAGCCTCAAGGGAAGCTCGTTCGAACTCCACCTCGCCGTGCGTGGCCCGGAGCATGCCGCCCTGGGCCACGAACTGCAGGAACGCTACGGGGAGAGAGTGGTCCTGTACGGAGCGGGTGATGGGACCCGGCTGAACTCGCACGAGATCCTCGGCGGACTGCCACTGGGCACCCATGCCTACGTGTGCGGACCCTCGCGCATGGTCGACGACGTCATCCGGGCCGCCCACGCCCACGGCTGGACGGACTCGAACATCCACTTCGAGCGGTTCGAGGATCTCGGCTCGACCGGCGATCCTTTCTCCGTCACTCTGGCGCGGTCCGGCGCGGTGATCGAGGTGTCCCCCGAGCAGTCGTTGCTGGAGGCGGTCGAGGAGGCCGGGCACAAGCTCCCCTACCTCTGCCGGGGAGGTGCCTGTGGTGAGTGCGAGACCGAGGTCCTGGAACTCGAAGGCACCATCGACCACCGGGACGACTGGTTGTCCGAATCGGATCGATGCACGAACAAGCTCTTCATGCCCTGCGTCTCGCGGGCCACCTGTACAAAACTCGTTCTGAACGCCTAAGGAGAACACCGATGACAGCGGTATCCAACCCAGCCGGATTCACGCCGGAGGAAACATACACACCGGACGGAGACTACAGATTCACGAACTCCCGGGAGGCGGTTCGCCGCCTTCCCTTCCCGTTCCCGGATGACGAGTACATGTACTCGATGAATCTGGAACCGCATGTCCCGGCCGGTGACGGTGCCCTGAGGGCCGCGTTCGACGTCGATGAGCACTATGTGTCCGAGTGCGCGCACCGCGACCAGATGCTGCGGGAGATGCCGGGTGTCCACTACCTCGCGCTGCCGCACATGATGGAAGCGCAGTGGGACCTCCTGGAGCTCATCTTCGAGTCGTACGACAGGGATTTCCCCGAGCACTTCACCCTCACCAAGAACGGGAACGAGTGGCGGTGGCAGAACCGGCTCCTCGGCATCGATGATTCCTTCACGTTCGGCGATCCCGCCACCCTGCCCATGGACCCGATGGAGTACGCGACACGCCAGGCCCAGGGTGAGTTCGTCGTCCTCGAGGAGAGGGACAACACCCTCGTCATCGGTGCCGGCATGACGACGCAGCGCGCCGACTACTCCCTGCAGTTCAACCTCGGCATGAACTTCTCCGAGTTCCACGGTCCCGTGCCCAAACTGGACAAGATGGGGATCCTCGACCGGGCCCTCAAGTTCCTGCTCCGCATGAAGCCCGGTCACCCCGTCCGGCGGGTCAACTGGTCCCTGACCGTCCACCCGCGTCTCGAGACCTCCGTGGAGACGCTTCCGGACTGGGCGCCGGACCGTGCGGCGGTCACGGCCGAGAACGCGGGGGACATGGTGTACCTGCGCATCGAACTGCAGCCCCTGCATCGTCTGCCCCGGTCCAACGCCATCGTGTTCCCCGTCCGTACCTACCTCGTCAGCCTGGCCGAGCTGGTGGAGCACGCTCCTGACTGGGCGAAACGGGTCCATCGGGCACTCGCCTCCCTGGACCCCGAACTCGCCGACTACAAGGGCTTCCACCGCTACCACGGTGCTGCCGTCGAGTGGCTCTCGCAGCACGACGACGGTGCACCGCTGGCGACGGGTTACCCCTGGTACCCGGAGGGGATCCAGCCCGGAAGGACCCCGGCCGAGTAGCCGCCAGGCCCGGGGCCACCACGGCGTCCGGTGGCCCCGGGCCGGCACGCACCCGGATGCTACGCAATGCGACCTCCGTCGAAGCGCGCGTCGCTTCCGGCGTAGGGTGAAATCGATGAACATCGCTGCCCGATCCCGTTTCCCGGTTCTGCTCCTGCTGGGCATCGTGTTCATCGGTTTCATCCTCCGGGGTCCGATCGTGGCCGTCGCGCCCATCACCGGGCAGATCAGTGACGAGCTGGCCCTGAGCGCCGCCCAGGCGGGGCTGCTGACGACGCTGCCGGTGTTGTGCTTCGCCCTGATGACGCCCTTCGCGTCCCTGTTCGTCGGGAAAGCGGGTGCGAACTTCGCGACGACCACGGCCATCCTCGGTGTCGGGGTCGGCTCCATCGTGCGTTCAGCCGGCGGCCTGGACGCCACCGTCGCCGGCACCATCATCATGGGAGCCTTCATCACGGTCGGCAACGTGGTCATCCCGGTGATCATCCGGCGGGACATCGAGCCCACGCGTGTCGGTATCGTCACGGGGGCGTACACGTCGTCGCTCAATGTGGGGTCGATGATCACGACCCTCGCCACGGTCCCCCTTGCCGCCGCCGTCGGCTGGCGTGGAGCGCTCCTGACGTGGATCGGGTTCGTCGTCCTCGCGGCCGCGGTGTGGCTGACCGCCCTCGGGCCGGGCCGGGCCTTCCGCTGGGGGCCCCTGAAGCCCGCCGTCGAATCGGCCGCCGTCGACACCGTCGCACGCGCCACCGGCGCCACCCTGCGTCCGGTCGCGAAGCCGCGCACCTGGCTCAGCCTGTCGGCCGTCCTCCTCTCGCTGACGTTCGGTGCCCAGGCGTTCTCCTACTACGGACTCACCGCGTGGCTCCCGACCATCCTCGAGCAGGAGCTCGGGTACTCGGCCGGCCAGGCCGGGACCAGCTCGTCGATCTTCCAGATCGCCGCCGTCGTCGGCGCGCTCGGAGTGCCGCTGCTCTCCCAACGGCTGGGCGTCCCGAGGACCTTCGCCCTCGTCTCAGCACTGTGGATCAGCTGTCCTGCGGGACTCCTGCTCGCTCCTGCCGGCTGGCTGGCATGGGGTCTCCTCGGCGGAGTGGCCCAGGGGGGCGGCATCACGCTCGTCTTCATGCTCGTGGTGCAGCTCGCCCTGAGCGGCACCCACGCCCGGCAGCTGTCCGCGATGGTGCAGGGTGCCGGGTATGCCATCGGCGCCACCGCTCCGTCGCTCATCGGCGCCGTCCACGACGCCACCAGCACCTGGGCGCTGCCGATCATCGTCGTCCTGGTGGCCACGCTCGTGTTCGCCGTCGCCGGGCTCACCGGTTCCCGCCGCGCCAGTACCTCACGCACCTGACGTCCCCCTGAGTCTGTCCGGTGGCCCGCCGGAGCCCCGTCCGAGTCCCACCGGCGTCCCGGAGTCCCGCCGGATTCCTACCGGAGCTGACGCCGAGGGGGTGCGGCGCCGCCCGCACCCCGAAGGGCCAGGGCGGCGAGGAGTGCGGCGGAACCCGCCAGCGCTGCGGTGAACGCGACGACGCCGGACCAGCCGAAGTGCGCGAAGAAGATGCCCCCGGCCCAGCCCACGGCGCTGGATCCTGCGTAGTAGGCGAAATTGTAGAGTCCCGCTGCCTGGGCGCGGCCTTCGGCGGCGAGTACCGGGGTCCAGCCGGAAGCGACGGCATGGGCGGCGAAGAAGCCGCCGGTGAAGACGACGAGCCCGACGACGACGACGGGGAGTTGCCCGGCGAGTGTCACCACCAGTCCCGCCACCATGACGAGAATGGCGGAGAGGAGCACCGGGAGCCTGCCGTGCCTGACGCTCAGCCCACCGGCGAGACGGGACGTCCCCGTTCCTGCGAGGTAGGCGAGGAACAACAGGCTCACGAAGGACACGGGAAGTAGGAAGGGCGGGGCTTCGAGCCGGAACCCCAGGTAGTTGTAGACGGCGACGAAGGCACCCATGAGGAGGAACCCCTGCGCGTACACGGCCAGCAGTGAGGGCGACCGGACATTCATCAGGAGGCGCGCGAGAAGGGACGGGCCCTGTCCGCGGACCGTCGGGACGAAGCCGCGGGCCGCCGGGGCCAGGACCAGGAACGTGACGACCGCGCCGCCGGCCATCAGGCTGACCCCCAGCACGCCGGCCCGCCAGCCCAGCGCATCCCCGATGAAACCCGCGACGAGGCGCCCGGTGAGCCCCCCGAGTGTGGTTCCGGCGATGTAGGTGCCCGCCGCTACGGCCACGTGAAGTCTCTGCACCTCTTCGTGGAGGTAGACCAGCGCCGTCGCCGGCACGCCACCGAGCGCGATCCCCTCGAGAAGACGCAACGCGATCAGCACCGGGAACGACGGCGCCACCGCGGCCAGCAGGCCCAGGACGACTGCCGCGCTCATCGCCCAGGCGAGGCTGCGCCGGCGGCCGATCCGATCGGCGACAGCGGACCAGGGGATCACCGCCAGGGCCAGGCCGAGTGTCGCCGCGGAGACCGACAACGCGGCGTCGGAGGGCGACACCTCGTACTCGGCGGCCACGGCCGTCAGGAGACCCTGGAACGAATACAGTTGCGCGAACGTCGCCAGCCCGGCGAAGAGGAGGGCGAGCAGGATCCTGCGGTAGGCCCGGGAGCCCTTTGCATGGCCGTGCCAGGGACCATCACCCATCGTCGCTGGAACCGCCCGCCGCGGTCGCTCCGAGCGGCATCAGGCCGACCATGCGGCATCGTCCCCCGGCATGTCCTGCCGTCATCGGGCGGTGAAACGGCGGTGCAGGGAGGACGGGCAGATCCCGGCGGCTCCGATGACAGCGCGGGTGGAGGTCGTGGCGTCACCGTGGCCCGTGAGGGGCTCAGCGGCCGCACCGAGGATCTCCTCATGACCAGTGGATCTGCGGCGCACCGATGGTCGCGCACGGGGGCGTCCCGGTCCGGCTGATGTCACGCCCTCATTCTTGCACTGTCGAAACGGCGACCTGACGCGCACCATCGGCTCTGCAGGGTGGTGGACGACACCCTGCGCCGTCGTCCTGGCAACGATCACC